>NZ_BJDQ01000004.1 GCF_005405225.1 Enterococcus dongliensis
AGTTTGAAGATTTAGAAACAGAGAAAATGTCTTAGCAGTCTCTACTAAAATATGTCCAAGATATTGACTCAAATCCAATATATCTCTCTTTGTATATTAATTACACCCACTTTTTAGTAAACGAATTAAACTGACAGTAAGCAGCTGAAAGAATTTATACTATAGTCTCATAATTATTTTTTAAAAGCGCTTTAATTGTTAGGTTTTGTCTTTTTGCTTTTTTAACTAGTTTTGGTTTCTATCATCAGCTTTAATATAAGTGTATTTTTGGAGGCGAACTTTTGAGAATATTTTGGTTTTTTATATCCCTAGCATTTTTTATACTTGGACTAATAGGAAATAAATTTTTTTGGATACCTTCCATTCTTTTGATGCTCCTCGCATTTCTAGAAGATCGCTAAAATTTTTCCATTCTTAGGATACTTGTATCTTTATTTTTCTAATAAGACATGGGCGTCCATATCTTGTGCTATACTTCTATAATAAGGAGATGTTCACTATGATTGACAATGAAACGATTGAAAGAGAAATTAAATCAATTATTGATACATGTGATTTTTTGATTCATGAGGAACGCTTTGATGAGCTAGTAAATTATTATACAGATGATGCGATACTTGTCATTAAACCAGGAACAATCGTGCGTGGACGCAATAAAATAAAATCAGCTTTTGTTAAAATTGCTGAGTATTTCGATAATTCAATCAAACCGATTGAAGGAAAAATGCTTTACTTGATTGCCGGTGATACCGTTCTTGTACTTGCACAAACATTTTTAGAAGCTAGTGAACAGGCAAAAGAAAAATCAGAATTTTCAATGGAACGTCGAGCAACGTATGTTTTCCGGAATATTGAGGGAAAATGGTTTTGTGCTATTGACAATTCCTATGGTACTGATCTAGTCGAATAGCTAAAAACAGTCCTTTTACTTAAGGACTGTTTTTTTATTAACAGACCAGTACATAATTAGTTATGATATACTTTTTGAAAAAAGGAGTTTCCTATGGTCAAGTTGATTGAACATTTAGATAGTTCCGATTTAGAGACTATTTCTCAAATATGGTTGATGAGTAACTTAGATACCCATGACTTTATCGAAAAAGAACACTGGCTCAACAATTATTCTTTTGTAAAAAAAGCTTTTTCTTCCGCGACCATCTATGCCTATTACTCCGACAATAAAATTGTCGGTTTTCTCGGAATCATTAATGCGTATATTGCAGGAATTTTTATTTTGCAGGACTATCGTTCACTTGGTATTGGGACCCAATTACTTAAAGCGATTCAATCCACTCATACTAAGCTAACGCTAGATGTTTACCAAAAAAATACGCTAGCAATAAAATTTTATCAAAAGAACGGTTTTCACATTCAACAAGAAAAATTAGATATCCAAACAGAAGAGATAGAATATTTTCTAGAATGGCATCAGTGAGACTTTCTCTATCTGATAATCCCAAGACAATATCAAACTCCTTTTGATACAGAGCTGCTGCTCAAGTTAGCGAAAGGAGTTTTTGTTAAGGTTAATTCACTTCTTTATAATTTATTTAAAGCAACAAATACTAAAAGACAAAAAAAGATGGGCCTCCCCATCTTTTTAAGCAATCATTTTTATGTGAGTCAATGGATAATAGACAAACTGTGCTTTACCTAAAATATCTTTATTTTGAACGGTCCCGAAAGAGCGACTGTCTTTGGAAACCCGCCGATTGTCTCCCAAAACAAAATATTCATTTTTAGGTAATTGTTTTTTACCGATTAATTCAGTCAATTGAAAATCGGTGGTATAAGGAGATACTTGGTGGTCTGATCTTCTATTATTACTTAGAAACGATTCTGTCACTTTCTTACCATTAATAAAAAGCTGGTCATCCTCGTAACGAACCTCATCTCCAGGCAATCCGATTACTCGCTTGATATAAATCGTTCCATCCGGTTGTTGAAAGACAACTACATCAAATCGCTTGACTTTACTGAATTTCTCCATCAAAACCATATCTCCTTGCGTCAAGGTTTGATCCATGGAATTTCCTGTCACAGGAACAGGAATCAATAGAAATCCTCGAATCACTACACCAACAAAAAGGGAAATCAATAGATATTTGATACCTAACCATAAATGACTTTTTGTCAGTAATTTTTTCAATGACTTCCCTCCTTGTGATCAAAAGCTGTAGAACAGATACTGTTACTTGTTTTTTAATGTCTCAACGGCTTTTGCATAAGCAACGTCATTGGCTTTGATCAATGCAAATACCTTTTCTTGTAAAGCATCGATAGTTTTACCATCTAGCGCACCTGTTGCCGGCAGATTATTTTCAGTTTGAATCTTGGCTACGGCTTCTTTAGTCGCTTCATTGAATAATTCACCTTCTGTTGGATAACCCAACGCTTTTAACATCGTATTGATGTTTTGGACTGCATCTCCAGAATCCCCGATGCGCCAATTCGACTGTTTTGAAATTGGTGGAAGTTTGGCGTACTCAGGATAATCTGCTTCAATCGTTGGTGCTACTCCAGTGCCTTCAACTGAAGAGCCATCTGGTGTGAACCAGCGCATGATCGTTAATTGGACGTAATTGTCTTTTCCGATTGGACTAATACTTTGAACACTGCCTTTACCAAAAGTATTTACTCCGATGATTGGATAATTTTTACTTTTTACAGCTGCTGCTAACAATTCAGCTCCATATGAACTTTCTTGATCAATTAAAAATACTGTTGGCTCTTTAACTTTGAATCCTTGGTCGATCTTTTTACCTGCTTTATCCGTGGAGATGGTTTTTTTATTATTTGAAAATTGAGCAATAGTGTCACCATCTTCTAAGAAATAGCTGGCTACACGTTCAGCTTCAGCCATCAAGCCTCCAGAATTTTGACGCAGATCAATCACAAAAGAAGTTGCTCCTTCTTTACGTAATTTTTCTATAATCGTCCGAAACTCTAACGACGTTGTATCACGAAAATTATCAATCTGGATCGAACCGAGTGACTTATTTTGTGAATCGAGGGCACCTTTGACTGTGTCTTCAGGGATGATGTCTCGTTCCAGAGAGACTTCAAACTTTTCACTGCCGCGTTGGATCAATAATTTGACTTGTGTGCCTTTTTTTCCGCGAATCATACTTGATACTTGATCCAACGATTTGTCCTTTGTCTTTTGACCATCGACTTCCAAAATAATATCCTTCGCCTTCAACTTAGCATTCTCAGCAGGAGAATTTTTTACAGGTACCCGGTCGATTACTGGCAAACGATTTTCAAGTTGCAAACTGGCTCCGATTCCTTCGAAACTCCCAGCCAATTCAGCATTTAATTCTTTGGTCTCTTTTGCTGTTAAAAACGTAGATTCCGGATCTTGCAAGGATTCTGTCATGCCTTTTAATGCTCCTTGAATCAACTGTTCCTTATCGACTTTGTCCACATAATTGGTACTGATTAGATCGTAGAGATCTTGGACATCATCTAAATCATTTCGTGTAATTTTAACAACAGATTCGCTATCCATTGTTTGTTTCTGTTCAATAAAATGAGTCACTACCGCAGTAACCACGATAGTAAATATGATCGCTAGTAAAAAAAGCGATACTGGTAATGTTTTTTTCTGCAAGGCACATTTTCCTTTCACCCTTTTTTTCATGATAGCACGACAGAAAAAAAAGGAAAAGCTTTCCATCGCTTTTCCTTGATAATTATTTATTATTTTCTAAATATTTCTCCCAAACTTGGTCAAAAAGATCCATCGAGTCTAAATAATCGACACTTAACTCTAAGTAATCCGTAATTTCATGATAATCCTCTGATTGCTTGGGAAATGTGATATCTTTGGCTACTGCTCCTGCAAATGCTTCGACAGGATCATGAAAATCATGACCGCGTTGAGTCAAGATATAGTGATAAAAACTTCTTCGCATTGGTTCCACCTCGATAATTGTTAGGGATCTTATGGATCACTTATTGGTTTTTTCTTTTGGCAAATACAAACCAAACTGAATATCATCCCCAACTAGATCGATATGGTTTGCTTTGATAAACATGCCATTATTTAACTTAAATTTATTTAATTTCAACACAATGGTCTGATCTTTAGGATCAATTGCCACCCATTTTGGGAAAGTGTAACTGCGCTTGACTGTCGCCATCACTTGGCTTACCGGTAAATTCAATGTACCAATCGACAAATCACGAGCTTTTAACTGGACATTGCCATTATCCATAACATATGGATCAAAGTAAAGATAAAATTCTACTTTCGCTCCTAAAATTTTGAACTCGCCTTTTAGCATGGCTTGGTTTTCCAGATAGAATTCGTATTTTACAGTCGAATCTTTTTGTAAGTCATTTAAAAAGTATGCCATCACTGTATTCAATTTTTTCTTATTCGTATTCATCGTTAAAACAGGTGATCCTTTAGGAACAGTCGTTTCACTACTTGGCGGCAGATTCGTTTCACGAACTGTAAAAATCCGTACCGTTGCAAATAATACACTGCCTAAGAGAATACCGATCAAAACAAGAAAAGCAATTTTCCAACCATTGATTTTTTTCGTTATTTCTTTCATCACTTGCTCTCCTTCATTAACCATAACTCTTTTGTATCTATTATTTTTTCTTGAATCGCATTTGCCATTAATTGATAGCCTAAATTATTCGGATGGAAATTGTCTTTATCATACAATACGTTGTTTTTGACTTCAGAACTAGAACTTTCACTCGTTTGTTGACTATCTTTTGTGGCAATTCCTTTATACAATAAATCGTTGACTGGGACAAAAAAACAATTGGTTGTTTCTGTCGTCAAACGCTGGGTCTCATCGTTCCAATTATCTACTACTGTCTGCATCGCTTTGATATCTGGAAAATTCAAGTAATATGGATTATAGATACCCACTACATAAATAGGTGCTTGGGGATTCAGTTTTCGAATTTCAGTTAAAAGATCACTGACATGTTCCCCGTATTTTCTGATTGAGCGGTTGAATTGATTTGCTTTTTTGGCGTTCAAATTCTTTTGAAAAGCTTGAAACAGATCATTTCCGCCAACCGTTATCGTAATAAGATCCGAACTTTTCAAACTATTTTGCACATCAGAATCTTTTTTCACTCGTTTCAAAATCTGATCACTACGTTCACCTGAAACACCATAATTGTCTTTTTCAACAGAAGCAAGTTCATACTTTTGTTGCAACGCATCAGCCACTAAGGGCACATACCCACCACGCTGTGTTTCATCTCCGACACCTTCAGTCAACGAATCTCCCACTGCCACAAAATGGACAGATTCTTTATAGTTTTGTCCTTCGTCAGAAACGACCTTGATGCGAGAATCAGCTTTAGGGATTGTGAGAAAAAGAACCAGCAATGTGGCGACCGCAACTGCTAGTGGGATTAATATTGTTGAAAATCGTTTCATTCAGCTATTTACTCCTTTTATAAAAAAACGCCTCTATCGCTAGAGGCAAGTTCAACTAATCTGTATAGTACATGATCGCAAAAGCACCAGGTCCCGTATGAGTCGCTACGATTGGATTCGTATGCAGTACGGGAATATGCATATCTGGAAACATTTCCTGTAATGCTTGTTTGGCCTCGTCGATAAAATCCAGTTTTCCGGCATAAGAGATACCGATCTGTTTTACGTTGACCTTGTTCAATTCATCTTTAAACGCAGCAAACCATTTACTAAATGTTTTTTTTCCGCGCCCTTTTGCGATTGGTAATAACTCACCATTTTCAAGCTCCATTACCACACGCATATTCAATACACTAGAGATCACTCCTGCAACTCGACTGATTCGTCCACCTTTTGCGATATTGTCTAAAGAAGAAATACCGATAAATAGTTTACTGTGATCTTTTACTTTTTCGATTACTGCTAAAACATCTTCAAGCGAGGCTCCTGCTTGAGCCAATTTTGCGGCTTCAATCACTTGAAAAGCTTGCGATTGGTCGATAAAACCACAATCAATGACTGTTACATCACTGCTGCTTAAAAACGTTGCTTGTCTTGCTGCTTCTGCCGTACCACTTAATGTATGAGACATGTGAATCGATACAATTGGACTACCATCTTTTCCTAACTCGTCATAAAGTTCCGCAAAATAACCGATCGGCGGCTGACTCGTTTTTGGTAAGTTTTTGGCTTGTGCCATCATCTCCATAAATCGTTCCCCTGTCAACTCATCATCGTCAGGATAAACGACATCATCAATCATCACTGATAATGGGATAACAGTAATATTTAATTCATCTCGCACAGATTTCTCAATTGTACAAGAAGAGTCCGTTACAATTTTAACATTTGGCATTCCGATCCTTCTTTCCATACCTAGTATCAAATTAGTTTTAGTATATCAAACCTGATGAAATAAATCATTGTTGAGACTACTTCTTTATAAATCTTGAAAAAACGACGCCGTTAAGCATCGATTCTTGTGTAGGTCTCAAAATAATAAGGATAAGGATTCTTTTCATCCTTTTTCCCCGCTTCACGTGCGATTAACTGCCATTCATCCCAAGCTAACGCGGGAAAATAAGCATCCCCTTCAAAACTATCTGCAATAAATGTTCGATAGATTTTTTCACAATAAGGCAAGAATTCAGTATAGATTGCCGAACCGCCAGCAATGAATGTCTCACCTTCATTTGCTTGATCATATGCAAGTACATCTTCTACTGTATGCATCACCAAAACATTTTTTGCTTGGTAATCTTTGTCTCGGGTCAATACGATTGTTTGACGATTCGGCAATGGGCGTCCACCCATCCCTTCAAATGTTTTTCTGCCCATCACTAATGTGTGGTTGCTTGTTTTTTCTTTAAAAAACTGCAAATCATTAGGTAAATGCCAAGGCAGATGGTTATTTTTACCAATCAATCCATTTTCATCTTGTGCCCAAATCGCAATAAGCATACAGCGCCTCCTTATAATATCCTTCTTTTCATACAGAATTATTGATCTTCCATAATTTCACTCAAATATTCCCAACGCGTCATTTTTTCTTCCAACGCCTGTTCTGTCTGATCGATTTCTTTTTGTAAATCTTGTAATTTTGTAAAATCATCCCCTTGATGATTCATGGCTTCTGTCAGCTCATCGATCGTACTTTCCAATAGTGCGATGTCATCTTCAATCGTTTCCCACTCTTTTTGTTCTTTGTAAGAAAGTTTTTTCTTTCGTTCTTTTGCCTGTGGTTTTACTTTTACAATTTTTTCTTCTTTTACAGGCGTTTGCTGTTCTAAGTAGTCAATGATTGAACCAAAATAAGAGGTGATTACACCATTACCTTCAAAAATCAATAATTTCTCGGCTACTTTATCTAAGAAATAGCGATCATGAGAAACTGTAATTACAGCTCCCGAAAACTCTTGCAGATAGTCTTCTAAAACCGTTAATGTGGCGATATCTAGATCGTTCGTCGGTTCGTCTAATAACAAAACATTTGGCTGTTGGATCAATAGTTTCAATAAATACAGTCTTCTTTTTTCTCCACCAGATAATTTACCGATCAATGTTCCGTGCATAAAACGAGGGAACAAAAAACGTTCTAGTATTTCTGCCACACTAATTTGTGACCCATCTTGTTGTTTTACTTCTTCAGCAGCCTCTTGCAAATAGGCAATCATCCGTTTGTTAGGATCTAATGTTTCATTTTGTTGCGTGTAATACGCCAAACGAACGGTTTCACCGATTTCGATTATGCCACTGTCTAATGGTAAACGACTAGCTAAAATATTCAGCAAGGTTGATTTTCCTGCACCATTTTTACCAGTGATTCCTAAACGTTCTTTGGTTTGTACCAACAAATCAAAGTGGTCTAAGATTACTTTGTCGCCCACTGTATAAGAGGCCTGTTTTAGTTCCAAAACTTTTTTTCCTAGACGAGTCGTTGCGATAGTCACTTCAAGCTGCTCATCGGTCTTGACTTGATGGAGATTTTCCTTTAAATCTTCAAAGCGATTGATCCGAGCTTGTTGTTTTGTGGTCCGGGCCTTTGCACCAGCTCGCATCCAAGCAAGTTCTTGCTTGTATAATTGTTTCCGTTTTCCTTCTTGTTCAGAAGCGATTCGATCTCTTTCAGCTTTTTCTACTAGATACACTTCATAATTTCCTTGGTATTCATACAAATTTCCAAAAGAAAGTTCAAAAATCCGATTGGTCACTCGATCTAAGAAGTAACGATCATGGGTGACCATCAAAAGTGATCCCGAATAATTTTTCAAATAATTTTCTAACCATTGAATCGCATCATAATCTAAGTGGTTTGTTGGCTCATCTAGCAATAAGAGATCCGGCGCGTCGATCAATACTTGAGCCAATGCTACTCGTTTGACCTGTCCACCGGAAAGCTCACCAATTGTTTTGTCTAATGTCGTAATCCCTAACTTATTTAAGATTGCTTTTGCTTCACTATCTGCAGTCCAAGCTTCTTGCTTATTCATCGCTTCTTCTGCCAACGTAAATCTCTGTTGATTCTCTCCATTGTTTTCATTTGATAATTCCAACAATGCTTTTTCATAGTTGCGAACTGTCTGCATTAACGGATTGTTTCCTTGGAACACGGCATCTAAAACTAGGGTTCCCTCAGCAAAATTTTGTTCTTGTGCCAAATAACCAATACGATAGTCACTAGCTTTTTCTATCGCAGAAATGTCACCGTCACCACTGTCTTTTCCTGCTAAGATTGACAATAAGCTAGATTTCCCTGTTCCGTTGACTCCAATCAGACCAATTCGATCCTTTTCATGAATCAAAAAAGAAATACGATCAAATAATGTTTTATCACCGAATGTTTTATACAACTCTGTTACTTTCAATTCTTTCATCTCGAACCATCCTCAAATTTCTCTTTGTCATTGTAACAAAAAAAAGCCGTAAAAGAAATTTTTCCTTTACGACTAATTTTTTATCTTCCTCATCACACTTGTTCAGTTCTTCATTCAACCCACACAGACTCCATAAAAAAGACAAGCAGCCGAATCGGTCACTTGTCTAGTTAGTCTTAAAATTGATCGCCATAAACTTCGTCAACTGTTTTAGTTGGGTCGATTACAATATACAAACTTTTTGTTTTTTCAGAGACTTTTGTTGATTGGTAAACATTGTCCAAACCTTCATTATCTTTATCTTTATAAGGGAAATACACAGAATCAGGATGACCAGAGCGATAAATGATTTCCATCCGTTCAATATCTTCAAACTTACGTGCTCGTTCAAACATACCCATTTCTAAACCGCCTAAGTTAATATCTGCTGTTTGGACATGATCGCCTTCTTGATAAATTTCAATCTTGAAGCCTGCACATGGATGAATTTCTACGAATTCGCTTCCATGGATTCTTCCAAAACTAGTCGTAATTTGTTTGATCCACAAATCACCAATGTATCGACGATCAATCGTCCATGTTTCGCCATTTCTAAAATATAATTTTAGCGCTGTCATTTCTCTTGCCATTTTGCATTCTCCTCACTACTAATCTAAAAATAAGTTTAGCACACCTCGAGTAAACGGTCACATGTTGTGCTTTTCTGTCATTTTTTCTAAAAATGCCGCTGTTTCAACGATTACTCTTTGATGTGTTCCATTACCAATCATTTGCTCACCGACAAAGGCCTGAATGGAAAAAGAATAGCTGGTTCTCTTTACTTCAAGCAACTCTGCTTCAACAGCTACTACTGCACCCACAGCTGTTGGCGCTAAATGATTTATATTCATTTTAACACCAACGCTTGTTTGTGCAACAGAAAGTTCAGAAACTAAAAGACTTTTTGCACAGTTTTCCATCATCGCAACTAATGCAGGAGTCGCTAGCACTTCTAAGTCACCTGAGCCCATTGCGAGCGCTGTTTGCTCCTGTTGTACTCGATATTCTTTTCTCAATTTTTTCATGGTTGCTCCTTTTTTAAAAAGTCTTCAGCAAAACGGAACAATTCCTCTTTATGATTAGCCAATTCACCAGCTACTACTGCTCGTTCTAAAGCATTCAATGTCGTACTGATCCAAGGTCCCCGAGGATAATCAAAATGTTCCATCACTTCATTGCCTTTTACAGCAAGGTCTTTTAATGAATAGATTGGCAAAAATTGATACAATAGACGGACTTTTTCTAGATTGGGTTCTTGTTCAAAATAATATAAAAGATATTCTACAGAAAGTGCTAATTCTCGTCCCAATTGGTACAATGTCCAGCTGTCCCATCCTTGTTTCAAACGAAGCTGTAAAGCAGGAACCATCTGAGTAACTTCTCGAATCAGTTGGTTCGAACATTTCCATTCTTTCATGAAATGACGAATATCTGCGCTGTTTAAATCAAGCATCATCATTAACAATGTCCAAGCTTGCCGCTCTGTCGGAATTGCAGGCCCACGAAGTTCTGCAAAATTTAATAAAGCTTCGCCATATTCACGTAATCCTGGACAATAAATGTAACACTCTGATTCTACAAGTGAATGCAAGCCAGCTTCTCGAGAAGAACCCATCATCAATTTGACAAATTCTACATTGATCCGTTCGACAGAAATTTTCGCTAGTAACGAATGATATTCTTGAATCGCTTCAAATGTATCTGGTTCTAAGGTGAAGCCTAATTGGCTAACAAAGCGCAATGCACGCATCATCCGTAATGCATCCTCATGGAAACGTTCATATGGATCGCCAACTGCTCGCAAGACTTTATTGCGTAAATCCGCTAACCCGTCAAAAAGATCAATCACTGTTCCATCAATCCCCACAGCCAATGCATTGATGGTAAAGTCACGTCGCTTCAAATCTTCTTTTAATGAGCGAACAAATTCCACATGATCCGGTCGTCGATAATCTTGATAGGTAGATTCTGTACGAAATGTGGTCACTTCATAGGTTGCCTCTTTGGTGATTACCATTACAGTCCCATGATCGATTCCTACATCAATCGTACGATGAAACAATTCTTTTACTTCAGCCGGAAAGGCACTTGTTGCAATATCCACATCATGGATGGGTTTATTTAATAAAATGTCGCGTACACTGCCTCCCACATAGTAGGCCTCATAGTTCTTACTCTGTAATTTTCGTAAAATCGGCATTGCTCCTTGAAATTCTAAAGGAAAAGCATCTAATTTCATTCATTCTCACCTTCTGTCAAGCCGTCTTTTCGTTCAAAACGAAAACGATCACGGCGATTGAATTTCTCCATATTTCGATTAAAAACTTCCGTCAAATCGATGCCAAGAGAGTTTGCCATAATAAGTGTCACAACTAAGACATCGCCTAACTCTTCTTCCACCGTCTTTGGTTTTTCTGATGGTTTCTTCAATTTTTCCCCGTAATGATGATTGACTTCTCGAGCCAACTCGCCAACTTCTTCGGTTAAACGAGCCATTTGTCCTAGTGGGGAAAAATAACCTGTTTTAAATTGTTGGATATAATCATCAACTTCTTGTTGCATGATTCTCATTGTCTTTTCATTCATTAAACCACCTCAAATCTATCTTATCAAAAAACAGATTTGTTTCCTATCATGTTGTTGTAACTATCTGAATTTCATGCTATGTTGGTTGAGGACCAATTTCGAGAAAACCGATCACTAAGTACTTGTTTACGGGCTTTATTTTTGACTTTAACATAAAATCTGCCGTAGTTTTTTGTTGCTGGCCCTCATTTTTTTGCTTAATGATTATCGGTTAGTTCTCATCGAAACATCTATTCAATTTATTTAGGAGGTGTCATATGGAAACAACTATGACTATGCGGGTTAAAGAAATTTTGTTTATTGTAATCGGTACAGCGATTTATGCCTTTGGGTTAGTTTATTTAAACATCGCAAACGATCTGGCAGAAGGCGGCGTTACTGGTATCACTTTGATTATTCGAGCCTTATTAGGCATCGATCCAGCGTATACGACCTTGCTGATTAATATTCCCTTGATTTTAATTGGTGGGAAAATCCTAGGCAAACGGTCTTTTTATTATACGATTTTAGGAACCGTTTGCTTATCTGTCTTTCTATGGATTTGGCAAAGGATTCCATTACAAATTAACTTGGATCATGATTTATTTATCGTGTCTATCTTAGCAGGATTATTTGCAGGATTTGGTAGTGGTTTGGTTTATCGAAATGGTGGAACGACCGGTGGAGCGGATGTTATTGCGCGAATCCTTGAACAAAAATTTGGTTTTACAATGGGAAAATCATTATTGGTTTTTGATATCATCGTTTTATTATGTTCTTTGACGTATTTAGATTTGAAACGAATGATGTACACCTTAATCGTATCTTTTGTTTTCAGTAAAGTTGTAGATATGCTTTCTTCAGGCGGCTACGCAGCAAAAGGTGTTATGATTATTTCCAACGAGAGCAATGTGATTGCAGAATTATTGATGAGTCATTTGGAACGCGGTGTGACTTATCTCCATGGAGAAGGCGGTTTTTCTTCAGAAGTAAAACGGATTGTCTATATCGTAGTCTCTCAACAAGAGATCAATGAAGTTAAAAAACTCGTGCATACAGTTGATGAAAAAGCCTTCATCTTAATCAGCAATGTTCACGATGTTGAAGGCGAAGGCTTTACTTATTTAAAGCCACAACGTCGGAGATTCACGCTAAAAAGAAGCACTTAAAAAACATGACCTCAACACAGGTAAAAACGTGTTGAGGTCATGTTTTATTTTTGAACTGTTAATTTCAAGCGATTCAATTCATCTGATAACTCTAAAAATGCTTCCTTGTCACCGGCTTCTAGTGCTAAGTCTATCTGTTTTTTCAATAGTTCAACTTGTGCCTCTTGTTCTTGAGATTTCAAAAAATTTTCGACTTCTGAGACGATTTCTTCACTGACATTGTCATTCCATGACAAGGCTGGATTGTCCTCAAGTACCGATAAATACTGAGGATTTTGCCAAGAATTTGGGAAATTACATTCCAAATACAGTGGCTGTTGCCAATGCAGACGGATCTCATGAAAAATTTGATCACTGTTCGTAAATTGATGTCCTTCGATTGAAAACATCATTGGTTCTTCTTTTTGTGAGATATCCCGTAATGCCAAGCCTCGTTCTGTCTTCAAAGCTTGTTCTACGATATGGACATTTCGAAGGATCGCCTCATGATTGATTAAATAATTTAAAATCCAAATCACTTCTCGCCGTTGAAAACTCACATTATTGATTAACCAGACAAGAAATTCTCGTTTCTCACCTACATCGATCATTTTCTTCACCTCTCTACTCTTCTAGTAATGATTGCACCTCTAAATCTCCAGGTTCTAATTGTAAATAATTGGTCAGAACAGTTTTAGCTGCAGCTATTTGTCCATCTTCACGCAAGAAAATCCCATAGGCTTTCAAGAAATCTGGTTCGTGTGCCAACTCTTCATAGGCTTGTTGATAATGGGTCCGCGCAACATCGAAATCCTCTAATTCATTATAGGCTTGTGCTAAATTCCATTCAGCGTAAGGATTGTCTGTTTCATCCATTTGATTGATCATTTCAACTGCTTTATCAGGCTGAGCTTCATTCAAATAAAGGTTGCTTAGCGTCAATAGCGTCTCATCTGTTTTTTCGCCGCTTTCCAATGCCTGTAATAATAATTCTTCCGCTTTTTTGCTGTCTCGCAGACGATAGGCGATTTCAGAAGCCAGATGCAACAATTCTACTTGATACGGATTTTCTTTAATTCCCTCTTCTGCTGCTAGCAATGCTTCTTCTAACAATTCTTCTTCTTTCAAACTGTCGGCAAGGTAGTAATACCCGCTTTGATATTGCGGATCAAGTGTGATTAATTCTTGTAAATAATTAATCGCTTTTTGATAGTCTTTTAACTGATAATAAGTAAAACCTAATTGGAACAATCGATCAGAAGTACGTTCTGTTTCTAATGCTCGTTCTAAAAAAGGAATGGCTTCTTCAAGTCCGCCCATCATACTGTAAGCTGAACCAATCCGTTCATCAATTGAGATATTTGCTAACTCTTGGATTCCTTGTTTCTGAAGTTGACCATACTCATTGATTGCCTCACCTAATTGATTAGCAGAAAAATGTAACTCTGCCAATGCAAAGGTAATCAATGGTTCTTCAGGTGCGATTGTTTTAGCCTGTAATAATTTTGCTTCACTGACTTCAGGAATGCCTAATACTTGGTACAAATCAGCAGTTACTAATAAACTTTCTAAATAATTCTCACTTTCGGGAGCAATCTTTTCTAAATAATCAAAGGCACCATCAATATCATCATTTTCAATGGCGATTTCAGCCAATGGCAGATAAAAAACATCTTCTGTTGGAAAATCTGCTGAAAGTTTTTCCAATACTTGCTTAGCTTCCTCTAAAAAACCCAATCCTTGTAATTCTTCGGCAAAACTTGCGAGGATTTCAGGTTCGTCTTTTTTTAACGCCTCTTCAAACAATTGATTTGCTTTTGTTAGATCTTCCTCTTTTAATGCTGTGAGCATTTTTTCACTATAACTTGCCATCTATTCTCCCCTGATCTCTGTTACGATTTTTTGATACGCTTCAAAAGTTCGAAGCAATTCTTTTTGAGTCGGTATTTTCTTGGTACCGATTCTTCCGATTTGTTCCAATCCTAAAAGTGGTTCTTCACGTGCCAAAGCGATCACTTGCTGACCATAATCTGACAGTGAGATCCCTTTTGGAACAACGATTGGAAAACCTAATCGCACCAACCATATCATAAAATTTTTAAAATTGAAATGAAGATTGCTTGTAGTAACATTCCATCCTAATTCAAACAACAAACCGAACATCGTCTTCATACTATTTGAAAGTAGCGATCCTTTTTCTGTCTGAAAAAAAGCTTTCTCAAAGACTTTGCCAAATTCCCGTAATTGTTCACTATCTGATTGATAATAGTCAATCAAAGTCTGACTAAAAGCAGAGAAAGAATGCTGTAAGAGTGCTTCACGTGTAGGAAAATTTCGATACAAACTTTTTAGAAAAGAATAATCACTCACGACACCACAACGAATCAAAGTCAAAAGATCGACCATCTTTCCTGTCGTCTGTTGATCTGCCAACGTATGATCAAATAAGATACTCTGGGGCGCTTCTTTAATTTCCATCACTGTCATCAAGTTTTTATCAGAAACAATCTGATCAACAAAAGACAGACTTTGCGCAAAAGAACGTAATGATACAGGTAAAAAACACAATTCTGCTTGAAAAGTCGTTACGTGGTAAACAAAACCTAAAAGTTCAATCACACCCTCATTACCGATTCCCAAAAAAAGTGTCTCTTTTTGCCGGCTGAAACGATCAAGAAAATAGATTAGTTCTTGAAAGTTGACCATCGTATTACAGTAACGATTATTAGGTATAATGAACCAGTCATGAGAACTTGTTTTTGGAACAAATTGACGGAGTTTTTCCGCATACAGATCATAATAACGTTGATTGCCACAAAAAAGAATCTGTTTGTTCTCTAAATTTTTTTTGCGCAACATTGATGCGACTGTTTCCCCATAAATAATCTGTGTCCTAGCTTGATTGTTCTGATACGTGACCTCCATCTTGCTCACCACCTTGTTTTCTTTATTTTATACTACAAAAAAACCTCCTGCAACAAATGTACAAGAGGCAACTTTCGATGCTTCAATTCTAAAAAATCAAAAAGAAATTTTTATGGTGTGTTAGGCTGACTTTGACTCGGTGTTTCTTCTACAGTTCCCTGTTCATTGGTTTGACTTGGTTGGACATTTTGTTGATTTGGTTCATTTTGTCCCTGTTGTGGCGTTTGCTGAGATTGTGTTGGCTGCATCGGTTGATTATTCGCTTGTTCGTATTGCTGATTGTTCTGATTTGCTGTTTCTTCTACTTGAGAAAGTTCTTCAAAAGTCAAAAGTCCGTCATTATTTAAATCAGATTGTGAAGCACCTTCTCTAATAACCCGTTCACCATTAGATAAAACCCGCAATACAGTGACCTGTTCACCCCAAGGTGTCGTTAATACTTGACCGATACTTGTTGTCTCTGTTATTTCTGTCGTTTCAGCGGTTTCAGTTGAGGCAACAGTCGAATCGTTTAGACTAATTTGACGTTTTGGAATCATTTCCTCATCAGATGAACCATAAAAATACAATCCTACTAAGACCGCAATCAAAATTACTGGTACCGCGACTATTAATAAAATAAAATTGCGTCGTTTTCTTTGTTTATCTTGCTGCTCTAATAATTCTTGTGCTTCTAAAAAAGCTTGTCGCCACTTCGGATCCTTTTGTCTTTGGGCAAGAAATTCATATGAATGCCAAGAATCATTTTTTTCCACATAAAATAATTTCTCTTTTGACATCGTCACACCTTCTTTTCTTTTTTCAGTAAGTCTTTTAATTTATTTTATCCTATGAAAGACCTGACGTAAATCATTAGCTGATCAATCAAATAAAATAACAAAATATTTATTCAAAAAGTGATGGTAGACAAAAAAACCGTTGCAGCCTATAAGCTACAACGGTTTCAGCAGTTTTTTTATTTCACTGCATCTTTTAGCGCTTTCCCTGGTTTGAATGCAGGTACTTTGCTTGCTGGGATTTCGATTTCTTCACCAGTTTGTGGGTTACGTCCTTTGCGGGCCGCACGTTCACGAACTTCAAAGTTACCGAAGCCGATCAACTGAACTTTCTCACCTTCAGCTAATGCTTCTTGGATAGATGAAAATACAGCATCGACAGCAGCGGTAGCGTCTTTCTTAGTTAAGTCAGTAGCTGCTGCAACTTTTTCGATTAATTCTGCTTTGTTTGCCATGAATGAATTCACCTCCTGAGAAATGAGTATTGAAGTCTAAACATCAACCGATAACTGAGTGGTCCAGCTACCAGTAAATAAATATTGATTTGGTCAATATTCTGTTATAACGATAGCATAAGAACCTTATGTTAGCAAGGTTTTTAGCGATTAATGACACAAAATTCATGCTTGTTTGATCATTCAGAGAAATCTGTTGTCACTAAAATAAAAGTATGATAAAATATCCTATTTTCTTCTTCGAGGAATTATTTTTATCGGCGTTCCTTCAAATTCAAAAGCCTTTCGAATTTGATTTTCTAAAAAGCGGGCGTATGAAAAATGCATCAGCTCTTCTTCATTGACGAACACTACAAAAGTCGGCGGCTTCACTGCAACTTGTGTCGCATAGAAGATCTTCAAGCGCTTGCCTTTATCTGTTGGCGTCGGATTGATTGCTACAGCATCCATAATAATATCATTTAAGACAGAAGATGGGATACGTAGATTTTGATTCATGCTGACTTCTTCGATCATTGTCGGGATTTTGTTTAATCGTTGTTTCGTCATTGCTGAAACAAAAACAATCGGTGCATAGTCTAGATATGCAAATTCTTCACGAATCTCTTGTTCAAATTTTTTCATAGTATGAGTATCTTTTTTTACTAGATCCCATTTATTTACAACGATGATGACACCACGACCTGCCTCATGTGCATAGCCTGCAATCCGCTTGTCTTGTTCACGAATTCCTTCTTCTCCATTTAAAACGACTAAAACGACATCTGAACGGTCGATAGCCCGCATTGCACGCATAACAGAGTATTTTTCCGTATTTTCATATACTTTCCCACGTTTTCGCATTCCAGCCGTATCAATCATCGTAAATTCTTGGCCATTTTCCCCAACGAAACTTGTATCGACAGCATCACGCGTAGTTCCTTCGATATCTGAAACAATCACACGATCTTCGCCTAAAATTGCATTAATCAAAGAAGATTTCCCAACATTTGGTCGACCGATCAAACTGAATTTGATAGATTCGTCTTCTTCGTCTTCATTATCGATAGGAAAGTGTTTCACCGCTTCATCTAACACATCGCCTAAACCAAGTCCGTGACTTCCTGAGACAGGATAAGGTTCGCCCAATCCTAGAGAATAAAATTCATAAATATCATTACGCATTTCAGGATTGTCTACTTTATTTACCATCAAGATGACGGGCTTTTTACTACGATATAAAATTTTTGCGACCGCTTCATCTGCATCAGTGACACCCTCTTTGCCACTTGCGACAAGTAAGATGACATCTGCTTCATCAATAGCGATTTGTGCTTGTTGCTTGATTTGTTCCATGAATGGTTCATCGCCAATATCGATTCCACCAGTATCGATGATTGAAAACTCATGATCTAACCATTCACCTTTAGCATAGATTCGGTCGCGAGTAACGCCGGGTGTATCTTCAACGATTGAAATCCGTTCACCGGCGATCCGATTAAACAATGTTGACTTGCCTACGTTTGGGCGGCCAACGATTGCAATTGTAGGATTTGACATAACTTACCTCGTTCCTATTAATTAATATTAATATATTTATTTTTCTAAACAGAAAGAATAAATTTGATTTTCTTAGTGTATTCCCGTTATCTGACTAAACACATTTACTCATTCAGATGACTTTTTCTTCTCATTATAAATGAATTAGCCAGCTTCAGTCAGCATACTCTTTTTCAAATTCTCTTTAGTTTAACTAAGAAAGCTCCTTCTTGCAAGAGAAGGAGCACTTTTCATTTATTAAATTAATAAAAAGAACACACCAACAACCTGGTGTGCTCAATAAAAACTATTCTTGATTCTCTGAATCGTCTTTCAAAGCGTCTCCTAAAATGTCTCCCATAGTAAATCCAGTATTTTCTTCTGGCAACTCATAAGATTCTTCTTCAACAGGTTCTGCTTTTGCTTCTTCTGGTTTTTCTTCTAAAGCTTTAATTGAAAGAGCAACACGATGATCTTCAGGATGTACTTCTAAAACTTTTACTTGTACTTGGTCACCTTCGTGTAAAACTTCATGCGGTGTCGCAATGTGTTTATGAGAAATTTGAGAAATATGGACTAAGCCTTCTACTCCTGGGAAAATCTCAACAAAAGCACCAAAACTCGTCAAACGTTTCACTGTTCCTTCTAAAACAGAACCTGGAGCAGCTTTTTCTTCAATATCTGTCCAAGGACCAGGCAGATTTGCTTTGATTGATAATGAGATCCGTTCTTTTTCTGGATCAACAGAAAGAACTTGAACTTCTACTTCATCGCCAACACTTAATACGTCAGCTGGTTTTGCTACATGGCTGTGAGAAATCTCTGACACGTGAACCAAGCCATCAATCCCGCCAAGATCAACAAAGGCACCAAAGTCAGTCAAACGAGCAACTTGGCCTTTAATAACTTGACCTTCATATAGATCAGCTAAGATTTCTTTTTTCTTTTCTGATTTCTCAGCTTCAACGACCGCTTTATGCGATAGGATCAAGCGATTTTCAGATGGTTCGATTTCAACAATTTTGAATTTCAATGTTTTTCCAGTATAAGCTGAAAAATCATCCACAAAATGATCGTCAATCATCGATGCTGGAACAAAACCACGTACACCTACATCAACAACTAAACCGCCTTTGACGCTGCTAGTTACCGGTGCTTCAATAATATTTCCAGCTTGGAATTCTTTTTCGATGTCTTCCCAAACTTTTTTTGCATCTAAGCGACGCTTAGAAAGGAGATAACTACCATTTTCTTTGTCTTTTCCGATAGAAGAGATAACGACTAAATCAAGAATATCGCCAACCTTGACTTCTTCATTGATATCTTCAACAGGTAATGTTGAAAGTTCTTTTGCAGGGACTACACCTTCTACTCCTGCACCTTCAATACCAACGATAACTTGTTTATCTTCTAAGGCGAGTACCTCACCTTTAACAATATCGCCAACTTGAACTTCATGCACACTTTCCATTGCTGCTTTCATCGAAACATTCTCATTGTCCATCGAATTTTGTTCTAAATCTGTCATGCCGTTTGTCCTCCTTACCAACAATTCTACGTAAAATACACTACATCTTCTATTTTAGATGAATCCACATGAAAAATAAAGCGATTTCTTCTTTTTTTCTAAAAATTTGAAAGAAATTCGCTTTATTTATTGGAATTAGCTAAAATTTAAAACCCTTTTGCCGTTATGATCTCTTTGATCTTTGTTACTACTTGTTCGATTGACATACCAGTTGTATCAACTAATACGGCATCTGCTGCTTGAACAAGGGGTGATACCTCTCGATGTGAATCTAAATAGTCTCGTTTAGCAATGGCTTCTTTGATTGCTTCAAAATCCATTTCGATCCCTTTTTCTTGATTTTCTTTATAACGACGCTGTGCCCGTTCTTCCACGCTGGCTACTAGAAAAATTTTGACTTCTGCTTGTGGCAATACGGTCGTTCCGATGTCTCGTCCATCCATCACAATCCCGCCTGTTTCGGCCAATTGACGTTGAGCCTTTACCAATTCTTTTCGGACATTTCCGTGAGCAGAAACTTCTGAGACAGCTGCTGTTACATCTGGTTGACGAATGGCTTGAGTGATTTCTTCTCCATCTGCAAACACTAATTGCCCTTGTCCAGCTGGTTTAAAGGTGATTGGGTATCGTTTGGTTAAATTTGCCAATGCGGATTCATCTGAAAATGCGATGTTATGTTTGATTGATAAAAAAGTCACTGCGCGATACATCGCACCCGTGTCAACGTAAATAAAATGAAAGTCACTTGCCAAAATTTTTGCTACTGTACTTTTTCCTGATGATGCTGGACCATCGATCGCAATTGAAATATTTTTCATCTTCTGCCTCTTTTCAATAAATAAGCCGTAATCGAGATCGATTACGGCGAAGTATTCAACTTATTTAACACGTACTTGCTGACCTGGATCAAAGTAAAAACTATCCAAAGTCATTCCATTTAATTGTAAAAATTCATCCACACTCAATCCATAACGTGCAGCGATTTGTTTGGGGCCTTCACCAGATTGGACTGTCCCGTATTGTGCATTAGCATCCGCTTGTGAACTTGAACTTGGTGTTGTTTGTTCTTGGGCTGCTTGAGATGCCGCTGCTGCTTGTTGAGCTTGTTGCTCTGCAGCTGCTTGAGATTCTGCTGCCGCTTGTTGAGCCTGTTGCTCTGCTTGTTGATCTGCTTCTGACTCGGTTGAAGCTGTACTTTCTTGTGTACTGCTTTCTTTGGTACTAGATTTTTCTGTTGAAGATACTTTTGATACTTGCGTTGTACTCTCAGGAGAGGCTGCCGGCTTATCGTTTCCACGAGTAATCCAGAAAAACGCACCAGCTGGAATCAAAATAAGAGCTAACAACAACGCGACTAGAATCGTCAAGAATTTTGTGTTTCCGCCGCCTTTGTTACCACCACCACTACGACGAGATTGGCTGCGTGAATAATTTTCTTCTACGCTATCAGATTCATAAATGTGTTGATCCCACGGTTCATTCTTCGTATCGTTATAGCGATCTTTTCTACTCAATTTCTCTAACCTCCTAAATGCTATCGCCATGTATTATACCATAGCTCTAAAAAATGTGGTGTCGATTTTTAATCTTTCTTGCTATTTTTAAAAATTCTTTGAATAATTTTTTGCCATGGCAATCGTTGATCAAGCTGTTTTTGTTTCACTGTTTTCACTATCAAACTTGCTCCATCATTGTCGCAACAAATTGGTTTTTTTTCAGGTAATGTATCCGCAAAATACTCAATTAAAAATTGACGGCGGCACTCTTTTGTAACGATGTACTCCAGCATCTTTTGTAGTTGGATTTTTTTGGTTGCTCCACGTTGACTTAATAAATCTAGCAAGCGAGCACTCTCATTAGGAAAATATTCTTCCCATTTTTTAATCAGCGGGTCTTCAAAAACAAGATCGCTGATCTTTTGTTTAATCTCAAATAATTTTTTTGATTGATTGGTTTGCTCTTGTAAAAAATGATGGATGTGTTCGTCCCCCATTTCATACAATAAAATTGCTTGACTAGGTTGACCATCACGACCTGCCCGACCAACTTCTTGCAAATAATTTTCTGGTGAATCTGGTAGGTCATAATGGATTACAAAACGAATATCTTCCTTATTGATCCCCATGCCAAAAGCATTTGTGGCAATCAAGATTCGCAGATCACCGGCTAAAAATTGTTGTTGCAGCATCCGACGTTCTTGTCCATTGAGCCCGCCATGATAATAAGCGATTGCCTGCTGGCCTTTGAATGCTTGATACAACTCCTCCACTGTTTTTCTCGTTGCACAATAGATGATTCCAGATCCTGCCAAAGACTCGATTAATTCTTGCAATTTTTCAAACTTATTTTCTTGATAAACAAAATAACTGATATTCGGACGATCAACGGAATAAACAAATTCTTGACCTCGTTTGTTTTTGAATAACAATTGCTGAATGTCTTTTCGTACCTCAGGCGTCGCCGTGGCCGTCAATGCCAAGACCAACGATGCTCCCGCAGCTTTGATCTCATCTGCTATTTTCAAATATTCAGGACGAAAGTCAATGCCCCACTGCGAGATACAATGAGCCTCATCGACAACGACTAAAGCAATATTTATCACTTTCAATGCTTCTTGCACAGCGGGACTGATGAACATTTCTGGGCTCATGAAGATAAATTTATACGTATGCGCTTCTTTTAAAATCCATTGTTTTTCCCATGATGACAATAGACTATTTAGTGCTACTGCCCGTTTTTCTCCCATACGCTGTAATTGTACTACTTGATCTTCCATCAAAGAGATCAGCGGAGAAATAATAATCACGGTCCCTTCTAAAACATACCCAGGAAGTTGATAGCACAATGACTTTCCTGTTCCTGTTGGCAACATGCCTAAAACGGATTCTCCTGTTAATAATGTCTCGATGATTTCTTGCTGACCTGGACGAAATTGATCATAATGAAATTTTTCTTTTAACACACGTGTTAAATCCATTGGCGTTTCCTCAAGTAATAAATTTGTGACAAACGAAAAGTCAAATAAGGCACCTCGTATTCTTGATATTGTTCATGAATAACTTGATTTTCATCCAAGTTTTCAAAAGAGAGTTTCTCAAAACGATCAAAAGGAAAATCTTCAGCTAACAGCGCCCATTCAATAAAGTGATCATTAATGGTCCCTTGTTTCAAATGACGTTCTTTTAAAATGGCATCAACAGTTTTGCCTGACAAAAAAAGAGCCCGTGTTTTCAACATACTTTGGTTGAAATTTTGCTGATCCAATGCTGCAATCAGTCTGGCTAACTCTCCTTTTTGATTCTGGGCCAAAAAAAGATCGATTGCCCGTTGCCAATAAAGAATGCTCCATGGTTCTTTCTGCCATTTCTCCGGTAGTAATTGAAAGACCGTTTTGCCTTGAAACTCATGACCGGAAAATTGGTTTGCTAAAAAATCAGCAACATCTGACGGTAATTGCTGTAAATTCTCAATTAATTCTGCTTGAATCCTTGCTGCTAATTCCGGGCCTGACTGAGCCAACCATTTTTTGACCTGTTGTAAATA
This sequence comes from Enterococcus dongliensis, assembly GCF_005405225.1. Classification (GTDB taxonomy): domain Bacteria; phylum Bacillota; class Bacilli; order Lactobacillales; family Enterococcaceae; genus Enterococcus_A; species Enterococcus_A dongliensis. The sequence goes on from NZ_BJDQ01000004.1 coordinate 23,327, forward strand.
ATATGGTCGATTTTCGATTGGTACATAGTTTTTTTCTTTAAAAGAAAGATGGCTGACTACTTGAAGTGCAAAAAGAAGCAGTTGCCACGAGTTTTCCCGCATTCGACCATAACGCAGATTATTTAATCCGCTTAAATCAAAATAATTTTCTGCTAAGCGAAGTTTTCCTTGCTGTGTCAATACACCAAAGCCTTCTTCTACTGTAATCAGTCGGCTGATTTCTAATTCTTTCACGGCTTTTTGAAAAAGAGCTTCAGTTAAATTAGGCAGTGAGCCCAAGTAAGCCAAATTTTCATAAAAAAAACCATGCAGTAAGACTGAACTCGTTCTTTTGCCGACCAATAAATGATACAAGGTCGATATTCTTAACTTGTAGCCGGTCTGAAATAACGTTAAAATAAATAAAGTCATAGTAAACGCTCCTGTGGAAGGTGAAAAAATGAAATGCGAAATCATTCCTGAACGTTGTATCGCTTGTGGCTTATGCCAGACGATTGCGCCAGAAATTTTTGATTATACTAATGAAGGGATCGTTCTTTTTGTAGGTGAACCAGAGGCAACTCATGAATTCATCCCCAAAGATCAACAAAGCGCAGTTATTGAATCTGCTAAACGTTGCCCATCTCATGCTATCTTATATCAAAACTCATAATACCATAGTTTGACAAAAAAAATCTCAGACAGATTGTCTGAGATTTTTTGTTAATTAATTGAGTGGTGATGAGAAACCATTGTCTTCTTCGATAACCAAGGCAATAATTTAGCATGTAACACTAAGAAAGCAACACTGACGATCATCCCTTTAAGAAGATTAAACGGTACAATCCCCACCAAGATATAACGACCCAATCCCATGCCCAACATTTGTCCTGCTGTCAGACCAAATGCTTTCAAGTAAAGAGGCGTAATCACAAAATAGTTTGCGATACTCATAAAGAGGGTCATTGCTAAAATTCCTAAACCTAATCCCAACACACGTTTTGACGTGTTTTTCTTCCTAAACAATAGAAAGATTGGCAGAGTATATAACGTTGATGCAAAGAAACTGGCAAAATCCCCGATCATATTATCAACCGAAAAACCAGTCATTGTTAAGTGTAGTAAAGATCGAATAAACGCAGTTGCGACACCTGTCAATGGTCCAAAGATAAACATATTGATCAATACCGGGATATCACTAAAGTCCAATTTTAGAAAAGGAAACATTGGAACAATCGGAAAAGCGATAAACTGTAAAATCAATCCCATTGCTGCTGCCACTGCTACTGCTGTCATTTTTTGTAATCTTAAGTTCTTCATCTGAAATCCTCCATTTTGGAAACATCTTCATCGAACTATTCAAGCGAGATTTTACACAAAAAAACTCTATGCTTCAGAAAAAAGCATAGAGTTACTTGAATATAATCTTACTCAAATAAGCCCTATCTTCTTTATCCAGACTGTACTGTCGGTATCGGAATTACACCGATTCGGCTGCTTTCGCAGTTCGCGGACTATCACCGCCGGTCGGGATTTTCACCCTGCCCCTGAAGACGAACCTTAAATTATTTTTTACTGTAAATACACTATAACAATTTTACTTTCAAAAAACAAGTAAATGATTCAAGCTATTTTGATTGATTCAACAACGTGTGAATTTCCTTTGTGTTCAAGCGACGATATTCCCCAGGACGCAGCCCTTGTAGAGTCAAATCACCATAGCGTTCTCGTTTCAATTTCTGAACTGGCAGGCCAACAGCTGCCAGCATATTTTTAACTTGATGATTGCGGCCTTCATGGATCGTCAATTCAACAATACTCGTTTCAGCTTTTCTATCAGTTGAAAGAATCTCAAACCGAGCTGGAGCTGTTTTCTTTCCTTCGATCCGAACCCCTTTGGTCAATGGCAACAGCATTCTCTTTTCTGCATAGCCTTTTACTTTTGCTACATATACTTTATCAATTTGATGTTTTGGATGGGCTAGACGTTGTGAAAAATCACCATCGTTAGTCAACAATAAAATACCTGAAGTATCATAATCCAAACGACCAACTGGATAGATTCGCTCTGGCACTTGTGTAAAATAGTCTGTTACAACTTTACGCTTTTTGTCATCGGCTACTGCAGAAATGACTCCACGTGGTTTATAAAACAAATAATAGACAGGTTCTTCTTGATAAATCGGAACACCATCAACTTCAACAAGATCTTTCTTGCCAACTTTTGTTCCTAATTCTTTGACAACTTCGCCATTTACTCTGACTCGTCCACCAGTGATATACTCTTCTGATTTACGACGTGATGCGATTCCGGCATGGGCGATAACTTTTTGCAATCTCTCCATTATTGTTCATCCTCTTCTTTAAAGCGATCATAGAACAGATCAAACGGTTCTTCATCATCTGCTAGATCTTCTTCCATTTTTTGAACATCGGGTAATTCATTTATGTCCTTCAACCCAAAATAATCCATAAAATAAGTACTTGTCCCATATAATATTGCGCGCCCCGGTCCTTCTACGCGACCTTTTTCCTCAATCAATTGACGAGCGACTAATGTCTGGACAGCGCCACTTGATTGGACTCCTCGCAACTCATCAATCTCAGAACGTGTTACTGGCTGTTTATAAGCAATAATTGAAAGAGTCTCTAAAGCAGCCTGACTAAGACGATTAGCTAAAGGAGAACGAGCAAATTCTTTTAATAATGGGGCAAATTCTTTTTTAGTACTTAAAATAAAATGATTGCCTACTTCTAGAATAGTCAACGCTGATGAGGCATTTTCTTCATATCTTTTTTTCAATTCAATGATATCTTGATAAATCTCTGGCATCGGCCGATCCAATGTAACAGCAAGTTCTTCTAGCCCGAGTCCTTCTTCACCTACGATAAAAAGCATTGCTTCAATTTGACTGAACTGATTCATACAACGACTCCTTTGTAAATCAAAATTGGTGCATAGGTCTCTGTTTGAGCCGCCAGTGCACGACCTTTTTTCATTAATTCTAATAACGCCATAAAGGTCGTGATCAATTCATCTTTTGTATACCGCACCAAAAGTGACTCTAAAGGCAATCCCTCATCTTCAGATAAGCCAGCTAAGCGTTGATCGATCTCTGTTACTTTTTGATCTACTGTGATTGATTCATTGACGATTGTTGTTTCCACCGGTTCTTCTTGACGTTTTCGTTTCAAAACATCGTGAAGCGCCAAAAATAGATCGATTGTATTTAACTGATTTTTCGGCAACGGGGGAATTTCTTCTTCATACTCAGAAAGATCCATAGGTGCTTTCGTATAAAACAAACTTCGCTCCTGTTCTTTTTCTGACAAGACAGAAGCAGCATATTTGTATTTTCGATATTCTAAAAGCTGTTGAACCAATGCATCTCGAGGATCTTCTCCTTCATCATCTACATAATCAAATTCTAGTTCAGGTTTGGGTAAAAGCATTTGGCTTTTGATCGACATCAACGTCGCGGCCATAACTAAATATTCACCTGCGACTTCTAACTCTAGTGTCTTCATCGCATGGATGAAATTCAAATATTGTCCGGTCACATCGGCAATAGGAATGTCATAAATATCGATCTCCAATTGTTGAATCAAGTGCAGCAATAAATCCAACGGCCCTTCAAAAACGTCTAATTTCAAACTAATTGTTTCCATTTCATCCTCACCTGTGTTCCTGCCATTTTGCTAAAAAGGCAGATGTAGCTGGCGTACCGATAATTTTTTGATCAGGATGCAATGCTTGTAGTTCCTCCATCATCAGCATACTGATCCCTTCCCCACGATAAGAAGGATTTAAACTAATATCATGCAACATGAGCTCATTATTATCCAACTGACTGATACCAATGACACCTTGCACGTTATCGGAACTTTCATCATAGTAACAATACAATTGATACCGTTCATCCGCTTCGTAGGTATCGATTTCTTTTAATAAATGTTGTTGATCTTTTAAATTTTCATGAAAACTCAAGAGACCCATCGCAATTTTTCGTTGATTTTTTCGATAGTGTGTAAGCATCTTATTTCCTCCTTCTTAAGCGCGCGGAAAAAATTCTTTATAAACTTCGGTCATTCTCCGTTTCGTAATATGAGTATAAATCTGAGTCGTAGATATATCCGCATGACCTAAAAGTTCTTGTACCGTTCGTAAATCCGCCCCATTTTCTAATAGATGTGTCGCAAAACTATGACGTAATGTGTGGGGGGTCACATCTTTCATAATTTCTGCTTTTATAACATATTGTTTCAAATTTTTCCAAATTCCTTGACGGCTCATGCCATGACCGTGATTATTCACAAACAGAAAAGGTTCATTTGGTGTTTTTTTAGTTAATAACGGACGAACCTCAGCTAAATAACGTTCCAGCCAATGAATCGCATAGTCACCTAGCGGAACGATCCGTTCTTTATCCCCTTTACCAACTGTTTGTAATAATCCCATCTCTAAGTGGATGTCCCCAAGTTTTAAACCAATCAATTCACTGACACGCAAACCCGTCGCATACATTACTTCTAAAATAGCGCGATCGCGAATTCCTAAATCAGTAGTCGTATCAGGCGTAGCGATCAGCCGCTCCACTTCAGCTAAAGAAAGTGTTTGAGGCAATCTTTGGGCTTTTTTAGGACTGTCGATATGTTGCATAGGGTCATGATCTGTGTAGCGTTCTTGGCGCAAAAATTGATGGAAACGACGTAAGCTAGAAATCATTCGCGTAATTGTTGTGGAGGCTTTGCCAGACTCAGTCAAATGAGCCAAAAAGGCCACAACAATATACCGATCAACAGCTTGCCAACTAGTCACCTTTTGCTCAGTTAAAAATGACAAGTATTGCTCCAAATCTCTTTGATAGCTGATTCGAGTATTTTCTGAAAGGCCACGTTCGATCGATAAATAATGCAAATATTCCGTTATCTGTTCATCCATATTTTCACCGCTTTCGCTTTATCATAACAAAAAGTCCCTTGATATGATAGCACGTATCTTTACAAGGGACTACATAAATTAATTATAACTTAATCCAATTTTTTCAAGAAGCTTTATGCCTTCTTCTCTTGGCAATTTTGACAAATACCATGAAAAGTCAATCGATGATCTTTGACCAAAAAATGATAACGCGACTCTACTACTCGTTCCACATCGCCTAAAAGATCTTCTTCAATTTCTTCAATATTGCCGCATTCAAGGCAAAGCAGATGATGATGAAAATGCTCTGCTCCTTCTTTTCGTAGATCGTAGCGCGCCAACCCATCGTCAAAACTGATTTTATTGACAATATGCAGTTCAGTTAAAATTTCCAAAGTTCGATAAACTGTTGCTAAGCCAATCTCAGGGCTTTTTTTCTTGACTAAAAAATAAATTTCTTCTGCTGATAAATGGTCCTTTTCATTTTCCAGTAACACAAGGACCGTTGCTTCACGCTGAGGGGTCAACTTGAATCCAGAATCATGAAGTTGCTTTTTCGTTTTTTGTAAGGCTAGGATTGCGTTCAAGAGAACTCTCCTCCATCTATTTTATAATAATTATAAATAAGCAGTTCGTTTTTCACCGCTTTACTTAGAATTATTATAGTTTATCACTTTTATTTATGCAAGGATATTCTCAATTAGCTTTTTAACCGAATTTCATTTTCTTTCTGTTCAATCATTTTTTCTTTCAATAAATGACCAATTGCTCGTTTGAATTGTCCTTTACTAATCCCAAAAGCTTCTTTGATTTCTTCTGGAGCTGACTTATCCCAATAAGGCAATGAGTGATCTGCCTTTCTTTGCAACATCGTCAAGATCATTGCCGCATCATCATTGATCATTTCATAACTACGAGGTTTTAAAGACATATTCAATACCCCATCTGGACGGATCCCGATAACACGAGCTTCAACAACTTCGCCTAATCGTGGTTCTTTATAACGTTCAGAAGGATGAACGAAGCCTATATAGAAATCTTCTGTAATCAAATACGAGCCAGCAACTTTTAATCGATAGATCGTCCCTTTTTTATTTTCATTTTGCATCTCGGCATTCCCAGCTCGACTGAGTGAGTGGAAAATTGCCTCATCAGCCAAAACACCCCACATCCGATCTTTTTCGTCTACCCGTAAGCTGATCATTAAACGATCCCCTTTTTTCGGCCATAGTTCTTTCATGCTAGGCATTTCGTCTAATGAAACAACCATATCTTTATCAGGCAAACCGATATTTACAAAAACACCTAAATCACGCCGAACATCCGTCACCTCGCCAAAGTCAAAATGTCCGATTCGTACTTGTGGAATCTCTGTTGTAAAAATGGCTTCTTTCTTTTGATTCACATATCCAAAACCTTCCACCGATTCACCGATTTCATGGGTTTCATTCTCTTTTTTTGCAAGGCGGAAAGTCACACCATTTTTTTGGACCAAATACATTGTTTCATTTTCATCGATGATCAATCCAGTAAATACTTGCCCTAATAATTCATTCATAATTTTTCTCCTAACTCCTATTGATGTTTCTATTTAAGTGCTGATTGACTATACTTTCGACAAACAAAAATATATCAGCAGATTTTTGATTTGAACTCCTATTTTTTACGTAGAAATTGGCAAAGCTGGGAAGGCGATTCTTCCCAGCTGCTGTGTCTTTATTTAATTTGGGCCATTTCCCTTGAACCAACCAGTTTTACAGTTGATTGTAACTAAATACATCGGCAAATCTGAATCTGAATAACCTTTTGTCAGAGAAGCACGATTGGAAGTAGCGTATAAATTGTAATAGCCCTGTCCATTCTCCACTTTGACCGGTTCTAAACTATAGCCACCTTCTACGATGTAGCCACGTGAGATACAGGTTTGGATAACTTTTTCCTTGACGCCAGGTGCCCAAGCATACGCGTCACTGCTAGTGTCACCTACCTGATCCGCTGCCGAGATGATGGTCTGTTTATTTTGTGCTTCTGCTGCTTTTTCAGCTGCCGCCTTTTCTTCAGCTGCTTTTTTCTCTTTATCTTTCAATAATTGGTCCACTTTGACCAATTCATCTTTTTGTGTTTGGATCAGTGCTTGATTTGCGACTGCTTTCACTGCATTATTGGCAGTGTTGTATTGCTCACGTGTCACTGAATCATTAATTTTGCCATCTTTTAGTAAACTATCAGTCGCCTTTTTAGCAGCTTCGATTTTAGTATACTGCCCTTTGGCCTGATCAATCGCTTGATTTAATAAGCGATCAAATGGCTCGTCTCCTGTATTACTAGTCAATTCAACTGGTGCAGCTACCTTTAATAATGGTTTTTCTACGATTTTATCGCCATCGATCGCAGCATTAGTGAATAACTGATTGACAGCATGCTCCGCTTTTTGTTTCTCAACTAATTCATCATACGCTTTTTTCAACTCATCGTAACGTTTATTATTTTTGTACCGTGACAATTCTTCATCGATTTTACTTGTGTTCAATGCTGCTTTATCTGCGGCAAGGAATGTTTGCTGATCATCGATGTAATAACTTTCTAAATTTTCCTCAATAGCATCGAGGGCTTTATTTTCTTTTTTAACAGTCTCAATTCGCTGAGCTTCAACTTCTTTTTCATGAAAATAATAACCGCCACCTACACCTAAAACCGCAATTGCAGCTAAGGTGATATAAAGTTTTTTATGACTTTTCTTTTGGGGGGTTCCCGAAAAATTTTCTTCAGGCAGAGAACGTTCATCATTAGACTCTTCTGATACTTCAGACTCTTCTGGTACTTCGTCTTCGATTATTGGTTCGCTCTCTTCAGCTTCAACAGCTGCTTTATTTTCAATTGACTCTGTTTTTTCAGAAATATCGGATTCAGCAGCGTGTTCTTTTTCACTTAAAGAAGGTTCTTCAAGATTTCGCTTCTCGCTTGACTCGTTCTCAGAAGCAGGTTCATTATCCAATACCTTATTTTCAGTCTGCTCACTATCACTTTTAGGCTCAGTTGGTTCCATAATTGCTTCAGCTTCTTCTGGTTGTTCTAAACCTTCCTTATGCTCCCGAATATACTGAGCTAAAATCGGATTCAATTCAGGCGTTTCTTCGATTTCTTTCTTTGATTTTTCTTCTTTCATCTTTTCCTCATTATCTTTAAACATTTGCTGGACAGATTCAATTGGCATATCTGCCAGTTTAGACCATTCTATCGTATCATTTTTATCAGTAACATCTTCATTATTTAATTGATCAGTTAACTGCAATGAAAAGCCACACTTCGGACAAGTCGTGCATCCTTCGACTGGTTCATAACCACAGTTAGGGCATTTTTGCAATGAAATCGGCTCCTTTTTTCAATCATATGCTTTAATCTATCATATGTTCTAAGATGTTCCAAGCAATTTTCAAGTGAATTAATTAAAAATAATAAATTCATTTGAGCGCTTACTTTGCAAGGATCTAGCTTGGACAAAAAACTTTTTATGGTCATTTTATGAATTTTAAAGAAACCTCTATATAAAAAAACTCCTCGAGAAAATTCTCGAGGAGTTTTTAAGTTCTATTCTAAAAAGTCTTTTAATTGTTTTGAGCGTGATGGATGGCGTAATTTTCTCAAAGCTTTTGCTTCAATTTGACGAATCCGTTCACGAGTGACACCAAATACCCGACCAACTTCTTCCAGAGTCCGTGTTCTGCCATCGTCTAAACCAAAACGTAAACGCAAAACATTTTCTTCCCGGTCAGTCAACGTATCCAAAACATCTTCTAATTGTTCTTTCAACATCTCTGATGCTGCATGTTCAGCCGGACTGGTTGCTTCTTGATCTTCGATAAAATCACCTAAATGAGAATCATCTTCTTCACCGATTGGTGTTTCTAATGACACTGGTTCTTGTGCAATCTTCAAGATTTCACGAACTTTTTCTGTTGGCAGATCCATTTCTGCACCGATTTCTTCTGGTGTAGGTTCCCGGCCAAGATCTTGCAATAATTGACGTTGAACACGAATCAATTTGTTGATTGTTTCTACCATATGAACTGGAATCCGTATTGTCCGAGCTTGGTCAGCGATGGCACGGGTGATAGCTTGACGAATCCACCAAGTAGCATAAGTTGAGAATTTGAATCCTTTACGATAGTCAAATTTTTCAACGGCTTTCATCAGCCCCATGTTTCCTTCTTGGATTAAATCAAGAAATTGCATTCCACGGCCAACGTAACGTTTTGCGATACTTACAACCAAACGTAAATTGGCTTCTGCCAAACGTTGTTTTGCTTCTTGATCACCTTGCTCAATCAACAATGCCAACTCGACTTCTTCTTCTGCAGTCAGTAATGACACACGTCCGATTTCTTTTAAATACATACGAACTGGGTCATTGATCTTAACACCAGTTGGGGCCGATAAATCTTCTTTTTGTGCGGCTTTTGCAGTTGCCTCATTTTGTTTCAAACTAGCTTTTGATGGATCCCCATTTTCATCGACAACACTGATCCCAGCATCCTCAACTTTTTGGATCAATTTATCCATCGCTTCTGCACCTAATTCATAAGGAGTCGCTAATCGGTTAGTCAGTTCATCATAAACTACCTGTCCGAGTGGTTTCTTCTCCTTAATGAAGACCGCTACAGCTTTTTCATACTCTTTTTTGTTTTTTACCTCTGCCATAAAATAAATGCCCCTTTCACTTCTAGGCTTGTTTCAAGCGTTTCGTCAATTCGATAATCTGAACAGTCAATTCTAATTCTCGCTGTTGATTTCCGCTTTTTCTGGCCTCAAGCTGCTCTTTTTGTCGTTGTTTTATTTCTTCAGCAATGCCAGACTGGGAAATCACTCGCATCAAGTCATAGATTTCTTGTTCATTACTATCTGCTGACATGGATATCATAGAGATGTCGATGGCAAGTTGCTTCATCTCATTCTCTTTTAAATAGTTCAGGAAGTCTGCTAAAACAAAATTTCCATGAACCATCATATAACTATCTAAGTAAAGAAGCAATTCTTGATATTGATCGTGAATAAATTGAAATTCTGTTTGAACCAATTGTTCACGGATGGAAGCTTCATTCATGCTACGATACAGTAACATTCGTTCAGCTTTTTCTTCCTTAGTCAAACTTTTTTTGACTGATTGAACCGGTATTGGTTCAATCGATCGTTGTTGTTGACGGCGTGTTGTTCGAAGTGTTTGCCGAATCATCTGCAACTGTTGTTTTAAGCTTTCACGGGTTAAATGAAACTCATTTGACAACTGACCCAAATACAAGTCTTGTTCTACCGGTGATTGGACTTTGGCCAAGTCTTGCATTACGGCTTCCAAATAATTCAACCGATCAGCTTCATTTTCTAAGTTCAATCCTTTTTTTCGGTAAGACATCTTAAACGCAAAGGGCGTTTGACGACCATGTTGCAATAAATTTTGCAATTCAGTCACACCATATTTACGTAAATATTCATCTGGATCCAATTTTTCTGGTACGGTAACTGTTGTAAGATTCAACCGGCTGTGTTCAGCTAAAACCATTAATGCACGGTCTGTTGCTGCTTGCCCGGGATCGTCTCCATCATAGGCAATAACAATTTGCCCAGTAATCCGTTCGATTGCTGCGATTTGCTGTTCAGTCAAACTTGTACCCATCGAAGCTATGCCGATTTTGATGTCTGCTTGCCAAGCGGCCAGCACATCCATAAATCCTTCAAACAAAATCGCTTCACCTTGTTTACGAATCTCATTTCGTGCTTTGTCAAAATTAAACAAGACTTGTCGTTTATTAAATAGCTCTGTTTCTGGTGAATTCAGATATTTAGGCTGATCCTTTCCAGGAAAATCCTTCGTCTTTAATAATCGGCCCGAAAAGCCGATTGTTTTCCCTCGAAAATCATTCAATGGAAACATTACACGCTGATAAAAACGATCACTAAAACTACCATCTTCACGGCGGATAAATAGCCCACTGCGCTCCATCAACTCAGCAGTCACCTTGTCTTGCTGCGCGATTTGAACTAAAAAATCTCGTTGACTAGGCGCAAACCCCAGCTTAAATTCACTGATCAATTCATCACTCAATCCACGACCATGCAGATAAGCTAACGCCTCTTCGCCTACTTTTGTATTCATCAATAAATGATGATACAAATCTCGTGTTCGTTCATGCAACGCAATCAATTGTTGTTGACCGCTTGTCTGATTGACCGGCTCACTAGAAATCTCGATAGAAAGAGGAATCTGTTCCATATCTGCTACTTTTTTTACTGCTTCAGGAAAACTAATTCCTTCTAATTCTTGTAAAAAAGTATAGACATTCCCGCCTTTGCCGCAACCAAAACAATGAAAAATCTGTTTATCTTCAGCAACTGAGAACGATGGTGTTTTTTCTTCGTGAAACGGACAGAGTCCCAAATAATTCTTGCCGGATTTTTTTAACTGTACGTATTGTCCGATCACTTCCACAATATTGGTTTTTTCACGAACTTCATCAATCACTTGTTGGGGAATCCTTTGTACCAAAACTTCACCCCAATTTCTAAAAATATGATAACAGCTGTAAAAAACCGCCCCAATTTATTCTTCAATCAGCGCGATTTTTTTAGACAAACTTATACAGTTATCATTTTAGCATATTTCTTTATTATTACAAGCTTTCCGCTCATTATTTCCTATTTATTGGAACCGTTGAAATAACATGAGGAGTTGTTTGTTCATTTGAACAATCTCTGCATAAAACATGTTCCCGCCATTTTGATATAAATAACCGCCATTGTAAAATACTGATTGAACTTGCATGTAGCGATACATCGATTGTTGATCATTGCCATACCCTGGCGAAAGAACATCCCGTGAGTACTTTTCAGCAAGCTCTACACTATTTTTCCCGCCATTTTTTTGGACATACTGAATATATTTGGTTCCAAAATTGTACGCTTGGATTGCCGTATTAAGATCACACCCTGCGGCCTTCGCTTGCTCATAACTTTCAGCAAAATGTTTGACGCCACTTTCTATGCTCTCTTGTTGACTGCTGATTTTCCCACGACTACCATAAGCACTTTCAGAACTTTGCATCAAATCAGTGCCTTTTCCTTTGGATTCTGTATACATGATCCCTAAAATGACGTCAGTATATTCACCGATCTCTGCTTGATTGGCCAAAGTTTGAACATCACTACGATAACTATTGACTGTTTTTGTATGTTTATAGGTGCGAACTGCAAAAAGAATACCGATTATAAGCACCGTAAGAATTGCTAGTACGCTTATTATTTTAAAGAATTTTCCAATTATTTTTGCCATAAATCTGCCCAACTATCTTCTTTTTTCTTCTACCCATACTACAAGAATCTACTAAACTTTTGAAAGCATTAATTGATAGCTTTATATTTAATTAATCATTCAGATTGTTCTAACTGATTGGATGATTAAATTAATGTGCAAGATACAAAAAAATCGTTATACTAATGATTGGTAGGTGATGTTGTGAAAAATGAAAAAAAGACCGCTCTTATGAGTGACGGTTCAGAAATTTATTACGAAAAATATGGACAAGGTCCAGCACTTTTCTTACTCCACGGGAATGGTGGTAGCGGAAAATACTTTTCAAAACAATTAAATAGCTTTAGTAAACATTTTAATGTTTATGTCGTGGATAGCCGCGGACATGGTCGTTCAACAAACACGCAAAAAGAAACTAGTTTTCATCTAATGGCAGAAGATCTTGCTACGATCATGGACCAAGAAAAACTGGTACAGGCTGATTTCTTAGGTTTTAGCGATGGAGCAAATCTAGCTATGGTCTTTGCACGGTTATACCCTAAAAAAGTGGATCATCTAATTTTAAATGCCGGCAACACTATTCCGAGTGGTGTCCGTTTGATTCCGCATCTATTGAGTTATGTACAGTATGCGATCGTCTGGGTCGGTGCATTTGTTGATACAGGTATGCGTAACTTTTTACCAATCTTACGGCTCCTTTTTCGTGATATTGGATTATCAACAGATGATCTAGCTAAAATCGACGCTCCCACATTAGTCATTGTCGGAAAACACGATTCAATTAAAACAAAACATTCCATGTATATCGCCCGGTCTATCCCAAATGCAAGTTTTGCAATCGTCCCAGGACAAGGGCATATGTTCGCTCGCAGAAACCCAAAACGCTTCAATCAGGAAGTCTTACAATTTTTAATTAACGAGGAGTGAGTTGGTGGAGAAATCAATTACATGGTTTAAAGCACATTTAAACAAATTAAAAATAGTTTTCTTAATCTCAGTTATCATTATCGTTTTATTCGAATTATCAACTATTGCCAAAACGATCTCAGTTGAGCATCTCGCAATTATTTTCAGCAAGATTAAGATTGGAAACATCTTATTGATGGCTTTGATTGGATCAATCTCAGTCATACCGATGATTGGTTATGATCTCACATTGAATACATTGTTAGAACAAAAACCTAAAAAACTATATATTTTTGAAACAAGTTGGTTGGTGAACACGCTAAATAACATCGCAGGTTTTGGCGGCTTCATCAGCGCAGGGCTGCGTTCAGAATTTTACGGCAAACAGATTGCTGGTAAAAAAGTGGTCCGTGCTCTATCAAAAATTTTAGTCTTTACGATGTCAGGGTTATCTATTTACGCATTGCTCTCTTTTTTTCTTGTCATGTTTGATGATTCCAATCACTATTTGCGTCAATATTGGATCTGGTTGATTGGTGGCGGCTTGTATTTTCCCCTGATTTTTTGTTTAAGTCTTTTTGGTAAAGGAGAATATCTCGGCGATTTAAAAAGTTCTCAGCGCTGGCAACTGATTGGAACGTCCTTTCTTGAATGGAGCGGCGTGTTGATCAGTTTTATTTCAACAGGGATTTTAATGGGTATCTCAGTTGATATCCGGGAAGTAATCCCGTTATTTATTGCAGCGACTGTTATTGGGATAGTTTCGATGATTCCCGGAGAGCTTGGTAGTTTTGACTTAATGATGATCATTGGTTTATCTGCTCTTGGAACACCAAAAGAGACCGTAGTCGCCTGGCTTTTATTATTCCGATTATTTTATTACTTAGTTCCTTTTATCATCGGACTGATCCTCTTTTTCAAAAATCTTGGTACAACGATCAATCTGCGCTATAAAGGGATCCCAATCAGCTTGCTAAAAGAATTGGCTCATAAATTGGAGACCTTTTTTCTTTATTTTACCGGGATCATGCTTGTTTTATCTGCAACGATTCCAGAAGCCTTCAGCCAATTATCTTTTTTACAGAGGCTAAATCCTATTCGTTCTCGTGTAATTGTTGTTTTCCCAGCAATTCTACTAGGCTTTTTATTGATTGTCACCGGTCGCGGGATTTCTGCACGCGTCAAACGAGCGTACATTCCAACAATCACTCTTGTAACACTGACCTTCGTGTATTCATTACTGGCTGGTTTTCGGATTTCAACCGGAATCTTTCTTGCTCTATTATTATTATTTGTTATTTTTTCTAAAAATGAATTGTTCAGAGAACAACTTGTTTACTCTGCTGAATGGATGACTATCGATGGGCTCATCATGGGCGGCTTAGGAATTTTATATATAATCATAGGCGTTTACAATAGTCCAAAAATTCATCATCGACACCATCTCCCAGATTTTTTCTTATTTCCTAGCGAACAAATCTGGATTGTCGGCTTTGTTGCAATTTTATCTGTTGCCTTCATTATTTTGTTACTAATTCATTTCTTTAAAAATAAACGGATTGAAATCGGTGAACCTTTAGATGAAATGCGAGTCCAACATATTTTACAATCCTTCGGCGGCAACCCTGACAGTCAATTGGTTTTTTTAAAGGATAAAAAGGTTTTTTATTACAATGACGGCAAAGAAGACACTGTCTTTTTTCAAATGGCAACTTTTAACAATAAACTATTAGTAATGGGGGATCCTTCTGGTAAAAAAGCTGATTTTGAACCTGCCATAGAAGCTTTAATCGATGAAGCCGATCGTTATAATTATTTGCCAGTATTTTATGAAAACAGCGAAGAAATAGTGATGATCCTCCACGAATTTGGCTATGATTTCATAAAATTTGGCGAACGAGCTCATGTTCATCTGCCTGATTTTACATTAAGCGGCAAAAAAATGAAGGGACAACGAGCTACTTTCAATAAAATTCTTAAAGCCGGCTATCAATTTGATGTCATCCATCCGCCGTTCTCAGCTGAAACGCTTGCCTCCTTAAAAGAAATTTCGGATGAATGGCTCAATGGCCGCAAAGAGAAAGGATTTTCGTTAGGTTTCTTTTCAGAAGATTATCTGCAACGTGCGTCCATTGCCATAATAAAAAACGAGACGGAAATCGTTGCCTTTGCAAACTTCATGCCTACTTATTCTAAGACTATCGGAACCATTGATTTGATGCGCTTTAGTCCAACAAAGGCTCCTAGCGGGACAATGGATTTTCTTTTCATCAATTTATTCCAATATATGCGTGATGAATTAGAGCTGGACTATTTCGATTTAGGTATGGCTCCTTTGGCTAACGTCGGGACTTCCCGTAAAAGCTTTACGCAAGAACGGATCGCTTACCTAGTTTATAATTTTGGTTCACGTTTTTATTCCTTTGGCGGTCTAAAAGAGTACAAAGACAAATATGCGGACAAGTGGTTTCCCGAATACGTCTTGTACTCTCGAGATAGCTGGATCGGCTATGTCATGATTGCACTATTGATCACTGATAATGCCCCTGTTCAAAACACAAAGAACTATCACGGCCTCCATCGTTTTATCTTTAGAGAATAGCAACTTCATGATTGAAGTTGCTATTTTAGCTTGACACGCCCCAAAAATACGTCTAGAATAAATCAAAATAAAATTAATTAGTTTGGAGTGTTTATTATGACTCAATTGATCTCTAGACAACTAAATAATTATTACTTTAGCTATTTTAGATAAGTTTGTATTCATGCTTCATGGATACAGACCTTTCCGTTTGTATCTATGATGGCTAAAGCATTTTATGCTGATTTTTTCGCCACATAGATGAAAATCTATCGTGGCTTTTATTTATTTCTCGAGCTCATTGTAGATTTTCTAATCTATAATGAGCTTTTTTAGCTGCTAAATGAACAACAAATAGGAGGGATTTTTATGAATATTGTACCAGAAATTGCAATCAAGTCGGATGGATTAGCAGCGATTGGTAGTTATACATTTTCATTATGGACAAAAAGAAAAATAGTTTTAATTAGTGATAAAAAAAGTTTTGATATTCATGGTTCAAAAGTACTCCAATACTTAACGATTATCGGATTTGATGTTCATACACTTATTTTAGATGAAACTTATTATACTGTAACTACAGCAAAGCTCATTCATACTTTTTTGAAAAATGAGAACATAACTAAGACAGACGGAATCATCGGTTTAGGTAATGAAACACTCTGTCAATTAAGTGGTTTTGTATCAGCGACATATCTTGGTGGACTTCCATTGATTCAAATTCCAACAACTTTGATTGCCCAATTTATTGTCTGCGCGCAAAAACAAGTTTGTTTGCTCAATTCTGAAACAACATATTTACATACCGCACAAACAAGACCCGATGGTATCATGATTGATTCAACCTTGACGGATAATCTATCTAAAGAAGAGCTAACAGCCGCACAAACCTTAATGCTTAATTTAGGATTCTCACAAGATCATGTTTGTCGTCATGAATTAAGAAAAAAAGAACGGATTATTGATTATCAATTAAACTATGAATTATTATTTGATAAATTCATAACAGATACTTTAATCAGTAATAAAAAAATAATCAATAAATCATTTAATTCCCATTTACAAAGTATCTATAATAAATTGCTAGCTCAATCAAATCATCTAAGATAATAACTACCATCCCTTCTACTTTCATCAAAAAAGCTCAGCCAATTAACATTGACTGAGCTTTGCTTTATTTTTTTGCACCAAAGGCATCTTTCATTTTACCAAAAAATCCTTCTTCTTTTTGCTCACTGACTGTTTGTCCGCCAGCTTCTGCAAATGCACGTAACGCCTCTCGTTGCTTATCATTTAAGTTCTTCGGCGTAATAATCTTCACCGTAACTTGTTGATCCCCGTTTGTAGTACCGCGAAGTCTTGGTGCACCTTTGCCGCGAAGTCTGAATTTCGCACCCGTTTGTGTACCAGCAGGTATTTTTAAGCGTACATCCCCATGGACAGTCGGCACATTGATTTCATCACCTAATGCCGCTTGAACAAAACTTAATGGTAAGGTGTAATAAATCTCCGCACCATCGCGATCAAAAATATCACTTTCTTTTACCTTAAAGACGACATAAAGATCTCCATATGGTCCACCATTAATTCCTGCCTCGCCTTGATCAGCCAA
The DNA here is from genome assembly GCF_005405225.1 of Enterococcus dongliensis. Taxonomy (GTDB): domain Bacteria; phylum Bacillota; class Bacilli; order Lactobacillales; family Enterococcaceae; genus Enterococcus_A; species Enterococcus_A dongliensis. Next base: position 40,626 of record NZ_BJDQ01000004.1, read on the forward strand.
ACGCATTTGTTGTCCATCTTCTACACCAGCAGGTACTTTTACCTTAACAGTATGTGGACGTTTTTCATGTCCTGTACCATGACATGTTGGACAAGGATCCTTAATTTCTTTTCCTGTACCATGACATACGTCACAAGTTTGACGACTCATCACACGGCCAAGCGGTGTTTGGTGTTCCACATTGATCGAACCTGAACCATGACATTTATGACAAACTTCCGGTTGTGTGCCTGGTTTTGCGCCATTTCCATTACAAGTATGACACGTTTCTTCTCGGTTGTATTTAATATCTTTTTCCACACCAAAAATGGCTTCTTCAAATTCCAAGTTGATTGAATATTGAAGATCTGCACCTTGTCTTGGTGCTTTAGGGTCAGTTTGACGTGAACCTCCGCCTCCGAAAAATGATTCAAAAATATCTTCAAATCCAAAACCGCCTGCTCCGCCAAATCCACCGGCGCCGCCGAAACCACCTGCTCCACCAGCACCAAAATTCGGATCAGTACCTGCATGACCATATTGATCGTAAGCAGCACGTTTTTGTGGATCACTCAAGATTTCATACGCTTCAGAAATTTCTTTAAATTTTTCTTCAGCATCGGCTTCTTTATTGATATCCGGATGGTATTTTTTGGAAAGCTTGCGGTATGCTTTTTTTATCTCATCATCCGAAGCCCCTTTTTGTACCCCAAGGACTTCATAATAATCCCGTTTTGTAGCCATTGGCTTCCCTCCATAATTTCATAGAATCGTTAGTATTGTATCACACTCAAAATCGATACGATACTCTTCTTCGTGTTTTTCTAAAGGAGTTGCCCATCTTAAAGAAAAAAGACCAAAGCGATGACTTTGGTCTTTATCAACGAATCAATTATTTGTCATCATCGTTAACTTCTTCAAAATCAGCATCCACAACATCATCCGCGCCGCCTTGAGCTGCGTTTGGATCAGCTTCTGCTTGTTGTTGCGCTGCTTGTTCGTAAAGTTTCACTGTTAAGTTTTGAACGATTTCATTCAACGCATCGCGTTTTTCTTTCATTTGTTCGATATCGTTTGCTTCAACTGCTGCTTTCAATTCATCGCGAGCATCTTCTGCTTTCTTAACTTCTTCTGCGTCTACTTTGCCTTCTAATTCTTTCAATGTTTTATCCACTGAGAATAGTAAAGCATCAACATCATTACGTAGATCTACTTCTTCTTTACGAGCTTTGTCCGCATCCGCATTTGCTTCAGCATCTTTCACCATACGTTCGATCTCATCATCTGACAAACCTGATGAAGATTTAATTGTGATTTTTTGTTCTTTTTGTGTTCCCAAATCTTTAGCTGAAACATTTACGATACCATTTTTATCAATATCGAATGATACTTCGATTTGTGGGATTCCACGTGGTGCAGCTGGAATATCCGTCAATTGGAAACGACCTAATGTTTTATTATCCGCAGCCATTGGACGTTCACCTTGTAAGACATGGATGTCTACAGCTGGTTGATTGTCTGCAGCCGTTGAGAATACTTGTGATTTGCTTGTTGGGATCGTTGTGTTGCGGTCGATCAGTTTTGTGAACACGCCGCCCATAGTTTCAATCCCTAGTGACAATGGTGTTACGTCAAGTAAGACAACATCTTTTACATCACCTGTGATAACGCCGCCTTGGATTGCTGCTCCCATTGCGACAACTTCATCTGGATTAACCGATTTATTTGGTTCTTTACCAGTTTCCTTGCGCACTGCTTCAACCACTGCAGGAATACGAGTAGAACCACCAACTAAGATTACTTCATCAACATCAGATTGAGACAGGCCTGCATCTTTTAAAGCTTGGCGGACTGGTGTTTTTGTACGTTCAACTAAATCAGCTGTGATTTCATCAAATTTAGCACGAGACAATGTTGTTTCTAAGTGCAATGGACCAGCATCTCCGGCAGTAATAAATGGTAAGCTGATTTGAGTCGAGCTGACACCAGATAGATCTTTTTTCGCTTTTTCAGCAGCATCTTTCAACCGTTGCGTTGCCATTTTATCTTTAGATAAATCAATGCCATTGGCTTGTTTGAAGTCAGCAACTAAGTAATCGATGATCTTGTTATCAAAGTCATCCCCACCTAAGTTGTTATCTCCGGCAGTAGACAATACGTCAAAGACGCCGTCCCCTAATTCAAGGATTGAAACGTCAAAAGTACCACCACCAAGGTCAAATACTAAGATTTTTTCGTCTCTATCTGTTTTATCTAAACCATATGCCAATGCCGCAGCAGTTGGTTCGTTAACAATCCGTTCAACTTCCAATCCAGCAATTTTACCAGCATCTTTTGTTGCTTGACGTTGTGAATCATTGAAGTAAGCTGGAACTGTGATAACAGCTTTTTCAACTTTTTCACCTAAGTAATCTTCAGCAAATCCTTTGATGTATTGCAATACCATTGCAGAAATTTCTTGTGGTGTATAAGATTTTCCGTCTGCTTCAACCTTGTATCCTGCTTCACCCATATGACGTTTGATAGATGAAATCGTGTTAGGGTTTGTTACTGCTTGACGTTTTGCTACTTCACCGACTTGAATTTCTCCATTTTTAAATGATACAACAGATGGTGTTGTACGATTTCCTTCTGGGTTAGTAATGATTTTTGCTTCTCCGCCTTCTAAGACAGCGACTGCTGAGTTGGTTGTTCCTAAGTCAATCCCGATAATTTTACTCATAGTTAAAAATCTCCTTTTTTATTATATGATTAATTATAGTAGTTTACTTTTTTATTGAGCTACGATTACCATTGCTGGGCGTAATACACGGTCGTGTAACTGATACCCTTTTTGCAATACGTTGACGATCGTTTCAGCTTTCACATCAGCTTCAGCAGGAACAGTTTGAACTGCTTGATGCAAGTTTGGATCAAACGTCTCCCCTTCAGCTTTGATTTCTGTGATACCTTCTTCTTTTAAAGCAACGTTTAGACTTTCAAGGACCATTTCTACCCCTTTTTTCAGGCTGGCACCTTGATCATCGGTAACTTCTGTTGCTAAGGCTCTTTCTAAATTATCGATCGCTGGTAATAATTTTTTCCCAAGATCTTGTGAACGATAGCGAACCAATTGTTCTCGTTCATTTTTATTGCGACTAGACATATTCGCGATTTCAGCACGAGCCCGCAAAAATTTGTCTTCCATTTCGTTGAATTTATTCGTCAATTCCTCAACTTCAGAAACTTCCGGAATATCGATATCCTCTGTTTCTTCGTCGTGTTCAGTTGTTGGTGCTTCTGCAGCCTCAACTTCTGTTAATTCTTCAACTTCTTGTTTTTTTTCTTCTGCCACTATGCTACTTCCTTTCTTTTTAGGAATCGTTTCTAGTGATATAAATCCAATGAACGATAATAATCATCCAATGCATTTGTCAACTCGTATTGAAAGACTTCCAATAATCCAAAAATCTTCGAATAGGGCATTGCTGTTGGACCTAATAGCGCAATCGTCCCTCGACCGTGCCCACGAATTTCATAGTTTGCTTGGATCATACTTAAATGATCAAACAAATCATTGCCCAACTCTGTACCGATCCGAACATGGATCGCATCATCTGACGGCAACAATAACTGGGTCAACTCGTCAGAATTTTGCATCAATGAGTACATCGACTTGACATGATTAAGATCTTGGTCTGGGTTGAAATTCAAAATATTCATTCGTCCGCTTACAAATACTTTATCCTCAAAGGCATCATTCAAAATGATGTCAAATAAATGTCCAATCCCTTCAGTCGTCTGAAAATAGCGATGTAAAATCATTGGAATCTCTGTTCTTAATTTTTGATAAACACTCACTAACGGTTGCCCTACTAGGCGATCATTAATAATCCGAACCATTTTTTCCAAATCTTGGCTCTCAACATTTTCAGGGATATGAAATACTTGGCTTTCAACATTTCCTTTATCAGTAACAATGATCGCCAAAATTTGTCGATCATTCAATGGAACGATCCGAAATCCAGTCAGTGTACGATCTTTCATTTCAGGACCGAGTGAAAACGCCGTATAGCTTGTAACTTGAGAAAGCATTTTAGCAGACTGCTGAATAATGTCATCAATTTCATGAATATCTTTTTTCAACGAGCTGCGAATCTGATTTATTTCCTGACTGCTCACCTTAGTTGGCGTTAATAAATGATCCACATAATAACGATAGCCTAAAGCTGAAGGAATTCTTCCAGACGAGGAATGGGTCTTTTCTAACAAACCTAATTCTTCTAAGGCTTTCATATCATTGCGAATAGTCGCGGAACTTGCTTTTACGCCTTCTTCCATTAGACTTTTTGATCCAACTGGTTGCCCTGTGTGAGTAAAGTCTTGGATGATCAAGCTGAGAATCAGTTTTTGTCTTTCAGTTAACATTCTTCTCATCCTTTAGTTAGCACTCTTTCTTTTTAAGTGCTAACTCGATTATTAATATACCACATTCTCTATAGAAGTCAAGGATTAAAAACAAAAAATTAGCACTCTCTTCACGAGAGTGCTAATTTTATTTGCTGATTAAAAATTGTTCAAAAACATCATTTCCCCGAAATAAACCAGTCTTGGTTAAATAAATACTAGAATCTGTTTCTGTTATCAACTTTTGGTGTTTTAATTTTTCAATAACCTCACCATAGATACTCGTTAAACTTTGACCAAAACGAGCTTGAAAAACTGCTTTCTCAACACCTAAAATTTTTCTTAAGCCTAAGAACATCTCTTCTTCAATCTGTTCTTTTGTAGATAATTGTTCTTCTTCAAGTATAGGTAAGTGATCCTCTTTCAATGCTCGTAAATAATGTTGGATCGGCCCACGATTTTTATAGCGCTTCTTTCCAAGATAGCCGCTGGCTCCTGCACCAAAACCAAAATAATTTTGATTGTTCCAGTAGATAAGATTGTGCTGACTTTCAAAACCTGGTTTAGCAAAATTACTGATCTCATATTGTTTCCTTCCAGCCTGCTCCATCGCTTGGATTGTCTCTGCATACATCTGCGCTTCTATCTCCTGCTCAGGCAGTTGCATTTTTCCACGACGGACCCAATTCATAAACATGGTTTGATTTTCCAAAATTAGTGAGTACAATGCATAATGAGGTAGATCTAACGCCAATGCTTGTGCTACGGTATCACGAAAACTTTCTAAGCTCTGACCTGGTAAAGCGTAGATCAAATCAATTGTTACGTTGTTAAAGTCCTTTTCTTCTAACAAACGGATGGTATCGTATACGTCTTGAGCTGTATGTTTGCGTCCAATTTTTTTCAACAAGCGATCATCAAAGGTTTGTACGCCCATCGACAAACGATTTACACCATAGTTTTTCAAAACGTCCAATTTATCCGCTGACAAATCACCAGGATTGGCCTCGACGGTAAATTCTCCCTGATGATAAGGAAGAATCTCGCGCAAGCCGCTCAGCAATCGATCCAATTGCATTGCATTAAGAGAGGTAGGTGTCCCTCCTCCCACATAGACAGTTTCCATATTCTCTACTGGGTTTTTACTCAAAGAAAGACGTACTTCTTTCAATAATGCTTCTATATATTCATCTACCGGCTGACCCTCAATAAAAACTTTATTGAAATCACAGTAGTAACAAATGTGTTCACAAAAAGGAATGTGAATATAAGCTGAAGTTGATTGTGTCATTTGATTCCTCTTTCTTCTACTAATTAGTAACAATTGGTATTCTATCACACTTGAGATTACTAAAAGTATTTGTTGAAGCAAATGAAGAGAATTATAAGAAAAAATACCAAAAAATAATCGTCATTTCTCTTTAATCAGAATGTATCATGAAAAACTCACCATTTTTCTAAAGTCATTGCCATTCCCCAAAAAGCATATTCTAGCTTGCTACTAATCACAAAAGCTTCGATCATCTGTTGTTGTTCTTTTTCTGTGCTTTCCTCATATAAACGATCTAACAACACACGTTCCTTTTTGATCCCTTCGACAGCTGTTTCACCCGCATAAGTTTCGATCCAACACTGATATACTGGGTCTGGCGAACCGACAGTAATCAAGCGCTCCCCGATTTCTTGATAAAGCCACGCACATGGCAGCATCCCTGCAAAAGCTGTGTTGGGTGTCCCCTCAATCAATTGACGATACATATGAGAAACGTAATGATATGCAGTTGGTGCAATGGGTGTCGTCAGGATTTCTGCTTCACTGATTGCTAATTTCGAGAAAAACTCTTCTCGAATTGCTAACTCACCTTGTTTTAAATTTTCTGCATTTTTCTGCAAATGAGCTTGGACTTCTTTATCGATTGTCTGTTTTGCGATATAACCATATAATTTGCTAAAATGCTCAAGATAATAACGATCTTGCAATAAATAATAACGGAAAATCTCCGGTGCTAAATCACCTCTTGCCAATGATTGGACAAAAGGATGTTCAAAACTTTTCTCCCAATACTTTGCCGCTTTTTTTCTTGCTAATTCAGTAAACATCGTTTTTCCTCCTATATAATAGTAGTTTTTATACTGCTCCATTCAAATATGTCTTCCATATTTATCTTTTCTCTAAACTAAAAGGGGCGATGTCAAACAAATGATACAAGAAAACCCGACTACTAAAAGCAGCCGGGGACAAATTAAAAAGCATCACACATTCCCTGCGTCAGTTCTAACTGTTTCAGGTTCAATGGGTATAATCTCAGCTTAAAAAGCACCCCTAGTGTTCATTACAAAAAGTATAACATACCTTTTGTAAATAAGAGTGCTCTTACTAAGAATATTTCAGTCATGAATTTTATCAACTTGTGATTGCAGTAAACATTTCTATGAATTTTTGATAACTAATTTTCCCAAGTGCAAAATCTCGACTCAATAAATAGATTTTTTCGTTCTTACTTGTTTCTCGTCCATAGATTAAACTAAGCTGCTCATCTTCGTTCCCCAAAGCATGAAGTACATCTCGTTTTGTCGCAAACGCTTCATAGTAACGAATCCCAAATCGTCTTTGAGATTTTGCATCAATATGGATCCCATCTGGATTTGCAGAAAGTTTTTCAGCACTGACAAGGTAACAATCAGCTAGATTAGTTACTACTTTTGCCATTTCATGATTGATTTCAGCAAACTCTGTCGCACTTAACCCAAATCCATTTTTCCCAAGAAAATCAGGCAACTCACCAACGATAATAGGAAGCCTAGGTAAATCAAGTTCCCTACGAAAATGCTCAAGAACAGCCTTCAACTTTTCTGCATAATTTTTATAACGACCATTCAGACTATCATTTTCACCTTGATGCCACAAAATACCAATCAATTCACTAGACTCCATGGCAAATTTCGTTTCAGCCAATGCATGGCGTGTCAACAATTGATCTGCACCCCATTCATCAATAGAACTACCACCTTCAGCACAAGGAATCAAACCAAGTTTTTCATTTGGATGTTCTTGCATCCAAGCTGCAGCAAAAGACGCTGCTGGACCAATCCCAGCTACTTCTCGATCAAAATGGATGGGCTCTGCCATCATCTGCCATCGTCCATTGCGTAACATTTCTATCTTTTCATTGTAGATAGCCAGAACATCATTTATGTAACCTCGCCCCGCCATATTCGATTGCCCAATCAATAAAATAGATTTCATTTTTTCACCTCAAATTCTTTACCAAACTATAGCTTAATCAAATAACAATGACAAGAAAAAAAGACCGCATGATAGCAGTCCTTTACCTATAATGTATACACAACTTTTCAAAAATAGATTGTCTTATTTTCGAGTTTCACTTTTTTGTTTAAAACTTAATTTTTCCTATCTAATGAAAAATTAAGTTAAAATCGCTGCTACTTCTTTGATTTGTATTTTGCCAGATTTTATTTGTAATTTTCTATCTTGCATTTCTGGAAAAACAACTATCACAATATCATCTTTTTTATTTTGTGCTAAAAAGTCAAGATCTACTTGAATCAATAGTTCACCCACATCTACTTTCTGACCTTCTTGAATCATCGAACTAAACCCATTGCCATCTAGTTCAACGGTATCTAATCCAATATGAATCAAAATATCAAGCCCATCTTCTGCTTCGAGAGTCAAAGCATGGAATGACGGAAAAACCGATTTAATCGTCCCTTTAACTGGTGCACAGATTTTCCCATCTACCGGTTTGATCGCAAATCCTTCGCCCATCATTTTCTCACTAAAGACCGGATCGTTGACCTCTTTTAGATCAACCACCAATCCATTTACAGGTGTAGTAATCTCAGTGGTCTTCTTTTTAAATAGTCCAAACATTCATTTCACTCCTTCGTCTATAATATATCGAATTTACAGATAACATAATAAAATACTACTTACTTTTTTTCTGAACGACTAGTGTATAATACTAACGTAAAGTCTTTACCATTCTTAGGAGGTCTAGCAATGGATTTAGAATTAGTTACTAAAGGAAAACACCTATTAGATAATGACCGCACAATCTTAAATAGCCGCTCATGTAAACGAATTAGACGGCGTCTCGTTGCGAAAAATCGCTTCGACACTCTATACTTCACCAGCAACAATTGTTCGTCTGGCGCAAAAACTAGGCTTTTCTGGTTATTTGGAGTTATTTTATTTTCTAAAAAATCAATACCAACCACACAATCAGTTCGTTGAAGCCACTGTTGACATCTCTATTCCAACGGACAAAATCGAGCCTTCTATCCAAACGATGAAAAAGATTTATCAAGAGAACCAAGAAAAATTCATCACGATTTATGCCACTGGCTTTTCTAGCATCATCGCGGAATATCTCTATAAAAAATTATTGGTCAATGGAATCAAGGGCCTTTTTGTTAACGCTGCAGATTCATCCGGTATTATCAATAACAACGCGGACAATATAAGCATGATGATTGTCATTTCTAAATCCGGTGAAACACAGAAAGTTATCGAAAAAATGCAATTTTCTCAAGAAAAAAATATCCCAACAATTTTATTCACAGGCAATAGTCAATCCCGTGCAACAGAATCTGCAACAATCATTTTTGAAGTTCCTGATGACCGGCCCTTAGATAGCCAAAACATAAAATATAACAGTTTTTTTGGTAAGCTATTATTATTGATGGAATATATCGTTCAAGAATTTACTCAAAAAAATCAATTAAAATAATTGTGTGCGATTTTTTTATAAATGTCCCGATTGATTGGATCAGGCAAGAAGACTTGTTTATTCTCGTTGATACTTTTTTTAGGCTTTTCTAATAAATAGTATAGACCAAAAATCGGTTCATTTTCCGGAGCATAGTAACAAGGTGTCCCAAAAATATCTGCTGCTAACTCTCCTAATACAGCTGTTTGGAAAAATCTGCCACTTACAGATAATTCTTCATTTTTGGCAACAAGTTCAACAAGCTGACGAATATTTAATAATATCCCTTCAATCACACTACGGATCATATCCGCTCTAGTATGTTGCAATGTTAGATCACGAAAACCGCCTTTAATTTTATTACTCCAATAGGGTGCACGCTCACCATTCAAATATGGCCAAAAACGTAAATTATTCGCGCTAGGAAGTGTACCCTTTAGTAATTCCGATAGTGTTTCATAAAATAGCGCTGGATTTTCTGCTAAATGATTTGCCGCCCAAGCCAAAACGATGCCACCATTATTTGAAGGAGCTCCACTTACTAGTAAATCTTCTTTTAAATAATAACAAAAATTCTGTTTCTTTTGATCTAATTGGATTTTTTTAGTGATTTGTCGAACGGCTGCACTTGTCCCAATAGTTAAACTAGCAGTTCTTCCAGTAGAATAATAACTAGCATATGCCGCTAAAGTCCCATCACTTGCCCCAATAATTACTTGAATTTCTTTAGAAAAACCAAAGAGCGTGCGTAATTCTGGTAGCATTTCAAAAGATTGATCTGTATCTACTAATGGGGCTAATTGATCAGTACTTATCCCAAGATAATCAAGTATTTCTCCACACCATTGTTTCTTACGTAAATCAAATAACCCAGTTGCAGAAGCCGTTGCATAATCAATAAATGGTCTGCCAGTAAAATACATCATAATCAATTCCTTGAGACCATACCAATGAGTCACTTCAGTATATTGTCTCGTCTCTTTAAAATGAAGCAATTTTGCAAACGGAGACATAGCATGGATAGGAGTCCCTGTAATTTCATAAAATTGAGCGGCTAAACGGGTCTGCTTGAAACGATCAATTGTACTTGCTGCTTGCAGATCTGACCATAAAAAAATTTTCTTTTCTTTATTATCAGGCATCAAGCTATGCATGGCTGTACTAAAACTGATCGAAGTGATTTGTTGACGCAGCCGAATTGGAATCGATAAGATCCCTGTTGTTAAAGCACCTAGAAGTTCATCACCAGATTGAAACTTTATTTGCTCGTCACCATATGTTTCGAGGGGTAAATCGGTTGTATAAAGTAACTCGTTTTTCTGAATCACACCTAATTTAATCGCAGTCGTTCCGATATCTATTCCTAAAAAAATTGACAAAATCATCCACCCTTTATAAAATCATGTCCGCCAAACTGATTGCGTAATAATGCGACAAGCTTTTCACTTATCTTATCATAATCTTCTGAAGCAAAACGTGTCATAAGCGCTTGAGTGATCACTGGCAGATTTACATTTAAGCGCAATGCTTCCTCTACTGTCCATTTCCCTTCACCGGAAGATGGAATAACTCCTGCAATTTCTGTCATATCTGTTTGTTGTTGGTAAATTTTTTCTGTTAGTTCCATCAACCAAGAACGAATCACAGATCCATGATTAAAAACTTGCGCGACTTCATTCATCTTATAATCATAGGGACTATGATGTAATAAATTAAATCCTTCTCCAATTGACTGCATCATACCATACTCAATTCCATTATGGACCATCTTGAGGTAATGACCACTTCCAGCTGGTCCGCTATACATAAATCCTTTATCGACACATAAATCAGAAAATACCGGTTTTAGCAGATCAAAAATTTTTTTCTCCCCACCAATCATCATACATGCTCCATTTTTGGCACCTTCTACACCACCAGATGTACCAACATCAAGAAAATGGACTCCTTTAGTTTGACAATATTCATAATTATTTTGACTATTTTTATAATGGGAGTTGCCTGCGTCAATCACGATGTCTCCTTTACGTAAAAAACCAAGGACATCTCGAATCATATTGTTCGTCAATTCCCCCGCTGGCAGCATCATCCAAAAAATTTGTCGCTCTGCAGTATGTTCTACGAGTTGCTCCATATCAGAATAGTAGTTCCCACCTAATTTGATTATTTTTTCAGCAACATTCGGATTAATATCAAAACCATTTACTTGATGATGATGTCTTAATAAATTCTCAGCGATCCCCATTCCCATTTTACCTAAACCGATTACGGTAATCTGCATTCCTGTTCCTCCTAAATTTTTTAGAAAAAAGGTATAACATCAACGAATCCAATTGGATATTGTTGTTATACCTTTTATAAATTAACGTAATTCTGGCCAGTATTCTCCATTTTCAATAATTAAATCATCTAATAATTCTTTAGCAATTTGTGCACTAGGAACTGTTTTAGATAGCGTCAATGCTTGCCACATTTTTTGATAACTATTTTCTACATAGGCTTCGACAACTAATTTTTCTACCGTAACTTGTTGGAACATCAATGCTTGTTGGAAAGCTGGAATTTGCCCTTGTGTTAATGCTTCTGGTCCGTCAGTCCCCACAATACATGGAACTTCTACCATTGCATCATCAGGAAAGTTAGCAATTGCACCATTATTTTCAACAATCATAACCATTCGTTCATGAGTATTAAAAGCAATCGCACGAGCCAAATCAACGATGAACGTTGCATGAGAATCAATATCAAAAGCAATACCTTTTGCTGAACCATTCTTTATGATTTCACGAGCATGATCAAAAACGTTTTTCTCGCGTCCTTGCATCACTTCATTGGCACGTGTGAATTCTGGATGACCCTGCATATGTTCGAATACATAGTCTGGATATAAATAATATTTTAAATACGTATTTGGTAAATATTCAGGTGCTACTGCTATAATATCTTTAGCTTTTTTATGTGTTTCTTGCCAACTTGGATCTGTATGTTGCGTATCAACTTCAATTTGTGTCAAATAGCCATTCTCAGAAACATATTCTCTGATCTGATCGATATATTCATGGCCTTCTTTATCTTTGACGCTAGTCCACCAGCCAAAATGATTCAACCCAAAATAACGAACTTCTAGTTCTTCCGGTGTTTTGCCAACAATCTGTGACATCCGTCGTAATGTACCAACTGGCATATCACAAATATTCAATACTTTTGAACTTGGACGTAAAACACGGCAAGCTTCCGCTACAATAGCCGCAGGATTAGAATAATTCAGCATCCAACAGTCAGGCGAATATTTTTCCATATAATCGATAATCTCTAACATTCCTGTAATACTGCGCATACCATAAGCGATTCCACCAGGCCCACACGTTTCTTGCCCAAATACTCCATGGCGCAATGGAACCTTCTCATCTTTTTCGCGCATCGCATATTTTCCTACTCTGATATGCGCCATACAAAAATCAACATCTGTAAAAGCAACTTCGGGATCCGTAGTGTATAAAAAGTCAATTTCTGGTGCTTGTTCTTTTAAGAGGATTTCTAAAGCCTCACCAAGAATACCTTGTCTGTCTCCATCATTATCATATAATTTCAATGTTCGTAATGGAAAACGGTCTAAATTATCTAACATCATCATAACGATTCCTGGGGTGAATGTGCTTCCTCCACCAGCGATTACTACTGAGAATTTTTTCATCATTATTCGTCTCCTCCACTATCTCTGCCTAAATATTTTTCAAGTTTTTCTCGTACTTGAGGTACGGTTAATCCATAAACTACATGTACATTTTCCCCATTACTGATGACACCTTTTGCTTGAGTTTGATCTTTTAATAATCCTTCGTCCACTAAACTCGGATCAGCTAATTTCAAACGTAAACGAGTGTAACAGTTATCGATTGTTTTGATATTTTCAGCACCCCCGAGCCCCTCTACAATTTTTTGAGAAAATTCATCATTAGATGTTGACGATGCCATTAGTCCATCTGCTGGTACCTGTGCTTTTTTCTCATTGTATTCCTTTTTCGAATAAAGCTTTGTTTCTTGATCATTATCTTCTCGACCGACTGTCTTAAAGTTAAATTTGACAATCAAAAAGCGGAAAATGAAGTAATAAATAAAGAAGAAGGCAATCCCAACTAAAAGATAGATCGGCCATCGAGTTTTTTCGGTTCCTAGTGGAATGTTATATAACAAAAAGTCAATAAATCCATTAGGTCCGATTGCTCGTGAACCAAAAATATTTAGAGCTACCATACTTAAACCACTTAAAGCCGAATGAATAACAAACAGCGCTGGTGCTACAAACATAAATGAAAATTCGATAGGTTCCGTTACCCCGGCTACAAATGACGTGACCACTGCCGGAATCAAAATTGCTTTCACTTTCGTTTTATTTTCAGGTTTCGCTGTCTGATACATTGCCAAGCACGCACCAATCAAACCGAACATTTTTGATATTCCTCGAGCATCCCAGATAACACTTTGTGATAAGACTTTGACTGCTGGATCAGCAATCTCTGCGAAATAAATATTACGTGCCCCCTCAAAAACTTGACCACCCACTTCTGCCACACCACCAAGTGAAGTATATAAAAATGGTGTGTAGATTAAATGATGTAATCCGGTTGGAATCAGCAATCGTTCTAATGAACCATATAAGAAGATACCAAAATTACCGGTCTTTTGAATCACGCCACCTAAACCATCAATTCCTTGTTGAACTATAGGCCAAATAAATGAAAGTATAATAGCTGCTAAGACTAATACTGGAATCAAAACGATAAAGACAAATCGTGCACCACCGTATACTTGGAAGGCATTACTAAAAGTTGTATCGATAAATCGATTATGTATTAGCGCCACTACAACTCCTAAAATAATCCCTAAGAAAACGCCCATAGCTAATACTTGGACACCTAAAACTAGGGCTTGCCCTGATCCTTGTAATTGATCTGGAGCTACTAACATATCTCGTAGTTCCATGAATTTATTCATTGCATATAAAAATACAAGATAACCCAACAATGCAGTAAATGCTGCTTCTGCTTTTTTCTTGTTAGCTAGACCTAGTGCAATTCCCACACAAAAAATGACTCCCAGATTTGTTAAAACTGGTAATAACGCAGCAGATAAGATACTTCCAAATCCCATTGTGATTGGATTATCCAAAAAACCAAAGGTCTCAATTAATCGTGGATTCGTAAAAACGTTTCCAATCGCAATCAAAATACCTGCGATCGGTAAGATCAAAACCGGAACAAACATTGCTTTTGAAAATTTTTGCATGCTATCCATGACTTTTGCTTTCATCATTTTAACTCCTTCTTTTTATGATGTGTTTAGTATACGAGGTGCTCTTTCAAAAATAAATAGATACCGCTTACAACTTAACGTATTTCATGAACTGAAACATGTTTCAATAATCGACCTAAAAGTATTTCTGAAACTAGTTAAATCTAAGGAATATTATTCATCCCTTATCTAGTGTTCTGTTTTTTCATCAGACAGAAAAAGACCACATCAAAACGTGGTCTATCAACACTTGCTAAAAAAAACTACTCTTTTCGTAAAAATTGTCAGATTCCTTTTTTTAATTTTATTAAAAGTGTGAATTTGTCATCTGATAGCTGAGCGGTCATCATGCCCCCCATTCCTTCTACTAATTTCTTAGACAAATATAGGCCTAATCCGCTAGCTTCGGTATTGCTTCGACTAGTATTTTCAGTGTAAAACCGTTGGAAAATTTTTTCAATATGTACTTGAGTACCTGGTTTCACGTGATTAATAACTTGCAAAGTGACGGCATCTGACGCTTCTAAAAAAGTAACCGTCACGTGACCTTCTGCGTATCGAAGTAGATTTTGTGCGACATTTTGAATGACTCGTGTCAGCATGATTCTATCTGCTAAAACTGTCCTGTCAGCACTGTTTGCTAAAAATTCTATTTCTATCCCACGTTCACGGAATTGTTCATAAAAAGAAAATAGAACTTCTTCCACTTCTGTTGAAAACAAAATCGGTCGAAGTTCCATTTCTTTTTGTTTAGTTTCGATGCGTGTAAGATCGTAAAATTGATCTGTCATACTTAAAAGTCTAGCGATGGCTTGTTCAATAATAGTGATATATTGTGCTCTTTTCACCGGATCTTCTGTAATAGGAAGCAGCTGTACATAACCTTTTATCGTAGTCAAAGGGGTTCGCAAATCGTGTGATAATCCAGCAATCGTCAGCTTTATGTTTTCTTCTGATTCCCGATAAACCTGTCCTTTTTTTTCCACTTCATCTATCCAAACATTCAAGGCATCCACGACTTCTAATAAATTTTTTTCGCGAAATTCCAATGACAGACGACCGCCATAAGCTTGCCTTTCTGACAAGGTAGTAATCGTTGTTTTCAAGCGGCGAAGTTCTCGTTTCAATAAAATCACGTAAACTAATAATAAGATCAGTACGGCACTTAATAGCCAGTTAATCAAATTTAAATCCCACTCCCCATATAGTCTGAATGTAATTCACACCGGCAGACGACAATTTTTTCCGTAGATTGCTAATGTGCATGTTGACCGATTTATCACTCTCAAAGTACGGATCTCCCCAAGCATTTTCGTACAAATTCGCTCGAGAAAAAACCTTTTGAGGATGGGTCAAAAACAATTCCAATAGAGAAAATTCTCTTCCCGTTAAATGAATCTCATTTCCTGAAACAGTGACAATTCGTGTTTCTAATTCTAAAAAGATTTCCTTATAATGTAGTACGGATTCACTTTTTGCTGGTGAATGGACCGACTGATGACGAAGCTGAATAGCTATGCGTAAAAGAAGTTCATTGATATCAAAGGGTTTTACCATATAATCATCCACACCGGCAGCTAAGAGCGTATTTTTATCAATCTGATCACCTTTAGCAGTCAAAACTATAATTGGAACTTGAGATTTTTGACGAATTTCATTTACGAAATCTTCCCCTGAAAGACCTGGCAACATGAGGTCAAGGAGAATAAGATCAACCTCATGAGAATCCAGCAAAAGTCTGCCTTCAGTACCTGAATAAGCATCTATAGTTATAAAACCATGAGTAGTCAAGACCTCTTTTAAAAGGACATGAACTGCGGTATCATCTTCAACAATCAAAATCTGCGACATGGCGTCACCAACTTCCTACTTGATATCAGATTTTTGAAAAACCATCATTCCTATAGCCGATGATACCACAATCGTCACTAAACTCACTACAATCATTTGAGGGATTTTAGCATAAATACCTGAACTAGCAAAATCCGTATAAATAAGCCAAGTTTGGACAAACCACTCTGGAAGAAAACTAAGACTTTCATAACGATTAAATATTCCTGGAAGAAAAGCGACCAATAACGTGTAGACAAAAGTAGTAATCAAGGCAAGTGACGTATTGCGAACAATAAAAGTCAAGGCAACACTAGTAGCAGTTGCTGCTAATGTAAGTAACAGTTCTGCAAAAAAGACCTTCGTCCAAAATTCCCAAACATTGGAGAAGCCTTCAATTTGACCAAAACCAAAACACAACGTGTAAATTGATACACCTAATATAGTCAATAATAGTGTTAAAAACAACGTGATAATTTCTGCAGTCACCAATTTACTCAAATAATACTTGGTTCGGCTTCTTCCTAATGAAAGTGCATTTCTAATAGTTCCATATTGAAATTCTTCACCAATATAAAGAGAAACAAATGCCCCAAAAATCACTAAAATAAATCCATTCGCTTTTTTAGCGATCATGATTGCAGTCGCACCATTGATCACTGTATCTCTCCGTAAGTTCATTATTTTTCCATAATTTATATGCATGGAATAATCATTTATTGGAAGATATACTGCAAGAAAAATTACTAATCCAAGCACGAACCACATTTTTCGACTCTTTATTATCTTAAGTTTTTCTGCTGTTAATAAATTAAACATGTGCCACTCCTCCTGTTAATTGCAAGAAATAATCTTCAAGTTTTTGTCCTTGCGCATGGACTCCTTCTACTTCAATACCCGCTTCAACCAAAGAGCGTGTTAGTAGCGGAATCTGATTGATCCCTTCAAATAGTTGAACCACTTGATTAGACTGAACATGATAATCTGTATAACCTAGCTGATCAAGTACACGCACGACTTTCTCGACGTTTGGACTTTCTATTTTGACAAATTGTCTTGACTCTCGAGAGAGTTCTTCTTTAGATAATTCCTTGATCAAACGTCCTTCGTGTAAGATTCCGTAATGAGTCGCAATCTGTGAAAGTTCATCTAAGAGATGGCTAGAAAGTAAAACCGTCATCCCTCGTTCTTTCACCAAACGTAAAATAATCTCTCGCATCTCCACAATACCTGCAGGATCCATACCGTTTGTTGGTTCATCTAAAATCAAAAATTCTGGATTAGTGATTAGCGTACTTGCTATTGCTAAACGCTGCCTCATCCCCAAAGAAAAATTTTTTGTCTTCTTCTTTCCAGTATGTTCAAGGCGCATCAATTTTAATAAATCGTCCACTTCTCTATCAGAAACACCACCGTTAGCTGCTTGGATTTTTAAATTATCCTTTGCTGACAATTCTGGATAAAGAGCAGGTGTTTCTATCGACTGCCCCATTCTGCGGCGAGCTTTTTGCAGATTGGTGGATTGAAAAAGCTCGATTTCTCCTTTATCTACTGAAATCAATCCCATGATTGTACGCATAAAAGTAGATTTTCCTGCACCATTTTCTCCAATGAGTCCATAGATCATTCCACGTTTAATCTCTAGTGAAACATTATCGAGAGCCTTGGCCTGGCCATATAGTTTTGTCACATTCGTCGCTTTTAAGACAATATCCTTTTCAAAAGTCATATTAATTCCTCATTTCTGCTAATAATGGAAGTATAGATGTACTCTATAAAGAAAGTATCTGAAACCTATAAAGAAAGTGTAAAGATAAAAAATATTGAACCTTATCCTCCATTAGAACTATCCTTTAACTAAAAAGATCAAAATCTTCGTTTACGTTAGTTAAAAATAAACCCAAACACAAAAAAACAGACCTCTCATAATCGAGAAATCTGCTAAACGTTGATTGAACAATGTTTTTCTTATTCCGCAGGATTTGCGTCTTTGAGACCGTATTTTTTGTTGAAACGGTCGACACGTCCGTCTGCTTGAGTGAATTTTTGACGGCCAGTGTAGAATGGATGAGAGTCTGAAGTTACTTCGACACGGATTACTGGGTAAGTATTTCCGTCTTCCCATTCAACTGTTTCTTGTGAAGTTTTTGTTGAACCTGACAAGAATTTGAAACCTGTAGTTGAGTCCATAAATACTACTGGATGATATTCTGGATGAATTCCTTGTTTCATAGTTTTTTTCGCTCCTTTGCCCTGAATCATTTGCTGGTTCAGAGTTATTTTTGCAATTTGCAACATGAATATACTATCATGAATGATTCGACAATGCAATTATCTTTTTTGATTTCTACGTGGAGTTTTCCCACCGAAAGAAACATCTTTGAATGCTTTGAAAACTTCTTCGTTAGTCTTAGATTTTTTTAAAAAGTTTATAAACTGTGACGTGTATTCTAAAGAGTCTCCAATCATATTGTTTCGGATCTTCCAAATCTCTTCAAGTCGCGATGGTGTCATCAGCAGTTCTTCTTTACGGGTACCAGATTTTTTAATATCGATTGCTGGGAAGACTCGGCGCTCGGATAGTTCACGAGATAATTGCAACTCTAAGTTCCCTGTGCCTTTGAATTCTTCATAGATGACATCATCCATTCGACTGCCAGTATCGACTAATGCTGTGGCTAAAATTGTCAAACTGCCACCTTCTTCGATATTTCGTGCTGCACCAAAGAATTTTTTGGGTTTGTAAAGAGCCGCTGGATCGATCCCTCCGCTTAATGTTCGGCCACTTGGCGGAACTACTAAATTGTAAGCACGTGCCAAACGTGTGATGCTATCCATTAAAATGACGACATCCCGTTTATCTTCAACTAAGCGCATCGCACGTTCCAATACTAATTCAGACACACGGGTATGATTTTGCGGCTGTTGATCAAATGTTGAATAAACTACATCCCCTTTAACACTGCGTTCTAAATCTGTTACTTCTTCGGGGCGTTCATCGATTAATAAAACAATCAATTCAACATCGGGATGATTGTCAGTAATGCCATTAGCGATTTCTTTTAGAATTGTTGTTTTCCCGGCTTTAGGCGGTGCAACGATTAAACCACGTTGACCAAATCCGACCGGTGAGAAGATATCAATCATTCGAGTAGACAAACGATTAGGCGTTGTTTCTAAGACTAATTGTTTGTTTGGATAAAGTGCTGTCAGTGCTGGAAAATGGGGACGTTCTTTGGCTTCTTCAGGATCTTTGCCATTAACACTTTCTACATGCATCAAGCCGTAATAACGTTCAGATTCTTTGGGTGGTCGAGCTTTCCCAGCCACTTTGTCCCCATTTCGCAGACTAAAACGACGGATCTGTGAGGAAGAAATATAAATATCTTCCGCACTTGATCCATAGTTGATGGGACGTAAAAATCCGTAACCGTCTTGTCCGACGATATCTAAGATTCCTTCCATGTAAAAAAATCCTTGTTTTTCTGCCTGTGCACGAATCACAGCCAAAGATAATTCTTTTTTATTCATCTGACTATAATAAGGAATTTTGAAATCTTTTGCATAAGCGTAGATTTCTTTTAGCGTCTTGTTTTCAAGTTCCGCCATTGTTAAATAATCGCTCATTATTCCGCCTCTTCCTCGTCGATCATCTCAATAGTTGCACCTAAAGCTGTCAGTTTTTCAATAATATGATCATACCCACGTAGAATATATTCTACGTTGAAAATCGTTGTTTTGCCTTCTGCCATCAATCCAGCAATAACTAAACAGGCTCCTGCCCGCAAATCAGAGGCAACTACTTCTGCGCCATGTAATTGATTCGGGCCATTTAATACAATCAGATTACCTTCTACTCGGGCATCTGCACCCATGCGGACCAATTCAGGAATATGATTTACACGTTTTGAATAGATTGTATCAATAATTTCTGAGGTTCCTTGTGCTTTTAATAGCAATGGAGTCAATGGTTGCTGCAAGTCTGTGGCAAAACCAGGGTAAGGAGATGTCGTAACATCAACTGTTTTTAATTTCTTAGAAGGCAGCACTTCAATACTATCTTCTGAGATATTCATTTCGACCCCGATTTCTTCTAATTTTGCGATGAAACTTTCAATGTGTTCGTAAATGACATTATTGACGGTCACACCTTCACCAATAGCAGCAGCTAACGCTAAATACGTTCCTGCTTCAATCCGATCAGGAATAATAGAATGAACACAGCCGTGTAATTCTTCTACTCCTTCGATTCGGATTTCATCGGTACCTGCTCCGCGGATTTTTGCGCCCATGTTGTTCAATAGTGTAGCCACATCAATAATCTCTGGTTCTTTTGCGGCGTTTTCAATGATTGTTTTTCCTTTGGCTTTTACAGCAGCTAACATCACATTGATTGTTGCCCCAATTGACACGACATCCATGAAGATACGATCACCAGTTAAGCCCTCTTCATCTGTTCGCAAATAAATCACGCCATGCTCATTTGTAACTTCAGCACCTAGACTTTCAAATCCTTTGATATGTAAGTCGATTGGTCGAGGACCTAAAAAACATCCGCCAGGCAATCCTACAACCGCCTCGCCAAATTTACCTAACAAAGCGCCCATAAAATAGTAGGAAGCTCGTAATGAATTGATTTTTCCATTCGGCATTGGGATTGATACGATCTTAGTTGGATCGATCACCATTTTATTATCTTCAAAAGAAACTTTTGCACCCATGATTTCTAATATCTCAATCAATGAGTGGACATCTTGAATATCTGGAACTCCTTCTAAGGTTACGGGAGAATCTGCCATAATTGCCGCTGGGATCAATGCGACAGCACTATTTTTTGCGCCGCTGATAGTAATATTACCTGATAATGGCTTTCCGCCATGAATTTCGATTTTTTTCATTTATTTTCACCTAATTAATTATTTTAAAATTTATAGACCATTATCCATTTTATCATATTATTATCGGTATAAAAAGGAAGCATTCTCAAAACTCAAGAGAAAATAAAAAGATTTCTCACACACACAACATTTTTGATTATTGAGTACACTCACTCAGCAAAATATAGTAGTATTTTTAAATATTTCTATATATTTTTTTATATTTTCTATGTATGTTTATTTATAAAATATTTATTGAGCACAAAAAAGCCTCAAAGCAAAAGCTTCGAGGCTAGAAAAACAACTTACGCTTTGTTTGCTGAACCGAACCAGTCGATATGTTCTTCAGCATCTTTAACGATTGCAGCAACACCTGGTGCTAACAATTTACGAGGGTCAAAGCCTTTTCCTTCTTTATCTTTGCCAGCTTCGATATATTCACGAGTTGCTTTAGCAAATGATAATTGGAATTCAGTATTTACGTTAACTTTAGAAATACCCATTGAGATAGCTTTTTGGATTTGTTCTTTAGGAATACCTGATCCACCGTGTAATACTAAAGGAACATCAGAACCTACAGCATCAGCGATAGCTTGTAAGTGATCAAATGCTAAACCTTTCCAGTTTTCAGGATATACACCATGAATGTTACCAATGCCACATGCTAAGTAGTCGATACCTGTAGCAACCATTTGTACACATTCATCAACGTCAGCTAATTCACCAGCACCGATGATTCCGTCTTCTTCTCCGCCGATTGAACCAACTTCACACTCAACAGAAATGCCTTTAGCATGAGCTTTTTCAACAACGTCTTTAGCCAATTTCAAGTTTTCTTCAAATGGAAGATGAGAACCATCAAACATGATTGAAGTGTAACCAACTTCGATACATTCTAAAGCAGCTTCGTAATCCCCATGGTCTAAGTGGATTGCAACTGGTACTGTGATACCCATTGAATCAACTAAGTTAGTGATGATATCTTTAGCAACTTTGTATCCGCCCATGTATTTTGCAGCGCCCATTGAAGTTTGGATAAGAACTGGTGCTTTTTTAGCTTCTGCGGCTTTTAGAATTGCTTGAGTCCATTCTAAGTTGTTTGTGTTAAATCCACCAACTGCATATCCGCCTTTACGTGCAGCTTTTAAGAATTCTGCTCCTGATACTACTGGCATAAAAAATTCCTCCTAAGGTTTCTATTTGGTTAAGCCATGCTTAACTAACGTGTTAATTCTATCAAAGTTTCGTAATCTTTGCTACTGCTAACCATCCGATAAAACCTTTACATTTCAACTTTTTTGTTTTTTCTATTAAATGGACCAATAAGTCTTACTAAATTTTCCTAACTTTAAATCAAGAAGGCGTTCCTCTGATTTTAAAAGTCTTCATAAAAACTTCTAACTGATCACACTAGCCTAATAAAAATATATTTCGCAAAAAAACTGAAAGGCACCTGGCCTTTCAGTTTTTTCTTATTTTGCTTCTTTATTTTCCAATGATGCACCGACAAAGGCTTTGATCAATGGTTGTGGGCGGTTTGGTCGCGAAATCAATTCTGGATGGAATTGACAGCCTACAAAGAATTTATTTTCAGGGATTTCAACGATTTCTACTAAACGATTGTCAGGAGAAACACCTGAGAAGACCAATCCTTTATCTTCAAATAATTGGCGGTATTGATTATTGAATTCATAACGATGACGATGACGTTCTTGAATGACTTCTTCGTTGCCATAAGCTGCTGCTGTTTTTGTCCCTTTTTTCAGCTTGCATGGGTATAAGCCAAGACGTAATGTCCCACCTAAGTTTTCAATATTTTCTTGATCTGCCATCAAGTCGATAATATTGTTTGCTGTATCTGGAACGGTTTCAGCTGAATCGGCTTCGCCTAATCCTGCTACGTTACGGCCAAATTCTACACAAGCCATCTGCATTCCTAAACAGATTCCTAAAAACGGCACATCATTTTCGCGAGCATAACGGATTGCTTCGATTTTTCCTTCGATCCCTCGATCACCAAAACCACCGGGAACTAAGATGCCGTCCACACCTGCTAATTTTTCTGCCACATTTTTATCAGTCACATCTTGTGATTGAATCCATTCAATCTCGATATCTGAATCAAACGCAAAACCAGAATGTTTTAACGCTTCTACTACTGAAATATAGGCATCTGGTAATTCAACGTATTTACCTACTAAAGCAATCTTGACTTTTTTCTTAAGATTCAAGACTTTTTCTTCTAATGCACGCCATTCCGTCATATCAGCTGTTGGCACATCTAATTTCAAGTGATCGCAAACAATTTGGTCCATTCCTTGTGCTTGTAATGCTAACGGAATAGAATACAGCGTTTCTACGTCACGAGATTCAATGACTGCTTCAGGCGCAACGTCACAAAATTGAGCCAATTTATTTTTAGTACTTTGAGAAACAGGTTGTTCAGTCCGAACAACTAAAATATTTGGTTGGATCCCTAGCCCACGTAATTCTTTTACACTGTGTTGAGTAGGCTTCGTTTTCATTTCGCCTGCTGCTTTCAAATAAGGAATCAATGTCGTATGGATATACATCACATTGTCTGCACCAACTTCAGCCTTCATTTGGCGAAGTGCTTCTAAAAACGGCAATGATTCAATATCGCCTACTGTTCCGCCGACTTCTGTAATGATTACATCTGAATCAGTCATCTTAGCAGCACGCATGATTTTTGATTTGATTTCGTTCGTAATATGCGGAATAACTTGGACTGTAGCTCCTAAGTATTCTCCCTTACGTTCTTTACGAATAACTTCTGAATAAATTTTTCCTGTCGTTACGTTGGAGTATTGATTCAAATTGATATCGATGAAACGTTCATAGTGACCCAAATCTAAATCTGTTTCTGCCCCATCATCTGTCACAAAAACTTCTCCATGTTGATAAGGACTCATCGTACCTGGATCGACATTGATATAAGGATCGAATTTTTGAATCGTCACTTTTAATCCTCGGTTTTTAAGCAAACGTCCCAATGAAGCTGCTACGATCCCTTTACCGATTGATGAAACTACGCCGCCAGTTACAAAAATATATTTTGTCATAAATGAAAAAACTCCTTCATACTAATTTGCAGGAAACGTCTAGAAAAAACAAATAAAGCTCCCTATCCAATTTGAATAGGGAGCTATGAATTCACTAAACACTTGACCCTTACTAAAAGGGTGCCCAAGCTGTATAATACCGACACTTGGAGAAAATGTCAACTGTAATTATTCAGCGTGTGCCTTTTTAATCAAAAAAGCGGCTGAAAAAACTTTTCTTTTCCTTTGGTTCTTCCTCATCTTCTGATTTTGGTGGATATTTCGCTTCAATATCAATGGTTTCCTCATTCACCGCATAATCAGTCACTAATAATAGACCGATACTCTCTTCGGATTCAACTGTTGCATCATTGACGATCGTAAAATCAGCAGCATTTTTAGAAGCTAGTCCAATAAACGTCCGTTGCAGCTCTTCAGAAACTGCACCATTAATCAATAACTTGCCGTCAGGATGCTGCTTGATCTCTTCAATCAAATTTTTTTGGTCTTGTTTGCTTCGCATCTCACTTACTGTCATACTCACAAAACAACGTTCTCGAAAGGTTCCTAAATATTTTCGCTGCTCTTCTGGATTGATTCGCGGTGATCCATAGCGTCCTTTATCCAGATGCTGTTGTACCTCGTCTTTTGCCAATTGCTTCACTTCCTTAGAGTTCTCTTTGCTTTCAGTATAGCAAAAAAGCCTAAAAATTGCTGAAACTTTGCCAAAAACAAGGATATGTCTTTTAATTATCAGCCAAAAGAAACAGATTTTCTAAAAAGATCTATAAAAACCATTGTACTTTTATTTATAGTATCTTATAGTGGAAGATGGTTTAAAAAAAGAAAATTATTTATTTAAAGCCCGTTTATTACGGGCTTTTGTCGTGTTTTCGAAAAGGAGTGTTTTATGATTAAGCGTTATAAGAATTTATTGCAACAAGAATTTCATCATTACTCAAAGGAAAAACTCCAAAAAGATTTATTAGCTGGATTAACGGTCGCAGCCGTGGCCCTGCCCCTCGCATTAGCCTTTGGTGTCTCCAGTGGTGCTGATGCCGCAGCAGGAATGATTACTGCGATTATTGCAGGTGTTGTTATCGGTGGACTTTCAGGTGGATTTTATCAAATCTCTGGGCCTACTGGTGCAATGGCCGCAATTTTAATGGGGATCATTGCTACACAAGGTCTAGCAGGTGTTTTGGTCGCGACCTTCATCGCTGGTGTGATTTTACTGCTGGCTGGATTGCTCAAATTAGGTACACTGACTTCTTTTATCCCATCACCGGTGATTACAGGATTCACTTCAGGAATTGCTATCATTATTGCCTTAGGACAAATCGATAATTTCTTAGGTACAACTTCGGTTGGTGATAGTGCTATTACAAAATTGATGAGTTATAAAACAGGATTCACCCCCAATCTGCCTACAGTCGTATTGGGTTTATGTATTTTACTGCTATTGATCATTTATCCCAAAAAATGGAACCAAGTTTTACCAGATTCCCTTGTGGCCATTATTCTAGCTACCTTTGCTTCATTTATTTTTAAACTCCCTGTAGCAACAGTCGGTAAAATCCCAACTTCCTTGCTGACAAATGAACGATTGGAACTGGCAACATTGAATCCGACACTTATAAAACAACTGTTCCTGCCTGCTGTCAGTATCGCAATGCTGGGGATGATTGAAAGTTTATTATGCGGTGCTTCTGCCGGACGAATGACTGGAAAAGACCTTGATAGTAATCAAGAATTAGTTGCTCAAGGAATCGGTAACATCATCCTTCCATTTTTTGGAGGGATTCCTGCAACAGCTGCTATTGCACGAACAAGTGTCGCAATAAAATCAGGCGCGCAAACTCGGCTAGCTGGAATTTTCCACGCACTCTTTTTATTTTTATCCATGATTATTTTTGCACCAATTATGTCACAAATCCCGATGGCCGCCCTTGCCAGTGTCTTACTTGTGACGAGCTGGCGAATGCACGAATGGGCGACTATCAAAACAATGATCCAACAAAAAAATCGAACAGCAATTTTACTATTTTCTGTCACGATGTTCAGTACTGTGATTTTTGATTTAAGTATCGCGATTGTTATTGGTATCATTTTCAGCTGTATATTCTTTATCGCAAAAAGTGCTAAAATTTCAATTATTACCGAAGAAATTGATTGGCAAAGAATAAAATTACCGCCATCTGATGTCGGTTCTGACTGGGCCGTCATTTATATCACAGGTCCCTTGTTCTTTATGTCTACGAATCAATTAAAAAAAGAACTCGATCAAGTCGTAGATAAAGAAGGCCTTATTTTCTCACTTCGCGGTGTACCTAGCATCGACTTAACCGCCTTAGATACATTTGCTGATTATTTTTCTATTGCTGCATTACACGAGCAAAAATTAGTCTTTACTTCTATGCAACCAGAAGTAGAAAAACAATTTCAACAACTTTGGAAAAAACAAGAAGATCGTCCAATCCAACATCCAACCGTTGCCCACGCTCTGCATGCATTGCACCAAGACTACTAATCCATACAAAAAGAAGCTGTGAGGAAAATTCCTCACAGCTTCTTTATTACTAATTATTTAGCGATAAATGGGTTGTTTTTCAAGTTGTAGAAAGATTTGATTCCTTTGTATTCAGCAACATCACCCAATTGGTCTTCGATACGTAATAATTGATTGTATTTCGCAATACGGTCAGTACGTGAAAGAGAACCAGTTTTGATTTGGCCGGCGTTTGTTGCAACAGCAATATCAGAGATTGTTGAATCTTCTGTTTCACCAGAACGGTGAGATACAACTGCAGTGTAGCCAGCTTCTTTAGCCATTTCGATTGCATTGAATGTTTCTGTTAATGTACCAATTTGGTTAACTTTGATAAGGATTGAGTTATCAACGCCCATTTCGATTGCTTTAGCTAATTTTTCAGTGTTTGTAACGAATAAATCGTCACCAACTAATTGAACTTTATCGCCTAAAGCTTCAGTTAATTTCTTAGTACCTTCCCAGTCATTTTCATCCAAGCCATCTTCAATTGAGATGATTGGGTATTTAGCAACTAATTCTTCGTAGAATGCGATCATTTCATCAGTTGTTTTTTCGCCTTCGCCTGAGTCAGCTAAAACGTAAACACCTTTTTCTTTATCGTAGAATTCTGAAGAAGCAGCATCCATAGCAAGAACGATGTCTTTACCAGGTACATAGCCAGCTTTTTCGATAGCTTCGATGATTACTTCGAAACCTTCTTCGTTAGAACCAAGATTAGGAGCGAATCCACCTTCGTCACCAACTGATGTAGCCAAACCTTTAGCTTTCAAGATTGAAGCCAATGCGTGGAATACTTCAGCACCATAACGTAAAGCTTCTTTGAATGTAGGAGCGCCAACTGGCATGATCATGAACTCTTGGAAGTCGATAGAGTTATCTGCATGTGATCCACCGTTGATGATATTCATCATAGGAGTAGGCAAAACTTTTGTGTTAAATCCGCCAAGGTAGTTGTACAATGGGATTTCTAAATAGTCAGCAGCTGCACGAGCAACGGCAATAGAAACACCAAGAATAGCGTTTGCGCCTAATTTACCTTTGTTAGGTGTGCCATCTAATTCGATCATAGCAGCATCGATTGCAGCTTGGTCGCGTACGTCATAGCCGATGATTGCTTCAGCGATAACATTGTTTACATTATCAACTGCTTTAGTAACACCTTTACCGCCGTAACGAGCTTTGTCGCCATCACGTAATTCAACGGCTTCGTATTCACCAGTTGAAGCACCTGAAGGAACCATACCGCGGCCGAATGCGCCGTCTTCTGTATAAACTTCTACTTCGATTGTTGGGTTACCACGTGAATCTAGGACTTCGCGTGCGTAAACGTCTGAGATAATTGACATGTTTTGTCTCTCCTTTAAATTTGTTTTATTAATAGGGTTAAGACCCTTATAACCAATATTAGTGAAAATTGCAGGCAGTTGCAAACAAAAGCTACAATTTTCTGAAAAAAATTATTTTGCGCCTTCTAGTAAAGCTAAGAATGAATCAGCTTTTAAGCTAGCTCCGCCGACTAATGCACCGTCAACATTTTCTTTTGCCATGTATTCAGTGATGTTTTCTGGTTTAACAGAACCACCGTATTGGATACGAACAGCTTCAGAAACTTCTTTGCCGTAAATTCCTTCAACAGTTGAACGAACAACGCCACAGATTTCGTCTGCGATTTGTGCATCTGCTGATTTACCAGTTCCGATTGCCCAAATAGGTTCATAAGCAATGACCATACTTGAAACTTGTTCTTTAGTTAGATCTGCTAAGCCAGCTTTGATTTGTCCTTCGATCCATTCAGCTGTTTTACCAGCTTCGTAAGTTTCTAAAGACTCGCCACAGCAAAGGATTGGTAACATACCGTTAGCAAAAATTGCTTTAGCTTTTTTATTGATTTCTTCATCTGTTTCGTGGAAGTACTCACGACGTTCTGAATGGCCGATGATTACATAGTCCACACCAAGATCTGCTAAAGCTGCAGGTGAAGTTTCACCAGTGAATGCTCCAGCATTTTCCCAGTAACAGTTTTGTGCAGAGATTTTTAATTCAGTGCCTTTTGCTGCTTCAACTAATTCTTGTAAGAATAAAGCAGGTGATCCAATGACTGAATCCACTTTATCATTTGCAGGAATCTTGTTTTTTACTGCTTCAGCAAAATCTTTTGCTTCTGAAGCCGTTAAATTCATTTTCCAGTTACCAGCAATAATTGGTTTACGCATTTAAAAAAACTCCTTTTTATTTGTTTAGCTTGGCTTATTTGTCGTTGATTGCTGCAAGACCAGGTAATTCTTTACCTTCTAATAATTCAAGACTTGCGCCGCCACCTGTTGAAATGTGAGTGAATTTATCAGCAAAACCAAGTTGTTCAGCTGCTGCTGCAGAATCTCCACCACCAATAATGGTTGTAGCATCTGTTAAGTTTGCGATTGCTTCACAAACACCGACTGTTCCACGAGCAAAGTTACTCATTTCAAACACACCCATAGGGCCGTTCCATACAACTGTTTTTGCGCCTTCTAATGTTTGAGCAAACAATGCGATTGATTCTGGTCCAATATCAAGACCCATTTGTCCAGCTGGAACATCACCAGTATGTTCTTCAGTTGGAACATCATTTGAGAATTCAGCCGCTGTGATTGAGTCAACTGGTAATACTAATTTATCGCCAGCTGCTTCGATCAATTCTTTCGCTAATTCTACTTTATCGGCTTCTACTAATGAGTTTCCGATTTCCATGCCCTTAGCTTTATAGAATGTATACGTCATTCCGCCACCGATCAAGATTTTGTCAGCTTTAGGAATCAAGTTTTTGATTACTCCGATTTTATCCGAAACTTTCGCGCCACCTAAGATAGCAACCATAGGGCGTTTAGGTTCTTCAACAGCTTCGCCGATGAATTTGATTTCTTTTTCCATTAAGAATCCAGCAACCGTTGGAATTCCAGTAGAAGCGATCCCTACGTTTGAAGCGTGGGCCCGGTGAGCAGTACCAAATGCGTCATTTACGAATACATCGCCTAATGAAGCCCAGTATTTGCCAAGTTCAGCGTCATTGCCGCTTTCTTTTTTACCGTCGATGTCTTCAAAACGAGTATTTTCAAATACAACTACGTCGCCGTCTTTCATGTCTGCGATTGCTGCTTCTAATTCAGAACCACGAGTTTCAGGTACAAATGTTACATTTTTACCTAATAATTCGCTTAGACGTTCAGCTACAGGTTTTAATGATTTGCCTGCTTTGTCTTCTTCTGTTTTCACACGACCTAAGTGAGAGAACAAAATAGCTTTGCCGCCTTGTTCTAAAATGTAGTTGATTGTTGGTAACGCCGCTTTGATACGAGTGTCATCAGTAATCACGCCATCTTTAACAGGAACGTTGAAGTCCACACGAACTAAAACTTTCTTGTCTTTCAAGTCAAGATCTTTAACTGTCATTTTTGCCATGAAAGAAAACCTCCAAATATTTTTTTGAATCTTTATTATTATACAACTCTTTTCAACAAAAGAGCCAATGATAGACTTACGAAAAAAACGGAGAAGCGCGTTGCTTCCCCGCCTTGTTTCAGACAATGTTGTTTTCGTTTAAAATAAATCTTAAAGTTTAGCGAAGTATTCTAAAGTACGAACTAATTGTGCAGTGTATGACATTTCGTTATCATACCAAGCAACAGTTTTAACTAATTGTTGATCGCCAACTGACATTACTTTAGTTTGAGTTTCGTCAAATAATGAACCGTAAGTCATGCCTACGATATCTGAAGAAACGATTTCGTCTGTGTTGTAACCGAATGATTCGTTAGATGCTGCTTTCATTGCTGCATTTACTTCATCAACAGTAACTTTTTTGTTAAGAACAGTAACTAATTCAGTTAATGAACCAGTTGCAACAGGAACACGTTGAGCAGCTCCGTCTAATTTACCGTTCAAGTCAGGAATAACTAAACCGATTGCTTTAGCAGCACCAGTTGAGTTAGGCACGATGTTTGCTGCAGCAGCACGTGCACGGCGGAAATCACCTTTAGGATGAGGTCCATCAAGAGTCATTTGGTCACCAGTGTAAGCGTGGATAGTTGTCATTAATCCTTCAACAACACCAAATTCGTCATTTAAAGTTTTAGCCATAGGAGCTAAACAGTTAGTAGTACATGAAGCACCAGAGATAACTGTTTCGTCACCAGTTAAAGTTTCATGGTTAGTGTTATAAACGATTGTTGGAACATCGTTACCACCAGGAGCTGAGATAACAACACGTTTAGCACCAGCTGTTAAATGTTTTTCAGCAGCAGGTTTAGAAGTGAAGAATCCAGTACATTCTAATACGATATCTACGCCTAGTTCTCCCCAAGGTAATTCTTCAGGGTTGCGGTTTGCAAGAACTTTAACTTCTTTTCCGTTCACGTTGAATGAACCTTCATGAACTTCAACAGTTCCGTTAAAGCGACCTTGAGTTGTATCATATTTTAGCAAGTGAGCCAACATTTTAGCATCTGTTAAATCGTTGATAGCTACAACTTCCAATCCTTCTACATCTTGGATACGGCGGAATGCTAAGCGTCCGATACGTCCAAATCCGTTAATTCCAACTTTTACTGTCATTTAAGATTTCCTCCTTATGGAATCAAAAAATATATTTATTTTAAAGGGGATTTCCCTTTTAAAATCTCATTTGCGGCGGCTTCATCTGTGATGAGCCACGTTTGTTTTGGAGCATTTTTCATGTATGCTGTGATGGCTTTGGCTTTACTTTTACCACCGGCAACGGCTAAAACGATCGGCATCTTTTGGATATCTTCTAATGATAATCCGATCCGCGGTACTTTATGAACGATCGCTCCATTTTCGTCAAAAAAGTAACCAAATGATTCAGCCACAGCATTTTTTTGTTTTAGACGAATGATCTCATCTTCTGACATTTTTCGTCTGGCTGCCATGTGTACTGCACGACCAATACTGTGTACAACACAATTTGCCTCTTTAATCATCGCCAAGACACCTTTAATCGAAGGTTCTTTCAGCAGCGTATGATAAGCATTCTCACTTAATTGTTCCGGTACATACAATACGCGATGTTCGCCATGGGCGTTAGCTGCCATCAAAGCACTCACTGAGTTGGCTTGGATTGCTACTGCTTCACCAATTCCGCCTCGCGCTGGAACAAAAAGATTATGACGCTTATTCGTTTCTAATGGACTGACATGTCTAGCAACTTCTGCCATCGTCGTGCCGCCCATCACTGCAATGATATTTCGACCATCTGGTAATTGACGTTGTAACGCTTCATCGATCAATTCACCAAATTCACCGATTACTTTTTCTTGTTCATCACTGTTGCCAGAAACGATCAAGCAACGTTCGATTTGAAAAAGTGCCGCAAGTTTTTTTTCTAACTGATCCATACCAGTGAATTGCTCCATCAGCGTTTCTAGATGTTGCAATAGATCCTCGCCCTTTTCAGTTAATAACATGCCGCTTTTTGTTGCATCAATCAAACGCTGGTCTCTCAGATACTCTGTCTCACTGCGTAAGACACGTTCTGTAAGACCTAATGAATCAGCTAAGTTTCTTCGACCGATCGGTTGCATCCAAAAAATATTCTGCATAATGCGGTATCTTTTTTTGACAACCTCTAACACATCAGGGGCGATTGCTTCAAGCACTCTTAATTCACTTAACAAAGGAATTCCTCCGTTGGACTTAAGTAGTCCCTCATAGACTTTTGGCGACCCATGAATTTTAAAAAAAATGCAAGAAAGTCAAATCAATCATTTGAAATTTGCTAATTTCTTACATGACAAAGTGTAACAGGTTTAAGACTTCTACGCAAGGAAAAAGCCACGCTTTTTTTCGCTTGGCTTAATCAAAACGTTTTCTTTTCGATGAACTGGGAATATTTAATGCCTCCCGGTATTTAGCAACTGTTCGTCTGGAGATTTTTTGCTCCTTTTCCGCAAGTAATTCGACAATTTTTTGATCCGATAACGGTTTGTGTTTGTCCTCTTTTTCAACTAATAAAGCAATCAATCGTTTTACTTCATCAACAGAAGTATCTTCACCACTGACTTTATTTACAAAAAAACTACGCAATTCAAACACGCCGAAATCGGTCTCAATATATTTACCATTGACCGCTCGACTAATTGTCGATTCATGAACTTCCAATTGCTTAGCCACATCTTTTAACATTAACGGCTTCAAGGCACCTTGTTTGGCTTCAAAAAAAGCCGCCTGATGCTGAACAATAATCTTCCCAACTTCGAGAATCGTATCCTTGCGTTGTCCCAAAGTTTTATTTAGCCATTTGAATTGTTGAAGTTTTTCTTTTAAATAAGCCGATGTTTCTTCATCCGCTTGTCGTTTCAATCGATTAAAATAATTCTCTTGAAAATTCAAGCGTAATTGTCCACGTTTATTTGATAAAACGACTAACTGTCCTTCTCGTCTGACTAAGGTAAGATCTGGAATGATAAAATTTGAATCCTGACTGCCGAAACTAGCTCCTGGAAAAGGATTCAATGTCCGAATATAGTCTAGGATTTGTTGAACTTGAGCCAAACTAATTTGATAATCTTTAGCGATTTGTTCAAATTTTCTTTTAGCAATCGCATCAAAAGATTCTTCTAATAGTAAATATGCTAATTCTGGTGCGTAGTCGTCTTGTTCTGTTTGCAGCATCAGACACTCTTGAAGATCTCTAGCTCCCACACCAGGCGGATCTAGTTGTTGTAAAAGAGTCAAAGCATCAAGATATTGGATATCTGTTGCGTTCAATTCTTCTTTGAGTTCTTCTTCGTTGACTTTTAAATAGCCATTTACATCGATATATTCGACTAAGATTAGCATAATCTCACGAATGAATGTATCGCGATAATTCAAATGAATTTGATGAATCAAATGTTCAAACAACGAGATTGGATGATCAGCAATCTGGATAAAAGAATCTTCTTTGATTGGACCGCTATGCATTTGCATCAAATCACTTTGAATTTTTGGTGCGACTACATCAAAGAGCGGATTCTCTAATGAGACCGTTTCAACGTAGTCTTGCAACTCCTCAGTATTAAATTGTAGGATCTGAATGGCTTGCTGCAATTCTTGTGTCATCGCTAATTTTTGACTTTGTTGCTGCTTTTGCGAATAACCTTGTTGAAACTTCATATACTTTCCCCTTGTTTTTTTTAAATTATATGCTAAACTAATACTCGTGCTTGCGCCCTTAGTGTAGTGGATATCACGTAAGATTCCGGTTCTTGAGACGGGGGTTCGATTCCCTCAGGGCGCATTTTCCCAAGACATTACTCAAATGAGTGATGTCTTTTTTTATCGGATCACAATTAAAAGAACGCTTTCCATAAAAAACATTATACTTTTTTACACGCTACTTATCAATTTTGATTAAATTGGACTTAAAAATGGACGCTCTCTCAAATGATTCTTGTAAGTTCTTAGATTCTAGCATATGTATTAATTTGATTTTTCTCTAATTTTCCCTACGATAACCTTTTCTATTTTTTGTATCGAGTCCCTATTATCATTTTTTAGAAAAAACTAAACGAGAACACACCTATGAACAATCGACAGACAAAAGAAAAGAATAGATCAGCTGATCTATTCTTCGTCTTCTTCATCATCAAAATCATCGTCGTCATCGATTACACTTAAGTCATCTTCGATTCCGCCTGGAACAACTTCTTCATCGTCCTCATTTGTATCTGCTCCGATTTCTTGTAAATCAGAGTTGTATGCTGCGATTTCGTCGTCATCATCATCGTCGTCATCGTCAATTTCATCTTCTTCATCGTCTGCCAATAAGTCGGCATCCTCTGGGTCATCATCATTGTAATCGATCGCGTCTTCATCGCCATTGATAAAGGCATTGACCTTTTTACGTTTTTTACGACGTGGTGCATCTTCTTCATCATCGTCTAAACCGTGGTTCACTTCTTCATCGATTGAATCAATCGCATACCATGAGCGTAATCCCCAACGATTGTCTCCTAAAGAAATAAAACTTCCGTCAATATTCAAATCGGTATAAAATTGGGCTAATGCATCACGAATTTCACTGTCTGATTTGCCAAGATAATTTTGGATTTGATTTACTAGATCCGAAAAATCCATTACATCTGCGCGTTCTTCCAGAATTGCGTGTGCCACTTCAATCATTGATAATTCATCTTTGTTCAAACCATCAAAAATACTAAGTTCCAAGTATGACACGTCCTTTCAAAGTCTACTCCTTATCATACAAAATCAAAAGCTAAAAAGCAAACCTTTCTTGTACTTAGGTAGTAAATTCTAGTACCATTTGATAGTCGCCAACTTTTTCTTCCTTCATATAAAGGTCATAATCAATCGTGATGATCCCAGAAAAAGGACGGTCTTTCAAACTGATATGTAGATTCTTTGCGTAAGTTGAAATAATGAACATCCCGTATGGGGTCTTGTAGTTTGTCTCCATTTTTTCTCGATAAGCAAAGCGCATGCGCATGCGGGTCTCGCCAGAGCGAATCAATTGGACTTGTGAATCAGGGGTTACTTTTACCGTAACGGGTGCTTCTTGTCCATCAGGCTGAATCTCTTTGTAACGAATGTACAACGTATCTCCCATTTTTACGACTTGACCAGGGAGATCAAATACGAAATCTTCTGTCTCATTGTTTTGAGTGACTTTCGTTTGAACTTTTATTTTTGCAGGGATGCCTTCTTTAATATTCACAGAGCTTCCACTCCTTCCATTATATATTTTTGTCGGTTTTACTTTTTTTGTCAACTACTTCTGCTTTTTGAGTAACTTAATTAGTGGCTTTCCCATTTTTTGTTTATAATAGGAAAGAACCTATGAAACGAAAGGAAGATTAGATGAAAGAAGCATTGCTGTTTGATCAAGGGACACTCCCTGAAAATGATTTATTCAGTCCCTTTGCTTTAACTGACGTGCTGACAGCATTTAGTGGCGATCAAGACCAGCCGATCATTCATTTTTGGCAATTGCCTCCCACATTAATTTTAGGGATGAAAGACAGCCGTGTCACTTATTTTGATCAGGCGCTTAAAACTGTTCAGAAAAAAAATTATCACCTACTTTTACGTAATGCAGGTGGTCTGGGTGTCATCAGTGATGCAGGAATTTTAAATGTCTCATTGATCCTTCCTAAAAATACCCTCTCTTCACTGTCAATTGATGACGGCTATCAAGCAATGGTCGATTGGTTGGAACGTACTCTTTTTGGCAAACTAGGATTAACCGTTGGCGAGGTCGCTGATTCATATTGTCCAGGAAAATATGACCTTTCGATCAATGGTAAAAAAGTTGCTGGTATTGCACAACGAAGAGTCAAAGATGGCGTCGCGATTATGATGTACCTAAGCGTGAACGGCAGACAGGATTTGCGTGGAGAACTCGTGCGTGATTACTATCAGAGCGGACTACAAGAACGATTTGGAATAGATTATCCACCAGTCAATCCGGCTAGCATGACGACGTTGCATGAAGTCGCACCCTTTGACGTAACAATTGATTCTGTGAAAACTGAGTTGTTGCAGGCGCTGAGTCATCGAAATCAGACAAAGGCTTTAGCAACATTTTATCAATTAGATGATTATCAGCATCGGATTCAAAATATGTATCAACGCAATACGATTATTCAGGAGGCACTCAATGACATATAAATACCAAATGCTCCCACTGGAGAAAGTTTTTCGCGATCCAGTGCACAATTATATCCATGTCCAACATCAAGTGATTTTAGACTTGATTAATTCAAAAGAAGTTCAGCGCTTACGCCGAATCAAGCAACTCGGAACTACTTCTTATACCTTTCATGGCGCAGAGCATAGCCGTTTTGCTCATTCGTTAGGCGTATACGATATCACCCGCCGGATCTGCGATATTTTTCAGCGCAATTTCTCTAAAGAAAAATATGGCAAAGATGGTTGGGACGATTCTCATCGCTTGGTCGCTTTATGTGCAGCATTACTTCACGATGTTGGGCACGGTCCCTATTCTCATACCTTTGAACATATTTTCCATACAGATCATGAAGCCTTGACTGTTGCAATCATCACTTCACCTCAAACGGAAGTCTTTCAAATCTTGAACAATGTTGAAGAAGGATTCCCAGAAAAAGTCGCAAGCGTCATCACTAAAACTTATGAAAATCCACAAGTAGTCCAAATGATTTCAAGCCAAATCGACGCCGATCGAATGGATTATTTACTACGAGATGCCTACTATACAGGGACTGAATACGGGACCTTCGATTTGACCCGAATCTTACGCGTCATCCGTCCTTATGAAGGCGGAATTGCTTTTTCCATGAATGGGATGCATGCGGTTGAAGATTATATCGTTAGTCGTTATCAAATGTATGTCCAAGTATATTTTCATCCTGTCTCTCGTGCGATGGAAGTATTATTGGAACATTTATTGGATCGAGCGCATGAATTGTATCAGCGCAATGCCGAGATTTTTACCTTGCATTCACAATTTTTAATTCCATTTCTAAAGGAAGAATTCTCATTAGAAGATTATTTGAAATTAGATGACGGAGTGTTGAATACTTACTTTGCTCAATGGATGGAGGAACAAGATTTGATTTTAAGTGATTTAGCAGATCGCTTCTTAAATCGTAAACCGCTGAAATCAATCACGGTAGATTCTAGTAAAAATCCTCACTTGGATGAAATGAAACACTTGGTCGAAAAAGCTGGATTTAACTCTCATTACTACACAGCCATCAATTCTAGTTACGACCTGCCTTATGATTTGTACCATCCAGAAAAAGGCAGTCATCGAACACAGATCGAATTGATGCAAAAAGATGGCTCATTGATTGAATTATCAAAAGCGAGTCAATTAGTCTCCGCTTTAACTGGGCAAGGTCAAGGAGATATTCGTTTTTATTATCCCAAAGAAATGACTCAGCAAGATAGCAAAAATTCCGATCTTTTTGATGATTACTATCAAGCATTTGCTAAATACATTCATAACGGGGAATTAGTCAATTAAAAAAACTTTCTGATCATTCAGAAAGTTTTTTCTTTGCCCATTCTTCCACAGCCCATTTATGACTGCCTCGCTTTAATAATTCGACCGCTTTTTCTGGTGATTCCCAACTACTTTTATTGCCTTCTTCTAACGGCTCAGATATTTTTTTCCAACTTTTCGTAGCGTAGAAATAACCGGGATTGTAAAAAAAAGTATCTCGATGACGGGAATAGAAATATTCATCTGCCTGTCCTAAGTAAGCAGACAAAACAACTTCAACACCTAATTCTTCAAGCATTTCCCGTGCTATCGCTTCTTCTTTCGTCTCATTTCCTTCAATTTCTCCACCTGGTAAAAAATATGCCCCATTAGGAGCTTGTACGAGTGCAATCTTCTCTTCATCATTTATTAAAATTGCATAAGCTGCGTAACGTGCTTGATAATTTTTTTCAGTCTCTTTTACGCCAAACACTGGGATCATTCGTATCCTCCTGCAAATATATTTACTTCTTAGTTTACATTAAAAAATCCTCATAAACAACCGTTGAGCATAAATGAGAGCAATTCGAATTTTTATGTTATCATAAAATTATCAATTATTAGGAGGTCACTTATTTATGAAAATGGCACATACGTGTGTACGCGTGAAAGACTTAGAGGCGTCAATAAAATTTTATCAAGACGCATTTGGTTTTGAAGAATCTCGTCGTCGTGATTTTCCAGAAGCAAAATTCACTTTAGTTTATTTAACCTTGCCTGGAGATGATTATGAATTGGAATTAACTTACAATTATGATCATGCCTCGTATGATTTAGGAGATGGTTACGGCCACATTGCGATTCGTTCAGAAGATATCCAACAACTTCATGAGCAACAAAAGGCCAAAGGTTTTTCGGTCACAGACATGAAAGGTCTACCTGGAACCGAACCTTCTTATTACTTCATCACCGATCCAGATGGCTATAAAATTGAAGTAATCCGCTAAATATTAAGGAGCTGTGATAGGATTATCACAGCTCCTTAACTATTATTATCTAACCAATGATTACACTTTCTTCAGGTAATTTATACTGACCGCCTTTTGAATGCATCAAACGCATCGTTAGTGAAAACCCAACAGTCAACACACCAACACGTCCAATGTACATCAACCCAATAATTAAAAGTTTGCCCATAACGCTCAAGCTTGGCGTTAATCCCATCGTAAGACCTACTGTACCAAAAGCTGAGACTGTCTCAAACAACAGATACTCGATTCCACGAAAAGCTGGTAGAATTTCTGTTACTGACATCAACATCGTCACACCAATACACAAACTTAATGTGATAAAGAATAAAGTAAAGGCTTTTGACACAACGGATGGGCGGATCGTACGGTGGAAAACTTCCGCACGTACTCTTCCTTTTAACATAGAAATTACTTGGACCAAAAGGACACCAAATGTCGTTGTTTTAAGTCCACCAGCTGTCGATCCCGACGTTCCACCGATAAACATCAAAACAATCGTGAATAAAATCCCCGCTTGACTGACATTTCCATAATCAACAGAAAAATATCCTGCAGTTCGAGGTGTCACTGCCATAAACAACATATTGGCAAAACGATTCAATGGAGACGCATCATTAACAAGCGAACGTCCTCCGGCTTCTGAGGCATAGAAAACAAGCGTTCCGATAACCAATAAACTGAGTGTTACAGTCAGCGCCAATTTACTATGCAAACTTAATTTTTTTGTTTTACGGAAATTCATCAAATCTCGCCAAACAATAAAGCCTAATCCACCAGAAATAATCAACCCGGAAATCACTAATAAGACATAAGCATCCGTTTGAAATCCTACTAGGCTGTCCCCAAATAGATCAAAACCGGCATTACAAAAAGCAGAGATGGAGTGGAATAGTGCATACCAAAGACCTCTTACCAGTCCATATCTTGGGACAAAATCAATCGCCAACAATAATGCACCGGCAAATTGAAATCCCATCGCAAATCGAAGGATATAAAACATTAGTTTTATTACACCAGACAAATCGTCTAAATTTAGTGATTCCTGCAAGATGATTCTGGTCAATAGACCAACTTTTTTCTTCATAAGTGCAAAGAAAATAAACGGCATCATCATAAATCCTAATCCGCCAATTTCAATCAAACTTAATATAATAAATTGTCCGCCCATATTCCAATGTTCGCTAGTGGTCAATGTCGTTAGACCAGTGACACAAGTTGCCGAAGTCGCTGTAAACAATGCATCAATAAATGGTGTACTTTCACCTGATTGCGTAACTATCGGCAAAGTCAATAATAGACTCCCCAAGAGAATCGTTGCGGCAAATCCTAAAGCGATAAATTGGATTGGATAGAGTTTGAATGACCAGCGTTTTTTTTTATTCATCATTTTCTACCTCAAAAAAGGGACTACTTTTTCAAGTAGTACCCATATTTTTAACTTTGATCATGCGCGTTACTTCTGCCCGCTCATTTTCTTCTAACTTCATCTGGATAAAATAAATCGTTTCTTCCAACTGCGGAATCGTCATATATTCTAAAGCATTCACTCGCCGACGTGTTTTTTCGATCTCTTTTGCCATCAGCTGACATGTTTTTTCAATTTCTGTCAGCTCCAACAATTCAGGTAAAATCTCAGTAAATTTTTTTATACTCTGATCTAACTCGTCATTTGAATTTAAAAAACCATATTCTAAGGGACCATCTGACACTTCCGACTGGTGTTGAAAATTCATGATGGGAACTTTGACACTCATCACATCTTTTTCAATCACATCTAGCGTGACCTGCTCTTTTGGAACTGCTAATAATTCTTCGATATACTTATCACTTAAAAGCGCATCTGCTACTGAAAAATTCTTCATCGCTTGCTGTAAGCTCACTTCAACTTCTGCGCGCATCTGATTATTTTTTTTGATCAACAAAATAAATCGACGCATCAATTCATCTTGTTTATCTTTCAATAGTTTGTGACCACGGCTAGCGGTTGTCAATTGTTTTTTGAGTCGAGTAAGTTCCATCCGAGTTGGATTGACATTTAGTTTCACCATAGGATCAAACTCCTTCTGTTAAATATTCGTCCAACATATCATCTTTGATCCGCTTTAATTCAGTACGTGGCAACATCGCTAGAAGTTCCCAACCAAGATCTAACGTTTCTTCGATCGATCGGTTTTCGTAAAATCCTTGATTGACATATTCTTCTTCAAAACGCTCGGCAAATTTTGCATAAATCTTATCAACGTCTGATAATGCGGAATCACCAAGCACAACTGCTAATTCTTTGGCTTGTTTTCCTTGTGCATACGCCGCAAATAACTGATTCATCGTTGGTGCATGATCTTTACGTGTTTTGCCTTCGCCTGTTCCTTTGTCTTTCAACCGTGACAACGACGGCAATACATCAATCGGCGGCTGAATACCATTTTTATCTAATTCTCGCGATAAAATGATCTGTCCTTCTGTAATATACCCAGTCAAATCGGGGATTGGATGAGTCTTGTCATCTTCTGGCATGGTAAGGATCGGAATTTGCGTTACAGAACCTTTCAATCCACGGATTCTTCCTGCACGTTCATATAATGTTGCCAAGTTCGTATAAAGATACCCTGGATACCCTCTTCGTCCAGGAACTTCGCGGCGAGCGGCTGAGATTTCGCGCAACGCTTCGCAATAGTTGGTCATATCTGTCATAATAACTAGCACGTGCATGCCTTTTTCATATGCCAAATATTCCGCAGCTGTCAGCGCCATTCGTGGAGTTGCGATTCGTTCAATCG
Source organism: Enterococcus dongliensis (assembly GCF_005405225.1). Lineage (GTDB taxonomy): Bacteria > Bacillota > Bacilli > Lactobacillales > Enterococcaceae > Enterococcus_A > Enterococcus_A dongliensis. The sequence goes on from NZ_BJDQ01000004.1 coordinate 82,104, forward strand.
CCGGATCATTAGCTAGATTCATAAAAACCACAGAACGATCAATCGCTCCAGTTTTACGGAAGTCTTCCATAAAAAATTCTGCTTCTTCAAAAGTAATTCCGATTCCCGCAAAAACCACGGCAAAATCATCTTCCGTATTTAATACTGTCGCTTGCCGCGCGATTTGAGCGGCTAACTCTTTGTGGGGCAATCCAAATCCAGAAAATACTGGTAATTTTTGTCCGCGGACCAGTGTGTTCAAATGATCGATTGCTGAAATACCCGTCTGGATAAATTCATCAGGGTAGTCTCGAGAAACTGGATTGATTACTTCCCCATTGATATCCACATTTTTTTCAGCTAAAATTTCTGGTCCGCCATCTTTAGGACGACCCAAACCATCGAATACCCGTCCAACCATATCTTCTGAAACACCCAATTCTAATGGATGCCCTAAAAAACGTGCAGTCGATTCTTTCAAGTTGATACCGCTAGTGCCTTCAAAAATTTGGACAAGTGCTTTATCTTCGTGGATTTCTAGAACTTGACCGCGTCGAATCTCACCATTACTCAAACGAACTTCAAGTAATTCTTCGTATTTGATTCCTTCAACTTTATCAATCGCCATCAAAGGGCCGACCACTTCATTGATTGTTTTGTACTCTTTAATCATTGGTCATTCCTCCTTCTGCAACAATCGCTTGGATTTCTGCTACGATATCTTGATTGATTTGGTCTAATTTTGTTAATTCCGATTCAGGGATATACTTGCTACGGGCGATTCGATCACGTAGAGCCAGAGTTCCATCCATAATCTCTTTTAAATAAGTCCCTAATTCAAGGGCACGTTGACCTTCTTTATTGAATGTCAAAATATTTTGAATCATTTTAAATTGTTTTTCCCTTGACGTAAACGTATCTACATCATCAAATGCATTTTGTTGTAAATAGTCTTCACGTAAAGATTTTGCGACTTCTAATGTTAAGCGATCTTTTTCAGACAATGAATCGATCCCTACTAAACGAACGATTTCATTTAATTCTGATTCTTTTTGCAGCATCTTCATTCCCTCTGCTACCATTTGGGACCAATTCGCCTGCAGATCATTGTCTAAATATTTTCCAACTTCAGTTGAATACAAAGAATAACTTTGCAGCCAGTCAATCGATGGGAAATGGCGTTGCTGTGCCAATGTGGCACTTAATCCCCAAAAAACTTTCACTACGCGCAACGTGTTTTGTGTTACTGGTTCAGAAGTATCACCACCTGAAGGCGATACTGCACTAATTGCTGTAATTGATCCTTCACGTCCATCACTACCTAAGGCAATCACACGTCCAGAGCGTTCATAATATTCAGCCAATCGGCTACCAAGATAAGCCGGATACCCTTCATCACCAGGCATCTCTTCCAAACGCCCACTCATTTCGCGTAAAGCTTCTGCCCAACGTGAAGTGGAATCTGCCATAATGGCGATATTATAACCCATATCACGAAAATATTCAGCAATCGTTATCCCAGTATAAATGGATGCTTCACGAGCTGCTACCGGCATATTTGAGGTATTAGCAATCAAAATGGTGCGCTCCATTACTGACTCCCCTGTTTTAGGATCAACTAACTCAGGAAATTCATTCAGCACATCGGTCATTTCATTTCCTCGTTCACCACAGCCTACATAAACTACGATATCGACATCTGCCCATTTAGCAATTTGGTGTTGAACTACGGTTTTCCCAGCGCCAAAAGGTCCTGGAACTGCAGCCGCTCCCCCTTTTACTACGGGGAAGAACGTATCAATGACACGTTGTCCTGTAATCAAAGGTGCTTCTGGATTTAATTTTTCTGATACTGGACGTCCACGACGAACAGGCCATTTTTGCAACATTGAAAATTCTTGCAGACCATTGTCCGTTTCAATCACATAGACAGGATCATCGATTGTAAATTCACCAGATGAAATCTTTTTCAAGGTTCCTTTAATTCCATTTGGAACCATGATTTTGTGCGTGATAATCTTTGTTTCTTGAACTGTTCCAACTATGTCACCAGCTGACACGGTATTCCCTGCTTCAAGTGTTGCTTCAAACCACCATTTTTTACTGTGGTCTAAAGCTGGGATTTGAACCCCACGGTTAAGAAAATTACTATTTGTTTGTTCTTTAAAAGTATCTAACGGACGTTGAATCCCATCAAACATTTGTGAAAGAATTCCTGGTCCTAATTCAACGGAAAGTGCTTCGCCAGTTGTTTTAACTGGTTCTCCTGGACCAATCCCTGCAGTTTCTTCATATACTTGAATAGAGGCGACATTGCCGCGCATTTCAATAATTTCGCCGATAACTCCAAGATCACCTACATAACAAATATCTTGAATGGCGGCTTGTTCCATATTTTCTGCCAGTACTAGTGGGCCAGAAACTTTTATTATTCTTCCTTCTTGCAAGACATTAGCTCCTTTATAAAATATTCTGTCCGACCGCTCGTTCAACTTGTCCTTGAATCATGGACTTACCAATTCCTAGAGTTCCCTCATGATTAGGAATCAGTACAATCGCCGGAATCATTTTTTGTTCGTAGCGTTTGATCGTATCGGGGACAAGTTGTGCAAACTCTTCAGTGATATAGATGATGCCATACTCATTTTTTGCCATTTCGTCAATCTGTTGACGAATGACTTGTTTATCTTTTGTCGTACGAGTATCAAAATCAAAGAGTCTGAAAGGTAAGATTGAGTCTTTATCGCCAATAGCACCGATTTTATGGGGCATATGTCTCACGCATCCTCTCTCTGATCTGTTCTTCTGTTAATCCAACCCGTTTGCCTGTAATAATCAATCGAAGGTTTTTTGTTTCAATTGCTTTTGCATTCAGCAAAGCCAATACAGGCAACGGACCAAAGGCTTGTGTTTGAGCAGTCTCGTAAAAACTCGTCAAATAATCATCCCCAAGTCGTTCCAACTGACTTAGATTAATCGTATTATTTTGAATGATTGGTTCGATTACCTCGCTGTAAGAAGTCGTTCTTAAATAGTTAGTAAGCTGTTCTAAGCCTACCTCGACATAATCTAACAACTCCTCTTTTGGGATACTTCCTTGACTAGATAATACCGTTGACATGAAATTACGCTTTCTTTTTTGCTTAATTCCTCGTGCTGTCATCACTATATTGGTGAAATCAATAAAGCTGATCACTTCTTCTAGTAATGCCGGTTCATTTATCTGCTCAGCAATTTTTCTTTGACTATATAAATATTTGCGATCGAAAATAATATCGATTCCTTGTAAACTATTTGATTCTTCGAAATGTTCACGAACCTCTTGAATGCTCTCAAGTAAAATATCTGGTAGACCGCTTGCTTGACCTGTTCGAATCGCTGTCTTGATTTGCTCCAAAGTATAGAAGCCGTCATAAATATAAAGTTCATCAAAATTTTTATCTAATAAATCCGCTTTGACCAAAGCTTTAAGATTATGAAAGGTATGGCGCATCGTACATATCCAAATAACATTAGGATCAGGAATCATCTTTACTAATTCCGTTATTAAATCTGCTTGGGCCTGCCTTAAGGCTGCTTCAAAACTCTCATAAAAATCATCTGTTAAATACTCGCCATAGATTGTTCCTCGAAAAAGCGTTTCAATCTCTGTCAGATCCTCGGATTTTAGCATTCTCATCATAAACTCAGGCGACAACAATTCTAACTCTTTCAAACGAACCAGCGGATTCAATTCATGATACGTTGATTGTTTCATTCCATGCCTCCTAATTCGTAGTCAGTTGAAAAAAGCATCTTCATCGCTTTATTCAAACAGCGTTTGAGCAATTACAAAACTGTCTCGCTCTTGAATTTCTCTAACTAGACTTTGATAGAGAAAATTGTACTGTACGCCATTTTTATCTAAAATAAAGCCCGCTTGACCTGTTATTTTTGTACTAGAAAATTTCAATTGAAATGTCAGTGATTGACTTTGTTCTAACAGCCATTCTTTCGTAAAAACCGCCTGCGATTTTTCACCGGGAATAAAGACCAATTCTCCTTGCAGCTGTAATTTGCTTAACGCCCGTTGAGCAAATTTTTGCTGTTCTTTTGTAGAACGGCTTTCCATTTGAATGACTGCTTCTGTAAAGACTCGCTCTAAAATAGCTTGTTTTTGATTTAAAATCTGCTGCTTTTGAGCCACGTGCTGCCGATTTGCTGTTTGTTTGTAATTGTTCTCTAGCGTTTGTAATTTTTTCTCCAAACGTTTTTGATGATCAGCCGTTATTTCTGCCGATTCCGCTTGAAATTCTTGCTCGATCCGCGCTGTTTCGGTTTCTTTTAACTTACGCTGATCCTGATCGGCTTGTTGATTCAATTGCTCGACTATCTTTTCGATTGCTTCCATCAAAAAACTCCTTACACTTGTCCTACTAACAAGAATGAGATAACAAAACCTAAGATTGCGTATGTTTCAACCATCGCCGCATAGATAATCCCCTTAGTTGCATGTTCTGGTTTTTTTGCTAAGATTTGAATACCTGCAGCGGCAACTTTCCCTTGCGCAATCCCTGAAAATAATCCAGTAAAAGCAATCGGCAATGAAGCCCCTAGGTATCCTAACCCTTGAACTACTGTCAAATCACCTGATAAATTTGTAAAAATCAAGAAGGCAATAACGAACCCATACAATCCTTGTGTCCCTGGCAGCAATTGTAAAATCAGTGCTTGACCAAATTTTTCTGGTTGACTAGTTGTTAAAGCTGCAGCTGCTTCCCCGGTCATACCCACACCTTTTGATGATCCAATCCCAGAAAAGATCGTTGCTGTCGCCATTCCTAAAATTGCAAAAATAATACCGCCACTGTTGTTAATCAAATACTCCATCATTGTCTGTAATTCCTCCAATTATTTTTCTTGTTCTATATTTACATATTTTTCTTCGGTTTTTAATGGACGAAAAGCACGCCCGCCACCTTCATAAAATTTTCCAAAAAATTCCACATACTGCAACCGCGCACCATGAACATACGCAGAAAGTAACGATAAGAAAATATTCAGTCCATGCAGTGCAAGCATCAATACAATCCCGACACTAAATCGTGCAATCGGCGGCATGTATCCTACTAACATATTAAATGCTGCAGCGATACTTCCACCAGAGATTCCCAGTGCCATCAATCGCGTGTAACTAACAAGATCCCCAATATAGCCAGTAATCCCATATAAGCTGTATGCACCTTTAGCTAATCCTTTAATTTTTGATTTTGACTGTATCATCGGTGTGATGATAATCATCACCGCACTGAATACAGCCAATCCAACACCCACTAAAAAGAGTGATTGATTATTCAACAACATCTTTCCTAACCCACCGATGATTGCTCCAATCATGATTCCTTGCCAAGCAAAACCATCGGAAACTGCACCGAGATAATTTTTGGCTTTGATATTTTCCTTAGCAGCCAAACCTAGGCCGATAAAAATCTGAATCACACCAAAAACGATTGATAGGATCAAAATACTAATAACATCCTCGCTTGTTGACAAGATGGGAGGATATCCTAGCGAATAGCCAAAGAACGAATTATAGATTAATCCCCACATAATAGTAGGAACAGCTAAGATTTGGAAAAAGCGGGCAAAACGTTCCATTCCCCGTGGCAGGATTGTTCGCAAGGCAATCGTAGTCGCTACTAGCATTAACGCACCATACCCGGCATCTGCCACCATCATTCCAAAGAATACGAGATAAAAGGGCATAAACCACGGTGTAGGATCGACTTCGTGATATTTTGGTAAACTATACATCTCCGTTAACATTTCAAAGGGCTTAACCAACGCATGATTTTTCAATTTTGTTGGTATTTCTTCAGTTATTTCAACGTTTGTTGGTTCTTCGATCTCTAGATAAAGATTTTCTTTACCAATCAATTCAGCCATAAAAGCTTCAAAATTTTTGAAACTCTCTGTTTCTAACCAACCTTGAAGTAAAAAGACGCGATCGTCTTTAATAAAACGATCATGAATCAACCAACGGTTTTTATGGGCCAGTAAAACTTCTTCTGCTGTTTCTAAATTTTCGATGATGATTTTCTTCTGGCCAATCAATCGTGCTAAACGCTTCTGATCAGCCACTAACTCAAGCAAGGCCTTTTGAATCGTAGTCAACTCTGCTTTAGGCAAGTGAGTTTCTTTATAGGTAAAGGCCACAATGCTAAACTGATGGAGCAATTCTTGAACTTCGGTTCGTTCTGCTTTTAAATATACTAATACAAAATTCACCGTGTATTCATCACTATAAACGATTTCATAATGAAGCTGTTTTTCTTTTAATTGTTGTTCAAATGTTTCCCAGGCACTTGCATCAGCAGTCCCTAAGAAATAGTTGACTGAATGCAATGAGAAATCTCTAGGTAAAAAATCTAATGCTTGCCATTTTTGTAAGAGAGCTTCTCGCTCATGCAACGTTCGTTGTTTTTCATTATTTTCGGTAAACTGTTGCTCCAAGGTTTGAATACTTGTTAATTCTGACAATAATGCAGATTCATCAAAATTTTCTTCCAATAATTTCAAACTAGCTTGTCGACGTTTAAGATGAAGGCCTTTTTCACGACTGCTGCCATGATGCTCTACAAATTGAATAGCATGTGTAATCTGTTCTAGTTGATGATCGATCTTTGAAAGCTCATCTTGACTAGGCAAAGGTGCTATTTCTTTAAAGTATTTCTCCACCCAGTCATTGCTGACTGTTTGTTGAAAAAGATCGCGAATCTCTACTCCTTGAAATCCCTGGATCGCAGATAAAATCTGTTCACTATATCCTTCTTGAGCAATCAAGGTCAGTTTGCTCATTTTGCTAACTGCCATATTCTGAGATCACCCTTTCAATGATTGCTTGAATCGTCTGTTCTTTTTTTTCAAGATAATTCTTTTCCATCATTTTGATTGCCTCTTGGGCACTATTTGTTAACTCATGTTCTTCTGTTGCTAATTGTTGTGTCAATAGTTGTTCTCTTTTAGCTACTACTTCGGAAAAAGTATTTTTTAAGTCTTCTTTTTTTTCTTGTAGTATTTTTTTCTTACTTGCTTCATAAGCAGACAATTCTGCAAGTAATTTTTCTTTTTTTCTGTCATTTTGTTCTTCGGCAGACTTTATTTTTTCTAAAGCTTCTAACACACAAACCCTCCTTTATATGAGAAAAAGCGCAAAACTATCAAGGTTGTTCTTCTCACCCCTTGAAGAACACGATCCTTGAAGCTTACGCCCAACCGTTTTATATAAATATTCAACAAGTATAGTATAACAAAAAATGCCCTATTCGTAACTAACTTTCCCTAAAATACTGAATTTTTTTCCTCATCACTGAAGTAAATGAATGTTGTATTATAGAAGTATTTTAATCAGAAAATCTGAAAGAAAATTTAATAATCGAAATACTTGCTTTTTAAGTTTTGCCTATGGTATCAAATGATAGAGGGAGTGAGCGTTCATGAAAAAGAATATTATTGGAATCGCAGCAAATCAACATTATCAAAATAACCAAGCTTTTTTTGATCAACAAATTACTTATAGCCCGCAAGGCTTTATTGAAGGTGTCCAGCAAGCAGGTGGCGTTCCTGTATTATTGCCGATTAGTGATCCAGAACTTGCCAGTGACTACATTGCAACCATTGATAAATTATTACTAGCTGGCGGACAAGATGTGACTCCCTTTCTCTATGGAGAAGAGCCTCATCCTAAATTAGAGCCAACAAGTCTTGAACGCGATTCTTTTGAGATGGCTCTACTCAAAGAGGCCATCAAACAAAACAAACCAATTTTTACGATTTGCCGAGGGACTCAGCTATTGAATGTTACGCTGGGCGGAACGTTGTATCAAGATTTGTCTCAATATTCCAACTGGGAAGTAAAACACGATATGTTCCCTACTGTTCCAGATTTTGGTCTTCATTCAATCACAGTCAAAGCCGACTCAAATTTAGCCTCACTCTTCGGTGAACGAGCACAAGTAAATTCTTATCACCATCAAGCAATCAAAAAACTTGCTGAAAATCTCGTTCCTATCGCATGGGCGCCTGATGGTATTATCGAAGCCGTCGAAAGTCGAGAAAAAAATACAAAGATCCTCGGAGTCCAATGGCATCCTGAATTAACCCGCAAAAAAGATCCTAAAGAACAAAGCTTATTTGATTATTTCGTGCAAAACTTTGAGTAAATGATTCTATTATTTACCTGATCTTTCAATTAATACTAAAAAATCAAGCGATGGTCAAATTTACATTCTTGCCATCGCTTGATTTTGTTTATTCATCCTCCACTGACGATACAGCAGATATATCGTCTGTCTCACTCAGAGCCAAACGAGCAAAGTAAGATTTTGTTTCTTTAAACACGACTGGACTTAATAAAATCAAGGCAATAATATTAGGAAAAGCCATTAACCCATTAAATATATCTGCAATTGTCCAAACAGCAGAGACTGTTAAATATGGTCCGATAAAGACGGCCAAAATATATACTACGCGAAAGGCGGAAGAAAATTTTGTGTTTCCGCCAGTCAAATAACTCAAACAACGTTCTGAATAATAATTCCAACCTAATATGGTCGTAAATGCAAAGAAAGCTAAACAGACCATCAGTAGTAATGAAGCGATTGTTTGTGTAATTGGTAAAGCCTCCGTAAAGGCATAGATAGTTACAGCCGAACCTTCTAGACCCGTTTTCCAAGCACCTGTCAAAATAATTGCCATCCCCGTCATATTACAAACGACCAATGTATCGATAAATGTTCCAGTCATCGATACCAATCCTTGACGTACAGGTTCTTTTGACTGGGCAGCTGCAGCAGCAATCGGCGCACTTCCCAATCCAGATTCATTAGAAAAAATTCCACGAGCAATCCCTTTTTGCATCGCAATCAGCATCGCTCCCATTGCTCCGCCAGAAACCGCACGTAAGCCAAAAGCACTTTGAACGATTTCCACAATAACCGCTGGTAATTTAGTAATGTTGATAATAACCATGAATAAACATAAACTAACGTAGATAACAATCATTACTGGTACGATGATCTCAGATACTCGTGCAATTCGTTGAACTCCACCGATTAACACGATCGCAACTAAAATCGTAACAACGATCCCAGAAATAATTACTGCCCAAGAATACTGATTTCCAAACAGAGTCACAGTATTTAATTTTTCAGGATCAAAAAATGTCTCAGCAGCTGAAGTGATTCCATTGATCTGAGCAATTGTACCAATTCCAATCAAACCAGCGGCTGCTCCAAAAAAGGCGAACATTTTCGCTAACCATTTCCATTTATGACCAAGTCCGTTTTCAATGTAGTAAAAAGGGCCACCTAAGGCTTTCCCATGATCATCAAATGTGCGATATTTAACAGCTAATAATCCCTCAGCGTATTTTGTTGCCATTCCCAACAATCCAGCAAGCTCTAACCAAAACAATGCGCCTGGTCCTCCTGCAACGATTGCGGTAGCAACTCCCACGATATTACCTGTCCCAATCGTAGCTGACAAGGCTGTACACAATGCTTGAAAACTCGTGACGTCCCCTTGTCCGCCCTCTTCATTTTTTATCATATATTTTAGTGCTAACGGCAAGCGGCGAATTTGGATCATACGACAACCAATCGTTAAAGTGATGCCGATTCCTAAAATCAAAACAATCATTGGGGCTCCCCAAATCAATGAATTAATTTTCACTAAATAATTACCCATCAAAACCCTCCCATTTTTTTGCTATTTTATCATATTTTTATTTAAAAATGGATTATCTTGCAAAAAAAAGTTTTATTTGACAGTTTTACAAAAAAACACATGAGAAAACGAATAAATCGAATTCTTCATGTGTTTTTCTCATCAAATTAAAAGTTAAAGTTATCTGGATCAGCACCAAGCCGTTCATTGATATTTAAATGGTTAATCCGCATCATTTCTTCTTCAGTTAATTCAAAATCAAATACAGCAAAGTTTTCTTTGATACGCGCTTCATGGACTGATTTTGGAATTACGATAATATCACTTTGCAAATGCCAACGAATAATCACTTGTGCAGCCGATTTTTGATGGTTTTTACCAATCTCCACCAGCGTTGGATTTTGTAAAATCTTTCCTTGCCCTAATGGTGACCAAGCTTCAACAGCGATTCCTTCTTCAGCCAGATACGTACGCAAATTCTCTTGCGTCAATGTCGGATGAAGTTCAATCTGATCTACCATCGGTTTGATTTTTGCAGTTGTCATTAATTGCTCAATATGATGTTGATGGAAATTGGATACGCCGATGGCTTTAGCACGGCCGCTTGCATAGATTTCTTCCATTGCTCGCCAAGAATCATTGAATTTGCCTTCTACCGGCCAATGGATCAAATATAGATCCACATAATCCAACCCTAAGCGCGCCAAACTGTCATTAAAGGCTTGGTGAGTAGTGTCGTATCCTTGATCATCATTCCATAACTTGGTAGTGATAAATAATTCCTCTCGTTTAGCACCAGATTGGCGGATTCCTTCACCAACGCCTCTTTCATTTTTGTAAACCGCAGCAGTATCTATTAAATGGTACCCATTCTCAATTGCCCACTTAACAGAATTTGTTGCATCCGTTTCCTCCACTCGCCAAACACCTAGACCTAGGCGAGGCATTTGAATCCCGTTTGCTAATTGCTTTGTTCTATCCATCAAATTTCCTCCTCATTCATCATGATTATAATTTTGGAGAACCTCATTTCATTGTGAGAGACTTTGATCTAAGGGTCAACTAATTTGTTTCTTGCGATTGTTTCGCATAATCGCAATGGATTGTTTCAATGCACTCAGTGTTCCGCCTTCACTATAAACTAAGACATTTGATTTATATAATTGGGCAGAAAAAATGGTTAACACACCGGTGAAAAGCACAAGAATTCCTAAAGAAATAAAAGCGCTAGCTATTGTCGTTGTACCCGAAGCTAATCGTATCGGCATACTGTAAGAAGACAAAAATGGGATGTAAGATGTTACTTTGATGATCATGTTTGTTGGATCAGAAGTTCCTAAGATCAACCCCAGCATGTATCCTATCATCGAAAGATACATCACCGGTTGAATCGCTTTTGCCGTATCTTCCGGTTTGCTGACTAAAGAACCACACAATGCCGAAAGCACTGCATATAAGAAAATCCCAACCAACATGAACCCAGCAATAATCAGCACATTGCTGCCAAACAATGTCTTCAGTGAAACTGTTGCGAGCAAATCACTGACCATCGGAAGATCTTTGAACTGGCGATACCCCACAACTAGCGCGGCCCCATAAATCAATAATTGAGTCAATGCCACCAATAAAACACCTAATAATTTGCCGTAATAATGTGTTTTTGCCTTCATGCTTGAAAGAAGCACTTCCATGATTCGTGTCCCTTTTTCCGAAGCGATTTCTTGAGCAATGATAGAAGAATAACTCATTATAAAGACGAACATGACGATTGTCGTTAAGAAACTAAAAACAAACTGCGTCCCGGAATCCCCTTCAGCGCTTGTCATCTTACCATTTTCAAAGCTCACTTTTGTCGCTTTGAATTCAGCTGGTTCCATGACATTTTGAACTTGGGCAGTCGTCAAATTTAAGTGGCTTGCTCGAAGGGTCGTTTGCATGGAACTTAGGATTTGTTGCAAAGCCATTTCTGTTGATGTCCCCAGCGAAGCTCTACTATATAGTTTGCCAGAAATCTTATCTTCACTTGATTGCAATTTTAAATATGCATCGATCTTCTTATCTGCTAATTGCTTCTGAGCTGTTTTATCACTTGCTACAGCTTTGAACGTATAATCTTTGTTTTTAGTTTCTGCTAACTGTTTTGCTACTGCTGGCTGATCACTAACAATTCCAATCTTATTGATTTCATTTGCATCACCAAAAAAATGTTGCGATAAATAAAAAATCCCCATGACTAGAAAAGGTGCTAAAATCATGATTACAAACGCAGCTGATTTTACATTTTTCTTATAAACATCTTTGATAATAATACTTAGTTTATTCATTTACAGCACCTGCTTTCCATTTGAAGATTTCTTCTAAAGTCGGCGGTTGTTGATTGAACATTGGGATGTAACCATCTTTAGTTGCTTTTGCAAAGATTGCTTGTCCCGCAGCAGGATCATCCAAAGTGATGTCAAAACTCCCATCTTCTTTTTCCCAGATTGAATGAACACCAGGAAAAGCACTTAATTCTTCTTTAGTTAAAGGCGCTTCTAAGTATAATTTACTGCGGCCAAAGTATTCACGAATTTCATGGACTTTTCCATTTAAAACAGTTTCGCCATTTCGTAACATAATCAAATGATCACAGATTTTTTCAACATTGTCCATATTGTGACTAGAAAATATCACGCAAGAACCTTTCTTTTTTAATTCAATGATGCCGTTTTTTAGTAACTCAGCATTCACTGGATCTAGGCCGCTGAATGGTTCATCTAGAATCACTAATTTAGGTTCATGGATCAGTGTCGCAATCAGTTGGACTTTTTGCTGATTTCCTTTAGAAAGAGATTTTACTTTATCCGTTTTCTTTCCTTTGACTTGAAATTTTTCCATCCATTCATCAATTTTTGGCAGGATCTCTTGTTTATTTTTTCCTCGTAATGAAGAGAAAAAAAGCAATTGATCCTCGATAGTGACTTTGGGATACAAGCCACGTTCTTCTGGTAAATAACCAATCAGATCATAATCTTTTTCAGATAATTCATGACCATTCCACCAAACATTTCCAGAGTCTTTTGTTAAAAAATCTAAGATTAATCGAAATGTCGTGGTCTTGCCTGCACCGTTTTGTCCGATCAATCCTAAAATTTTTCCGTCTTCGATCGTGAAATTCAGATCATCTAACGCTTTATACGACCCAAAGCTTTTGCTTAAATGTTCTACTTGCAGCATGTTCTCACTCCTTATAATTTTTTTCTAAAATAGACATAACAAATCAGATAACTGGTCAAAAATACGTATAACAAACTACTTGCTGTGAACATCAGATTTTTTGAGATAAAACTGCCGATCAGACTTAAAAGTACTAGTACAGTTGCCATCACATAGCCGGTGATCTGTAATGCTTTACTCGCAATTTCTAAATTGCGTTCATCCGTTTTCGCAATACGTTGTTTTTTCAATTTTTCAGAATCATTCATGGCACGTCGATTTCTTATGATATAGATCATAAATACGACACTGAGTGAGAGAAAAAAGCCTAATAAAAAGCCCACAGCACGATCTTTGATCGCCAATTCATACCAAGTCGTTCCAACAAATAAAATCCCTGAACATGCCAACATAAAAATGACAATCATTAAATAAATGAGGTTCTGTCTTTTTAGTTTTTTTCGATACTCCTGATCACTTTTAGTTGCTTCTTTGTTCATTTCTCATCCTCCCCATCAAAAATAAATACCTCTTCAATCGTTAAGTCAAAAAAACGAGCGATTTTATAAGCCAAGATCAAAGAGGCATTGTAACGACCGCTTTCTAGTGAAATGATTGTTTGTCTAGTCACTTCTAATTCTTGTGCTAAATCACTTTGAGTCATTTTACGTTCTTTTCGAAGTTTTTGAATTCGATTTTGCATGCGATCCCCTCTTAATGTATAGTACACTTTACATTATTTGACAAAAGTATAGCATCCTTTACTTTTTATGTAAAGGATGCTATTTTCATTTTTCTTTCAGCTGTTTATAGGTATTTTCCGCAACTGCTCTTGGCAAGCCGATTTTTTGTAATTCATCAATCGAAGCCGCTTGAATATTTTTCAATGATTTGAACTCTTTTAACAGCAATTTCTTGCGTTTAGGACCTAATCCGTCGATATGATCTAACTTCGAAGCAAAACTATTCTTGCTGCGTAATTGGCGATGAAAAGTTATCGCAAAACGATGGACCTCGTCTTGGATTCGTTGCAATAAGAAAAATTCTTGCGAGTTCCGTTCCAAAGGTACTACGTCTAACCCTGAGCCAAAAAGCAACTCGCTTGTTTTATGTTTATCATCTTTAGCCAAACCGGCAATCGGAATATCAATCCCCAATTGGTTGGCTAAAACGTCTTTAGCAACATCTACTTGTCCTTTTCCTCCATCAATCACGATTAAATCTGGAAAGGGCAGTCCCTCTTTTAAGACGCGTGAGTATCGACGATAAATGACTTCCCGCATCGAAGCATAGTCATCTGGTCCTTTGACCGTTTTGATTTTGTACTTACGGTATTCTTTCTTCGCGGGTTTTCCATCAATAAAAACTACCATCGCAGAAACTGGATCTGTCCCCATAATGTTAGAATTATCAAAAGCTTCAATCCGAATCGGAGCAGGTATATTCATTGCATCTCCCAATTTTTCGACTGCACCGATCGTGCGGGCTTCACTGCGACCAATCAAATCAAATTTTTCATTCAATGCAACTTGAGCATTTTTTCCAGCTAACTTAACTAACTTTTTCTTTTCTCCACGTTGCGGCTGCAAAACCTTCGTCGCTAACAAGGCTTCAACACTTGGTTTATCGATGTTATCTGGAATCAAGACCTCTTTAGGAATAAAATGTTCATTTTCTTGATAGAATTGACCAATATATGTTAAGAAATCTTCTTCCGCAGCATTATAAAATGGGAACATCGAAACGTCTCGTTCAATCAATTTTCCTTGCCGAACAAAAAAGACTTGGACACACATCCATCCTTTATCTGTCGCATAACCAAAAATATCACGATCAATCAAATCTGTCGTGGTCATTTTTTGTTTTGTCATGACCGTCTCGATTGCTTTGATTTGATCTCGATATTCAGCAGCTTTTTCAAATTCCATATCGGCAGCTGCCTGATTCATTTTTTCTTGCAGCTGCTCTTGAATTTCTGAATGACCGCCAGTTAGAAATTGTTTGATTTCTTCTACCATATCCTTATAAACTTGTGGATCGACATGGAAGGCATATGGGCAAAGACATTGGCCAAGATGGTAGTAAAGACACGGAGTCTTTTGCGATGGCTTGCACTTGCGCAGTGGAAACAATCGATCCAATAATTTTTTCGTTTCATTAGCCGCATTCACATCTGGATACGGACCAAAATAATGAGCCTTGTCCTTTAAGACTTTCCGCGTAATCATCAAACGTGGGTATTTCTCATTAGTAATTTTTAAAAAAGGATACGTCTTATCATCTTTCAACATGATATTGTACTTAGGATCATTTTTTTTGATCAAATTAATCTCAAGTAGCAAAGCTTCGATATTGGATTCTGTGACGATATATTCAAAATCCACGATTTCACTGACTAACCGTTCTGTTTTTGTATTGTGGCTGCCTGTGAAATAAGAGCGGACTCTATTTTTTAGGATCTTCGCTTTTCCAACATAAATAATCGTGCCATTTTTGTCTTTCATCAAATAACAGCCCGGTTGATCAGGTAAGAGCGCTAATTTATTTTTGATACGTTCATTCATAGGTTGCTTCCCTTCACCACTAGCACGTTTGCTATTTTGATTATTGATCGTTTGCTTAAATAGAAACATTCACCTGAAGCTAGCGGTTTGTTTTACAAAAAATATTTATCTGACAAAAAAGCTGGACATAAAGTCCAGCTCGATCTTCTTACATATGAGCTTGAATAAGCTCTTTTAATTGATCTTTCGTGTGAACACCAATCACCTTATCTACCACTTGTCCATCTTTTTTCAAAACAAGTGTTGGGATACTCATGATTCCAAATGATGCTGGTGTTTCTGGATTTTCATCTACATCCATTTTTACAACTCTGAATTCATCTTCATCATATTCCTCAGACAATTGTTCTAAAATCGGTGCTTGCATCCGACATGGACCACACCATGTTGCCCAAAAATCGATCAAAACAAGTCCGTTATCTGTTTCTTCTTTAAATGTTTTATCGGTAACTACTTGTGACATTGAGATTCCTCCTATATTGATTTAGATACTTTGTAAACAAGTATCTGTTCTCTTGATGAAACTAGTATAGCATGCACGCTTTTTCTGCGCTACTCTTCTGCTTACACTTGTAAACTATTTAAATGTTACTACGGTTGCTCCGCTGCCGCCCTGATTTGCTGGAGCAAATTCAAAGTTTTTGACATTACGATTATTTTTTAGATATTCCGTGATTCCTTTGCGTAAGGCGCCTGTTCCTTTACCATGGATAATCCGTACTTGCGCAAAATTCGCCAATAAAGCCGCATCGATATATTGATCTACTTCAGCAAGTGCTTCTTCATAACGTTTTCCCCGCAAATCTAATTCGGGTTTTACTCGTGCGCTGGCTCCTCGTTGGACACCAGTGACTACGCGTTGTTTTGGCTCTTCTACCGGTGTCGTCAAGGTCATATCCTCTTCTGAAACCGTCATTTTTAAAATTCCCAGTTGAACTTGCCATTCACCATCGCCGACTTTTTGGATCAATGTTCCTCTTTGACCATAAGTTTCTACGATGACTTCATCATTTGGCTTGAATTGTTTTTTTGCTTTTGCTTTTTGCAAAATTTTATTTTTCTTTAATTGTTCGTCTTGTTTCAAATCTGCCAATTGAGTTTTTGCATCGATCAATTGATGTTCTTTCACATTTCCTTGACCTGTCAGTTGCATTTGACGAATCTCTTTGATGATTTTTTCAGCCTTTTCTTGCGCATCATTAACAATCGTATTGGCTTTTTTACGTGCTTTCTCCATTTCTTGTTCTCGTTCGTCAAAGAAATAAGAATACGCATTTTTTAAATCACGGTATACTTTTTCTGATTCATCTACATAATGACGGATTTCTAAGTATTCTGTCTCAGTTGCTTTTCGCTGATTTTCTAAATCTGCAATCATTTCATTTAAGTCTTGGCTTTCTTCATCGATGATCTGCTTTGCACTTTCAATCACTAGCGGATCCAATCCGAGTCGACGAGATATCTCAAAAGCATTACTGCGTCCAGGGACACCAATCAATAGACGATAGGTTGGACTTAGTGTATCTACATCAAATTCCATACTAGCATTGATTGTATTTGAACGATTGTACCCATAGATTTTCAATTCCGGGTAATGCGTCGTCGCCATGACATAAGCTGATTTTGCACCTACTGCATCTAAGATTGCTATCGCTAAAGCCGCACCTTCTTGCGGATCAGTTCCGGCACCGAGTTCATCAAATAATACCAAACTTCGTTCATCGATTTTATCTAAGATTGATACGATGTTCGTCATATGTGAGGAGAACGTTGATAAACTTTGTTCGATCGATTGTTCATCACCGATATCTGCAAAGACCTCTTTAAAAATGCCCATCTCACTTTCTTCTGCCACCGGTAAAGGAAATCCTGATTGTCCCATCAGTTGCAATAAACCTAACGTTTTTAACGAGATGGTCTTCCCACCAGTATTTGGCCCAGTGACGACGACTGCTTGAAAATCTTGCCCAATCATCAAATCATTTGCTACTGCTTTCTCCTGGTCCAATAATGGATGACGTGCTTGTTTGAAAAAGACATGATTTTCTTGGTTGATCTGTGGTACCACCGCTTTTAATGTCTTAGCAAAACGGGCCTTTGCATTCATTAAATCAAAGCGGCCTAAAACATAGGCATTGTGTAAAATATCTTTTCGTGGTGCTACTAATTCAGCGGATAATTCAGCTAAAATCCGTTCAATTTCAGTTCGCTCTGCAATCTGTTGTTGACGCAGACGATTGTTTAATTCTACGATTTGTTTCGGTTCCATAAACAAGGTTTGGCCAGAAGCACTCTGATCGTGTACTACTCCACCAAAAATCCCGCGATATTCTTGCTTAACTGGAATAACATAGCGATCATTTCTCATGGTGATCAAACTATCGCTTAAATATTTGGCATTTTTTCCACGAATCAACCCATCTAATTGCTCACGAATTGTTTGTTCACTGCGCCGAATTTGGCTGCGAATCGTTCGTAATTCTGTAGAAGCTTCATCTCGTACACGACCATCTTCTTCTACCGAGCGACGTAGTTTCCCACTTAATTCAGGCAATGTTGTCAATTGTTCTTCCCAAAAATACAGACGGAGAAATTCCAACTCACTGTCTTTTAAATCATCAATAAAACGAACCAATTCGCTCGTCGTCGAAAGAACCCGGGACACTTCAGCTAATTCTAAACCATTCAAATTCGCTCCGATTTCGATCCGTTTCATATGTGGTTTGATATTAGTCAATTTAGGAATAGGGAGTCCGCCACGCAAACGTTGCACTTTCATTCCGTCTTCCGTCTCGTCTAGCCATGATTGAACAATCGCTTCTTCACTAGAAGGTACCAATTGATGGATTTCTTCTTCTCCTTGTTCAGTCGTTAAAAACTGCTGAATCATTTTCTTAACTTGTTCAAACTCTAATGTGTTTAAGATTCGTTCATTCATTTTTTCACCTTCTATACATAAATAAACCGAAACCTGTCAAACAGCGTCCCGGTTTTTTACTTTATCCAATAATTTTTGTGACCCATAGATTGTCAAACTGCGAACTCAAAAACAGTGAGTGCTCAATGATGAAACGAGCCAATCTGCTACCTGCTAACTGATTTTGAACCAAAGCCATCGGTACGAAACTAATAAGTTTCAAAAGCAGAAAAATAGCCACGTAACAAATAATCACCTGTAAAATCCCAGCGACTAATCCATCATATTGCGGAATAGCAACTTTAAAGAGCAGATTTTTGAAAAAAATCGCAATCAAATGAGTCACTAGCCAACCAGCAACTAAAATCATCACAAACGCGACACCCGCATAAAAGGATTTATCTAGATTGAACGCTTGTTCAACAGAATAATAGACCATTTTAGATTCATCAGTAACGGATGGATAAGGTACGAATAAATCTAAATGGGACCCCAATCCCTGATAAAATATTCTTGCAACGATAAACGAGAGTAAATACCCGATAGAAAACACAAGCTGGTAGGCAACGCCTCGGCGATAACCAACGTAAAAAGATAGCAGTAATGCAAATAAAATTATCAATGTTAACATAATATCCCTCACTTATTTATTTGCCGCTCTTTTTTGAATCTCACGCTTTCGATTCTCATTAACGATCTGCTGCGCTTCCACGTGATCTCGGATTGGAACATCTTCTTTTCCGTTTTTCCGCATGATTTCCTTTGCTTCGGCTTCAATGGCTTCGATCTTTTTTATACGATTTTCTAATTCCAAATTATGGGCTGTTTGCCCATCAAGTGTAAGTTGCTGTTTTTCTAATTTTATTAAGGCCCCTTGCTTTTTCAACTGATCTGAGATTGCGTTGATCGCCAGTAACATCGCGGCTTTTTCTGGCGTGATCTCTGGAGACAGCGATAGAATTTCTTCTAACTGTTCATTGACCAATGCGGTCACCATATCCATATGTTGCTTGGATTCCTGTCCAATGATAGTATAAGTCTGACCGGCAACGATTGCCTTATAGCGATTTTGCGCCATATCGATCAACCTTCCTAAAACGATTTTTTAATATTTCGGTAACAAAAACACTAATATATTATATGCTAAAATCTTTGATATGTACAACTTTCATCAATTAAAAGCGAATTAACTTAAAGAAAAGAGAAAAAATATGAGTTCTGCTGTTTTAAAATTATCAAAAACTGACATCCAAAAACTAAAAAATTACTACTCTGACTATTTATTAAACAAAAACGTCCCTTATAGTGAATTTTCTGCGAAAAAAAACGGCGTCAATATTACTGCCTATACTTCTGGTAAAGTGTTGTTCCAAGGAAATAATGCCGAACAAGAAGCGGCTCGGTGGGGAAAAACTGATCCTACAACTGCGAAAAAAAGCAGTACGTTACCAAAAGACTTTGCTTCTTTGGCTGTTCTTGGTAGTGATGAAGTAGGCAACGGAAGCTATTTTGGTCCTTTATGTGTTTGTGCAGCCTATGCAGATAAAGAGCATCTTGCTGACTTGCGACAACTCGGTGTCAAAGACTCAAAAATGTTGACTGACAGTCAGATTCGCGCAATGGCAGTGAAAATCAAAGAATTAATCCCATTTAAACTTTTAGTCGTCAATCCAGAAAAATACAATGCAATCCAGCCTCAATACAATGCGGTCCGGATGAAAGTCGCTCTGCATAATCAAGCGATTCGTCTTTTGCTGGAACAAATTAGTCCAACAAAACCTGATGCAATCTTGATCGATCAATTTACTTCAGAAGCAAATTATCTGAAATATGTGAAACAAGAAGCCCAACGTGTAGAACAAAAAATTTATTTTGTCACCAAAGGCGAACAGTATCACCTTTCCGTTGCAGCGGCTTCGATTATCAGTCGTGCAAGTTTTTTAGAAGAACTCGATAAAGCCTCTTTAGAATTAGGAACGAAGGTTCCATCTGGTGCTGGCAGATCTTCTGACGAGTTAGCTGCGAAATTATTACGTCAAGGCGGAATCGCCTTACTAAATAAATATGCTAAATTACACTTTGCAAATACAGAAAAGGCGAAAAAACTGATTTAACCCAAAGTATGATTCAAAATGAAATATCCGAACTATCGATGTAAAGCAATCGTTTATCATAAAATTGCTAGACCACAGGAGCAATACATCTATAATTCGGATATTTTTCTTATCATAAGACTAGTATCATCACCTTTTCTAAACCTCGATCCCTGCTAAGAAAACTTGACGAACATTTCTTAAATCTTGAATATTTTTTGCTACATCCCCATCTACAACTACGATATCTGCTTGCAGATCTCTTTTTAACTCACCAGTAACTTCTGCTAGTTCGAAGACTTTGGCAGGATTTTGCGTTGCTGTCTGAATCGCTTCGACAGGTGTCAACCCATAGTTCACCATCAACTCCAGCTCTTCTACAATCGGTACGCTAGGCGCCTCTAACATGACCATATCTGTTCCTGCAAGAATCGTAACACCTTCATCATAAATCGCTTTGAAGTTTTCTTCATATGCTTGTACGGAACTTTCAAAGAAATCTAAATGATGGGAATAAGTCTCAGTCGATTGATTGGAATGATCGATTCCAACCTCTTGAACTTTTTGATTGTATTCTGCTAAAAAGTGATAAGCAAACATTGTCGGTGTCCACGACTGCTGATTTTTCACCATTTGTTTAGCCTGTTCCACTGTTAAGAAATTTCCATGTTCAATCGTATCAAATCCTGCCTCGATACACATTTGTATTCCTGGCTGCGTGCCTGAATGGACCACACATTTCATTCCCAATCTATGTGCTTCTGCTACACCCGCATTTAGTTCTTCTTGCGTGAATTCACAAATATCATCACGATTTGTTGTTAGCATTTTGATCCAATCTGCGCCATCCTTTTTTTGACGCCGGATTGTGTGGCGGATATTTTCTACCCCATCTACTTCTTCAATGCCATCTTCATGTCCGTGTCCGCCAGTAATACAGATTCCACGATCCGTATGCAAAATTCTCGGTGCTTTAACAAAGCCTTTTTCAGCAGCCAAACGCAATGTCTCTAGTAAAAACTGCGGACCGCAACAATCGCGGATCGTCGTGACACCTTTTGCCAAACAAGTCTCTGCTTGTTTTTGTGCATAATAAGCAATCATAAAATCGTTATAATGATGTAAGTCTGGTTGTGTCCAGTAATACCCCAGATGAATATGTGCATCCATCAATCCTGGTAAGATTGAAGCTTCTCCATAATCACGAATCTGCGCTTGGGGAAATTCTTCTTCTAACTCTGTTGCTTTGCCTACTGCTAAAATCGTGTCTTCTGCATAAACGACACCGCCGTTTTCAATGACCGTTTTACCATCGCCAGTAATCACATTTTTTGCCTTCAATAAAATCATTTTCTTGTCTCCTTTGTCGAAGCGTTTTCATTTCTTTATTAAGTGTACCAAAAGAACCACCAAAATGGATAGTCCAATTTGGTGGTTCGATAAAATGATTGTTTATTTTGAACGATAATATGCTGGCAATTGAAAACCATAAGCTGTCTCAAATAATTGGCCAATTTGTAAAAGTAAATCTTCACGACCACGCGCAGCAGTAAATTGAATCCCTAATGGTAAACCCTTTTGTGTTAAATGGGTCGGTAAGCTGATTGCTGGTTGCCCTGTTAGATTGGCTAGTTGTGTATAAGGTGTCATTTGCAGACTCTGTGCAAACATTTGCTCAATCAACTGCTGCAAATCATTTTCTGATAAATTGGCAGCATTTTCTAAACTTAGGCGAATATCGTCGCTTTGCAAGTCCTCTCCGATCTTAGGTGCAGAGGTAGCTGTTGTTGGCGTCAATAATAGATCATATGTCGTAAGCAGTTCTTCCATTTTGACAGCTGCTTGATCCCAAAGATTTAACGCATCGATATAATGACTAGCGGGAATTTTTTTCCCATACTGATAAATTCCCCATGACATCAATTCCATGTCATCTTTCCCAACTAATCGTTTCAATCCTTGTTCGATTTTAGTGAACATCGCAGCGGTTTCAGCACCATTCATCAAGTAATAACTGGCCATCAGTTCATTTCCATCAACGGGATAAGAAATCAATTCGACTTGATGACCTTGTGCTAACAAAAAATCATAGGCCTTTTCTACTGCTTTGATTGCTTCAGATGAAACAGTGGAATTAATAGGCGAATCAATAATAACCGCTATTTTTAATGGTTTTTGCTGAGCAGAGTGCATATGATGCCAAGCTTTTTCAGGTGCTTGATACGGTGCTGCACTAGCAATTTTACGCATCCCATAAAATAATTTTTCTGTATCACGCATGGAGACGGTCAAAGCAAAATCGATTGAAGCTCCTTGCCAGCCGCGCCAACTTCCAGGCCCTACCGGCATCACGCCACGTGTTGGTTTTAACCCAATCAATCCGCAAAAACTAGCGGGAATTCGAATTGATCCTCCTCCATCACTCGCCCCAGCAATCGGTACAATCCCTGCCGCAACTGCACTGGCTGCACCACCGCTTGATCCTCCTGAATAATAGGCAAGGTTCCATGGATTTTTAGCCGGTCCATAAATTTGTGCATCTGTAATATTTTTAAAGCCAAATTCTGGAGCGTTCGTCTGGGCAAAAGGCACCAAGCCATTTGCTAATAGCTGATTGGTAAAGTTGCTGTTTTGATCAGCCCGCTGTTCTAAAAGTAATTTTGATCCTGATGTACTCAACCAGCCTTTCTTGTCTTGACCTAACATTTTTAACGGGATTGGCAGTCCAGCAAAAGGACGATTGGCAATAGTTTCTTGTTTTTGGTATTCTGTCAGCGCCTCATGATCCATCAAGGTTACAAAAGCATTTAATTCTGGATTTTTCTGGCGGGCATTTTCTTCAAAAATCCCTAATAGTTCTTGAAAACTAATTTTTTTATTACGCAATTTTTCTGCCCAGTATAGACCATCTTTCATTTTCAACACCTCATATATTTTGTTTCATCATTGTATTATTAGTAAAAAACTCAATCAGTCAAAATTATGTCTTAACCACTAAAAAAGCACAGGGAGTCATTCGATTTTTTTCAAAATATCAAACTCTGGAACATGTAAAAAAGAACAGCCGCGTTCTTCCACAAAAATACTGTAAGAATGGCATCGTTTACTAGAAAAATGAGCAAAATCTGTCAGCTCGATCACGCCTGTTAAAAGATCATCAGCAATTTTGAATTGCACGTGATCCTTAATCCTAAACTTTGCAGGTGCTAAATGTTCCATCGCTTTCACTTCCATTCTGTTATGATTCCTATACGCATGTTAGCTCTATATTCTACTGAAGTTAGTTAGAAATCAAGAAAAACGGATCAAAACTAAGAACGTGGATAAATCATTTGTTCTTTAGAAGTTATAAAAAACAAGAACCCAAGATATATTCTGGGTTCTTGTTTTGCTACCTGTATTTTTGTTGAAAATAGCGTTCTAACTGATGTTGTAGTCGCCCAATCCCGATACAAAGCAACCAATAAATCAATGCTACTAAAATATACATCGATAAATAATCGAAGGTTCGTCCCCCAATGATTTTAGCTTTTTGAAATATATCTGGTACGGTAATCATAGCCGCCAAAGATGTTCCTTTGAGAAGATCCATTGCCACATTACTCAATGCCGGAATCGAGATACGGACGGCTTGCGGTAAAATGATATAGCGCATTGTTGGAAAAAAACGATTGCCCAAAGCATACGCAGCATCCCATTGACCGGCATTGACTCCTGCGATCGAGCCGCGATAAATCTCACCGATAAAAGCACTACTGGTCAAACTAAAACAGATGATTGCTGCAACGACAGCGTTTAACTGATATGGCAGACCAAAGTATAACAAAAACAACAAGACCAACGCGGGGGTCCCGCGCAAAAAAGAGAGGTACAAACGGACAAAAAGTTTGACCGCTCGCAAAGGGACAAATCCTAACACCGTCAATAAGACCCCTAGTATATTGCCAAAAACAAAGGCTGTTAAACTAATCCCCAAAGTATATCCTAATCCACTCAAAAGAAATGGGATAGAATCCACCATCAAAGCTAAGTCGATTGTCGGAAGATACATTACTCTGCCGAAACTTTCTCAGTTATTTCTTGTTTCGGTTTCACGGAAACATCGGTTCCAAAATATTGTTCTGATAGTTTTTTCAATGTTCCATCTTTTTTCAAACTCGCCAAAGCTTGATTGACCTTCTCTTTTAACGCTTGATTTTTTTTATCAAACAAAAATCCTGTAAAATTCGCGTTAAAATAGACATCTTCTAAAATCTTGACAGGAATATCTGGCAATGCTGCTACAGACATTTTTTGTAAGTAGTAGTCGTTTAAGATGACATCTGTACGACCCTTTGCCACGTCTGTTAAGTATTGATCATTTGTTGCATTATCATACGTTACTGCTTTTGCACCATATTTTTCTGCAATCTTCATGTAACTAGTATTCGGTTCTCCCGCAGCTTTTTTGCCTTTAAGATCTTTCATTGCATGTATCCCAGAATTGTCGCTTTTTCTTACAATCATACTATCAAAAGAATGCTTGATTGGTGAAGAAAGAGCGAACTTTTTACTGCGTTCTTTCGACAAACCAAAATCATTTGCGGCAAAATCAGCCTCTCCTCAATTAACTGCGGTTACTTGACCGTCAACATTGTATTCTTTAAATTTGATTTTCAAATCCAATTTTTTTGCGACTGCCTTTGCTACATCCACATCATAACCAACTAATTTATTTTCATCGTCATAATAAGAAGACGGAAAGAGTGTGCCCGAAGTGACTACTGTCAATTCTTGTTTATCTTTCACTTTTTCCCAACTATCATCTGCATTAGTTTGCTTGTTCCCACAAGCGGTCAAAACTACTCCTGCTGTTACAAGCGCCAACCCTATCAACCATTTTTTCAACACCATCGTCTCCATTCTTTTTTCATTTGTTAAAATTTCTAAATTCTGGTTCAGTTATACCATATAAAAAACGAATGATTATAGAAACTTGCTTATGAAAAACAGATTTTAATACAGATATAGTCAATATATGTGTGTAATAATACAATTATTCAATAACGATAGTTTGCAAAGTATTTTTTTATTTCCAAATTCTAACAAAAAGAAGGCAAAAAAGAGAAATAGTCATTAATCCTTTGATTCGTCATTTTTCGATCTTTCATCTCTGTTGCAGCCGAAGATTTTCTATTGTGTATATTTCATCTGCTACTCGTTCAACAAAATAGCGATCATGTGAGGTAACAATCACTGTTCCCTGATACGAGATAATCAACTGCTCCAGTGCCTCAACCGTTTTAAGATCAATAAAATTTGTTGGTTCATCAAGGATTAAGACATTTGAAGGCCGCGTAAACAGCAAAGCAATCTGTACTCGCGTTGCTTCACCTCCGCTTAATCTGTCAATAGGTTTTGTCATCTCCAATTGTGAGAAGCCCAAATTATGCAAAATACTACGAATTAATGGTTCTTTATACTCTGTTTGTTGCAATAGATATGTTAAAACCGTCTGCGTTCCAGTTATTTTATAAGCCATTTGGTGGTACGTAGCAAAAACAACCTTAGGAGATAAAATAATCCCTGCTTCATCAGTTAAAATGCTGTTCAAAAGAGACGTTTTTCCAGCACCATTTTTACCAGTGATCGCAATACATTTTCCGACACCAAATTGAAAATCACAATGATCAAATAAACATTTTCCGCCTTTCTCTAAATGAAAATCCGCTCCTCGAATAGGAAATTTATTATGCAGTTCCAGCGTTTTAGAAGGCGGAAAAGTAATTGCCCGCTGAATGCCCAGTGTTTTCTTTTCCTCAAGTTGCAGCAAACGACTTTCCATCGCCTTAGCTGTTTTTTGGATATTTTTCTGAACAGTATCTTTTTGTTTAGACGATGATAGCCGATCAGGGCGGATGTGCTGCTGCTTTTTCTTTATTGATACCTGTTTACTTTTTTCAGCTTGTGCTTTCTTTTTGGCAATCGCCGATTCTAAACGAGTTTTTTCCTTCACAAATTGTTCTGCCGCTCGATTATTTTCAAGTTTCTCCAATTCTTTTTGTTTACAATACTCATCATAATTTCCACTGTACTCTTTTACTTTTCCGGCTTCTACTTCCCAAATTTTAGTAGCTAATTGATTTAAAAAAGTACGATCATGACTGACAAAAAGGAGTGTACCATAATAATAGCGTAATTCTTCGATCAATGTCTGGATTCCCTTTTGATCAAGATGCGTTGTCGGTTCGTCTAATAATAAACCCGCTTCATAGCCGGACAATACTTGAGTTAAGCGATACTTAGTTTTCTCGCCGCCGCTTAATGTGTTTACTTGATTTTTAGGAACAAAAAAACGGCCCATTAATTCCCAGTCAATGTTTTCATAATTTATTTCTTCATCTACTTCACTGATTTGCTGAAAGAAATGAAAGTCATTTTCTTTTTGGATAGAGCCGCTATCAGGTGTCAACTCCCCATAAATCATTTTTAATAAAGTTGATTTTCCTTGTCCATTAGAACCGATAATTCCGATACGATCCCCTTGATAAACAGATAGTGCATCGATTGAAAAGAGTTCTTTTGTACCGAAACTATGCTGGATATTTGTTAATTTTATCGATAGATTTTCCATTTTATTCTATTCCCCTTCTTGCTAGGAAAGAGAAAAAAGCGTACAGAAAAAGGCATAGTCTAGCACTATGCCTTACATTTCATTTTTGAAAAGTATACACTCATCCCTTGAAATTGCTACACCTAGACTTTTGAATTGATATTTAATTAGCCATTCAAAAGTTCGTTCCGCAATTTCATCGATGCTGTCATTACTTTTCCTCCTCAACATATAATTTCTAATAAAAAGATACCATGCTTAAAAAAAATAGTAAAGTCAAATATTATAAATACCGGTTCTCTCTTAGCGTAGTCGTTTTAATATCTGCTACTGTTTGTGTCCCCGCTAGTTGCATCACCATTTCCAATTCTTTTTTAAAGAAATCAAAAACTTGTTGCACACCAGTACTTCCGCCTAACGCTAACCCATAAATAACTGGCCGTCCAATCGCTACTAGATCCGCTCCTGAAGCCAATGCTTTAAAGACATGTTGTCCTCGACGAACACCGCTATCAAAAACAATCGGGGCTCTTCCAGCCACAGCTTCTGCTACATATTGTAATGAATCAAACGCAGCTGGGCCGCCATCAAGTTGTCGGCCACCGTGGTTAGACACCCAAATACCCGAGGCTCCCGAATCAAGTGAGCGTTCCACATCTTCTTCTGATTGAACCCCTTTGACATAAACGGGGAGATCTGAATAATTTGCGATAAATTCAACATCTTTTGGACTTAATTTTTGTTTTGAAGAACCGTAGACTGCATCCATCGTTTGACCGATCCCAGATTGATAAGCTTGAACAATCGGCATTGCTAAAGGAAAAGTGAATCCGTTACGACGATCTGTTTCACGATTCCCGCCAACTGTCGCATCTGCAGTCAGTACGATTGCCTTTGATCCATTACGTTTTGCCAGATCTAGAATGTCACGGTTGATTCCATCATCTTTACTCATATAAAATTGGAACCATTGCGGTGCTTTTAGCCCGCCAGCTTCCCGTATATCTTCTAAAGTACAAGAAGCATAAGAACTAGCCGTATAAATCGTTCCAAATTGTGCGACTCCTTTGGCAGAGGCCTTTTCAGCAGCAATATTTGCCAATCCATGGGCTGCCACAGGTGCCATAATAATCGGTGCTGTCAATTTTTCTCCGGAAAATTTTGTTGTTGTATCAGGCAATTCAACATCTCGCAAAACATGCGGGATAATCAACTTATGATTAAATGAGCGTTCATTTTCTTGGTAAGTAAAAACATCTCCCGCCCCACTGCTAATATACCCGTAACCACCCTCAGGTATAATCTCCTTCGCAGCTACTTCTAAATCCTTCATATTAATAAAATCAATCGCGCCTTCAGCGGTACTTGCTTGGTAAATTCTCTCCATCTAAAATCCCACCTTTTAATTGATAACGTTTACAAAATTAATGTTACGCTTTCCATTAAATAGTGACAACTAATTTGTTTATCACCCTTTTCCATAAGCTACAAACTAACGCCGGACTATCCTTAACAACTTAAAAGTTTCTCTTTCTGTTAGCTCTTCAGCAAAAAAATCTATGACAAGACGATAGAAAAGCTTGTCGCGCATCAAAACTTCCAATTACTTTGGTCAAAAAAAGAGAAACCCCATCATATCAGGGTTTCTCTTACATTTTTAGCTTATTCTTCTTCAGTCATGAATGTATTGAAGACTTCTTCAATCATGTCCCACTCAGCATCGGTTTCAATTTGTTGTAATTCGCCTTCGCTGCCATCTTCATTTTCAACATATGCGTAGGCTTGTAATTCAACATCTTCATCTTCAGGAGCACCTGCTGGATAAAGGAGAACATAGTTGCGATTGAATTCTTCTTGACCATCAATAGTTAGAAGAATCTCGTAAAGTGTTTCATTTCCTTCATCATCTACTAAAGTAATTACTTCATGTTCGTGATCATGCTCATGATCGTGTGTGTGTTCGTGGGCCATCTTCATTCCTCTTTTCTAAATTTTGTTGCCAGCACGGTCAAGATAGTTCTGTAAAATCATGACTGCTGCAAGCTTATCGATAACTTTCTTTCTTTTCGAACGTGATACGTCCGCTTGTTCGACTAACATCCGTTCTGCTTGAACTGTTGTTAATCGCTCATCTTGAAATTCAACTGGTAAATCATAGAGTTCTTGGATTTTTTCACCATAGGCCAAAGATGCTTCGGCTCTTGGACCAATTGAGTTATTCATATTTTTGGGGAGTCCTACCACAAATTTAGTGACTTTGTATTCATTAATCAGCTCGCCTAAGCGCTCAAAACCAAATTCACCTTTTGCTTCGTCAATTCGGATAATCTCGACTCCTTGAGCCGTCCAGCCAAATGGATCACTTACCGCGATTCCGACAGTTTTCGAGCCGACATCTAATCCCATTACTCTCATCGAATATCTATACCGTGATCTTTCAAGTAATATTTCACTAAAACTTCCATCACTTCATCACGCTCATGACGGCGAATCAAGTTTCTGGCATCTTGATAACGAGGAATATACGCAGGATCGCCTGATAATAAATAGCCGACGATTTGGTTAATCGGGTTGTAGCCTTTTTCAGCTAAAGCGTTGTAGACAATCGTCAATGTTTCACTGATCTCTTTCTTACGATTATCATCAAAATCAAAACGGACTGTTTCATCTGTGTATCCCATTTTCTCACACCTCTCCTTGGAATTACCAACAATTACATTTTACTAGAAGAAGACAAAACTTACAAATTTTGTAAGTGGCCAATTTTTTGGCATTAGAAAATCTTCCGAATTATTATAACATGCTTTTACTAATAATAAATGGCTTTTCAAAATCCTCACCTTTATTTTAATATGTTTCATACCTGATTAATTAGTAAAAGATTCCATAAAAGTTACAGATTATTTTGTGAGCAGGCTTTTTTATTTTAAAATCCAATAAACAAAACGCCTCGAGCGCTAGCTCGAAGCGTTTTTGAAAGAAATTTTAGTAAAGTTCTAAATATTGTTTTTTCGCTCTAAACACTATTGCATACTCATAAAAAAGCCTTCATTCCAAGGTTTATCTGTTAAAATAAATCTCAAAAGATTTATAATCTTATACAACGTTTGCCTCTTTTTTGCTCCTTTTCACATCTGTTTTTCTATTTATTCATAAGGGAAGAGGATTTCTTTTTTATCTGTTATCCCTCCTTTTGCCTGTTGTACGTTCTAAATAAAGGCATACTGATACTTATGAGTACGAGTGATTCAACCTTCTGCTTTTACATTCGCATGTTTCTCGTTCCAAAATGGTTTTAGTTCGTTGCTGATTAGTTATTTTTCCGAATTATAAATCGGGATCTGTTTCCACTGAATTCTGTTTTCTGTTTTGATGGCTTTCTTGCAGGCATTACCTAATCCCTTTTGAACTTGCACTGCCAAAATCACTTCGTTAAAATCTTTCATATATTTCAAGCTTCCCAATTTTGGGCATAAAAATAGCGCTCAAATCATTTTCATGATTAAGCGCTTAAATATTTAATTGCCTTTTTATATTTTTCCAATCGTTCATAATCTTTTTTATTCGGATCAGTGATTCTTGATAAATCACTATTATGTTTCAAGTCTGCTAATTTAATCTTCCTCGCCAACTCATTTGATTTCACTTGAACGAGATACTCTTGATAAGAAAGTTTATTATTCTTGGTTAGAATAGATACTGCTTTTAGAACATTATTCGGTATCCCATGATTTAGTAAATCGCTTAAGGTGATATCCGAGTCCTCGATAACATCATGCAAGAGAGCTACAGCCTTCTCTTCGTCCGTTTCGACAAGACTGGCGACATAAATCGGATGATGGATATAATCAATTCCAGCTTTGTCCACCTGTCCTTTGTGCGCTTCTTGTGCAATTATTAAGGCTAAATCATATAGACTCACTTAATCGCCTCCAATACTTCTTGTTCAGTAATTTCCTTGTACATTTCGAATTGATCCGACTCAGGCCCAAAATACCTATTCATAATTCCTATAAACAGCCATTTGTTTTTAATTTTATCATAGTAAAACTCAGCTCTAGTTGATTTATTTTTTCTGACAATTAAGCCGCTGTATTGAGAATCACTAAGCAAATAATATTCAAACATTATTTTTTTACCACCTATCGATTTGATCTGATCAATATCTGTAGGAACTACTAGCTTCTCTGAAAGTTCAGCCATTTTTTTCTAAACGTGAATACTCACTAGCTTCTTTGAATGGATCAAGTAATCTCTTCTTTTCATAGAGTTCATGAAGTGAACCATTTTTTAAATCAAAGCTTTCTTTCATATGGAATTGTAATTCAAACTCATAATTTTTGGGAGTTAAGAAATTGGCGTTGATGCCATTGTAAGAATTTAAGGGGGGTAGTCCAGTAGTTTTTCACTGTGCTTATAGTATACCCTCTTTTTTTCAGTTCATCAATGAATGCACTATCATCCTTAACCATGTTCTTAGGTTTTGAGATAGCTGTATACCTTACTACGTCTCGCAACAGTGATCAGATTTTTCTTTCTCTTTTCGACGACTGTTCTTGATAATATTAGTATTCTTCGCTTTATAATACTCGTCAAGCAGATGCAGTCGTGGAATCTGTTTTTCGTTGATGTTGAAACACTATTTAAAATGCTGCAAGAAAACCCTATTTTTAAGACTACAAAGGCATATGAAGATTTGGGGTATATTTTCACTAACAAAAAAGATCTTCCAATTGATTTTCAAGCATTCGCTCCGACTTTAAAGTCCGCTGCTGAAAAATTAGGGATAAATGAACCTGTAACCACTCACTATCTCAGACATAAACATTCCGATAAAGGCAGTAATGAAACGAGTTGGACATACAGACTCATCAACAACGTTTCAAATCCACACACACGTAACCAACAAATGAAAGATTCATTACTTGAAAAGTTAGAAAGCCTCAAGTATTAATTTTTTACTTATTTTTACCCCTTATATTAAATACGACAAAAGAAAAACCGCTACATACACTGGTATATAGCGGTTTGAAACTATTACTAATACAATTCTAAATATTGTTCACGTTCCCACTCTGAAACAGTTTGACGGAAAGCTGCCCATTCCATTCGTTTGGCTTCATTGAAATTTGTATAAATATGATCACCGAGTGCATCGACCATCGTTTGGTCTTCACGTAGTTCTTTGATTGCATTATGAATCGTAGAAGGTAAATCATAGATTTCTGCTGCTTTGCGTTCTTCTTCGGTCATCACATAGATATTTCGATCGACTGCTGTTGGTGGTGTCAATTCATTTCGGATCCCATCTAAACCTGCTTCTAATAATACAGCCATTGTCAAATATGGATTAGCCGCTGGATCAACTGAACGTAATTCTAAACGTGTTGATAATCCGCGTGATTCAGGGACACGAATCAATGGCGAACGGTTATGTCCACTCCAAGCTACATAAACTGGTGCTTCAAAACCTGGGACTAAACGTTTGTAAGAGTTTACGATTGGATTACATACTGCCGTGTATGCACGTGCGTGTTTTAAAAGACCAGCTAAGAATTGATACGCTGTTTTACTCAATTGCATTGGACCATCTTCATCGTAGAAGACATTACCATCTTCATTAAATAATGACATGTTGCAGTGCATTCCTGAGCCGTTGATACCGTAAAGTGGTTTTGGCATAAAGGTCGCATGCAGACCGTGTTTGCGTGCAATTGTCTTAACGACTAGCTTAAATGTTTGAATGTTGTCACAAGCTTCAATTACATCTGCATATTTGAAATCAATCTCGTGTTGTCCTGGAGCGACTTCATGGTGTGAAGCTTCTACTTCGAATCCTAGACTTTCAAGCTCTAAGACGATATCGCGTCGGCAATTTTCACCTAAGTCTGTTGGTGCAAAATCAAAGTAGCCGCCTTTGTCATTTAGATCCAATGTTGGATCACCATTTTCATCTAATTTAAATAAGAAAAATTCTGGTTCTGGTCCTAAATTAAATGAAGTGAAGCCAAATTCGTCCATGCCTTTTAATACACGTTTTAGATTTCCACGAGGATCACCTGCGAATGGCTTGCCATCTGGTCCATAAATATCACAAATCAAACGGCCGACTTTTCCATGATCGTTCTCCCAAGGAAAGATCATCCAAGTAGATAGATCTGGGTATAAGTACATATCACTTTCTTCGATACGAACGAACCCTTCAATTGATGATCCGTCGAACATCATTTTATCATCTAATACTTTCTCCATTTGGCTAACTGGTACTTCAACATTTTTGATAGTCCCTAAAATATCTGTAAACATCAGGCGTAAAAAGCGGACGTTCTCTTCCTCAACAATTCGTTTAATATCCTCTTTACTTAGATCTCTTTTCGGCATAATATCTAATCCCTTCCTCGCACTTCATTTTTTAAATTCCACAATCACTACAGTTTCGGCCCTTGTGATTGATATGGATTTTGTTGTTGTAGACCACCTTGCGTCAACATCTCGTCATAAAAAATACGACGAACATCTTTATCAGTCAATGGCGGTTTTTCTTTGGCAGCTTTAACTTCTTCTTGGCGCATTTGATAGACCCGTTTGATTCCTGCCATATTAAGTCCATCGGATAAATAATCTTTGATTTCTAATAACACATCAATGTCGTTTAGAGAATACATCCTACGGTTACCCTCACTTCGTTCCGGGTGGATCAATTCTTGCTCCTCATAGTACCGAATCTGTCTTGCAGTCAAATCTGTTAATTTCATAACCGTACCAATTGGAAAAACGGCAAGTGAACGACGCAATTCTTTTTCCCGCATAACAGCTCCTCCTTGTTTTTTGATGTTGAAAAAAGGATACCACCCGATAGACCAATCGTCAAGTGCTAATGTCACATTTTCTTACATAGATTTTATGAATATTCGTTTTTTGCTAAAAAACGTGTAAATCCACTATTTTTTTAACGAAATCTGTTGTTGAACAATGCAAAAAAATCTCAGAATCAAAAGATTCCGAGATTTTTATACTTAATAATAAACTTCATTCACTGCATTTGTCACAGCAACCTTTACATGTTCAAAAGTCAATCCACCTTGAAGGTACAATGAATATGGTTCTCTCAATGGGCCATCTGCACTCAATTCGATACTTGCACCTTGGATAAATGTTCCCGCCGCCATAATAATATCATCTTCATATCCTGCCATATAAGAAGGTATCGGTGCGACATAGGCATCAATTGGGGAATATTTTTGAATCGCCTGACAAAACTGAATCATTTTTTCTCGATCTTGAAAGTCAATCAATTGAATCAAATCTGTCCGCGGCTGATTCCATTTAGGGGTCGAATCCAACT
Organism: Enterococcus dongliensis; assembly: GCF_005405225.1. Lineage (GTDB taxonomy): Bacteria > Bacillota > Bacilli > Lactobacillales > Enterococcaceae > Enterococcus_A > Enterococcus_A dongliensis. The sequence goes on from NZ_BJDQ01000004.1 coordinate 116,494, forward strand.
GATGTTCTGCTAATAGTGCAGCAGAAAAAATCGCTCCTTGAACCGCTTGGCTGACGACATGTGGTGCTAAGAAAAATCCCTGGAGCATATCAAAAACATTTCCTAACATCGCTCCGCCTTCTGCTCCGACTCCTGGTGTTGTTAAACGATAGGCGCAGCGTTCGATCAACACTTGTTTCCCCACGATGTAACCGCCAGTTTTAGCAATTCCGCCGCCTGGGTTTTTAATCAAAGAACCAGCCATTATGTCTGCACCGACTTGTGTCGGTTCCAACAACTCCACAAACTCTCCGTAACAATTATCAACAAAAATAACGACATCAGGTGCGATAGTTTTTACAAACTCACACATTTCTTTGATTTTTTCAATTGTAAATGAAGGTCGTGCTGCATAACCACGAGAACGTTGGATCGCTACGACTTTCGTTTTTTCTGTGATTTTTTTCCGGATGCCGTCAAAATCAACACTGCCATCTTGTAAAAGTCCAACTTCATCATAACCAATGTTGTATTCCTTAAACGAGCCAATTCCATTACCTTGAACGCCAATTACTTCTAGCAACGTGTCATATGGTGTTCCTGTAATGTAAAGCAGATCCTCTCCTGGACGCAAGACTCCAAAAAGTGAGGTAGCGATGGCATGTGTGCCTGAAACAATCTGCGGACGTACTAACGCTGCTTCTGTACCAAAAGTTTGGGCATAAACAGCTTCTAAAACATCTCGCCCTTGGTCATCATTCCCGTAACCTGTCGAAGCTAGAAAATGACTTTCAGAGACATGGTTTTCACGAAAAGCCGTTAAAACTTTGGCTTGGTTTGATAACGCAATTTCTCGCACTTCTTGTAATCGTTCAGCAATTCTTTGATCAATTTTATCTATTTTCTCAACCAGTCCAGGCGCCAGCTCAGTTGTCCAGTTCATCTTCCATTCTCCTAATCCAAAGCGATTTTTTCTTAGCGAATCCTCGAACGATATACTGCTCCTTCTCTTCATCAAAAGTCTCATTTAACACAAGCGTCTCTCGCTTCATTTCACTTAACGCTTGCCCTTCATCAGCATTTAACGTTACTAAGTAAGGCTCTAATAGATTCATCACTTCTTGTTTGATTGCTTCAGCCAGAAGTTCTTTGCCTTTATTGGTTTTCGCAGAAATCAAGACATTGGGAAACAACGTTGGTGTAAAAGAAAATCCATCGATTCGATCGGCTTTATTATAGATTGTCAGCATCGGAATATCATCCATCTCAAGTTCTTTCAATAAATCAATTACAGTTTTTTCCTGTTGTTGACGATCTTCCGCACTAGCATCAACGATATGCAATAAAAGATCCATCCCACGACTTTCTTCTAGTGTTGATTGAAAGGCATCTACTAATTGTGTTGGCAAATCTTGGATGAAGCCTACTGTATCAGTAATGGTCGTCTCCATGCCTTGTGGTAACCGCCAACGTTTTGTTAATGGATCCAACGTGGCAAATAACTGATCCTCAGAATAGGTATCAGCATTGGTCAATAGATTTAAGATTGTTGATTTCCCCGCATTCGTATACCCAATCAATCCCATTTGAAAAACACTTGATTGTTGCCTTTTTTGTCTGCTCCGTTCACGGTGCGCTTCAACTTCTTTGATTTCTTTTTTGATTGCCGAGATTCGACGACGGATATGCCGGCGATCTGTCTCCAATTTGGTCTCCCCAGGTCCGCGCGTCCCAATTCCTCCGCCTAGACGAGAGAGACTTTGTCCCTGACCAGCTAAACGCGGCAATAAATAATCCAACTGTGCCAGTTCCACTTGTAATTTCCCTTCTTTGGAACGAGCACGCTGGGCAAAAATATCTAAGATCAATTGAATTCGATCAATCACCGGGACACCAACTTGCGCTTCGATCGTTTGACTTTGCCGAGGAGTCAATGCGTGATTAAAAATCACTAGTTCGGCTTCATGAGCATCTACAAGCTGTGCCAACTCTTCTACTTTTCCTTTTCCAATAATCGTTTGTCGATCTACTCTGGGACGCTTTTGAGTTAATGAAAAAACGATTTCGCCATGAGCCGTCTTGGTTAGTCCGGCCAACTCATGCATCGATTCTAAGTAATTATATTTGCTTTCGTCTGTCTCGACGCCGACTAAAATGACTCTTTCTGACAATCTGTTTTCCCCCTAAATTTTATTATCAAATGGTTCAAAAAATTGATATGGCATCTAGCTAGTCTTGATCTTCTAGCCACCGGGCAATATCTGCTTCGATGGTTGAAATCATTTCTGGCTGTTTTACCAAATCATACCAATGGACGGACATTCGATTACGAAACCAAGTTAATTGACGCTTTGCATAACGTCGGGAATGTAACTTTACCTCTTCAACAGCCTCTTCCAACGAAGTATCTCCTGAAAAATAAGGAAATAGTTCTTTATAACCAATTCCTTGTGCGGCTTGGACATCAGGCGTCTTTGCCAATTTTTTCGCTTCTGCTAATAAACCTTGCTCAACCATCAGATCAACACGATGGTTAATTCGCTGATACAAAATGGTGCGCTCGGTATTTAAACCAATCAAAAAGCTATCATAGAGCTTTTTAGGCTGTTCTTTTGGCTCTAAGATCGAATGACCCGTCAATTGAAAAACTTCCAAGGCTCGAATCATTTTTTTGCGATTGTTGTAATGAATCTTCTCAGCTGCTAGAGCATCTACTGCGCATAATTTTTCCCACAGTGCTTGGTTACCATTTTTTTCTGCAAATGCCTCATATTTTTTTCGCAAAGAATCATCTTCTGGTTCTCCTTCACTACCAAGCTTGTAATCCCACAATAAAGATTGGATATATAATCCTGTTCCTCCAACGATAATCGGCAACTTTCCCCGCTGAGTGATTGCTTGGATGGTCTGCCTAGCAGTTTTTTGAAAATCTGCTGCTGAGTAACTTTGATCCGCATCACGCACATCGATCAAGTGATGAGGGATTCCTGCCATTTCTTCACTAGTTACCTTGGCAGTACCAATATCCAGCCCACGGTAAACTTGCATGGAATCACCGCTGATAATTTCTCCATCGAAGCGCTTTGCTAAATCAATGCTTAAACTTGTTTTACCAACAGCTGTTGGACCTACGATAGCAATTACTTTCATTGGTTGTACCTGCTTCTCATACGTAGTGCTTTTTCAGGGAAATCAGTAATTATTCCGGCAAAATCATTTTCAAAACAAGTCATCATCGTTTCATATAGGTTAGGAGTCCAAGGCCGCAGTGCTTTTGGATAATCCTTAACAATCTCAGGATGTTGTTTTACCCAATCATAGTTTGGATGCAACCCTTCAATAAAATCTGTCTCTAAAACACATTGATATTTTTTCAAATCATTTTTTTGCAGCAGATCATATTGGATATCTGGTTCAAACTCGTGCATGATTCGTAAGGAATCAAGGTTGAAACTGACATACCAATAAGTAAACGGCCATTTTTTGCTAGTCATAATCTCTGAAATTTTTTTCTCGATTCCTGGATAATGGAATTTATTGGTCTTAAGTTCAATACATAAAAAACCTCTGAAGCGCATCTGTAACAACAGATTCAAAACTTCCTGCAAAGTCGAAATCTTTGTTGCTTGATATTTTTTATCGAACCAACTACCAGCATCCAATTCTTTAATTTCTGCTAATGTCAACTCTCGAATCAGACCTTTACCATCTGTTGTGCGATCTACACTTTCATCATGGATTACGACGAGTTGCTGATCAGCTGTCATGTGAACATCTAACTCAATCCCGTCTGCTCCCGAGCGCACGGCTTCCATGAACGCCGGCAATGTATTTTCCGGGTGAGTTCCCGCGCTCCCGCGATGAGCAATAATTACTGTCATCTCTATCACCTCGTCCAAAATTATAGATTAATTAAATAATCTGTTTTGTTTTTCTAGTCAACAGTCCTATTGGATTTTGAAATAGCGTAAAGGACGTTCAGTTGAACGTGACAACTGTTGTCGTTTCTCATTCAAGATTTCCAAAAGCTGTTCGGAAAAAGTCTCCATTACAATACGGCCGCCTTTATAAGTGAAACCGCCGATTTTAACGGTCTCTTCAGGAGACAAAATAACCTTTCGATGAGAAATGTTTTTAAAAAATTCTTCAATCAAATAATTAGGTAAATAAAAACTATTTTGAGCGGTGAATGAATTCAAATAAATAAAATCATCGATTGTAATATAACAATCATCGAATGAATTAAACGCAACATAGTCTTGCATTAAAATATTACGTTTAGATAAAATCTCGTTTATTTTTTTATTTAATAAATTAATCGTTTCAATCTCTTTCACCTGATGTTCTAATTCTCTTGCTCGATAGTGTCGTGAATCGAGATGTTTAAAAACTGCAAAGACCGCAATCCCTGTCAGTCCCGCTCCAATTAATACGCCGATTAATCCAATAAGTGCAATTTCCACGTTTGTTCCTCCTACTGTATAATGATAAAATTATTTTTGCAAAAAACTACTTCGAACCAATTAATCTTTTTTTGATAGTCGTACTCGATTCTATCGAAAATGGGTCGATTGTCTTATTCTTATCGTTATTAATAGTACCATATTTCCTTGTTTCTTTGATAGTTTGACTCACGTAAAAAAATCAAAGCCTTATATTTGACCAAAACTGACCAACGTTGTATACTCTTTTTAGTTTTAGCAATCCAACCTTGTTTGTGCTAAACTAATCTACAAACAATATTTTAAGGAGGATTCACTATGAATTTAGTTCCTACAGTCATTGAACAATCATCTCGTGGCGAACGTGCTTACGACATTTACTCTCGTTTATTAAAAGACCGCATCATTATGTTGAGCGGCGAAGTAAACGACGATATGGCAAACACCATCATCGCCCAATTACTTTTCTTGGATGCCCAAGATTCTGAAAAAGATATTTATTTGTATATCAATTCTCCAGGAGGCAGCGTATCAGCTGGCTTGGCAATTTTCGATACAATGAACTTTGTTAAAGCAGATGTACAAACTATCGTACTTGGTATGGCAGCATCTATGGGAAGTTTCTTGTTAACAGCTGGCGCTAAGGGCAAACGTTTTGCCTTGCCAAATGCTGAGATTATGATTCATCAACCGCTTGGCGGTGCTCAAGGGCAAGCAACTGAAATCGAAATTGCTGCTCGTCATATCCTAAAAACACGTGAACGATTAAACAACATTTTATCGGAACGCACAGGTCAACCGATCGATGTGATCGAACGTGATACTGATCGTGACAACTTCATGTCTGCTGAAGAAGCAAAAGCTTATGGCTTGATCGATGAAGTTATGGAAAACAGTAGTTCATTGAATTAATGACTTAAAAAAACCGAGGAAATCCTCGGTTTTTTTATTGCCCAATTTATCGTTCAAATATCTTTTATTTCACTACAATCTTGCTATTTATGAACTCGTTTAACAAGCAGCTCTTCTTATCATAAAAAAACTGCCTAACCGAAAAATTAGGCAGTTCAATGTTATTCTTTTTGTGAATACCCCGTCTTATAATCAATTTGAATCCCTTTTTGCACATTGTAAATAAATAGATTAAAAGAAATCTGTTCATCTTCAATACTTTGCGCTTCCATTTGAACTCCTCGAGCAACTAATTCTTCTCCCTTGAAATAAGGCGTCACTCGATAGCGAACATGATGGCCCGTTTTCCGAATATAATTTCCAATTTCGATCTCATGAACATTCATACCAGGATCATTCATCGATGCTGTTCCAGTCATTAAATTTTTCAGATTATTGTTTTCACCAGAAAATTGATAGGCAATCAAATGTGCACGATTATATAACGGCTTATCTTGATAAAATTTTTGATGCCAACCAGTCGGTTTCACGTATAGCCGTTCTCTTTCCTGATGAGGCATCAGCTCTTTTCCCAGCATTCCTTCAGCAGTTCCTACTCGGTTTAATTTATCTAAATCAGAAAAACGCGTCCAAGTTCCCTTATTTAATGAGAGATCCTCCTCAGAAAAGTCGGGTTGATTGTGATTGATTTCAATCGTTTGCTGCTTGCCAGTATAAGCGGGAATCTCTGATAATTGACTGACGCTGACTTCTTTTACTACATTATTTGAAGATTCAGGGGCTATTTGCGAATAGATTCCATAAATTCCTGCTACTATAACAACTAGTGCAGAAATGATCTTCGGACTTTGTTTCTTCGCGATGTTTTTTCAACTCCTAATTAACTTTAAATCTTTCAGTCCTAATACCGTAACAAACCGTTCAGTCTAAGAAGTTATTGCTGCCAATCAGAACAGGTTTTGTTATTTTGTTTGTTGCCAAAGCTCCTTGATTGCTGGTACATTGCCAAGCTCTGTCAGATTGCTGGGCATAATAACTGTGTTTCCATTGTTTTCAACAACATGTTTGAATGCTTCGATACCTAAGTAGGCAATCATCTCATCGGTTAAATGACTTTCAGCAATCGCTTTGTTGATTTCTTTGATCCGAGCCGTCTCTGCTTCTGTGATCATAGCGATTCGATCAGCTTCGGCAGCAGCATCGATTTTAGTCCGTTCAGCACGAGCATCCGCATCAATCTTTGTTTGTCTTGCTCGCGCTTCTGCATCGATCTGCATCTCAGATGATTTTGCTTCAGACTCCAAAATCACAGATTGTTTCTTCCCTTCAGAAATCGTAATCAAAGATTCTTTGTCTCGACTAGCGGTAATTAATTTATTCATTGAATTGACGATTTCATCTGAAACTGAGATTTCTCCGATATTGATTCGATCAATCGACAATCCGTAACCAGAAGTAATATCTTTGACACTTTCATAAAGATTCAAATTGATCTCTTCTGTCCCATTCAACACTTCATTTAATTCCATCTTACCAATGATTCCACGCAAATTAGATTGACAATCTTGGATCATTGACGTGACAGAATCTTCATTATCATAGACAAATGCTCGAGCATCTGTCACATGATATTTGATGGCTTCATCAATTTCTACGATGACATTATCTCGTGTGATTACACTTTGTGGTTCAATTTGAATCGGGGTCTGCTTCAAAGAAACACGCCGGCGGACCACATATAAAATTGGAATCAAAAAGTGCAAGCCTGGATCTAATGTTTTCACATATTTCCCAAAACTTTCAACCACTTTTACTTCTCCTTGTTGAACGATCACGACCAACTGACTGATGATAAAAAAGACTACGATGACTGCGACTACTAATAGAATAATATTAACTATTAACAATATAATTCACATCACTTTCTTCTAGATTATTGTTGATAACCACTAATAATTCCCGGCTAGTAAAATCGATAACTTCCAACATATCTCCTAGCTCAGGTGACCCATTGATTACTTTGTAATCATACCAACTCCCTAAGATTCGAACGAGTCCAGTGATATTTGTTCCTTTACTGCGAAAAAACTTTCCCATCGTCTTTTGCATCTGATAATCTGACAAAAACTCAACTCCTTTTTTTCTTAGATGCTCCTACACCATAAATAGAACGTCGGTTCTTTAATCAGTATACCAAACCTTCCAGCAATAAATTCAAATAATTTTAATAGCAACTAATTCTCCCTCTTAGGCAATGATTTTTGCCGCTGATTTTATTGTCTGTCCCTAGCAAAATAATAGCAATTGATTCCTCTTCCAACAAGGATACTCTCAACTAGTGAGAAACCTCTTAAATAATCGGTGTAAGCAGCACTTCTTCCTCGTACCACTGACTTGCTTTTAAAATATTCTTTTATGCATAATCGGTTTCAAAAAAAATCAACGCTCAGCCACAAACGTTGATTTTATCAGGATATATTACCCTAAGTGGAAACTTCTTTCCACATCTTCTTTAGAATAATCAATTATCTAGTGAATAGCAAGGGCACATCAGCAGAAAAATCTCCACGAGGAATCAAAAAAATCAGTATGCTCACTGAAAATTTTAGTTAGTGCCTTATCTTTTTTTCATTTTAATCATTTTTCCAGATAATTATGCTTATTTTTAGAAACTATTTAAGGATCTATGATAGAATAAATAATGTAAAAGTATTGATAAAAGATACTTTAAAAATAACTATTTGTATAAAAATAACAGAAACTAGAATGGAGATGTTATTATGAAATTAGGTTTTTTAAAGACAGATTTTCCTCACGAGCGCCGACTTCCTTTATTGCCTGAACACATCAAGCAATTCGCTAATTCAATTTATGTTGAAAGCGGCTTTGGTGATTCTTTAGGTATTCTTGATGAAGAATATCAAAAAGCCGGTTGTACTATCTTAAACCGCTCAGAGATCTTTGCCTTATGTGATGGCATCTTCTCTCTAAAAATCATCCAACCATGTGATTATGATTTGATTCGTCCAAATCAGATCATCATTGGCTGGACTCATCCACTGGGGTCTGGCAAAGAATTTATGAAAACTCAAGCGATCCCTAAAAATCTGTACATTCTTGACATTGATAATCAAAAACCGACTATGTTTTATCAAGGAAAATCCTATCCTTCAAAAATTATTCCTAAGAACTTTGTTTATCAAAACAGTTTCTACGCCGGCTATGCTGGAACACTGCATGCGCTGCTTAATTTTGGGCTTTTGCCAACTAGTGAGCATGAGATTGCTATTTTAGGTTCCGGAAATACTGCTCAAGGTGCTTTTCACGCAGTATCGAAACTTTCTTCATCTGTCCAACTTTTTTACAGAAAAACATTACCAAATTTTAAACGACAATTATCTAAATACTCTATTATCATCAATGGCATCAGAGTCGGTGATTTTGGTGATCCAATCTTATCCGTCGAAGAACAAGCACAGTTAAAAAAAGGAGCATTTATTATTGATATCGCTGCAGATGCAGGAAATGCCATTGAAGGAAACCGCTTTACGACTGTTGACCATCCAGTCTATGAAAAAAACGGTCTCTACCACTATGCGTTACCTAATACACCTACCTTTGCTTATCGAAATGTTAGTAACGTATTAAGCGAACAATTTAGTCACTATATTTTTAAACATGATCTCTCAGTTTTTATTGATGAGATTGCTGATCAACATCCAAATGAACCAGAAATCAAATTACTCAACAATGTCTAAAATCAACAAATAAAAAAAGTGCCGCGTCCTTTTAACATCAAGGAATCGGCACTTTTTTAAAGCGGGTGACGAGAATCGAACTCGCGACGGAAGCTTGGGAAGCTTCTGTTTTACCACTAAACTACACCCGCAACACATTAGAGAGTATAACGCTTTTTATTCAATCGGACAACCTTTTATTTCAAACAATAAAATTGACAGATTGATCTTTTCTGATTATCTTACAGATAGTATCAGTCAACAAGAAAGGAACATCCCTTATGACTAGCCTAGCACATGTTAAACAAGCGATTACTCAGGACATGAACAATATTGTATTCATTTCTTCTGAAACATGTAGTATTTGTCATGTCGATGAACCGAAAGTCCGCAAGATTGCTGAAACAAATGGAATTACTTTTCATCATTTAGATATTATACAAGAACCAGAATTGACCGGTCTTTTTTCTGTTATGACCGTCCCTGCTGTTTTGGTCTATCACAATGGAAAAGAAGTTGCACGTCAAGCTCGTTTCATTGATTTTCGCTCATTGGAAGAATTACTGCAGCAACTGCCAAAAGATTTCCAAACGACTGATTACCAATCATTATTTAGCGAACTCTAGCTGCATATAAATAAAAGACTGAGCATCTGCTCAGTCTTTTATTTATTATCCGTATTATGGTGCAAGAAATAAATCAATGTTTGCAATTCATTGGTCAAGTCAACACTTTGGATAATAATGTTGTCTGGGGCCGTTAGACGAGCGGCAGTAAAGTTTAGAATTCCTTTAATCCCTGCTTCTGCCAATTGATCAACTACTTGTTGGCCTTGTTCAGCAGGCAGTGTCAAAATCGCAATTTCGATTTGTTGCAACTTAATCTGTTCAACCATGCTCTCTAATGGATAAACTGGGATACCATCTACGATACGTCCGACGATATCTTCTTTAATATCAAAAGCACAACTTACACGAATACTATTGCTTTGATGGAATTTGAATTTTAATAACGCACTACCTAAATTCCCCACACCAACCAACGCTACATTCGTCAATTGATCGTCGTTTAAGATTTTCCCAAAGAAATACATCAAATCTTCGACATCGTAGCCATAGCCGCGTTTGCCCAACTCACCAAAATAAGAAAAATCACGGCGAATCGTAGCACTGTCGACTTGGATTGCTTCACTTAGTTCTGTTGAAGACACTTTAGTCTTTCCTGCATTATTTAATATACGTAAATACCGATAGTATAACGGTAATCGTTTAACAGTCGCTTTTGGAATTGAACTTTCTTTCACAATAACTCTCCTTCATTAAAAAAAATCATAAATGTTTACTACTGAACTATAATAGCAAGAATGTTCATCTAATTGCAACGTACTTGCTCGAATTTTGTGAAAAAATCACGATTAATTGAAATGACCGCTTCCAATCGCAAGGTCTGTAAAAATATGGTAGACTGAATCCATTCGGAAAAATAAATTTAAGGAAGATATCCAATGATTTTATTACAAGCAAATCAAATCGCTCGCTATTTTGGAGCCGACACTTTATTTGAAAATATTCACCTTGAAGTCAACAGCAAAGCACGTATCGGTCTAGTTGGACGAAATGGTGCTGGAAAATCTACGCTATTAAAAATTATCGCTACTATCGAAGCTCCGGATGCCGGACAAGTGATAAAAAATAAACAAGCAACTTTAGGCTATCTAGCTCAAGATACGGGACTAGATTCCAATGAAACCGTTTGGAATGAAATGCTGAAAGCTTTTGAGCATGTTCGTCAGATGGAAATGCGCATGCGAGAAGTCGAAGTGAAACTTGGCGAAACATCGGAAAACGATAGCCGCTATGCTGCTTTGTTAAAAGAATACGATCAACTTCAACATGATTTCAATGAACAAAACGGTTATGGTTATGAAAACGAGATTCGCAGTGTGCTTCATGGATTCAAATTTGATGAAGATTTTTATGACAAAGAAATCAGCACCTTATCTGGCGGTCAAAAAACACGTTTAGCTCTTGCTCGTATGCTACTTGTCAGACCTGACATTTTGATTCTAGATGAACCGACCAATCATTTAGACATCGAGACCTTAGCTTGGCTTGAAGATTACTTGCAAGGGTACTCTGGAGCGCTGCTGATTGTTTCCCATGACCGTTACTTTTTAGATCGGGTCGTCAATGAAATCTATGAGATTTCACGTCATAAAATTCGCCATTATACTGGCAATTATTCTCGTTACCTAGATTTAAAAGCCGCACAACTTGCTAGTGACTGGAAAGCCTACGAGAAACAACAAGACCAGATTGAAAAACTTGAAGATTTTGTCGCTCGAAATCTAGTGCGTGCATCAACTACCAAACGGGCACAGAGCCGGCGGAAAACATTGGAAAAAATGGATCGCTTGGATCGGCCGGATGGAAAAGAAAAATCGGCAAAATTTATGTTTGCTATCGATAAAGCTTCCGGCAATGTCGTCTTACAACTCGAAGACGCGGCGATTGGTTATGAAAAAACATTATCTGAACCCATCGACCTAGATATTCGTAAAGAAGATGCAATCGCTCTTGTCGGACCAAATGGGATTGGAAAATCTACTTTATTGAAATCCATCATTGGCCAGCTTCCCTTTATCAAAGGCGAAGCACATGTTGGAACCAATGTCACAATCGGTTACTATGATCAAGGACAAGCGGATTTACATGGAAATAAAACGATTTTAGCCGAACTATGGGACGAACATCCGACTACTCCAGAAAAAGATATTCGAAACGTGTTAGGCGGCTTTTTATTCAGCGGTGAAGATGTTGAAAAAACGATTCCTTTACTCAGTGGTGGTGAAAAAGCGCGCGTGGCTCTAGCAAAACTTTCTATGAATAAAGAAAACTTTTTGATCCTTGACGAACCAACAAACCACTTGGATATCGATAACAAAGAAGTCTTAGAAAATGCCTTAATCGATTACCAAGGAACCTTATTGTTCGTTTCTCATGACCGCTATTTTATCAATCGTATCGCCAACAAAGTGATTGAACTTTCTCCTGAAGGCAGTAAGCTATATCTTGGTGATTATGACTATTATTTAGAAAAGAAAAAAGAAGAAGAAGAGCTTGCCGAATTGCGCGCAAAAGAAACGGCGCCTATTGAAGCACCCAAAAAGAAATTTCACCAAAACAAAGAACAACAGAAACTAATCCGCAGTTTGCGACGAAAGATCGAAACAATTGAAGAAACTCTTACTACTTTAGATCAAGAAATTTCTGAATTAGAACTGCAAATGAGTCAACCTGATGTTTTGAATGATCATGTTCAATTATTAGAATTGACAAACGATTTGGATACTAAAAAAGCCCAACAAGAAGAATTGTTAGCAAGTTGGGAAGAGCTTAGTTTAGAATTAGAATCATTCGAATGATTTACAACTTTTGACCGATGACACCTCACACTTTTTTCGTTTTAATGAATAAGTGGAGGTGCTTTTTATGCGACGAATACGTCCCTTTTCAATTTTACTAGGAATTTTTTTAGTGGTCATCAGTCTAGGAATCCTCTCTACCCAAATTTTCCACTTTGATCGTGTAGTCAATAGTCAACAAGACTTTTCTGCAACTGCTAATCAATACCTACAAGAACATGGGCAAGACTTTCCTTTGATTATACAAACTGATCCTCGTTGGGCACAAGAAGCATACGGCAGCGGCTCTGATCAAAATGATCTAGCTACAAATGGGTGTGCGATTACTTCGTTAGCTATGATTCTGTCTTATCGAGAACATCGAACAGTTTATCCAACCGAGATTTTACAATGGAGCGGCAACCGTTATTACGAAACTGGACAAGGAACTGCTTGGTCGATCTTTCCAGCTTTTGCGCAAAAGTATGGATTTCATTTACAAGAACTTGGGAAAAACCAAGTGAAGATTCAACAGCACTTAAACCAAAATCTCCCCATCGTTGTCTCAGTCACTCCGGGTGAATTTACGGATGTCGGACATATCATGGTCATTAAAAAAAGTGTCCAAAACGAGCAACTCATCATTTATGATCCGAATGATCGTTCTGACAAAGAGCATTACAAGCAGTTGTATTCACTTGATCGGCTTATGCCTCAACTTGCAAATGCTTGGACATTTAGCTAACCTTCTAAAACAAAAAGCTGACGCTTAAGCGTCAGCTTTTTTAGGGTCTTCTATTCTCACAGGGGAAAAATTAGGTTACATTTACTATTTGAATAAGTATAAGAACAAATCATGAATTCCTAATGAAATTTCTAAACGGAACTAATTAATCTCTTTTCTCACTGTATCCTTTTTCATCAATGGCTGTCTTTGATCCTCTCTGCAAAAAATAAGTTAAATTTATCACAATTTATTTTTGTTATTGAATTCTCATATTTTTCTATTACAAACAGATTTAAACTATTCATCAAGTTATTTTATTGTACTTTGGACGTTAATTGATGTATTAAATACCAAAAAAGGGTTTACAAACGTTAGAAATCCCTGTATATTGTGTGTGAAAACATTAAAGTAATATTTACTTAAAAAGGAGATTTTCTACATGTCAAATAACCTAGATACCCAAGACTACTTAAATAAAGTCGATGCTTGGTGGCGTGCTGCCAACTATATCTCTGTCGCTCAAATGTATTTGAAAGACAATCCATTATTAAAGCAACCACTAAAAAAAGAAGATGTAAAAACTCATCCAATCGGTCACTGGGGCACAATCGCTGGACAAAACTTTGTTTACGCTCACTTAAATCGTGTGATCAACAAATATGATTTGAACATGTTTTATATTGAAGGACCTGGACACGGCGGCCAAGTGATGGTCTCAAATTCTTATATTGACGGTAGTTATACTGAAACGTATCCAGAAATCACAGAAGATGAAGCCGGACTTAAAAAACTGTGCAAAATCTTCTCTTTCCCTGGTGGAATCGCTTCTCATGCGGCACCAGAAACACCTGGTTCTATCCATGAAGGCGGCGAACTTGGTTATGCCCTTTCACATGCGACAGGTGCTGTCTTAGACAATCCTGATGTGATTGCTGCAACTGTTGTTGGTGATGGCGAAGCTGAAACTGGACCACTTGCCACTGGTTGGTTCTCAAATACTTTTATCAATCCTGTCAACGATGGTGCTGTTTTGCCGATTCTTTACTTAAATGGCGGTAAAATCTCTAATCCAACAATCTTATCACGTAAAAGCGATGAAGATTTGAAAAAATACTTTGAAGGAATGGGTTGGAAGCCTTACTTTGTTGTTGGAACAGATCCAGAAAAAGTGCATCCACTTATGGCGAAAGTTTTAGATGAAGTAATTGAAGAAATCAAAGCAATCCAAAGCGAAGCGCGTAAAGGCAAAGCTGAAGAAGCCAACATGCCAGCATGGCCAGTTATCATTTTTAGAACACCTAAAGGTTGGACTGGACCTAAAACATGGGCTGGTGATCAACTTGAAGGAACTTTCCGTGCCCATCAAGTCCCAATCCCTGTTGGTTCAGAAGATATGGAACACGCAGACAAATTAGTTGAATGGTTGAAATCTTACCGTCCTGAAGAATTATTTGATGAAAATGGTAAAATTGTTGACTCATTAAAAGAATTATCTCCTAAAGGTCCTAAACGGATGTCTAGCAATCCAATCACTAATGGTGGGATTGATCCAAAACCAATGGATATGCCTGATTGGAAACAATATGCAATCGATACAACAACTCCTGGTTCAGTGACGGCGCAAGATATGATCATCTTTGGTCAACAAGCTCGTGATATGATTTCAAAAAATCCAACAAATTTCCGAATCTTTGGACCAGATGAAACAAAATCAAATCGTTTGAACAAAATTTTTGACGTAACAAACCGTCAATGGTTAGAACCTAAAAATAGTACAGATGAATGGCAATCTTCAGCTGGTCGAGTGATTGATGGCCAATTGTCTGAACACCAAGCAGAAGGTTTCTTAGAAGGCTATGTCTTAACTGGTCGTCACGGTTTCTTCGCAAGTTATGAATCATTCTTACGTGTGGTAGACTCTATGCTAACTCAACATTTCAAATGGATGCGTAAAGCAAGTGCCCATGCATGGCGTAAAGAATATCCTGCTTTGAATGTCATCGCGACATCAACCGTCTTCCAACAAGATCACAATGGCTATACTCACCAAGATCCAGGTGTATTAACTCACTTAGCTGAGAAAAAACCTGAGTTTATTCGTGAATACTTACCAGCTGATGCAAATAGTTTGATGGCTGTTATGGATAAAGCGATGCAAGACAAACAAGTAATCAACTTGATCGTTTCAAGTAAACATCCTCGTCCACAATTTTATTCAGCTGCCGAAGCAGAAGAACTTGTAGAAGAAGGATTGAAAGTCATTGATTGGGCAAGTACTGATAATGGTGCAGAACCTGATTTAGTTATTGCTGCTGCTGGGACAGAGCCTAACTTGGAAGCATTAGCTGCTGTTTCTATCCTAAACAAACAGTTCCCAGAATTAAAAATCCGTTTTGTCAATGTCGTTGATCTATTGAGATTACGCCATCCAGAAATTGATCCTCGTGGATTAAGTGATGATCAATTTGATGCAATCTTCACTAAAGACAAACCAATCGTCTTTGCATTCCATGGTTACGAAGGAATGGTCCGTGAAATTTTCTTCAATCGTCACAATCATAACATCCTTATCCATGGCTATCGTGAAAATGGCGATATTACGACTCCATTTGATATGCGTGTCTTCAGTGAAATGGATCGCTTCCATTTAGCTCAAGATGGTGCTAATGCAGTCTATGGTGCAAAAGCAGCTGACTTCTCTCAAACTATGGATCAAACGTTACAAAAACATCATGCGTTCATTCGTTCAGAAGGAACCGATCTTCCAGAAGTAGAAAATTGGAAATGGGCACCTCTACAATAAACAACTAACTCAGCCACCTATTAAAACAGGTGGCTTTTTAATATCTTTAGAAGAAATCATTTTTTGCATACATCTTAAAAAATTTTTAACTGCTTTTTAAATGGAACTATGTACTTCTTTCTCCCATACTATCCCAAATGCGATTATTTACTTCCTACTCTTCTTCATATCTTTCTAGAGATTATTGATTCAATTTAACTGTGCTAACAAAATAATTTTTTGGTCAAAACATTTTATCTCCAAATTTGTAGACTAAATTTCTAGATAATAATAATAGAAAAATCCCTTTGATAAAATAAGCGATTGGTAGTCATCACTTATTAGTCTATTAAAAAAGCTTGTATTGCTAAGCACATTATCAAAGCGTACATTTTTGTTAGCATGCTTCACGAGCAAATTTCATTAAAGTTCTTCATTAATAAATTATAATCATCATTCAAAAGGATGGTTTGCTCTAAGGCTATAAGCCCAAAACATCGGCCAATGGCTAAAGATGCTTGCTTTCACATTTTATGTTCAAACCATATTGTCTTTGCCGCTTTTGCCCACATCTTAAGAGGCTTTGGTACTACTCCTTAACCCATAAAAAAGTCATCATACCCTCGTACACTCAGCTTATCTACCGCAATATCATTTTTTCTTGTTCTTTAATATATTTTTTGATGGTCGCTTCATTTAATCCTACTGTTGTCACACAGTATCTTTCTACCCAAAAGTCTCGATTTCCAAAATTTATATTTTAGATTTGCATGTTTATCGAAAATCATTAATGTACTTTTTTCTTTTAAATATCCCATAAAATTTGAAATACTAATCTTTGGTGACATACTCAATAACAGATGATCATGGTCTAGCATCATATATCCTTCGATGCTGTGGCATTTACACATCCACTTTGTATGGACTAAACTTTTTATTTTATTAGCCATTTTTATCCCTTCCTTTCCGTTTTCAATATGATCTGAACAATCATATTTTAACTGTCTGGAAGTTTTTTTAGTATAACATTTTGTTGTCCACCGTATAGTAGATGGTTCCCTGTTTCGCACATT
Organism: Enterococcus dongliensis; assembly: GCF_005405225.1. Lineage (GTDB taxonomy): Bacteria > Bacillota > Bacilli > Lactobacillales > Enterococcaceae > Enterococcus_A > Enterococcus_A dongliensis. The sequence goes on from NZ_BJDQ01000004.1 coordinate 133,549, forward strand.
TCATATGCTCAACTGACTAAAGTCAATAGCACAAAAAAAACGGCTTTTTAGCCGTTTTTGGTAGAAAATTGGAAAACCCAGGTAAGAATAAGGCGTTTTTTCTCTATTTAGAACGTTGATAAATCCCCATTCTTACTGAGTTTTGCTGTTATTTCCGATACATCTTAAATTCCAAGTAGAGATCATTATAAATCCCTAAATACTTAGCCCCTAGATTTTTATAGACTTCTAGATGGCTGATGGTTTTATCATCTGGATAAAATTGTTTATCGCCAGAGATATTTTTTGGCAGCATCGCTAAGGCTGTTTTGTTTGGCGTTGAATAACCGATATATTCTGCATTTTGTTTGGCAATCTCTGGTTTCAACATAAAATTAATAAAATCGTAAGCACCTTCTTGATTCTTAGATGTTTTTGGAATCACGATATTATCAAACCAAAGATTTGAACCTTCCGGCGGAATAACGTAATGAAGATGTTCGTTTTCTGCCATCATGTCAGCTGCTTCGCCAGAAAAGGTCACCGCTACTGCACTTTCCTCATTAGCCATATACATTTTGATTTCGTCAGCCACGATGGCTTTGACATTTGGTGTTAGAGCATTTAATTTTTTCGTTGCTTGTGTTAAGTGTTTTTTATCTTTGCTGTTGATGGAATGACCAAACGTTGTCAAAGACAAGCCCATGACCTCGCGAGCGCCATCGATTAACATGATATTGTTCTTCAATTCCGGTCGCCAGAGATCTTCCCAATGTTTGATCTTGTCCCCATCAACAAATTTATCATTGTAGACAATTCCTAATGTTCCCCAAAAATATGGAATCGAATAGCGGTTCTCTTTATCAAAATCCAAATCTAAAAAACGAGGATCGATATTTTTCAATCCATGGATTTTAGTATGATCCAATGAGGACAGCAAGTGTTCTTTTTTCATCTTTTGAATCATATATTCACTAGGAATTGCAATATCATAGGCTGTTCCGCCTTGTTTGATCTTAGCTTCCATCGCTTCATTTGAATCAAATGTTTCATAATTTACTTTATATCCATATTCTTTTTCAAATTGTTTCAGCAGCTCAGGATCAATGTAATCTCCCCAATTATAAATATTCAACACTTGCGAACTCGCATTGGAAGAGTGATTTAAGCGAACAACTGGAAAGGTCAGCAACAAAATGATTGCAATAACCCCGATGAAAAGCGACTGCAATTTTCTCATTTCAGTACTGGCACCTCCTCAAATTCCCGTTTCCGTGTTTTTTTCGAGGTGTCTCGACTGATAAAATAATATCCTACCACTAACAACAAGGAGAAAATAAAGACAAGCGTTGATAGGGCATTGATTTCTAAACTGATTCCTTGACGAGCACGTGAATAGATTTCGACTGAAAGTGTCGTAAAGCCGTTACCGGTCACAAAGAAAGTCACTGCAAAATCATCTAAAGAATACGTAAATGCCATGAAATAGCCCGCAATGATCCCCGGTGTCAAAAAAGGCAAGATGATATCACGCAACACCTGGAAATTATTTGCGCCTAGATCTCTGGCAGCATCGATCATTGAGTCATTCATCTCTTTTAATTTCGGTAATACCATCAATACCACGATTGGAATACTGAAAGCTACATGGGAAAGTAATACACTGACAAATCCAAGTTGGAAATTTTTCAACACACCGCCCAACATGGTAAATAAAATCAGAAAGCTCGCACCTATAATAACATCTGGTGAGACCATCAAAATATTATTCAGACCTAGTAGAACATTGCGTGAATTGCGTTTGCGTGTATAATAAATTCCCATCGCACCAAATGTTCCAATCATTGTTGCCAACAAGGCAGATAAAAAGGCCAGAATAAAAGTTTGTACCACGATGATGATCAAACGCCGATCCGAAAAAAGATTTTGGTAATGTTCCCAAGTAAAACCAGTAAAAGAACTCATGTTTCCAGCTTGATTAAATGAATAGAAAATCAAATAAAAGATCGGGATATACAATAAAATAAACACAAGAATCAGATAAATCGTCGACCAAGAAAATCGTCTCTTTTTCATTTCACTCGACCTCCTTTACGTTTTTCCCCTGTCACCATCATTACAAGGAACATTGCCACAATCAAAATGACACCGATTGTTGAACCCATTCCCCAGTTTTGTGTGACTAAGAAATGCTCTTCGATTGCTGTTCCCAGCGTAATCACACGGTTTCCGCCAATCAAACGTGTTAACATGAAAAGGGAAAGTGACGGGATAAAGACCGCTTGGACACCGCTTTTTACCCCATTTAAAGAAAGAGGAAAAATCACCCGACGGAATGTATCAAAATTATTTGCTCCTAAATCTCGACTGGCACTGATCAACGAAGGATTAATCTCATCCAGCGCATTAAAAATCGGCATAATCATAAATGGCAATTCGATATAAGCCGCCACAAACATGAAACTAAAGTCGGTAAATAATAGCTGTTTTTGTCCAATCCCAATGAAACTTAAAAAATCATTGACTGAACCATTTGTACTAAAAATACCAATGAAGGCATATGCCTTTAGTAATAAATTGATCCAAGTAGGTAAAACAACTAGCAATAACAGTAATTGACGATGTTTCAACTTTGATAAAAAATAGGCTGTCGGATAACTGATCAAAAGGGTCATCAAAGTAATCAAGAAGGCAAATAATACAGAATTGATCGTCATCATCAAATAGGTCTTTGAAGTCAGATAAGTATGGTAATTACTCAACGTAAGGCTCCCATGCATATCAAAAAATGATTGGTAGACAATCAAGATCACCGGTGCGATGACAAAAAACAAAAGCCAAAAGAAATAAGGAATCGAATAAAATCGTCGCATATTTTTCATTGTACGCTCCTCCTAATCCTCATAGCTGTCTAGACGCGCTTCAAAATCTTCTTCACTTTCATTAAAACGCATCACATGGATATCCTCAGGTTCAAACGACAACCCAACTTTGCTGCCTTTTTTGGCTTTTTTAGTTGAATGGACCATCCATTCGTTGCCATCAGCATCGATACAGTTCATTTCATAATGAACACCGCGGAACAATTGAGTATCGACTGTTACGACCAATTTCCCTTTTTCAGGTGTTGTTAACGTTAAATCTTCTGGACGTAAAACCACTTCAACCGGTTCGTTTGGACGCATTCCACCGTCGACACATTCAAATGTTTTACCGACAAATTTAACTAAATTGTCTTCAACCATCTCTCCAGCTACAATATTGCTCTCCCCAACAAAATCAGCAACAAAATGATTGATTGGTTCATCATAGATATCGACTGGTGTGCCGCTTTGAATGATTTTCCCTTTGTTCATCACAAAAATCTCATCACTCATAGCCAGCGCCTCTTCTTGATCATGAGTGACAAAAATAAAGGTGATGCCCAAACGTTTTTGCAATGCTCGTAGTTCATACTGCATGTCTGTCCGTAGTTTTAAATCCAAAGCAGATAACGGTTCATCTAATAACAAAATTTTTGGTTCATTGACGATAGCTCGTGCGATTGCCACCCGTTGACGCTGCCCCCCAGACATTTCTGTGATTTCGCGGTTTTCATATCCTGGTAGTTGGACTAACTTCAACGCTTCCAAAACTTTTTTTTCGATTTCTTTTTTTGATAATTTCTTTATTTTTAATCCAAAAGCAACATTATCAAAAACATTCATATGAGGAAACAATGCATAATCCTGAAAAACTGTATTCACTTGCCGCTTATTGGCTGGGATATTATTCATTTTCTTTCCTTCAAAATAAATATCACCCGCACTGACATCTGTAAATCCGGCGATGATTCGCAAAATCGTTGTCTTTCCACAGCCGGAAGGCCCCAATAAGGTATAAAAACGACCTTCTTCAATATCAAAATTAATTTTTTTCAATACCGGATCATCATCGTCGTATTGTTTACTGATATCTTTAAAAGAAATAATTGTATTTGCCATGACTTCACTCCTCGTTTTAAAGGGATTTATTTTTTTATTCAAATGATCCTGATTCTCGCTTTATCGATCATTTTATTTGTTCATCTATTCAAAAAATTTATACTTTGTTTCTTTAGGAATCTCGCTCCTCTTCGCTTGATTCAAGTCACAGATTTTTTTACAAATAAGATTCTGTTGCAACGATCAATACTTTACTGATACCAGAGGCTTGATTTTGTAAGCGATGGGGTTTGCTAGCTTCGTAATAGATACTTTCGCCTTTTTTTGCTTCATACAGTGTTTCACCAAATTGCAATGCAATCTTTCCTTCTAACACATGGATGAACGTTTCAGAAAGCGAGGGAGTAAATTGTTTATACTGCCCTTCTCGTTCCAACGTTAACAAAATCGGCTCCATCTCTTTTTCATTTGATTCGGGAATCAGCCATTTAATATGATACCCATGTTCTTCGTCTGTATAAAAAGTTGTATCTGATTCTTTATAGACAATCTTTTGATCCCCCGTCTTTTGTTTAAAAAACTCAGCCGGTGTCACGCCTAAAACTTCTAAGATATCAAAAAAAGTCTCCATTGACGGAGAGCTTAGATCGCGTTCTAATTGAGAGATATATCCTTTAGATAGATCCGTTCGTTCCCCTAGCTCTTCTTGTGTCAAGTTCTTTTGAATCCTTAAATTACGCAGCTTTTCACCAATCTCCATGATTATCACCTCTTGATTTTGATTATTTAAAAAAAAAATTTACTCGCTGCATCTTTTTAGCTAGAATTATTTTTAAACAAAAAAATAGAAATACCTAAAGCTTCATTAGTTTGCTAAAAGTAAACTTATAGTTTAATATTGCCCTACTAAAGTATACGGACTTTTTGTTAAAAATCAAGTTCTTTTAACGATTTTCATCCCGCTCTTTTTCCAGTATGTATAGAGAAAAGAAATTTGCTTTTTCCCTTATTTCCGCTAAGATAATAGTAACTGATTGGACGATTCGTTTTTTACAATTTACATTGCTGAATCGTTGGGTTACATTTATATTTATTGATTACTAATGGGTCAACTACATTTAAACAGACCTTTTCTGATCCGTTAGGCACAGCGCACGTATTTATTAACGTATGGGGCTTTCCCTACGACATTATTTGTTGGAATAAAATTAGGAGGAACAAACATGACTGAGTATCGGCGTTTACGAGTATTGAAAGATGAGACCGTTCACACACAAATTGAAACCTTCACTAAACCTGAAATCGATGAAGGACATGTTTTAATTGCGGTAAGCTATTCTGGAATCAATTATAAAGATGCCCTGGCTACTAAAGCCAACACAGGTGTTCTAAGAGATTATCCAATGACTCCGGGAGTCGATCTAACGGGTAAGATTATCGCTTCAAACGATGATGCTTTTCATAGCGGTGACTTAGTCTTAGTAACTGGTTTTGGTTTAGGGGTCAAACAAGATGGCGGACTAAGTGATCTTCAAGTAGTTCCTGCCTCTTGGTGTGTAAAATTACCTGAGACACTGTCAGAAAAACAAGCGATGACTTTTGGAACTGCTGGATTTACAGCAGCACTAGCAGTCGATGCATTACAAAAACACGGTTTGACCGAGAAAAGTCGCGTCCTTGTGACTGGGGCAACTGGTGGCGTTGGCGGATTTGCCTTACACTTTTTAAGCCAAATTGGCTGCCAAGAGATTACTGCTTTGAGCCGTAAAGATTCCCAAAATGATTATTTGACACAATTAGGCGCAACAACAGTCACTTCACCTGCCGAATTATTCCCAGAAAAAAATCGGCCGTTGAATAAACAGCTTTTTGATTTTGTAATCGATGCAGTTGGTGGAGAAACACTGGCACAGGTTATTCCTTTTGTTAATTATGGCGGAAGTTTAGCTCTTTGCGGAAATGCTGGTGGGATTAAATTAAACACAACGGTCTTACCATTTATTTTACGAGGTATCAATCTACTCGGTATCGATTCAGTTGAAGCTTCTATGGACCAACGAAAAAAACTTTGGCAAAAAATGGCTGGGGAATGGGCAGTACCAACTGCTCTTCAAGTACAAGAAATTCAGTTGGAACAAGTTCTAGAAACAGCAGATGCCCTGCTCTCTGGAAATCATGTGGGACGTACAATTGTTGCTTTAGGAGGAGACGTTCAATGAGGATCTTAGTTACTTCCGGTGGGACTTCAGAAAAAATCGATGATGTCCGTGCCATCACCAATCATTCCAGTGGAAAATTGGGCAAGGCAATCGTGGAGAGTTTTGCAAAAGACCAAGTCATCGTTGATTTGATTACCACTCGGCTTGCTGTCAAACCAGAAGGACCCACAATCAATCTTCATTACATCGAAACAACAGCTGACTTGGAAAAAAAATTAAAAGAATTGATGACCACACATTCCTATGATGCGGTGATTCACAGTATGGCTGTCAGTGACTTTACTCCAGAAAGCTCGGTCACTTTAGAAGATTTAGAATCAGCGATTGCTTTGCAAACTGATTTACCAACAACATTGCTTGAAATTGCTAATAAACGAACGACGAAAAAGATTTCTTCTGACACAGATCATTTAGTGATCGTTTTAAAGAAAAATCCGAAAATTATCTCTTTGATCAAAAAATTGCAGCCGCAAACGATTTTAGTAGGATTCAAACTCTTGGTTGATGTCCCGATGATCGAATTATTGAATGTCGCAAAAGAAAGCCTTGAAAAAAATCACGCCGATTTTATCTTAGCAAATGATCTAACCGAGATTCACGGAGAAAAACATCATGGATATTTGATTAATCAACAGCAAAAAGTTAAAGAGGCTCATACAAAGACAGAGATTGCTGAATTAATCAAAAAAGAAATTATGGCCTTGGAGGGAACACGATGAAAACTATCTTATTGGGTATCAGTGGCAGTATCTCAGCCTATAAAGCCGCAGATATTACCAACGAATTGACGAAAATGGGCTATAAATTAGACGTTGTGATGACTAAAAATAGCACAGAGTTCATCACACCATTAGCGATCCAATCACTATCCCACCGCCGCGTCCATCTTGACGTGATGGATGAACCTGATGCGGCTTTGATCAATCATATTGCTCTAGCCAAAAATGCCGATCTTTTTTTAGTAGCACCGGCTTCAGCTAATATGGTCGGCAAATTAGCAAATGGGATTGCCGATGATTTACTATCTACTGTTGCGTTGGCTTTATTGCCTGATACGCCTAAAATCATAGCACCAGCGATGAATACCTACATGTACCAAAATCCGATTGTCCAACGTAATCTCAAAACACTAAAAGACGTCGGTTACCAAGAAATCGTACCAAGAGAAGCTTTACTAGCTTGCGGTGATTATGGTCGCGGTGCTTTAGCAAATGTTTCTGATATCGTACATGTAGTAAATTCAAAATTAAAGGAGTAACAAATGAAAGAGAACAATGTAAGAGGCTTTACTTTAACGGCGATGTTTTTAGCAATCATGATTATTTTAGCGGTCACGCCGCTTGGCTTTATCCCAATTGGTCCAATCAATGCGACGACGATGCACATTCCAGTCATCATTGCTTCGATTGTTTTGGGACCGCGTATTGGAGCAGGATTAGGAACGATCTTTGGGGTGATCAGTTTGGCACGATCGACGATTCTTATTACACCGATGTCCTTTGTCTTCTCTCCTTTTATTGCAAATCCATTGACAAACCAAGGAGATTGGCGCGCTGTACTAATCGCTATCATCCCTCGGGTGTTGATTGGTGTCGTACCTTATTTTGTCTATCGAGGACTTCATCACTTGATGAAACAAAAAGCACGCCCTATCAGTTTATTCATTGCTGGAGTAGCAGGCTCTATGACTAATACTATTTTGGTGATGAATCTGATTTTTCTTTTCTTTAAAGATAGTTATGCCAATGTCTTACAAGTTACAGCAGATGCTGTTTATGGAGTCATTTTAGGAATTATTTTTGGCAGCGGCTTAGTTGAAGCTGTCGTTGCCGGTATCGCAACAATGGGAGTCTGTGCCGTCTTGTTACGCTTGATGAAAAAATAAAAAAACTTGCTAGAAACTTAAATTGGTTTCTAGCAAGTTTTTTTATTTTGGTTCTTCTCCTAAGATCCGAACTTCTGTTTCTAAAGCCACATCAAATTTTTCTTTAATCGTTTGTTTGATATGGGCAATCAATTCAATATAATCAGTTGCTGTAGCGTGATTGATATTCACAATAAATCCTGCATGTTTTTCAGAAATTTGCGCGCCTCCCCAAACTAAGCCTTGTAAGCCTGCATCTTGGATCAGTTTACCTGTAAAATGTCCGACTGGGCGTTTGAACACACTGCCACATGAAGGATATTCCAACGGTTGTTTCAACTCACGCAGCTCAGTAAGTTCAGTCATTCTTTTTTTAATCTGCTCCGGCTCACCAGAAGTCAAAGTAAATCGCGCACTCAATACGATCGCTGGTTGTTCTTGAATCGCAGAATGACGGTAGGAAAAGTTCATCTGATCTTTGTCCCATGTCTCAAACGTTCCATCTGCTAATAGTACATCAACAGATTCAAAAACATCCTCTAATTGACCATCATACGCACCGGCATTCATAAAGACGGCTCCACCGATACTCCCAGGAATACCACAAGCAAATTCAAAGCCAGTCAATGCATGATCCAACGCAACATAAGTGGTATCGGTTAGTTTGGCACCAGCTTGAGCAATAATCGTATGATCTTCTACACGAATGGTCGTCATATCTGACAACATGATTACCACACCGCGAATTCCACCATCTTTGACGATCAGATTGCTGGCATTGCCTAAAACAATCCATGGTAGATTATTTAAACGACAGTAGTCGACTATTGCTTTTACTTCTTCATTGTCTTTAGGAAATGCTAAAGCATCCACCGGACCACCAGTTTTTGTAAAGGTATAATTCATTAACGGTTCATCCAAAAGGATTTTCAAGTTAGGTAAGGTTTCTGTCAATGCTGATATTTTCACTTTGATAAGCCTTTCTCGTTCACTACGGGTAAATTTTTCAAATGTCTTTGCTATTTTAGCACGCGAGAAAAAAACTTGCCACCCCTTATAATTGATGACGAATATGTTGTTGAAGCATCTGAGCACATAATTCATGACTCAACAAAACATTTTTTTGTCTTAAATCAACGTCTTTTCCTTTCAAAGCAGCTATAAAGTGCTGGACCAACTGTTCAAATCCGCCTTTTTCTAATGTCGTCGTCCAATCACCAAAGCGCTGGATTTCTTCTTTTTGTCCACGTTTGATAGTCAAATCCGTCAATTGATCCACAATCATCGTTTGTTTTGATGAACTTACATGATAGCGTTCCATTTTTCCTCCGCTCATCAAATCCATTGATAATAGGCATTCACTCGTTGCTGTTGAAAGCTGCATCTGAGCATAGACCATCTTCCCATTTTCCTCACGAATCTTTGAGTGTACGCTCATGATTTCATCGTCTAATAAATAAACTGCTGTATCAACTAAATGAATGAACAGATCATAAATGCCGTACTGTGTAGCCATCCCATGATCTGGTTCGTTTTTTTCTAAGTGAATAACGCGTTTTTGTTCTAATTGCTTCAATTGTTCAACCATTGGCGCAAAACGACGATTAAAACCGACCATGAACAAAAGATTTTTTTCTTGAGCAAGTTTTTGCAATGTCTGGACTTCCTGAAAGTCTTCACTGACAGGTTTATCAATAAAAACTGCCACTCCTGCTTCTAAACATTTTTTAGCGATTTCAAAATGCACACTGGTCGCTACGTGGATAAAACAAGCGTCAATCTTTTCTGCCAACAATTGATCGATTGTTTCAACCGTATTCTCAAAATTATGTTCTTTTGCAAGTGCCTCTCGTACCTTATCATTGCGTGTCGCAAAAATAAACGTCGCTTCCTTGCGTATTTTTGTATAGGTGGGTAAGTAAGCTTTTTGTGCGATCCCGCCAATACCAATCACTCCGATTTTCATACTAACACTCCTTATATATTCTATTATCTTATTCTTCATCTGTTTATTTTTAATTAAAAAAAGATTCTGCTCTAGTTGAAATAAATGGAACTTTCTTTGCTTTCTCGACTTTTTTCGTTACAATTAGTCCATGATTGAATCTATTATTGTTGGAGGAATGTCTTGTGAAATTGATTTCTTGGAACGTCAATGGACTACGTGCCGTGATGAAAAAGAATTTTATGGAAGTTTTTAATGAATTAGATGCTGATTTTTTCTGTCTGCAAGAAACAAAATTACAAGCTGGTCAGATTGAAATGGATCTACCTGGCTATTATGACTACTGGAACTACGCTGAGAAAAAAGGGTATTCTGGCACGGCGATTTTTACCAAACATAAACCAATCAGTGTCGCTTATGGTCTAGGTATCGAAGAACATGATCAAGAAGGCCGTGTCATTACTTTAGAATATCCTGAATATTACGTAATCACCTGTTACACGCCAAATTCACAAAATGAATTAAAGCGGCTGGACTATCGTATGACTTGGGAAGATGCCTTTTTAACTTACTTGAACCAATTAAAAGAACAAAAACCGGTCATTTTTTGCGGAGATTTGAATGTCGCCCATGAAAACATCGACTTAAAAAACTGGAAGACCAATCAAAAAAATGCAGGATTTACTCCCCAAGAACGCGAGAAATTTTATACCTTATTAGAGAATGGGTATATCGATACTTTCCGATATTTTTATCCTGAACAAGCCGGCATTTACTCATGGTGGAGCTATCGTTTTAATGCACGTAAAAATAATGCCGGTTGGCGTATCGACTATTTTATCGTTTCTAACCAGTTGCAAGATCAATTACAAGACGCAAAGATTCATACCGAGATTTTCGGCAGTGACCACTGTCCAGTTGAATTAGATATCAACCTTTAAAATTTCTGAATCTTTTTGACACAAGGCTTTTATCAATGAATAGTGTTAAAACAAGACGAAGAGGTGAACCTATTGAATTTTATCGCAATGGACTTTGAAACAGCAAACTATCAAGCCCACAGTGCCTGTTCATTGGCACTTGTAATGGTAAAAAATAGTCAAATTGTTGGCGAGTATTATTCGATGATCAAACCAGAAACTGACTTTTTTTGGAAAAATATCCAGATTCATGGTATTCATCCAGAAGATGTCGCAAATGCCCCAAAATTTCCTGAAGTATGGCAAGAAATCCAACATTATTATCAAAATAATCGTTTGATTGTCGCTCATAATGCTGGGTTTGATACGACGGTCTTAGCTGGCTGTCTAGACTATTATCAACTCGATCAACCTTCATATCTTTCTCTTTGCACAGTCCGAACAAGTCGGCGGTTGTTTCCTGAGATGCCAAATCATCGCTTGAATACTGTCTGTAATAAGCTAAACATCCCATTAGAGCATCACCATGACGCTTTAGAAGATAGTCGTGCCTGTGCAAAAATTTTACTTTATCAAGAAGATCACTTTGGGGTCGATCCATTGAAGAAATTAGTTTTACCCATGTAAGCGAAGCCTTCAGCTTCGCTTTTTTAATTGATCAATCTGCTCATTAATAAGACATCAAGAAAGTCGCCATGCAATGTTTTTGCTCCACGTGCCATCGTCGCTTCTGTTATAAAACTAAATTTTTCATACAAATATCGTGCGCGCTCATTTCTTTTTTGAACCGTTAATTCTAAACGACGTAAAGAAGATTCCTTTTCACTCCAGTCGATGACTTCTGCTAGCAAGGTACTTCCCAGACCGATTCCCCAAAATTCTTTCAACACACTTACGCCAATTTCACCAATATGTGCCACGGCAGATTCCCTTGCCGCTTTGACAGAAGCCATCCCGATTATTTTTTCATCCGCAAAAGCCAATAAAAGCAGATTATTTTCACTTTCATATAAATCTGCTAATTGCAGTGCCAACAACTCTGTGTTTAACCCTAAACCTGCTTCATCCATAATCAAAAAATCTGTTTCTTGAGCAATTTTGCGACTGACTTGTAATAATTCTGCGGCATCGTCAGGAATGGCTTCTCTTAACGTAATCTCAATGTCGCTCATTTTGTTTCCCACGCGTTTAAGATACGTGCCTGAAATTTTTCCGCTTTATCTCCATGGATGAGCCACTCGACTTGACGCAGCTGTTCCTCTTGCTCATCTTTTGCTAGAATCAGTTCCAAATAATCTTCTGGCAAGTATTCTCCTAATTGTTTGCCCCATTCGATTACTGAAAGGCCTTCCCCTTCAAAATAATCATCTAGCCCTAAATCATCTGCCCCAGACTCAATTCGATAGACATCCATATGATAAAGCGGCAAACGCCCTTGTTGGTACTCACGAATAATCGTATAGGTCGGACTTTTTATCATTTGATCAATTCCTAGACCTAGAGCGATTCCTTTAGTTAATGTTGTTTTTCCTGCCCCAAGGTCACCGGTCAACACTAAATTATCACCTGGTTCTGCTACTGAACCAATAATTTTTCCTAATTTTTCTGTTGCATTTGTATTTACTAAAGTTAACACTATTTCCCCTCTTTTCTTTTACCAATTCAGTATACCGATTTAAAACAAGAGAGCAAAGTAAAAAATTCCCTGATTCTGTGATGATCGAACAAACAACAGCTGATTCTGTATCAAAAATAAGTTTTTGACAGTAAAAAAGCAAGAATTCGAGGGTAGTCGAATTCTTGCTTTTTATAGTTACTGACCAAAAAGATTGATTAGTTCATCAATGATTGGGCTGCTGTGATGATTGAAAGTTTATAGACATCTTCTTCATTAGAACCACGAGAAAGATCGGAGATTGGTTTATTCAATCCTTGTAAGATCGGTCCAATTGCTTCGAATCCACCGAAACGTTGTGCAATCTTATAACCGATATTTCCTGATTGTAATTCAGGGAAAACAAATACAGTTGCTTGACCTGCTACTTTTGATTCAGGAGCTTTCAGCTGTGCCACACCTGGGATATAGGCAGCATCAAATTGTAATTCTCCATCAATCAAGTAATCTGGTGCTAATTCTTGTGCAAGTTTTGTTGCTTCTGCAACTTTTTCAACTTCTGGTGCTTTTGCAGAACCTTTAGTTGAGAAGCTCATCATTGCAACTTTTGGTTCGATATCGAACAATTCTGCAGTCTTAGCTGATTCTACAGCGATTTCTGCTAATTCTTGTGCACTTGGGTTCACGTTGATGGCACAATCAGAGAACAAATATTTTTCTTGATCACGACCACGAACCATCAAGAACGCTCCACTTGTACGGCTAACGCCTGGTTTTGTTTTAATGATTTGTAAAGCTGGACGAACAGTGTCCCCAGTTGAATGAATTGCTCCAGAGACCATCCCTTCAGTAATGCCCATATAAGTTAACATTGTACCAAAATAGTTTTCATCTTTAAGCATTTTTTCAGCGTCTTCTTTGCTGACTTTTCCTTTACGACGTTCAACAAAAGCTTCTACCATCTCATCCCAACGATCAAAGTTGTCAGGATCGATAATTGTGAAGTTCTCTAAAGCGATTCCACGAATGCTTGCAGCTTTTTCGATTTCTGCTAAATTACCAATCAAGACAGGTTCAATCAATTCTTCTGCCTTTAAACGAGATGCCGCACCTAAAATACGTGCGTCAGTTGCTTCAGGAAATGCCACTTTAATGTTGCGACGAATAATTTTAAATTTCAAACTGTCAAATAGATCCACGATAAAACCCTCCAGATATTTATTTCTTATTAATCATACAACACTTCATCCAAAAAGAAAAGAACAGAATAAAATACCTGTACTACTAATTAGAATCTAGTAAATATGAATTAAGCACATTTTCACACACTGTCTCTATAACAGAAACCGTTGTCATATCACACTGTTTCAGGTAATTGCCAATCAATCGGCGTCTCTCCCCACTTCGTTAAAAATTGATTTGTTCTTGAAAATGGCTTTGATCCAAAGAACCCGCGATGAGCCGATAGCGGGGAAGGATGAACAGATTTGATAATGGCATGTTTACTAGTGTCGATCATTTTGCTTTTTTCTTGAGCCGATTTCCCCCATAAGATAAAAACGATTGGCTTTTCTCTTTCATTTAATCGCTCAATGATTGCATCTGTTAATTGTTCCCAGCCCTTTCCTCGATGAGAATATGCTTGCCCTTCTCGAACGGTTAAAACAGTATTCAACAATAACACGCCTTGTTTTGCCCAGCTTACTAGATTGCCGTGTTGTACGGGAGGGATTCCTAAATCATTTTGCATTTCTTGATAAATATTACGTAATGACGGAGGGATTTTCACTCCTGGTTGTACAGAAAAAGACAACCCATGGGCTTGATTGATTCCATGATATGGATCTTGTCCTAAAATAACGACTTTGACTTTGTCAAAAGGAGTTAACTCCAACGCTTCAAAAATATGGTACATATCCGGATGAATCGTTTGCGTCCGATATTCTTCTTTTAAAAATTCTCGTAAATTCAAATAATATGGCGCTTGAAACTGATCTGCCAAAACTTTCTGCCAATCATTATGGATGATTTCTTTCATGCAATCCACTCCCAATTTTTATTAATTATGGCTGATTCTTAGTCAGAATATGCTTGCACGACTAATTCTTTTTTAAGAATCTGCTCGATAAGCTTTCCTACTCTAGGATTATGGTACACTATCGGTGTACGATAGGAAAGCTAGGTGAATAATTTTGATAAAACTCATTGCCTCTGATATGGACGGTACACTGTTGAACAATCAAATGCAAGTCCCAACAGCCAATATCAAAGCCATTCAGAAAGCTCAAGCACAAGGAATCGAATTCATTGCAGCAACTGGACGTGGAATGAGTCATGCAAAAATTTCGTTGGACGAATCAAATATACGTGTACCAATGATCTTATTAAATGGTGCCCACGTTGTAAACGCTGACCGGGAGACCATCTTTACCATCCCAATCGGAAAACAAAAAACATTGGACGTGATGGATACTATTGAAAAAGCAGGACTTTACTATGAAGTTTTTACTGCTGAACATGTTTATTCAGCAAATCAACCAATGCGGATTGACTTTTTCGCTGAACATATCTTAAGTAAAGTTCCAGAAATGTCAAAAAAAATGGCAATCGCTGCCTCTTCACAACACTTGTCTTTGACACCTATTACTTTTGTTGAAGACATCCGACAAACATTAGCTACTAATAACGAAGAAGTTTTAAAAATCATCACGTTTGACAAAAAAGGACCGGAACAACTGAAAGGAATTACTGGTGAATTAGAAAAAATAGGCGATCTTGCTATTGCGGCTTCTGAATTGACCAATATTGAAATCAATCATGTCAACGCACAAAAAGGGATTGCTTTAAAGCAATTTGCTGAAGAACGTGGGTTTACAGCTAGTCAAGTTATGGCTCTTGGCGATAATTTTAACGACGTTAGTATGTTGACGTATGCAGGTAAAAGTTTTGCAATGGGCAATGCTGCAGAAGCCATCAAAAAAATCGCTAATAACATCACTGATACCAATGAAGAAAACGGCGTAGCAACGGCAATCGATCGAATCCTTTCTGAATAATCAAAATCAAAAGGTGTGACTAGCATGACCGAGTTTTTTATTCAAGAAAAACAATTAAGCTCCACGACACGAACGATCGTCAAAGACAACAACGGTGTACCTTTATATTTGATGGTAGGACACTGGGGACGTAAAGGAAACGTCCTCTCCCTCTATGCAATGGATGGTCAAATCGTCGCTTACATCAAACAAGCCAGTGTTATTTTTGGGCGTAAGTTTGAAATCTACTATAAACATACAAAAGTAGGTGTGCTGCATAAGATTTTCCATTGGCCAGGCGACTTTTATTATATCCAGCAGCTCCACTGGGCCGTTTATGGCGATATTTACAATCACAAATATAAGATCAACCACTTTAACCAATCAATTATGACAATGGACAAGGCGACTTTACTGACTGGTGACTATTATGTCTTGGATGTCACTAATCCAGCTGATGCCCCTGTTTGTATTTGTGTTGCGGCAATCATGGATTACTGGTTGTATAATCGTAACAAACATGCCAATCCAGAAACAAATCTAAAAGTAACTTTTTCTCAAAATTAAAAGAACTATGCCGCTGTTGGCACAGTTCTTTTTTGTTGATCAGTTTTGATTGCTAATTGTTGATAGGTTTGACTTTTCGCTGCATATGATCATACATATGTCCGCTGATCATTATTTCTCCTGCATCAGCAAAACCTTCCCGTAAGTATAAGCGTTTGGCATTGGGATTTGCTTTATCGACATTTAAGCCGATTACTCCCTCTCCTTCATGCATCGCTAACCGATCAACTGCTGTCAATAATTTTGCGCCGATTCCCTGACCCCGAAATTTTTCATCAACTGCAATCGAATCTAAATACCACTCGTTAGGAAAAGCTTCCGTATCACTGAACATTTGGGTATCTTCTTTTATTCCTTGAGAATGGAGATATTTTTTTAACGGTCGATCAATAATCGCTTCTTTGTCTGCAGGATAACCAAATACCGCACCAGCGATAGTTCCATCAATTTCCTCCACCAAGCCGCGAGCATAGCCGAAGCGATAGGTTGGATCTTCAAAACAAGTCGCAATGGCATCCAAAGTCTTTTCTTCCCCAAACTCAGCTAAAAAGTCCAGTTCCATATCTTTTAAAATAACCAATATCAGTTTAGCGACATCTGCGCCATCTTCTCTTTTAGCAAATCGAATCATTTTAAAACCTCTCTTTTAATAACGTTTAATTCTACTATTTTAGTGTAACATGCAAGTTGGGTTTATGAAAGCGGAGATATTTTGTATTCACTAAAAAGTCTGATATGATACTGAAGAAATGATTTTTGGTTAAAAACAGCCAATTTATCTTTGATGATTTACGATACAGATTCAAACAATCAGGAGGACTATCATGAAAAAGATCATAAAAATTTTTTTGGGGATACTTAGCGTACTTATCATTGTTTTTGGAAGTTATTTAATCTATTTATTTGCCAGTTATGACCGCTTGCCAGATGGCATCGCCTTAGATCCTAAAAATACCCAAAAGCAGTCGTTAAAAATAAACAAGAAGTATCGAGCTATGAGTCATAATATTGGCTACGGTGCTTATCCGCCAAGTTATAGCTTCTTTATGGATGGCGGAGACTATTCACGTGCCTATGATAAAAAAACGGTCAAAGAAAACATGGCAGGGATCGTCCAATCAACTAAAGACTTAGCACCGACCTTTGCATTTTATCAAGAAGTCGATCAAAACGGTGATCGTTCTCAACACGTGGACGAAGTTGCCTTTTTGAAAGAGCATTTAGCTGCCTACAATAGTCTTTATGGACAAAACTACGATTCCGCTTACCTGTTCTACCCATTTACCGATCCAATCGGTCAGGCAAAATCAGGCTTGGTCACACTGAGTCAAGCTGAGATTACCAGCAGTAAACGCTATTCATTGCCGATTGAAACAAATTTCAATAAATTTTTTGATTTGGATCGTGCCTTTACAGTCAGTCGAGTCCCCGTTCAAAACGGCCATGAATTCATCGCGATTAATACCCATCTATCTGCTTTTACGAAAGATCGCTCGATTCAAGCAGCCCAATTAAATAAAATCTTTTCGGTGATGGAAAATGAATACAAAAAAGGCAACTATGTAATGGTCGCTGGCGATTACAATCACGATGTATTGGGAAACAGCCCTGATGTCTTCAATACGAGTAAGAAAAGAGAAACATGGACACATCCTTTTCCAAAAGATCAATTACCATCTGGGTTTCATCTTCCAACAGGAAACTTAGATGCAGAACGTCGCCCTTCTGCTCGAGCCTTGGATAAACCATACAAGAAAGGAGAATCTTATACCACATTAATAGACGGCTTCTTAGTCTCAGATAATATCACGGTAAATGATGTCCATGTTAAAGACATGCAATTCAAATATTCGGATCACAATCCTGTATATTTAGATTTCAGCCTAAAATAATGGTTCTTTTTCTACCAGATACTTTTAAGGAGGAGCACAATGCGGTTTGAAGAAATCACTACAGATAAAAAGAGGGTTATTGATTTGCTTCTTTTAGCAGATGAGCAAGAAGACATGATTGACCGTTACCTTGACGAAGGTCGACTATTTGTCTTATATGATCCCGCTATCGTTTGTGCAGCAGTCGTCATAAACCTCAATGACAAAGAATGTGAGTTAAAAAATATCGCGACCCTTCCAAGTGCCCAAAGACAAGGATATGGCAAAGCGATGATCCAATTTCTACTGACTAAATTCACTCGTTATCAAACAATGTACGTAGGAACCGGTGATGTCCCGGAAACTTTGGCATTTTACCAAGAATGCGGTTTTCACCGCTCCCATCGGATAAAAAATTTTTTCACAGATTATTATCGTGAACCAATCATCGATCATGGAATTCAGTTGACCGATATGATCTATTTGCGTATCGACCAGTCATAAGCAGAAAAACGTACTGCGAATCTAAAAGCCAATGCCTTTAGATTCGCAGTACGTTTTATTTATTAGCGAGTATTTCCTTGTTATAAGTGGCCCATAGTTTACAAAATACTATCAGCCTAACCGAATGTTTTTAATGATTTCTTCTGCTGTTGCTAGATTCATCCGTTGAGCATTTCTTAAGCGTTTAGCCACTTGTGGGATTTCGCTAATAGTGGCTCCGGCGGTGATTGCCAGTGAACGGCTTTGCATCGCCATATGCCCTTTTTGAATTCCTTCTGTCACTAATGCTTTTACTGCTGCTAAATTTTGCGCTAAACCAACAGCTACGATGATTTCTCCTAATTCTGCTGCACTTGAGACTTCTAATAATTTCAAGCTCAGTTGTGCCTTAGGTAAAACCTTAGTTGCTCCGCCGACAATACCGACTTTTAGCGGTAATACCAATGTTCCAATTAGCTGATCGTTTTGGATAGACCAATCTGTTAATCCCTCATAGCGTCCATTTCTTGCAGCATACGCGTGACAAGCTGCTGCTACTGCCCGCGTGTCATTACCTGTTGCTAATACGACCGCATCGATCCCGTTCATGATCCCTTTATTGTTCGTTGCTGCCCGATAAGGGTCCAACTTGCTATAATCACTAGCGGCCACAATTTTTTTAGCAATCGCTGGTGTAAGTTGTTTTACAGGAATCTCACAACGAGCTTCAATCAACGCATGAGTAGCATAATTACTCAAAATACTAAACAAAATATCTACATCCAAAATTAATTCTCTTAATTCTTGGGCCACAGCCTCTAACATTGTATTCAATATATTGGCCCCCATCGCATCCTTTGTATCGACCACTAGATCGATTGAAAGATATCCTGCTTCAAAGGTCCGAATATTGATTGCTCGTAATCCTCCGCCACGTTGGTAAATAGAAGGATAACTTTCTTGAGCCGCAGAAAAAAGTAATGATTCATTTTCACTGAGTATTTTTTTAATTTTTTCAACTTCTGTGACATTTTGCAAAACGATTTGTCCAATCATTTCCTGGCTGAGCACATGTGTAGTGAGCCCGCCAGCTTTAGCAATGATTTTTCCGGCATTGCTCGCAGCAGCAATTACCGATGGTTCTTCTGTCACCATTGGTATTAGTTTTTCTTTCCCATTAATGACAAAGTTTTGGGCAACACCCAAAGGAATCGAGTATTCACTAATTTGATTTTCGATTAAATTAGTAGCGACTTCTTCTGGCAATACCATTTGATTGGCTAATTGGGCCGCCTCTTTAGCAGTTATTTTCTTTTCTTTGACTAACTTTGCCAGTCGTTCCGTTTGGCTCATTTGATAAAACTTTTTTTGGGCAGTTTCCTGGTCTTCTGCTTTAGTAATCATCAACGCCAAGCCTAGTCCTCCACCGATACAAAGACTGGCGATCCCACGTTGTTTCTCTTCTTGAATCAATTCAGAAACCAAAGTCGTAACGATTCTGGTCCCACTAGCTCCGATTGGATGCCCCAAAGCAATCGCACCGCCATAAATATTTATTTTTTGGTCAGGCACCTTCAATTCCTTTTGAACAGCAACTGAAGCCGAAGCAAAGGCCTCATTGATTTGAAAAATATCTACCTCATCGATTCTGCGATTCACTTTTTTTAGTAATTTGTTGATAGCTGAAACAGGCGCCATCCCCATGATACTTGGATCGATTCCAACTTCGCTATACCCGTTAATGACTGCCAAATAAGCTAAACCATGTTCAATCGCATAAGATTTTGCAGCTAAAATAATTGCTGATGCTCCATCATTTAATGTTGAAGCATTTGCTGCTGTAACGACACCGTCTGCTTTAAAAGCTGGTTTCAAAGAACTGATCTTTTCTAATGTTGAATCATAACGAATTCCTTCATCTTCACCCATCGTACGACCATCTGGAAGGGCAACAGGAACAATCTCTGAGTCAAACTTACCAGCTGTACTGGCGTTGGCTGCTTTCATTTGCGACTCATAGGCATATTGATCCTGAGCCTTGCGAGTAATGTGATATTCTTGGGCCACTTTTTCTGCTGTCAACCCCATATGTTCCCCACTAAAGGCATCCGTCAAGCCATCATAAATCATACTTGATTTTGGCTCTTGCCATTCTTGAGTGTCATAATCAAAACTTGTTACTTTTGGTGCTTGCGACATATTTTCTGTTCCACCAGCAAGTACAACTTGCGCTTCGCCTAATAAAATTTGTTGCATTCCAAAAATAATTGCTTTCATACCAGAACCACAGACCTCATTGATCGTAGTAGCTGGTGTACTATGAGGAATCCCCGCTCTTACCGCTGCTTGTCGAGCCACATTTTGGCCATTTCCTGCTTGTAAAACATTTCCTATAAATACTTGTTCAACTTGATCTGGCACAAGCTCTGCACGTTTGATCGCTGCTTTGCTCGCAATCGCAGCAAGCTCGACGGCTGAAATGGGTGCTAATTTCCCCTTATATCTGCCAATTGGTGTTCGTACAGCACTTAAAATCACTACTTCTTCCAAGGATGCACCTCCAATAATTTCATTAAAAATCAGACGTAAGTATAGCATAGATAGTTTTATAATTTCTTAAGATTCAAACCCGACTAATTCCTACTTTTCTATGATATATTTACTTCTGGAAGAACGAACTATCTAATAAGTAATCAAAACGACGAATGAATCGGTGAATCATATACGATGAAAGGATAGCTCAAAAACTCTTGCTTTTTATAAAAATGAACGCCATCATTGGAACTAGGAGGAACACTATGACGATAGGGATTGATAAAATCAGTTTCCATGTGCCGAATTATTATCTTGAGATGACTGATTTGGCTCATGCCCGTGAAACAGATCCCGATAAATTTCACATTGGTCTTGGGCAAGATCAAATGGCACTTATTCCTAAAACACAAGACATCGTTACTTTAGGAGCCAGTGCTGCGGTAAAAATCCTCACAGCAGAGGATAAAGCGACAATTGACATGGTGATTGTCGGAACAGAATCTAGTACGGATTTTTCAAAATCAGCCGCTGTAATCATCCATAATCTATTAGGCATTCAGCCATTTGCTCGTTCTTTTGAAATCAAACATGCCTGTTACGGTGGAACGGCTGCTTTACAACAAGCCCATGACTATGTTGCTCTGCATCCAGATCGAAAAGTTTTAGTAATTGCTGCTGATATTGCTAAATACGGCTTATATTCTGGCGGGGAACCCACACAAGGTTGTGGAGCTGTTGCTATGCTCATTACAAAAGACCCGCATATATTGGCCTTTAACAATGACAGTGTCTTTTACTCTGAAGATGTCTACGATTTTTGGCGACCGGCTGGCCATGATTACCCGCTAGTTGATGGTCATTTATCAAACCAGATTTATATTGACTCATTCACGAAGATTTGGGAACAAAATAAAAAAGTCAATCAAACAGATAGCACGGACTATGCAGCTTTGACTTTTCATTTGCCTTATACAAAAATGGGCCGTAAAGCATTACGGGCTATTTTTCCAGAAATGACTGAAACGGAACAACACCGTCTTGAAGCCCGCTATGACGAGGCAATCATTTATAGTCGCCAAGTCGGAAATCTTTACACAGGTTCATTATATCTCGGTTTAGCTTCTTTATTAGACAATAGTGATCTAACTGCTGGTCAACGTATCGGTTTATTCAGCTATGGTTCTGGTGCAGTCAGTGAATTTTTCTCCATGACACTGATGGCTGAATATCAAAAATATTTATTAGCTGAAGACCATCGCTTCTTGCTTGCTAATCGCAAACGATTGTCCATGGATCAATACGAGAAGATGTTTACTGAAAAATTGCCAACTGATGGACAGACATATACTTTTACTGATTCGACAGCTTTTGCTATCCAACAAATCAGTAATGATATTCGCTATTACAATAAATAAACCAAAAAATTTCCATTCTTAGTAGAGAAACAGCCGCAGCATTTTATGCTGCGGCTGTTTTTAGGCAAAAAAAAAATAATCCAGCGGTCTAATGGCTAAGTGTTTTTGCTTCATTCCAGATTTCTGGAATATTCACACCTTTTTTCTAGGTCTTAAACGTTTTTGTGGTTGAATTGCGTTCAAGCCTCACCATTAAGTGGAGAAATGGTTCTACTGTCTACATTTCTCTTCCCCGCTAGATTAGAGTAACTTTGTAAGGAAAATTCAAATCCCTACTTCCTTCCTGCCATTTCGGCATTCATTTTGAAATGAACAGTCATTCGTCCATTTCGGTTGTATTATTTAACAACCATAGGGACCTATCCCTTACATTTATAGTTATATCATACTTTATAATTTTTTGCAACCGTTTACATTTAATTTAAGAATCTTTTTCATGTTATAATTTTAAAGATAGTCATTATCACTTTCTACAGAACTTATTAGCGAGCTTGGAGGTACAGCTATGAATATTTTGTATATCTCGATTTCAGGGAATACACGAGCTTTTGTCAAACGATTAATAACTTATGCCGAAGAACAGCATCAACTCTCTGCAGAAAATCCTTTGATCAAAGCAAAAGAAATTTCAGAAAACACACCTTTTACTGTCGAATCAACTCCTTTTTTCACCTTTGTTCCTACCTATTTAGAAGGCGGCAACGGTGTGGATAACGGAGACAAAGAAATATTGACTGAAGTCATGCGAGAATATTTAGAGTACGAAAATAATTATGAAAAATGTTTAGGTGTTGTAGGCAGCGGCAACAAAAATTTCAATTACCAATACTGTTTAACCGCCAAACAATACAGCCAAGCATTTGGCTGTCCTTTTTTAGCCGATTATGAATTAAGGGGAACCTTAGCAGATCTACAACGGGTCTACCAAATATTAAAAAATAATTTCTTAAGCTAACCGATCATTCATTATTCTATTGACTTTTTCTCATGTTAGGCGCATTCTTTTTAGATAGATACTTCAGATAAGAAAGGCGTGTAGTAATTGAAAAAGGTTGCAATTATTGGTGTTGGACATGTTGGTAGCACAACTGCCTATACTTTGATCTCAAAAAATATCGTTGATGAATTGGTCCTCTTTGACCCTAAAAAAAACATTATCGAAGCTGAATTAAATGATCTGATGGACGGTCAGATGGAACAAGAACATCAAGTTCGATTGATTGCTCCAGATTTAGCAGAATTAGCAGATACTGATGTAATTATTTTTTCTGCTGGTGACATCACTATTTTTGAAGGCAATTCTGATCGTTTCGCTGAATTAAATTTAACTAAGAAGATTGCAGAAGAATGGGCTCCAAAAATTAAAGCTTCTGGATTCAAGGGTATTTTATTGAATATCACCAATCCTTGCGATGTAATCACTCAATATTTGCAGGAATTGACCGGATTGCCTCAAGAACGCGTGCTTGGTACGGGAACTTCGCTGGATACTGGCCGAATGAAACATGCGGTTAGTCAAGACTTGAATATCCATCCTTCGACTATTGATGGCTTCGTCGTTGGAGAACATGGCGAAAGTCAATTCGTTGCGTGGTCTAGTTTAAAAATCAATGATGTCCCAATTACTGACCTATTGGACTCTGAAAAGCTGACAACTTTAGAACAAACTGCTCGTAATGGCGGTTGGATCACTTTTAGAGGAAAAGGATATACTTCTTATGGTATCGCTATTCAAGCAGCACGGATCGCTGAAGCCTTTTTGACAAATCACTCATTGATCGTACCTGTCAGTCACTATCACTCCGCTGAAAACTGTTATGTTGGTTCACCTGCCACCATTTCAAAACAAGGGTTAATTAAAAGTTTTCCTCTACATTTTTCTGAAACTGAACAAATAAAATGGCAACAAACAATCAAGAAAATTTATTCCATGAATAGTACAATCTAAAAAAACTACGACATAAATTAAAACCAAAAAATATCCAAATTATTGATGTAACGCTACTAAATCGTAGGAGTAATACATCAATAATTCGGATATTTTTATTCTATAATCTACCATTTTTAAACTTTTTATCATTGCTAGTCTGTTCTTTTATCGAATCGAATCAACTTTGCATTAGGCGTACGATAGTTAAAAACCGCTTGATTTTCTAATGGTTCAAAATAATTCTTGATTGCTCGAGTTACCGAGTTATGACAAACTAATAAAAATACATTCTCTGTATCTTGTTCCAATTCTTTTAGCAATGGGACAACGCGAGCATAGACATCCATCAAAGATTCCCCATTAGGATAGCGCATTGCAAATTGAGTCCGCCTGTTTAAATAATCCACTTGCTTTTCACTAGTCCCATCGTAATCCCCATAGTTTAATTCAATCAGACGTTCATCCATTTTCATTGGCAACTGGTTTCTTTCACTAACAAGACGAGCAGTTTCTTTTGCCCGTTCTAATGGAGAGTGGATAATTTTTGTAATTGGAACTGTAAGTTCAGCCACTTCTTCTGCTAATAAAATAGCTTGTTGATAACCTTTTTCTGATAAAGCAATATCACTTCTTCCTGAAACAATTCCTTTTTTATTCCATTCAGTTTCCCCATGTCTTGCTACATAAAGCAAATGAAACAATCCTCTCTATCTTAAAAATAAAAAAAACTATCCACTAGAGTGAATAGTCAAAATGCGTGGCGACGTCCTAATCTCACAAGGGGCAACCCCTCACTACAATCGGCGCTAAGAAGCTTAACTTCTGTGTTCGA
>NZ_BJDQ01000005.1 GCF_005405225.1 Enterococcus dongliensis
AACGAAATGGAAGAAAAGTACTTTAATCATCTGTAAGTATCTGCTCTTTTCGTGTCTACTTTATTGACATCTATCCAACCGCTGATTTTCTCCACCGTCAGTTTAAAAAATAGAGCGATCTATAAAATCCCATAGCCAAGCTGGTCTATTCTTTTTTGCATGATACCCTCCCCAGTAATAGTTTCTCTTTATTAGCATATCAGAAGGCAATCATTAAGAAATCGGTTTTATATTTTTGACGAGGATATAGTTAAAAGACAAAAAACTAGGTACTCTATAGATAGAGTACCTAGTAGATAAAACTATTTTTTAGGTGTTTCAAACAATGGGCTGACAGGTTTATTTTCATGGATACGTTTGATTGCATCTCCCATTAATTCACCCACACTGATTTCATCAATCTTATCAATTTTGCGTTCGTCAGATAAATAGATTGAATCAGTCACAACTAGATGTTCGATTGCTGAATCTTGGATCCGTTGCATTGCTGGACCAGATAAAACAGGATGTGTACATGAAGCATAGACTTGTTTCGCACCGGCTTCTTTCAAAGCATTTGCAGCTAAGGTAATTGTCCCTGCTGTATCGATCATATCATCGATAATGACACATGTTTTGCCGTCGACTTTTCCGATAATGTTCATTACTTCAGCCACATTTGCTTTTGGACGACGTTTGTCGATAATCGCAATCGGAGCTTTCAAAAATTCTGCCAATTTACGTGCGCGTGTTACGCCACCATGGTCAGGAGATACGACAACAACATCATCGCCGTGGATTCCTTTTTCCAAGAAATAATTAGCAATTAATGGGGCACCCATTAAATGATCCACCGGGATATCAAAAAATCCTTGGATTTGAGAAGCATGTAGATCTAAAGTCAATAGACGTGTTGCGCCAGCTTTTTCAATCATGTTGGCAACAAGTTTAGCGGTAATTGGTTCCCGTGCACGTGCTTTGCGATCCTGACGGGCATACCCGTAGTAAGGCATCACAACGTTGATTGTTTTGGCACTCGCCCGTTTTAAGGCATCAATCATAATCAAAAGTTCCATTAGATTATCATTTACTGGACTACTTGTTGACTGAACCACATAGACATGACAGCCACGAATACTTTCTTCAATGTTTACTTGAATTTCACCATCACTAAATTGGTTAACTGAACTTTTTCCTAGCTCAACACCAACCTCTTCAGCGATTTTTTCAGCTAAGTGACGATTAGAATTCAAAGCAAAAATTTTCAATCTTGGATCAAAATAATGTTTCGACATGGGGACCTCCACTTTCTTTTTAAACATACGTTATCGATTATATACCATTTCAAATAAAATACTAGTCATTTCCATTTAAGAAATCAAGAGATTTCCCTTAAAACGGCAAACGGCTTGCGTAACCGGCCTTATTTATTTGCCGCGCACGAGCAATCCCCATATCACCTGCATCAATATCTTCGGTGATTGTTGAGCCTGCTGCTGTGACACTATTATCGGCGATTACAACTGGTGCAATAATATTGGTACCTGAACCGATGAAAACATGATCCCCTACGGTAGTATGATGTTTATTTTTCCCATCATAATTGACAAATACTACGCCGCAACCGATATTATTATCTTTTCCCAGCGTCGCATCTCCAACATACGTCAAGTGACCTACTTTGGTATTTTCACCAATCGTTGCTTTTTTGATTTCTACATAATTGCCGATATGGGCATGTTCGCCGATCTCTGCTTGTGGACGCAAATGTGCATTCGGACCAACGTCTGCATATTTGCGCACGACACATTCTTCTAAAACAGAAGACTTAATCTCAACATTCTCTTCAATCGTACTGTCGACGATTTTTGAATGTGCACCGATGATACAATCTGAACCAATCACTGTACGGCCTTGGATTTGCACTCCCGGTTCGATCACTGTGTCTGAGCCGATCACAACACCTGCATCAATATACGTCGTTGCTGGATCAATGAAGGTCACGCCATTAATCATGTGTTGCCGATTGATACGACGACGCATGCTTTCATTCGCATTCGCTAAAGCGATTCGATCATTAACTCCTAATGATTCTTCAAAATCCTCGGTTTGATAGGCTGCGACTGTCTGTCCTTCATTTTTCAAAATCTCAACGATATCCGTTAAATAATACTCTCCTTGAGCATTATTCGTCCCGATTTTTTCTAAGGCTGCAAATAATTGCTCATTGTCAAAACAATAAGTTCCGGTATTGATTTCTTGTGTTCGTGCTTCTTCTGGTGTCGCATCTTTTTGTTCGACAATTTTTTCTACGATACCGACATGATCCCGTAAGATTCGGCCGTAACCAGTTGGATCTTCAGCATGAGCAGTCAAGATTGTTGCACTCGCTTTTTTCCCTTGGTGATAATCAAATAAATTATTCAAGGTCTGCGTGGTCAGTAATGGAGTGTCGCCACTGATAACTAAAGTGGTTCCTTTTTTTCCTTTTAAAAATTCAGCCGCTTGCATGACTGCATGACCGGTCCCTAATTGTTCTGCTTGCAACGCATATTTACTACGCTCGCCTAATTGTCCTTTGACCATTTCTGCGCCGTGGCCAACGATTGTTACAATCTCAGTCGGTTGCGTCTCTACTACTCGCTCAATGATGTGTTCTACCATCGGTTTACCTGCAACTGGATGCAAGACTTTATATAACTTTGATTTCATACGGGTTCCTTTCCCCGCTGCTAAAATAATCGCATAACGATTTTCCAAAAGAAGTCACTCCTCGATTCAAATTGATGCGATTGCTAAAAAATCGCAATTCTCATATTTTTTCTACTCACAAATTAAAGCAAACGTGACGTTTCATTTATTCAAGAAAACGATCAGGTTGATTTAGATTCACAAAATTATTTATTTTTGCTCCATTACCATTTTACTAGCTGGACGCAAAAAAGGCTAGCCTATCAGACTCTCGTTAAATAGAGAGCCTAACTAGCTTAGCATTTTCAGTTATTTATCAAAACAGTTCCCCGGTACGACTGTAATCGTTTTTGTACTCGTATCGACGTCTTGTACGAACAATAACGAATTGTAGTCATCGATCGCGCGCTCACCTTTAAACTTAGATTCCGCAAAGACCGTAATTCCGACAAGTTCTGCTTCAAATTCTTCGATCAGGCTCTTCATGCCGTTGACGGTCCCGCCGCCTTTCATGAAGTCATCCACGATCAAGACTTTTGAACCGCGTTTCAAACTGCGTTTTGATAATTCCATTTTTTCGATTCGTTCAGAGGAACCAGAAACATAATTCACACTAACAGTAGAACCTTCTGTAATTTTAGAATCGCGTCGAACAATTACAAAGGGTGCGTTTAAGTAATATGAAACGGCTTGAGCGATCGGCACGCCTTTCGTTGCAACCGTCATGACTGCATCAACTTTTTTATCTAAATACTGTGCTGCAATAATTCGACCCACTTTGCGTAATAAATCGGGTTGTCCCAACATATCAGATAAGTACACATACCCACCTGGCAATAACCGATCTTCTTCTGATAGACGTTCAGCTAAAGATTCGATATATTCTCGTGCCTCTTCATCAGTGATACTCGGTGTAAAGACAACACCGCCAGCAGCACCAGGGATTGTTTCTAAAATACCTGTCCCACGCTCTTTAAATGTTTTCTTAACAATGGCTAAGTCTTCACTGATTGAAGATTTTGCCGAATCATATCTGGCTGCAAAAAAGGTCAATGGGATCAAATCATGGGGATGATCCAACAAATATTGTGTCATGTCGATTAATCGTTCACTTCGACGCACTTTCACGTAATTCACTCCTATTTCATTTTAGTCTAACTATTTTCCACACGAAAAATAATTTTGATTTTCATCGGATGTCTGGCTCAGCTCAACACACAACTAAGTCACTGACAGCACATTCTGATTAATCGTTTCCCATTATAAGGGTTTAGTTGATAAAATTCGAGCATTTTCTCATTTTAAAGTTGAAAAGTTCGGAATTTATTAATTATTCTACAAAAAAAGAGGAAAAGCTTTCGCTTTCCTCTATTTTTGTGCTTGTTTTCGTTGAATCCTTATCCGTAATTGCCGAATTCCATTGAGAAGTAAAAACAATAAGATAAATCCAAGTGTAATTGTCGCTCCTGGCGGTGTATCTAAATAATAAGAGCTCGTCAAACCACCGATCATTCCGACAAAGCCTACTAGAACACTGATCAAAATCACGATATTAAAACTTTTTCCTACCCGCATCCCGATGGCTGCAGGCAACACCATAATTGCTGAGATTAATAATGCTCCTGCGATCGGAATCATAATCGCGATTGCGATCCCTGTCACGACATTGAAAATCATCGACATCATGCGAATAGGCAAACCATCAACAGCTGCGATATCTTCGTCAAAAGTTAATACATACATTGGACGTTTAAATAAGAAAAATAAAATACCGACTAAAACAAATAAGATTCCTAAAAAGACGACTTGTTGCCATGTGATTGTTACAATCGAACCAAATAAATAAGATTGGATGCTGACAGCAGAACTTCCTGGTGCCAAGCTCATCAGTACCAACGCTACAGCTAAACCAGCCGCCATCAAAATTGCTATGGAAATCTCAGAATAAGAACTATACATATTTTGCAAATATTCCATGATGATTGCTGCAATCACAACGACTAGCAGCGTGGTTCCGGTAGGATTCAAATTCAAGAAAAAGCCTAATGCAACTCCAGCTAACGAGACATGAGACAGAGTATCGGCCATCAAAGATTGCCGGCGAATAACTAGAAAGACCCCTAACATCGGTGCGATACCGGCAATAAAAATCGCCGCTAGAAAGGCTCGTCTCATGAACTCATATGAAAGCAACGCCATTTAGAATTCTCCTTTCGCACCAATCGAATATGACGATCGATATATTTTTTGGTGTCTTCATGATCGTGTGTGATCATTAAAATACTTTTATCATGAGCATGCGCACTATGTCGCAGCAACTCATAAAAATCATTTCGCGATTTTTCATCCATTCCAGTCGTTGGTTCATCTAGAATCAATAGATCTGGATCTTTGGCAAACAATCGAGCCAAACTAATCCGCTGTTTTTGCCCACCAGATAGTTCTCCAACTTTTTTATGGCGCATGTTCCACATGTCTACCGACTCCAAGGCTTTTTGAACATGTTCATGATCTCGCGGAGATAATTTTTTAAACCATTTTCCTTGAGGATAGCGTCCAGATTCCACTAATTCCAAAACAGTGCTGGGAAATCCAGCATTGAATGAGGCGACTTGTTGTGGAATGTAGCCGATACTCAATTTTTTTCCTTGATTGTTTTTCTTAGCGATTGTTACTTTTCCACTGCTTGGTTTCAATAAACCTAATGTCGCTTTGATCAATGTCGATTTTGCGGCACCGTTTTCTCCAGTCAAAATGACAAATTCCCCCGGGTCCACATGATAGGATACATTTTCTAAAACCGGTTCGTTGTCATAATAAAACGAGAGGTCTTCCACCTCGATATACGACATTTTCGTCTCTCCTTTTTCCTACTAATGAATAACTTTCTTCAATGCTGTCAAGTTTTCACGCATAACAGTCAAGTAATTCTCCCCATCTTCAATCTGTTTTTTTGTCAGACTCTCTAGTGGATTCAATACGGCCAATTCCACACCCGTTTCTTTAGAGAGGGTTTCAGCAACTTTTGATGACGCATTTTCTTCAAAATAAATCACCTCTACTTGATGATCATCCACATAATGTTTCAATTCGCTCAAGCGACTTGGTGAAGGTTCTTGATCTGGTGAGATTCCAGCAATCGCTTCTTGCGTCAATCCATATTGTTTCGCTAAATAACCAAAAGCGGCATGTTGCGTCACGAAGGCTTTGTTCTTCGCGTCTTTAAAAGCTGTTTGGTAATCAGCATCTAACGTTTTTAATTCTGAGATATAACTTGCAGCATTTTTTTCAAATTGTGCTTGATAATCTGGGTATTTTTTTATCAACTGATCTCGGATGGTCTCGACTTCAGTAATCGCCAAAACGGGGTCTAGCCAGACATGGGGGTCCAATTCATGATCGTGAGCATGTTCTTCGTCATGTTCATGTGCGTCCTCATGCTCGTGGTCTTCACCATCCATTAATTGGATTTCTTTTGAAGCTTGAATAATCATTGTCTTTTTCGTATCAATCGTATCCGTCAGATTTTCCGTCCATGTCTCCAGTTCTGGACTATTGTAAACAAAAACATCAGAATCCGAAATTTTTGCCAAATCTTTGGCAGAAGGTTCAAAATCATGCGGTTCAGTCCCTGCCGGAATCAACAATTCCACAGTTCCAGTATCACCTATTACTTGTTTAGTGAATTCATACATTGGATAAAATGTCGTCATCACTTGGATTGCATCGTTAGAAGAAGCTTCTTCTTTTTCTTGACCGCCGCAAGCAGTCAGTAAAATTGATAGTACCACAGTTCCAAATAAAAGTAGTCCTTTTTGCATTTTCATTTATCTAAACACCTTCTCTTCTCTTTTTAAGACAAGATTTAATTTAACAGATGTTTTTCTATCCGTCAACACAAAGCGTAAAATTTACGATTTACATTCAAATAATCGTGATAAACCGTAAAATAAATGACATTCTATTCATATGTAAAACGGAACCTGTATGCGCTTCATTATTTTGTTTATGTTATTTAATAATTAGCAGAACAAAAAATAACCAACGTTTCCCAACGAATAGTCTCGATTATTTGTTCTTAGCAAGCAGTATTAAAAAAGTAGACCCCGCAGGATCTACTTCAACGTACGAACAAGATAGACTTCCTCACAAAAGCCTTTCAACGCATTAAATACATGCTTGGCTCGCGAATATTTGTGACACAAAGCATAGACCGTCGGACCGCTGCCACTCATCATCGCAGCATCTGCACCGTATTTCAACATGCGATCTTTTAATTGCTGGATAATCGGATGTTTCTTGATTGTTACGACTTCCATAGAATTGCCTAAGTTCGCCGTCATCTTTTGGTAATCATTTTCTTCAATAGCAGAGACAAGCGCCGCAATATCAGGATGGTACAACTCTTCCATCACGATTTTAGCAAAAATCGTTCGTGTCGATACACTCATACGGGGCTTGACTACGACAACCCAACACTGAGGCATCGGTGCGATTGGTGTTACCTTTTCGCCAAATCCTTCCACTAAAGAAGTCTGTCCATAGACACAATAAGGAACATCCGAACCAATTTCTGCACCAAGTCGAGCCAATTCTTCTAAAGATAATCCTAAGTTCCACAAGCGGTTAACCGCTCGCAAAGCTGCTGCTGAATCCGTCGAGCCTCCGCCTAAGCCGGCTGCGACTGGAATCTCTTTATGGATTTTGACTTGTAGGCCTTTTTTTATATCAAAGCGTTCTTTGATTAATTCCAACGCTTCATAGACGTGATTTTTTTTATCCGTGGGCAAAAAAGCCTTGTTCGTCTCAATGATAATTTTATCTTCAGGAATCTCTTCTAAGTACAAACGATCTGCTAGATCGATGCTCGCCATGACCATCGCCAACTCATGCAAACCATCCGGTCGCTTGCCTAAAATATCAAGGCCTAAATTAATTTTCGCTGGGGCTTTTTCCATAATTTCCATTTTCTCACCCGTTCAAATTTTTCACTAGACGATTCTAACATAGCCCATAATAAATGTATAGATAATTCATTTTAGCATAGCCGACTGCAAATAAGTTGAATATTTTTACCGAAGATTTTACTATTAAAATATGAGTTCTTTCTCTATGTTCCATATCCTTTTTTGTTGTCGTTTTAGTAAGTCGGAAAACAATTATAATTTAGGAGGAATGATGTATGAATCTATTACCAAAAAATGAGTGGCTCGATGGCGAAGATTTAGTTGGAAAATTGATGAATACCTTTTGGGATGATCGGAAAATGAGTGTCGATATTCGAGACTTAGATGATTACTATGAAGTAAAAGCGGATCTGCCGGGATTTGAGAAAGAAGAGATTTCTGTTCATTACAGCAATGACCTTCTTTCAATCGATGCTGAACACACAGCTGAAAATGAGGTCAAAGACGATGGCCGTTTTGTCCGTAGAGAACGTTCTAGTAGTGCCTATCGTCGACAATTTGTCGTAAAAAATATTATTGAAGAAAAAATCAGTGCGAAATTCAAAAACGGCGTTCTTACGCTGCAACTGCCTAAAGCTGATGATGAAGAGAAAAAAAACAAAGCGATTACGATTGATTAAAAAAGACGAGCCAATTACGGCTCGTCTTTTTAAACTTCGATCATTTCTTCAGAAATTGTTACGCCTTTATTTTTTCCTCGACCGATTAGCAACAACAATTGCAACGCAGAGAACAAGAAACTACTGTCTTTCATATAAGCAAAGTATCTCGGCCGCCAGCGGTCAACATACATCGTTTTTTCTTCGGTAACTTGCTGAAAAGCATAGATCGAATGACCATATTTATAAATCAAATTCATGATCCGCTCCCCTAAGAACGCAAAAGAAGTCTCACCAACTTTAGCTAGTGGTGCCATTCCTTGATAAACTTCATGATATCCTTGGTCTTTCAGCTCATCCATCAAATGCAGTTTCAAAAATGTCGGCAATTCATTAGGGACCTCGCTGCGAAAACGCAAAAGATCAAATGATGCTTTTTCTTGATTGATCGGCTGTTCAGTAATAAAACCAACGATTCGATTTTGCGGATCACGTGCGATTCCAATATTACTCGTTTCAATATAAGCTCGATCAAAACGTCCTACAGAAAAGCATTTTTCTTTTTCACCATTCAGCCATTCATCGGAAATCTCTTCCAATTCTTCAAAAACCTCTTCTGGTAATTTTTCAAAATAGATAAATTGGTAGCCTTCATTGGTCAATCGTTTGAATTCGAATCGATCTGAAAAAACATCGTGCTCATGTCGTGTGAAATCAGTAACACCAGTCTCACCGATCTTATCAAAATGAAAGCCCAGATCATGTAAAAGCAAGACATACTTTT
Source organism: Enterococcus dongliensis (assembly GCF_005405225.1). Classification (GTDB taxonomy): domain Bacteria; phylum Bacillota; class Bacilli; order Lactobacillales; family Enterococcaceae; genus Enterococcus_A; species Enterococcus_A dongliensis. The sequence continues at coordinate 9,021 of NZ_BJDQ01000005.1, forward strand.
CTGATATTTTATAAAATGCCAGCTGATAGCCTAGTTTATCTGCATACTCCATAAAAGCAAACGTAGCTTCCTGCCATTTTTCTGGATTCCCCACGGGATCACCTAATACAAAACACTTATTTGCCCGTGTCTGGAAGCCAAAAACAATTTGATCGTTCCCGTTTTCCTGATAATAAAAATAATGATAGCCTGAGACACGCAAATAATGACTAGCCGGCGTCCCGCCATAACGATTAATCAAATAGTTGAATCGTTTCTCATCCCAAGCAATACCGATTTTGCTCTCACTTTGGGTCAAATATTGATACAAAATCGCCAAACACAAAATCGATAAAATCAACCCAACTAAACCTGAGAACCAGATCTCACCTGAAGGAAAAGCAAAGTATCTCGTTGATAAGCGTTCGGTGCTCCAAATCTGACCACTATGATACCCGGCTACTGCGTAGAAAATAAAGAGTAAGCCAAACAAGATTCCATCAAAAACTAACGCTCCCCAAGAATAAACAAAACGTTCCCGATAAAATTCTCGCCGTGACAGCCAAACGATCAACAAAATCACTAAGTAAACAACAATCAAACGAATCGAAGCTGTTCTGGCTACCGTATTAACAATCCCGAAAATCAATAATACAATGGTCGGCCAAAATGCCCGCTTCACTTTTTGTGAAATCCCTCGTGCAAATCCCAGCAACAAAAAACCAATCAATAAATTCAGTGTCTGATCCAAGAAGTCAAATGAAAAGGGCAATAATACTTGGAACAAGCGGCTGATATTCGACAAATTAGTCAATGTGGACAACAAGATCATCATGATTCCGGCAAAATAAACTGCACTGACCATAATCACATGAGCAACTTTTTGCGAAAGCACTCGCGGTAAGTTATCAAAATAACGATTCATTTTCACACTAGTATTTGTCAAAAAGATTACGATTCCAGTGACAAAGGGAATCAGATAGTAAAAGATTCGATAGAACAAGATCCAGACCACAGCCGTACTTTGATCTAAACCGAGATGTCCTAATCCTAAAATCATCATGACATCAAAAGTCCCCGCACCTCCTGGGACCATCGTCAGCATCCCTAATCCAGTCGCGATGACAAACATCGGATAAACTTCTCCGATAGTTAGTTTCACGCCCATTAGATAACCGACAATCAAAAAGACAGTCAATGCACCTAACCATTGACCCAATGAGGCCAAATACAATTCAAAGATTTGTTTCAATCGAAATTCTTTAAAAATCGTGCGGCGGCGTCCATAAACTAAACAAAATAATAACGGTGCAAAGGCTCCGCCAGCTAATAGCCAAAATCGATAACGAACAAATGAATTCTCCGTTCGAAAAAACAGCAGATCTAAAGAGGTAATAAATGCCATGATTGAAAGTCCTGCCAACATGAACAGAGCAATCTTGGAAATTACAGCCAACACCTTTTTCTTTTCCATTCCTTTACCGTAAAAACTTGAACGCAAACTTACACCAACTACACCACCAAATCCAGCTAAATTATTGATAGTATTTGTAGTCCAAGCAGAAACGAACCACTCTTTTCGATCCATCCGCGGTCGTCCCGCTGATTCAAGTATGGTGATTGCTACATGATCATATAAAAGCATCGGCAAAACACCGCACAGCCCAATTCCAAACATGCTTAGAAGTGTTACTTGATCTTGTTGTTTGATTGTTTGCCAAACTGTCTGCCAGCTCATTCCATGGGCAATATTTTTCACTTGATTGGCAACGAAAAATAAGACAATTCCGAAGAATATAATTTTGAGCAAGGTGGCATAACGTTTAAACCAGCGACTGATAGTCGTCATCCTTCTACTCCTATTCTTTCTTTTCTTATAGTCTATTCTAAATGAATTTTGATTTTGAAGCTATTCTTTTAATTGATAACAGCTCAAAGATAGCAAAAAAAGGCTGTGACTTCAATTTGTCACAGCCTTTCAACTACAAATGAATCATTGTTTATTTAGCATAATCCGTTGCTCGTGTCTCCCGAATAACGACCACTTTGATATGTCCTGGGTAATCTAATTCATCTTCGATTCTTCGACGAATGTCACGAACTAAACGAACCGCATCCAAATCAGAAATCTCTTCTGGTTTTACCATGACACGAACTTCACGACCTGCTTGAACAGCGAAACTTGAGTCTACTCCATCAAAACTATTTGAAATATTTTCTAAGTTCTCTAAACGACGGATATAGTTTTCTAGCGATTCACTCCGTGCACCTGGTCTAGCAGCAGATACTGCATCTGCAGCGGCTACTAAAACAGAGATAACCGACGTCGCCTCTGTATCTCCATGGTGAGAGGCAATCGCATTGATTACAACTGGATTTTCACGATATTTTGCGGCAAGTTCAGCGCCAATCTCAACGTGAGAACCTTCGATTTCATGATCTAATGCTTTCCCAATGTCATGAAGCAATCCGGCACGTTGCGCTAATTGAACATCTTCTCCTAATTCTGCGGCTAAGACACCCGTTAATTTCGCAACTTCTACTGAATGATTCAATACATTTTGACCATAGCTGGTACGGAAATGCAATCGACCCAAAATCTTAATCAAATCTGGATGTAAAGTGTGGGCGCCTACTTCAAAGGCTGCTTGTTCCCCGTATTCACGAATACGTTCATCCATTTCTTTGCGAGATTTTTCAACCATTTCTTCAATCCGAGCCGGATGAATCCGACCATCTTGGATTAATTTTTCCAATGTCATACGGGCGATTTCCCGTCTGATTGGATCAAAACCGGATAAAACAACTGCTTCTGGTGTGTCATCGATAATCAAATCGATTCCTGTCAGTGTTTCTAATGTCCGAATATTACGGCCTTCACGACCAATGATGCGACCTTTCATCTCATCATTTGGCAAAGTGACTACCGAAACCGTCGTCTCAGAAACAGCATCCGCACCACAACGTTGGATTGCCATTGCCAAAAGGTTTTTCGCTTTACGATCTGCCTCTTCTTTAGCGCGTTGTTCAGATTCCTTGACCATAACTGTTAACTCATGGTTCAATTCCTCTTCCGTCGTCTTCATGATAACTTCTTTTGCTTCATCTTTTGTTAAAGCAGCGACTTGTTCCAATTTTGTTTGTTGTTCTTCAATTAGTTGTTCTACATCTTTTTCTCGCTCGTCAATTAATTGCTGTCTAGCACTGATCTTTGTTTCTTTTTCTTCCAGTGAGTGCTCACGCTTCTCGAGAGAGTCGTCTTTACGATCTAAAGTCTGTTCTCTTTGAAGCAAGCGATTTTCTTGTGATTTTAATTCTTGTCTGCTTTCTTTCAACTCACTTTCAACTTGTGCGCGATACTGCTGGTTTTCTTCCTTGGCTTCCAACAAAGCTTCTTTCTTCAAGGTCTCCGCTTCTTTATTTGCATGCGTAATGATTCCTCTAGCTGTGTTTTGTGCCCCATCAATTTCCTTTTCATGACGTGCTTTTGCTGCCACGAAACCCAAACCAAGACCGACAATTAAACCGATGATAGCGAGGAGAATAGGAACTAACATTAAATCCACCTCCGTACTATCTTATTTACCTATCTGTAGTTTTTTGATAAACGAATGTCAAATTATCAATATGCCTACTTGCATATGTGTGTTTATCACACAAGTTTATTCTAATGTTTGTCTGATAGCGTGTCAACTTTATTTCTCTTTTGCCGTCTATCGTGTCGTTATCGCTTTCATTTGGTGCTATTCATAAAAAAACACTAATGACCGTAGTATACACTGAGTCATTAGTGCCATTTTTTATTCTTCTAAAGGTAATTCTTCCTGACCAGCATCTTCTGTCTCATTTGGTGCCAAATCATCACCGATACCATAAGCTGCTCGTACACGCGTTGCCACTTCTGCCATCATTTCTGGGTGATCTGCCAAATATTTCTTCGCATTCTCACGACCTTGGCCGATTCGATCTTCTTTATAGCCGTACCAAGCACCACTTTTATCGATAATGTCTTGCTCAACAGCCATGTCTAATAACTCACCTTCTTGTGAGATTCCTAGTCCATACATAATATCGACTTCTGCAACTTTGAACGGCGGTGCTACTTTATTTTTTACAACTTTGATCTTAGTACGGTTCCCAACGATGTCTGTCCCGTTTTTCAATTGTTCAGCACGACGCACTTCTAAGCGAACCGTTGCATAAAACTTCAATGCTCGTCCACCCGGTGTAATCTCTGGATTACCAAACATGACACCGACTTTTTCACGAATTTGGTTGATAAAGACTGCAATCGTCTTTGTTTTATTGATTGAACCAGATAATTTACGCAATGCTTGTGACATTAATCGGGCTTGCAAACCAACGTGTGAGTCACCCATTTCACCATCAATCTCAGCGCGTGGTACCAATGCTGCTACAGAGTCAATAACGATGATATCGATAGCCCCACTAGAAACTAAGGCATCCGCAATTTCCAACCCTTGTTCACCTGTATCTGGTTGTGACAGCAATAGATCATCAATATTCACACCTAGACGTTGTGCATATTGTGGATCTAAAGCATGTTCAGCATCAATAAAAGCTGCAGTTCCGCCGTGTTTTTGCACTTCCGCAATAGCATGCAGCGCTACGGTCGTTTTACCAGAACTTTCTGGACCATATACTTCAATGATCCGTCCGCGTGGATAGCCGCCTACACCTAGCGCAACATCCAATGCCAAAGAGCCGCTTGGGATTGTTGAAATTTGTTGATCGACCTTTTCCCCTAATTTCATGATCGAGCCTTTTCCGTAATTCTTTTCAATCTTTTTCATTGCAGCATCTAAAGCCGCTTTACGATCATTAGCCAATAGCTGATCCTCCTATTTTTATTAATGTAGTTATTTTTTCTATCGGAAAAAACAATTTTGATGTTCTTGCTGCATACGTGCCTTCTGTGCCGTAAAAAGCAAAAAGAACGCAGCTGCTGACTTCTATAATAATTGTGCTTTCACATCATTCGTACTTTTTCAATATCCTTAGTTTATCGGTTTAAAATAAAAAAATCAAGCAAAAAACGAACAAACATTCGCTTTTTTAGTTTTTATTTAGAATTGATCGCCGCACCATATCTAGCCCTTTCATTACTGCGCTATGACGAATGTACGACCGGTCGCGAGTAAAGTGATTTTCAGTGACAATTGTTGCTTTTCCTTTTTGAGCCAATCCGATATAAACCGTTCCTTTTGCCTTGTCTTCTAATTTATCTGGGCCTGCTACACCGGTAAAAGATACAGCATAATCTGTCTCTGCACGTTGTAACGCTGCTTCTGCCATTAATTTCGCACATTCCTCGCTGACTACCCCGACATGATCAAATAGTGTTGAATCAATCCCTAAAAAATTCGCCTTAGTAGCAGCTGAATACGTGACAAAACCTCCTGGAAAAACTTCAGAAACTCCTGGGACTCTCCCTAAAGTGGCTTGGAATTCACCGGCTGTCAAACTTTCTGCAGCAGTGATACTCAATTGATTTTCTTTTAACAGGCTAACTACTACTTCAACTAAACTATTCTCTTCGCCGTATCCATAGAAAAACTCGCCAACTTTTGCCATGATCTCTGCTTCAGTTTGATCCAATAAGGCATTGGCTGAGATCTCGTCTTCTGTTTTTGCTGTAATCCGTAAAGTTACTTCATTCGGTTTTGCATAAGGGGCAATCGTTGGGTTAGACTGCTGTTCGATCATTTCTGCTAGTTCGGTCACCAATCTTGATTCGCCAATCCCGAAGAAGCGTAAAACCCGTGATGTCAGTCTTTCCGTTGTTGGAAACTCTTTTTCCAATAATGGACGAGCTTGTTCTAGGAACATTGGTTTTAATTCACTTGGGGGTCCAGGTAATAACAGATAATTATTCTTTTCGTTTTTATATAAACAACCAATGGCCAAACCTGTCCGATTTGGTAATGGAAGACCGCCTTGTAAGGTCTCAATTTGTCGCAGATTATTCGGCGTCATCGTACTTTGACGTTGTTCAAAAAAAGCCTTCAATGCTACTAATCCTTCTTGATTTTGGACTAGCGGCACACCAACATGATCTGCTAAAACATTTTTTGTTAGATCGTCATCTGTCGGTCCTAAGCCGCCACACAAAACAATTAATTCACTGCGTGTATCTGTCAATTGAAGCAACTCTTCCAAGCGCTTAGGATTGTCTCCTACCACTGTATGAAAATATACCTCAATCCCCATATCTGCCAATTTTTCTGATAAAAATGTGGCATTCGTATTCACGACTTGTCCTAATAAAAGTTCTGTACCTACTGCAATAATTTCCGCTCTCATTTATTTCTCTTCTTTCTAAGATACGCCATTTTCCCTCAACTATAACAGAAAAAACGATCAGAACGATAGATTTTCACATCGTACTGATCGTTTTTCTTACATTGAGCCTTTGAAAAGAGCTGTATTTTTAGCAAAATAATCGTAACCTGAATAGACTGTAAAGAATAAACAGATGTACAACATGATTTGATCCATCGGGATACCGATAAAATTAAATGGAACATTGTTTAAATAAAGCAACACGATTCCAACCATTTGTGTCGCCGTTTTGATTTTACCAGGCATCGCTGCTGCCATGACGCCGCCGCCTTGTTCTACAATCAATAAACGTAGACCCGTTACTGCTAATTCTCGACAAACAATAATCGCGATCACCCATGAAGGAGCTCTTCCTTGTTCCACTAAAATAATAAAGGCAGTCATCACCAACATTTTATCTGCCAACGGATCAGCAAATTTTCCGAAATTAGTAACTAATCCGCGGGCACGCGCAATTTTACCATCTAAATGATCCGTATAACTAGCGATTGCAAAAATAATCGCGCCTACTAATTGTGTTACCGCGAGGCTCGTATCTCCAACTTGCAGTGTCCCCCAATCCCATGGGGCTAAAACAATGACCATAAACAATGGAATCATAAAGATTCGTATGACGGTCAATTTATTGGGTAAATTCATGGTACTTCCTCCTAATTTCTACTGATTTACTTTTCAACAAAAACATATGCGCCAAACTAATTCTTTAGTTTAACACATTGCTCGTGAAGCAGTCGTTATTAAGCCGCATAAGCGATATTTAACGTCACATTTTTTTGTGACAATGATTCACCTGGTTGAAAATCCAATGCTTGATCATTGACTTTGATCTCTGCATACTTTGCCATACCCACAGTGATCACCGCTTGTGCTGCATCAGCAGGCAGTTCGGTTGTTTGTGATTCTCCCACCTGCAACGTGTACTGATACGTCAATGCCCCATTAATCTGTACACCGACCCACACCCGCTGTTTGCCAGTGAATGTGATTTTTAACGGCTTTTCCGCATGTTCGATTTTCATCGTTGCTGCGTTTGGTGTGTTTGCTTCCATCGCAACTGCCATTTGAGGTTTCTCTGGCTTTTTGGACGATTCTGTCGTTTGTTCCGGTTGAGAGGAGGAAATTTTTTCTGCTGAAGAGACCCCTGAACGTTCCACTTGGACAGAACTATTTTCCGGAATGATTGCTGTTTCTTGATGATCCAGCCAAGTCACATAACCTACTACCGCGATAATGGCCAATGCTACAAGGCCTAAAGAGATCATCGGCAACGTTGCTTTAAATCGCGCATGTGTAGGATTTTCTGCGTGTTTATTTTTTCTCAGTCCATCAACTGTTTCCAACTCAGGATATGTCGGCAACGGTCGATCTTTGCCGTCTAATACATCGATCAAATAATCACCGTCAAGTTTTACCTCATCAGCATATTGTCGAATAAACGTCCGCAAATAATACTCGCTAGGCAATGCTTGAAAATCATTTTCTTCGATTGCCAACAAATAGCGCTTTTGAATTTTTGTGCGCTGCTGTAACTCATCTAAACTTATTTTTTTATCGATACGGGCTTTGCGTAACGTTTCTCCAATATTTATACTAGCCACTTGATTTTCTACTCCTATTTCGTAATAATGAACTATTTTTTAAGGAAAAATTATTTCCGCTTTTTAGTACATACTTGCTCATTTCTCAAACTTTGAAAAAGAACTCCGGTCAGTTGCTACGTCATCCAGCCACCAGCGACCGGCAAAATAATCCCAGTAGTATAACTGGCTTCTTGGGAAAACAGATAACTGCAAGCCGCAGCGATTTCGCTTGGTTTTGCTAAGCGTCCTAAGGGAATCGCTGATTTTAAATCAACCAACTCTTGTAAATCCCAATTGTCATTCATCCTTGTTTGTACTGCTCCAGGAGCTACGACATTAACGGTGATCCCTAAAGTTGCAACTTCTTTCGCATAGGCTTTTACAAAAGCTTCTTGGGCTCCTTTAACAGCACTATAAACAGTTTCCATGCTACTTCCACGATGACCATAGACTGAACCAATAAAAACGACACGTCCATTACTATTTTTAGCTAACTTTCCTTGCAATTCTTGTAACAAAAGTAACGGCGTCTTCAAATGGACCTGCCATAAGGCCTCCATTTGGTCTGCTTTTGTCTCAGGCAGTAATTCATAGAAAGTAAATCCTGAGGCAAAAACGATCCCATCAACTTGGAATAATTGTGCTAAAAAACTAGGGATTTCCGCTTCTTTTAACATGTCTAAGGATACCATAAAAAAATCTTGCTGAGGATAACGTTTCTGTAAGTCTGAAACGAAATTTAAAACTTTTTCTTTTTGTTGATTATAGTGGCAATACAAAGACCAGCCTTGTTCAGCTAATTTTTCGCAAACGGCCTGTCCAATATCACCGCTAGCTCCCATTACTAACGCGTAAGGCATCATGCATCCCCTTCATTTTTTCCTAGTCTGTGAATGTTTCATTTTTAACTACTGAATACTAATTAGAAGCGGCAGTATGCGTGTCTTTTTCCATATAAAATCGTGTGAATGCTTCTTCATGAATGAATAATTCACCGGCGGCTAAGATATCGGTCAATTTGATTTCTTGAATGATTTCTGGCATATCAAACAATGTCCACTCGCCAAACAGAGATTGAGTAAATTGATTGGCGACATATTCTAGCGAGTTCAATGATTGGAAATATTTTCCTAACATTTTTTTCTTTAATAAGGCTAGATTTTTTTCGTTCACTTCAGGATCGTTGGCAAACTGTAATAAGATCTCTGTCAACCGCTCTGCTAATCTTTCTGGTTTTTCACTGTCTCCGCCAAAATCTGCAAAATAAAAACTACGATCTAGTGAAAATTCAAAACCAAAACTGTCATCTAATAGTCCTTCATTGTACATATGCAAATAATTTTTCGAAGTTGGCCCGAGCAATAATTGGAATAGCAGATCCATTGAGATTTTGAAGATCAACCGCTGTTTATCGTCTTGGGGCAATTCTGCCAGCCCTTTGATACCAATGATTGCTTTGGGTACTGTAATCGACATTTGTTCTTTGCTGAATTTGACGATCTCATCTGACGTCTCTTCTGGAAAACGTCGTTGGATTGGTTCAGGTATATCAAACGTTTTGGCTGCTTGATTTTCACGAATGAATGCCATCAAAGTTTCTGGTTCCAATTTCCCTACAACAAATAATGTCATATTACTAGGATGATAGAAAGTATTGTAACAAGTATACAGATCTTCGACAGTGATATCTGCAATCGAATCAATCGTACCAGCAATATCGATGTGCAGCGGATGTTTAGGATACATATTTTTCAAAATAGCAAAAAATTGTTGCCAACTTGGATCATCTTGATACATTTGAATTTCTTGACCGATGATGCCTTGTTCTTTTTGAACAGATTCTTCCGTAAAATACGGTGCTTGAACAAAATCGATTAATGTTGCTAGATTCAATTCCAATTGATCTGTAGTAGAAAATAAATAACTAGTTCGAGTGAAACTGGTGAATGCATTAGCAGAAGCTCCTTGTTCACCAAATTTTTGAAAAACATCACCGTCTTCTTTTTCAAACATTTTATGCTCTAAAAAATGAGCGATGCCATCAGGGACCTTGACATAGTCTGTCCCACCCCGTGGAATGAACTCGTTATCGATTGAGCCGTAATTAGTACTAAATAATCCATACGTCTTATGATACCCCGCTTTAGGCAATAAATAGACTGTCAAGCCATTAGGCAAAATCTCTTTATACAAGGTTTCATTGATTTTTTGATAAGTCACTTTATCCATTTTATTGTCCTCCATCTAAAAAGAAGATTGCTTGCAGACGGATTTTTTTTGCGACATGTTGAACATCTTCTGGTGTCACAGCTGCCAAGCGTCTCAACCATTCCTCGTCTGTCAGTTTACTTTTTGGCAACCATTGTGCCAAATACGTTGTCTCGATTGTATTTTGCATACTGTCCAACCCCAACAAATAATGATTTTTCAACATCGCCTTTGTTTGTTGGAACGCCAATTCTGTAAAATCACCGGCTTGTAATTCAATCAATTGTTCATTGATCAAATGCAGCACTTTTTCTCGGTTAGCACTGTTAATCCCTGTCTGGACTTGTAAATATCCACGAAAAGTATCAAATGAACTTGAAGCATAATACGCCAAACTCGCTTTCTCTCGTACATTCATGAATAATTTTGAATGAGGGAATCCACCAAATAAACCGTTAAAAACTAGCAATGCAAAACGATCACTATCTTCATAATACACATCTGTCGCATAAGCTAGATTCAATTTCCCTTGGACCACAGCTTCTTGCACTTGTTGCTCACGAATCACATTATCCTTGGTCTGATAGTAATAGATTGCTGGAAAATCTTCTTCTCGTTCTGCAAAAGGCAATTGCTGGAACAGCTCTGCAACTTCTTTTTCCTCTACATCACCTATAACAAACAAATCCACTTGATCTTGAGTAATCATCGTGTGATAATACGCCGCTAATGATTCACTGGTTTCATTTGCTAAATCAGCTACTGTACCAAAGCTTGGTAATTTTTGGGCTTCATCCGTAAAGTACGTTTCCTTGATTTTCAAAGAAGCCAACGTTTGTTTATCTTCTTGTAACGTTTCGATATAGCTTTGCAAGTTTTCCTTTTCTAATTGGAACGTCTGTTCATCAAATTTTCCATTATGAATATTAGGATAAAACAGTACTTCTTGTAAAAAATCTACTGCTTCAGATAAAAGCTTTGGATCATCGACATACTTTCCGTTAACGACACCTAAACCAACATCCAGCCAATGCAGATTGCCTTTACGTCCGACATTCAATCCAAAACTAGCACCGTATAATTCTGCTAATCGGCCGCTTAATTTGGTTTGGTCAGGATAATACAAAGAGTTGGTCTCCAATAAATTCGCTAACAATGCTCGTTTCGTCATAATTTCTTTCGTTAAACGAGTAGTAAAACGTCCATAGACTTGAATCGTTTTATATTTTTTGGTTGTGATGACATGTAGGCGCACACCTTTTTTTAATTCGATCATTACAAAGCTCCTTATTAACTATATTTTTGATAAAAAAATCTGGTTGTTCCTTCTCATTTTTGTTTTTTCATTAAGGTCAATTATAGCACAGGCATAAGCGAAGAACCGAGTCTGGCATTGGCTGGCAATCACTTTTATTTCAAATTTTTTCTTCTTTCGTTATACTGAAAATGAAAAGAAAAAGAGGAGTGACAAAATGTTTAAAGAATTTAAAGAATTTTTGATGCGCGGCAACGTCATCGACCTTGCCGTTGGTGTGGTAATCGGGACTGCTTTTACCGCGATCGTCACGAATGTCGTCAATGGATTGATCACACCGCTAGTCGGATTGATTGTTTCATTATTTACTAAAGGAAAAGATCTAAACGAAGCCATGTCTGTCTTAGATTGGACACCTGTCAAAGGGGTGACTTTTGCTTTTGGCGATGTCGTTAGTGCTTTGATCACATTTGTTATTACTGGTTTTGTATTGTTCTTAATCGTTAAAGCCGCAAACAAAGCTCGTGACACTGCTGCTAAAAAAGAAGCTGTCGTTCCTGAAGTTCAAATTCCAACAGCCGAAGATTACTTAGCAGATATTCGTGATCTTTTAGTTGAACAAAAAAAAGCCTCAACTAAGGACAAATAAAAACCATGGAGCAATCGCTCCATGGTTTTTAAATTGCTTCTGTTAGAAATTCGATTTCTACTGTGCGAGTCAATACATCGGAATAGCTGTATGAAACACGTTCGAAAGAATTTTCCTCTGGGTCCAAATCTACTACAAACACGGAAGGGTATGTCTCAGTTAAGATCCCTTTGCGTTGCGTTTGACGCTTGCGCCCGGTTTGAGCTACGAGCATGATTGGCGCACCAATACGATCTTCCAAATTTTTCTTGATAGACGCTAAAGTTGTTGGCATACAGTTCACCTCAATATACATTATAGCACAAATCCAAAACTTTACAATGTTATCATAAGATAAAAAGATTTGCAACTTTCTATCTGTCCATCAGAAAATCATTGGTTTCCATTATATTTTTATAGTAGTTAGTTTCTTTTTTAGTTTATTTTTCGCACGGTTCAGTGCATTATGAATCGCTTTTTCAGATTCATCCAAGCGCTGTGCGATCATAGCTGGGTCTTCTCCTTTTAAATAATAGTACAATGAACAATTTTCCAAAGAAGAAAGTGTCACTTCTCCAGCTAATAACATTTCACTGATATAGATATTCTCTTCCATACACTCATGGTAATGAAATTGTTCGCTGAAGGCCTCTAATCCAACTTTTTCAATCGACACAGCTTGTTGTTGTGCGAAGCGTTTTTGGGCCTGCTGCCGCCGCAAAAGAGAACGGATGCGATTTTCAAAAATCATCTTGTAATAAAGGCCAAACGTCGTCCCACGTCCCAAGCGATAACTTTGCAAGGCATCATTTAACGCGATTCGTCCTTCTTGCAGCCAATCATCGTAATCGAAATCACGAATGAGGTACCGTGACTGCATACTGTATACGATTGGCAAATACTGACTGAACATTTTTTCAAAAGCAGCACCATCGATTGTTTCCAAATGCGTTGTTTCTTCCATTTTCTCCACTCCTCTCAACCACTTCAAGCATACACGTTGAGTAAAGAAGAGGGAGGGATTGTTCATCGATTTATTTTTTTTGGCTCAATTCGTCCAATTTTTGTGACAATTTTTGTAATTGTTCATTATTCCATGGAGAATTACGACGAAAATTTTTAAAATGCGTATCTTCAGTATCACCTGTGATCAACGCCTCAGTTTGTTGCAACGTTTTATACAATTCTCGTGCAGATGTCCGAAGAGCCCCTTGTGAAAAAATCGTCCATTGTTCAGCCAAATCACTCGTTGCTACGGTCACTTGTGTCAACCGATCATTCAACTCGCCAGCGATCCGTTCGATGTAACTATCGGCGGTTTCGTCTTCTTTTGTAAAAACTACTGTCAGCTGATATTTTTTATAACTTTGTGTAATTCCTGGAACAAATTGCGCATCAAAAACAACGATTGTTTCCAATCCTTGATATTTCGCGAAGTTAGAAAGACGAAATAATAGTGCCTCTCGCGCTTCTTCTAATCGATCTTGATTTTTCAAGGCAGTCAATTCAGGCCAAGCCCCGATCATATTATATCCGTCAACGATCAGTAATTGTTTTTTCATTACGATTCACTTCGCTTTCGGAAGACTTCGTACATTAATAGCCCCGCAGCAACTCCTGCATTCAAACTTTGAACATGCCCAGTCATCGGAATCGTCAGCATCTCGTCGACTTCCTTTTTCAAACCAGCACTCATCCCTTTGCCTTCATTGCCGATAATCAAAGCAATCGGTCCAGCAACTTTCCATTGACGATAATCAGTCCCGTCCATATCAGTTCCAAAGATCCAATAACCAGCTTCTTTTAATTGCTTGATACTTTGTGACAGGTTCGTTACTCGTGCAATCGGCACGTATTCTACCGCACCTGTCGATGCTTTGGTCACAACTGGTGTAATCCCAACGGAACGATGTTTTGGAATGATCACTCCAGATACGCCGCTGGCATCAGCTGTTCGTAAAATCGATCCAAAATTATGAGGATCTTCTAAACTATCTAAAATAAGTAGAAAAGGGGCTTCCTCTGAGGAAACCTTTGTTAATAAATCTTCTAACGTTAAATATTCATACGGGGTAATCCCTAAAACGACTCCTTGATGGACACCACCATCACTTAATGTATCTAATTTTTGTTTTGGTACCCATTTTACCGGGACTGCTTGTTCTTTAGCTAGTTTTTTTAATAGATCAATCTTGTCTCCGTGAGCATCTTCTTGTAAAAATAATTTATTCCCTCGACCAGCTTGTAATGCTTCTACGCTGGCATGATGGCCAAAGGCAAAATTATTTTCTTCTGATTCTGCTACCTCGACTTGTTCTTTACGCTGTCTCTTAGAGCGGTCATTTTTTTGCTGAGTGCGTCGGTCATTTCCTCGGTATTGTTTTTTATCCTTCATTTGCTTCACCTGCTTTCTCTAAACACCATGTGATTAATTCTTCTAATCGTTCTTGCCGTTTCAATAAATGTAGATAACCCATCAATGCTTCAAAACCTGTGGACATACGATAAGTCATGATCGTAGTATTTTTGGCGGAAGTATAACTTTTGGCATTTCGTCCTCGGCGATAGATTCCCTGTTCTTCTTCTGACAACATATCTTCATCCAACATTTTTTGAATCAACATTGCTTGAGCTTTAGCCGAAACATAATGTGTCGCTAAATGGTGTAGTTTATTAGGCCGGGTCTGGCCATTTTGCACAAGATGGTCTCGGACATATGTTTCATAGATTGCATCGCCTACATACGCCAGTGCTAGTGCATTCAATTGTTTATAATCTGTCATTATGCTCGTCTCCAACGGACACCTTGTGGCGTGTCTTCTAAAATAATTCCTTGTTCTTTTAATTGATCGCGGATCTCATCACTGCGAGCAAAATTTTTATCTTTTCTTGCTTGATTCCGTTCTTCGATCAATTGATCAATTTCTGCATCTAATAATCCGGCTGCTTGAAATTCGATACCAAAAACGGTCAACATTTGTAAAAATTCATCCAATGCCGCTGATAAAATAGCTGCTGATACTTGCTTTTGTTCACTGTAATGGTTCAACCATTTTGCTACTTCATAAACAACTGTAATCCCATTTGCTGCATTAAAATCATCATCCATCTCTTCGATGAAGCGACCTTTCAATTCCTGCAATTCAACTAACTTTTCTTGATCATCTGACAAAGAGACTTCTGCTGTCGTTTGTCGGAACGTTGCATTTTCAAAAGTCGTCCGTAATTTTTGCAAATTGGCTTGAGCATCTTTTATTGTTGCCTGACTGTAACGAATCGGACGACGATACTGTGTCGTTGCCATAAAGAAACGCAACACTTGCGGATCGATTTCTTTAACTAAGTCATGAACAGTCACAAAATTGCCAAGTGATTTGCTCATTTTCACATCATCTTCACCGATTGTTACATACCCATTATGCATCCAATAATTGGCAAATCGTTTACCGGTCTTTGCTTCACTTTGAGCAATCTCATTTTCGTGATGGGGAAATTCTAAATCTTGTCCGCCACCATGAATGTCGATTGTATCACCTAAGTGTTTTGTCGCCATCACAGAACACTCGATGTGCCAACCAGGACGACCTTCACCCCAAGGAGACGTCCAAGAGATCTCGTCGGGTTTTGCGCTTTTCCATAAAGCAAAGTCTAAAGGATCTTCTTTAATCGCTTGTTCTGCACCAGTACGTTGACTAGCACCAACTTCTAATTCATCGATTGATTGATCACTTAATTCACCATAGTGGGCAAATTTACGCGTCCGATAATAAACGTCTCCTTGCGCTTCATAAGCATAGCCTTTCTCAATCAATATCTCGATAAATGCAATGATATCTGGAATGTGATTGATTACTCGCGGATGCAAAGTCGCAGGTTTGACGTTCAATGCCGCAGTGTCTTCTTCAAAAGCTGCAATAAAACGATCAGCAACTTCAGGAGCGGTGATTGCTAATTCCTTTGCTGCTTTGATGATTTTATCGTCTACATCGGTAAAATTCGATACATAGTTCACTTCATAGCCGCGATATTCAAAATATCGTCGTATCACGTCAAAAGCGATTGTACTACGAGCATTTCCGATATGGATATAGTTATAAACAGTCGGTCCGCAGATATACATTCGGACTTTATTTTCTTCGATGGGTTTAAAAAGTTCTTTTTCTCGTGTCAACGTATTGTGTATTTTAATCATGTGGAACCCTCTTTCCTTTTATTTTTACTACTTTTGCCGGTACCCCTACAGCAGTTGTATCCGCTGGTATACTTTTTAAAACGACAGCACCTGCACCAATTTTAGCATTTGCCCCAATTTCAACCGGACCTAAGATCTGGACATTGGCCGAAATAAACGCTCCTTGACGTACAGTTGGATGACGTTTTCCGGTATCTTTTCCTGTTCCGCCTAATGTCACTCCATGAAACAAAACTACATCTCGTTCGATTTCAGCTGTTTCACCGATTACTACACCCATTCCATGGTCAATAAAAACCCCGGGGGCAATCTGTGCACCAGGATGGATTTCGATTCCTGTCCAAAAACGCCAAATTTGCGAATGGATTCGTGCTAATAGAAAGCGTCGATGCCGATAAAGAAGATGTGAAAATCTATGAAAAAATAATGCATGGACTCCCGGATAAGTGAGAACCACTTCCAATCCCGACTTGACTGCCGGATCATTTTTTTTTGCTGCTGTGATTGCTTCTTGCCACCACCCCATTTACTTCAACTCCTCGTGTTCATTTGTTTTTTCTAAAAAATCCCATTTTATGAATCTGCTGTCGTCCAACAAAATAAATTTACTGACATTTAAGGCAATTATTTTCTGTAATACGTTCTATATTGTTCGATTAGTTATGTTCTCACGTAAAAAATATTTCTTTACTGAGAGTCGTTGTTTTCACTCAACATTGCGTTGTTATGTATCTTAGTGAATAAAAAAAACGTCCTTTGAGTTTCCTCAAAAGACGCTTTTACGTGGTTCCACTTTTGTTTGCAGTTATGCCTTGAAACAGGTAACGTCTGTGAACCGTCCTTAGCTACATATCGCTAAGACCACTCCGAGATGCATTTCGCAAACATTGATTTGATCACTCTCACCAGCCGTGGTCTCTCTGAAAAATCGTTGTTTGCTACTTCTTCTCTTCATTATGTTTAGAGTACTTGATTTAAATGTGCTAAAGCTTTTTCTTTACCTAATAATTCAACCGTTTCTGGCAATTCAGGACCATGTACCATTCCGCTAACTGCTACTCGAATCGGCATCCAAAGATTTTTCCCTTTTACACCCGTCTCTTTTTGTACAGCTTTGATTGCTGCTAAAACGCTTGGTGCATCCACTGTTTCCAATGCTTCTAATTGTGCTTTGAACGCATTCAATACGGTCGAAACATCCTCACCTGCTAAAACTTCTTTAGCAGCCTCATCTAGTTCAAGCTGATCTTGGAAAAACAAACTAGAAATTTCGGTAATCTCAGCAGTGTAACTCATTTGTGGTTGGTATAAGCTGACTACGCGTTTCACCCAAGCTTTGCGTTCTGGTGTCGGATTTTCTTCGACTTTACCAGCCTTGATTAAATAAGGCAAGCATAATTCAGTTAATTTATCCAAATCAAGTGCTTTGATGTAATGGTTGTTGACCCATTCTAATTTTTTCTGATCAAATGCAGCAGGAGATTTGCTTAATCGTTTTGTATCAAAAAGCTTGATCAATTCTTCTTGTGAGAAAATCTCGTCTTCTCCAACTGGTGACCAGCCCAAAAGCGTGATAAAGTTGAACATTGCTTCTGGCAAATAGCCCAATTCACGATACTGTTCAATAAATTGTAAAATGCTTTCATCGCGTTTACTTAATTTTTTACCAGTCTCGGTATTGATGATTAATGTCATATGACCAAATGTTGGACGCGGCCAACCAAAAGCATCATAGATCATCAATTGTTTTGGCGTATTGGCAATATGATCGTCACCACGCAAAACATGAGTGATTTTCATCAAATGATCATCTACCGCTACCGCAAAGTTATATGTTGGCATCCCATCACGTTTTTGGATGATAAAGTCGCCGCCGATGTTGTCAGATTCAAAACTAATCTCACCTTTGACCATATCTTCAAAAGCAAAGCTAGTGTTGCGAGGAACACGAAAACGGATTACTGCTTCTAAGCCTTCTGCTTCTTTTTCGGCTTGTTCTTCTGGTGTCAAATGTGCACATTTTCCTGAATAGTGAGGCATCTCGCCGCGGGCACGTTGCGCTTCGCGTTCTTCTTCCAACTCTTCAGATGTACAGTAGCATTTGTAAGCTAAATTGCTAGCTAGTAATTGATCGATCAATGGTTGATAAATCTCACGTCGTTCAGATTGACGATATGGACCATATTCACCAGGATTTTCTGGCGATTCATCCCAATTGATTCCCAGCCAAGCTAAATTTTCTAATTGGCTTTTCTCGCCGCCTTCGATATTTCTTTTTAAATCCGTATCCTCGATTCGAATAATGAAATCTCCATCATTGTGGCGCGCAAATAAGTAATTGAACAAAGCAGTTCGTGCATTTCCGATGTGTAAGTGTCCGGTTGGACTGGGTGCGTAACGCACACGAATTTTCGACATATTTTAGTTCCTCTTTCCTGCTTATTTAGCAAATCAAAATCATTTACTACTCAACACAAATTGTACAATCAATCGACTGTTTAGTAAAGCTGCACTGCTATTTTGCCGCTTTTTCATTGGTGTAATCTAATTTTTTTTCTGGCGATTCATCCTTGATGTTACGGCTTGAATGCGCTGGTTTAGCAAAAATCATCCGTCCGGCAGCCGTTTGTAAGGCACTTGTTACCACAACTTCGATTCGTTCATTCATGTAATGCTGGCCATCTTCTACGACGACCATCGTACCATCATCTAGATAAGCAACCCCTTGTTGCCGTTCAGTCCCGGCTTTTACAACTAAAACATTCATATTTTCACCAGGGATCACGACTGGCTTCACTGCATTTGCTAACGCATTGATATTTAAAACAGCGACATTTTGGAATTCAGAAACTTTGTTTAAGTTGTAATCGTTCGTTACGATTACACCATCCAATAATTTAGCTAATTTGATTAACTTGCTATCTACTTCGCTGATGTCTTCAAAATCACCATCGTACATTTCAACAGCGATTCCTTCTTCTTTTTGCAATGCGTTCAAAATGTCTAATCCGCGACGGCCTCGGACACGTTTCAAGCTGTCACCTGAATCGGCGATGTATTGCAATTCATACAACACAAAATTAGGAATCATCAATACCCCTTCTAAAAATCCGGTCTTTGCAATATCATAGATCCGACCATCAATAATGACACTCGTATCTAAGATTTTGTATTTATGAAAGTGATCATCGGCTTTGCGTTCAAGCACTTCCCCTTCATTTGTCTCGGCTTTTTTGTTTCGACTGCTGAAAAATTTCTTCAATTCATCAATCCGAGTCGTTCCCATTCGAAAACCTAGATACCCTAACAATAACATGATTAAAATCGGTAATGCGTTATTGATGAATGGAATCGGAATCTGATACAAAGGGGTCGTCCCAATCAATCCTAAAGTCAATCCTAAGATTGCACCGACCACTCCAAATAAGATATAAGTTAAGCTGAATTCATTTAATCGTTTTTCAATTCTTTTCACTCCAACCGAGATTGGTTCTACGATCGCCAAAGAAATAAAATAAAAAATAATTGCACCAATTAGGCCATCTGTAAGTGAATTATTCAGCCATATGTTGTCTGCATAGCCAATCGCTGTCCATGCTGCTGGTAAGAATGTGATTCCCAAACTAACTCCAACAAGTAAAACCATTACTGTCAACACACGTTTTTGCATGCCATCCCTCCTAAATTCTATTGATATTTTCATAATAAATTGTTTTGAATCGATGTGCCAGAAATCCATTCTGGCACTACTCAATTTATTAACGAAAGACTTTTCTTAATGTTTCTGCTAAAGTCGCCACCGGGATCAATTCGATTCCTTTAGGTGGTTTCCAATCGCCCATATTGTTCTTAGGTAGATAGATTTTTTTAAAACCTAACTTAGCTGCTTCTTTGATTCGTTGTTCGACACTGCTGACTCGGCGGATCTCACCCGTTAGGCCAATTTCACCAATAAAGCATTCAGTCGCTTCAGTCCCTTTTTCTTTGTAACTAGAAGCGATCGCCACTGCAACAGCTAAATCGATAGCTGGTTCATTCAGCTTTACACCACCGGCAGCTTTTAAGTAGGCATCTTGATTTTGGAGCAATAAACCCGCACGTTTTTCTAAGACTGCCATAATCAAAGATACCCGATTGAAATCTAGTCCTGTCGTTGTTCGTTTGGCATTACCAAAAACAGTCGGTGTCACCAAAGCTTGCACCTCAACTAAAATCGGCCGACTGCCTTCCATCGCTACGACGATGGCCGATCCTGTCGCTCCTTCTAAACGTTCTTCTAAAAAAACTTGCGAAGGATTGGCGACTTCGACTAACCCCTGTTCGCGCATTTCGAAGATGCCTAACTCATTCGTAGAACCAAAACGGTTTTTTACAGCCCGTAAAATTCGAAAACTGTGGTGTTTTTCTCCTTCAAAATATAAAACAGTATCAACCATATGTTCTAGCATACGCGGTCCAGCGATATTTCCTTCTTTTGTTACATGACCGACAATGAAAATTGCGATACCATTCGTTTTTGCCAGCTTCAATAATTCTGCAGTCGTTTCACGAACTTGGCTGACCGAACCAGCAACACTAGAAATATCCGGCTGCGTCATCGTTTGGATTGAATCAATAATCACATAATCTGGCTTTAGATTTTCGATTGTCCGACTGATTTCACCCATATCTGTTTCTGCGTATAAATAAAAATCAGTCTCACTAGAACCTAACCGCTCTGCTCGCAATTTTATTTGCTGAGCACTTTCTTCCCCGGAAACATATAAAACTGTACCGCCAGTTGCGGCTAATTGATGGGATACTTGCAACAGCAGCGTAGATTTTCCGATACCAGGATCGCCGCCGATCAGTACCAATGAACCTGGAACTACACCGCCGCCTAAAACTCGATTTAATTCGACCAGTTCCGTTTGAACACGTGTTTCTTTTTTAAAGACGACATCTTTTAATTTAGTCGGCTGTGCCCGTTCACCAGTCAAACTAACCCGATTCCGCCGATCTTCTGTATTTTGTTCAACTTCTTCCACCATTGTATTCCAATTGCCGCAGTTAGGACATCGGCCTAAATACTTAGGCGAAACATAACCGCATTCTTGGCAGATAAATTGTGTCTTGGTTTTTTTGGCCAAAACATTCGCCTCACTTGTTTGAATAATTTTTTATTGCTTATCTGAAGAACCAAAGCCACCAGTTCGCTCAATCACGGCTTCATCGTTATCGGCTTTTAAAAACGGCAAAAAGACCCCTTGACCGATCCGTTCGCCTTTTTTGATTTGAACATCGGTCAAACCAAAGTTTGAAAATTGAAACATGATGTGGCCTTCGTTATCCGCATTATTATAATAATCGCTATCAATCACACCTACACCGTTACTCAAGGTCAAAAAACGCTTCAGCGGATTGCTTGAACGATTGGCTAGCTGCAAGTATTCCTCCTGACCCATGTACGCTTTAATTCCTGTAGGAACTAAAACCGGTTTGACGATTTTTTCAGCAACTGCTGAATTTTTTGAAAAATGTTGGATGATTTGTTTCCAAATTGCTGGAATTACGATATCTTCTGCAGCTTCAAAATCATAACCTGCCGCATTTTTCGTTGCTCTTTTTGGCAAATGGATTGCCTTATCTTGATAAGCTGTAATTACTTCAAAACCTCGTTTTTTCATCTCAAACTCCTTTGTGAAATATATTGCTATTCTACCATAGAGCAAGCAGCACTTCGAAAATCTTTTACGAAAACTCTATGGAAATTTAATGAATTTTCTGCGGGTAAAATTATTTCTCACTGATTCGTTCATCCAGTGACGGTAAACGATTGATATAAATATCGATTCGTTTGGCATAAGAAGGATTATCCTTATATGTTCTGATTTGTTTTTGCAACGTTTTAAGATCATCCGTCACGATGCCATTGACATTCAGCGATACCATTCGATCCATCGCATCTGCATTGTTGACTGTCCAAGCATAGACATCTTTTTTCCCCTGATGGGCGCGTTGGACAAAATCTCCTGTCAAAGTTGTCTCTTCCATCGTATATCCATTGGCCGATGTTTGGGGGAAGACTAAATTATACGGCAAGATATAGCTGACATACAATTTAGGTGCTTTTTGTTTTAATCCAGTCACAACTTCATAATCCAACGAGTGAATCCGATGATGATGAGTCAAGATGGTTTGCTGGTACTTCTTGATAAATCGATCCAACATCCGCTTAGAATCGGCAGAAGTTGTTTTAATCTCGATCAATAACTTTTGTTGGTGTTTATTGGCAAAAGCCAAATAATCATCAAAACTTGCAATCGGCGCAACATGTCCATTTTCAACTGCTTGAATCGTTTGCAGCTGACTTAATGTCAGATCATGAGTAGTTTTATCTTCTCCTGTTAATTTTTTTAAGTTCTCATCGTGAAAAACAACAAATTGATGATCTTTGGTTTCTTGAACATCCATTTCGATATAATCAGGTTTTTCTTGGATCGTTGCAGCCATTGCAGGAATCGTATTTTGTACACCATTGCCATTGTCCACACCGCGATGAGAAATAGTTAGCGGGATGGAATCATTTAATCCAGATAAATAAAGAACATTGTTAAACAGCAACGAACCACCAAAGAAAATACACAAGATGACCGCGGCTATTCGTGTCCACAAACTAGGGCGAATCATTTGCAACGGACGTTCGCCACTAATTACTAGAGGATAAAATTTTTGAACTAAGATACTAAAATACAACACCGTCGCCCAAGCTAGCGTCAATTGACTAAAAAATTGGATACCCGTCAGTGTTACCATTGCACCGACTGCAGGAAACGGACGAGGCAGCAGATCCAAAACAGCTTGTAATACAAAACTTACCCCATAACCTATATAAGAAACTACGGTTAAAAAGATCGTTAAGATAAAGATCCGCCAAGCATAATGCCAAAAACGATGATACGTCAGTGCCAAACTTTTAGCGACCGCTTGTTTAGGAGATTGATCAGAAAAAATCATCAAGGGGAGGACAAACAATAGTCGAATTCCGATATAGGTGACTACTAATGACGCAAACAATAACAATAGCAGAAACAATAGATTCTCACTTAGATAGTCTAAAATAAAGACCGGAATCGTGACTTTACTCAGCAATGGTGTGCGAAAGATTGCATTAGCAAACGGCAGGATCAATAAAAAATAAAATAGAAAGAAAAAGAACGTTCCAGGACGTAAGTGCCGCATGTGATACAAAGACTGCTTAAAAAGCTCCCACAACGAACGATCTTCTTTCGTTTGAATACTTTTGATCCCAAATAATTGAAACGTGAATTGCAAAAAAATCAGTGTCAACACTAAGGCTAATAGCAACAATAAAGCCGCTAGAACAGCAGGATGCCGGGTGAAAATCATTAAGATATTCGTATTTGAAACATAAGGGATCTCCCCTTGTTTTAAAATAAATGCGATCAAAAACTGAACACAAGGAATAACTACCATTTCTAAAACAATATTCGTGCCAACAATCAAAAGAATGTAACTTCCCCAATGGCGTAAAAACTCTCTTGAATAGGTAAAGAAAAAACGTAGTGAAGACATCTCTTGTCCCTCCTTTCAAATGAACAAAAATCGGACACAAAAATTATGTGTCCGATTGATTTTGCCGTTTCCGATCATAGTCAGGATCGAACTCGTCGGTCTCGATATAAATATACGCCTTTTTATCTGGCAACGCTCGACGAATCACCCGTTCAATCTGATTGACTACGTCATAACTAACACCTTCATACGAATCTGCAATATCGATCTTAGCTGCGATCATGACTTCAGTCGGGCCTAAATGAACTGTTTTAATATCAATCACTTTCTTCACTTCAACCCGTTTAAAGGCATTTTCGATTTTCAACAAATCATTTTTAGAAACACTTTCGCCGATGATCAAGCTATAAAATTCACGCGCTAAGAAGATTGACGCAAACAATAACATCAACCCAATCAATAACCCACTTAATGCATCAAACATTGGATTTCCCGTCACCATCGTCAACACTGTCCCGATCACTGCCAAGACTAAACCAATCACCGCACAGAAATCTTCTGTAAAAATAATCAAGATCTCACTGTGACGACTTTCATGCAAAAAACGAACCAATGATAATTTTTCCGTATTTAATTCCCGAATCTCTTTGATTGCCACTCGTAAAGAGCTACTTTCAACTAAGATCCCAAAAAGCAAAATCCCCAGTATAATCCACGGATTTGTGACTTCGTGGCTAGGATGAAACAACTTTTCCAACGCTTCCCAGATTCCTAACGCGCCCCCACCAAAAAATAGCATGGTCGCTACGATTGTACTAAAAAAATATTTTGCTCGTCCTTCGCCAAATTGATGCAGCTCACTTTGCCCTCTGGCTGCCCGGCGATTGCCGAATAATAATAAAATTTGATTGCTGCAATCCACGACACTGTGGATACTTTCGTTCATCATCGCAGCACTGCCGCTAAGCATATATCCGATGAATTTGCTGATCGCCACTAGTACATTGGCTAACAACGCTGCCAACACCGCCACCGATCCTTGCGTTTTTTTCTCTTCCATGTTGTTCACTCACTTCCTACTTATGCCCTCTATTATAAAACAGAAAAGAGAAATCTTAAAAGCAAAGCCCTTTAAATAAGTCATTTAATGGATGGAATAAAAAATAAAAGATTTTCAGCGTCATCGTTTCGATTATTAACTTTTTAAATCACATCATTTTAGCCAAAAATTTGTGTCTGTCATTTAACTGATCCTTCTCTTTATGAAATATTTACTGACGGTATCAATATAGATACGCCTAAAGTCGGATGAATCCAGTCAGAGATTTGCTATAATCGAATTAACCAAGAGGAGCGTGAAAAGGATGGAACGGAAACAATATATTTGTACTAAATGTGGCGGACAACACTACACTTCTGATCAGTTCCAAGCAACTGGTGGAAATTTCGCAAAAATTTTTGATGTCCAAAACAAAAAATTTACTACGATCAGCTGCACCCGTTGCGGCTATACTGAGCTTTATCGTGATACAACGTCTGATGGATGGAATATTCTTGATTTTCTAATGGGTGGAAACTAGAAAAAAACGGTTTTTAGAAAGTGGCTTTTGGGGGTGGAGTAATCCGCTCCCTTTTTTCAAGTTATCTGAGTCTCTTACAAAATAAGCAAGAAAAATTTGAGAAAAAGCGGTATACTACAGATTGAACACAAATGAAGGAGAAAAATACGATGGATTCAATTATTTGTATCGTTCTGGGCATGTTATTTGCAAACGGGGTCCCACACTTTATTAAAGGAATCACTGCTGAAAAATGGGCTGTCCCTTGGAAAAAACTGGCTTCTGCGCCGATAAATGTTTTATGGGGCGTTACAAATTGGCTCGTGGCAGTGATGATCTATGCACTCTTCAAACCAGATGTGAACAGTTTTGATGCCGCTTGTTTCGTAATTGGTATGGGTATTGCTGGTTATTACCTTGCCTTACATTGGTCAGAAAAATTATCATAAATAAAAAGGAATGCCTCATGAGGCATTCCTCAGACTGTAGACAAAAGCTGTTCCAAACTCGTAATTCCGAGTTTGGAACAGCTTTTGTCTACTTCGTTTCAAAATTTTGGACAAAAAAATAAAGGCTTCTTGCCTTTCCATAGCCAGGTGGCTAATTTCTTTAAATTCATTGCAGCAAACACCAGCATCGTATGCGTCGCGACTTTTTCCAAGCTTCGATACTTGGTCCAACGCATCCCATGCTTCTCTTTTGCATCCGCAAATATTCGTTCAATCGTTTGTTTCCGTTTTTTGTAAATCAATTTATTTCGATCCGTTAGTCGAAGATGTTCCGCTTCATCCATTAAATCTCCCCAAACATGTCTCGTGATGACTCGTTGGTGATTTTTACTTTTCGTACACTTTTTTAGCATCGGGCAGTTTATACATTCTTTTGGATTGGATTTGTATTCTCGATAGCCGTCTCGAGTGACCGTTGAAAAATCGAGCATTTGATCCTACGGACAAAGATAACAATCAAAATACTCGTCGTAGAGGAACTCGTTTTTGATAATAGCCCCTTTGGGTCTTGAATAAGGTAAACAAGGACGAAGGTTCAAGTGAGTCAAAAAATGAACAAACTTAGGTGTCTTATACCCAGCATCAGCGACAACACAGCTTATTTCAGGAAAAAGTCTCTTCGATTGTTTGACGAGTTGAAAGGCGACTTGGCTATCATGAATGTTTCCTGGCGTCACAATCGTACTAATGATGAAGCCATTATCCTCACAAGCCGTGTGAGCAGAATACGCAAATTGTTTTTCTCGTTCACCTTTGACATAGTAGCCACTTTCAGGATCGGCCTTACTAATTTTTCGTTCTTTCAGCTTCACTTCTCTTTCTAGGCTCAAAGTAAAAGGGCGTTTTCCCGCTTCAATTCGTTGGCGATTGATCTCATCTTTTAATTCATCCTGATAGGCTTTCGCTTCATCATGGGTTATTTCCTTCGTAAACTTATGTTTATTGGCGTTGGCTTTAATGTGGGTAGAATCAAGATACAAATTATCCTCTGTTACAAAACCTGCTTTAACTGCTTGTTCTAAAATATAGGCAAAGATCTCCTCAAACAACGTCGTTTCTCTAAATCGGCGGACATAATTCTTTCCAAAAGTTGAGAAATGGGGGATTTTCTCCTCAAAGGAATAGCCTAAAAA
The DNA here is from genome assembly GCF_005405225.1 of Enterococcus dongliensis. Classification (GTDB taxonomy): domain Bacteria; phylum Bacillota; class Bacilli; order Lactobacillales; family Enterococcaceae; genus Enterococcus_A; species Enterococcus_A dongliensis. The sequence goes on from NZ_BJDQ01000005.1 coordinate 35,942, forward strand.
CCAGCGGTAAGCGACATTGGTGTCGACTTCCTTAATGGTTTGTCGCATGGAACGGATGCCGAATAAATACTGGATAAACACCAATTTGATCAGAATCACTGGATCGATACTTGGTCGACCTAAATCGGAGTAAGTGGCTTCTACGATTGGATAAATAAATTCAAAATCAAGCGCGGCATCAATCTTTCGAACGAGATGATCTTGAGGAACCAGATCATCAATCGTGAGCATCGCAAATTGATTTCTACCGTTCGTATTGTTTTTAGACATCATAACTATCACTCCTTGTATTCGATTTCATAAATCTATTATAAAAGAAAAGACTGTAGACAGCATCCATAAATGGACTTTGTCTACAGTCTGAGGAATGCCTCATGAGGCATTCCTTTTTTTAAGCATCCCCGCTATCGACTGTCTCGAAGTTTTCGACGCCGCCGAGATTATCAATCTGAAACTTGGCTTCGTCTTCGTTATAATACAGCGTAGCTTTTTTATAGCGGAACACTTGATTTACATCTGGGGTATCATCTTTGTAGATCGTATCGTAGTAGATTAAATATTGAACAGTATAAGTATTTTTACCTGTTAGGCTGACTGTCTCTACTTTGGCTTGAGCATCGACTCGTAATTTTTTATCACTTGTCTTGATATCGTTGATGAATTTCTCAAAGTCTTTTTCATCAGTATTATCCAATCCATTGACAAAATACTCAGCCAAATCTCTTCTTTCTGTTGTCTCAAAATCACTGTAGGTTGAAGTATACGATGATAATTCACTATACAAATCATCTAAATAACTTTGAACATCTGCTTTTGTTTGAATCGCATCAAAATCTAGACTGATTTCTGAAGCATAACTATCTGCATCATAATCATCTGCCAAATATTCATCAGCTGAGAGTTGATACGTATCAGTTTTTAACTGATCATTTGCTGTTTCATAGGCTAATTGTACTGCTAATCCTTGATGCCAGACGACATCTTTGATTTCTGCCTGACCATTTTGGATCGTCCCGACCTCTTTATCATTCAGTAAAACTTTCGCTCCGTCAATATTTGACGTGACTTTGAAAGAAATCTTGTGCAAGTTGATTGTGACATGACTATCTGTTTCAAATTTTGGATTATGATAACGAATCAATTGTTGAGTAGCCACTGCTTTTTCATTATCTAACTTTCCTATAACTTGATAATTTCCCGGTGTTAGCGGGCCCCAAGTCGTTTGATAATCATGCCCTTTAGATATTGCCAGCTTTTTATTATCTAATAATAGCTCCATATCGGCTTGATCAGTAGCAATCGTCAAATAGACTGGTTGAATGACCAATTGATAGCGTGGAAATAAGCCCCAAAATCGGCCTTTTCCCTGAACGGAGAAATCGGCTAATTGACTGGGATCATTTTTTAAATCAGCCAGAAATTCGGAAAAATCTTTTTTATGGGAATCTGCTTGATAATAGCTGATAAATTTTTTAAGATTTCCTGCTGATACTTTATAGTTAGGATCTTCTGAAGTGACGATTTCTGCGATTTTGCTTGGATCTTGCGTCTCAAAAACTTGTTCAAAACGATTTAATTGTTGTGGGTAACTGTAATAGTAACGACCAAATAAAAAGCCGCCGACGAACAACACCAACAAAAGCAAACCTGCTATAAGTCCATTTTTTTGTTTTTTTGATAACGATCGTTTGACTGGGCGAATTGGTCCCAGTGTATCTTTTAATGCATAGCCGCAACTAGTACAAAATTGGCTATCTGGCGGGATGATTGTTCCGCAATTAGGACAAAATTGTTTATTTGTAGAATTATTTTCTGAAGACTCTTTTTTCAACTCGATTGTTTCATTAAGGTCATCCATTTTAAATGCATTTCCACACTCTTCGCAAAAATGAGCATTTTCCAGATTTTTATGACCACATTGGAGACACTCTTTCATTTCTATCCACCCTGTTCTTCCAACCTTATTTTACATCAACAATAATTTAAAAATTCTTTGTTAATTGTAGCAAATATAACGTAAAAAAAGGATAGTTTTTCTAAAATAGGCACTTTCTCTGGCAGAGAAAGTGCCTAAAAATTTTTAGACAATCGACATGCCGCCATCAACGACAATGAATTGACCATTGGTATAACTTGATGCATCACTTGAAAAATAAAGAATCGTACCATTTAATTCTTTGTGTTTGCCAGGACGATTCATTGGATTCAAGCTTTGATAGAGATTCAAAAAATCTTTTGATTTGAACAATGTTTCTTCGGTCATCTCTGATTCAAACAAACCAGGTCCAATCGCATTGGTGGTGATATTATATTTCCCATAACTAGCCGCCATCCCTTTGGTCAGTCCTAAAACAGCTGCTTTACTAGCATTGTATGAATGTCGAATAAACAACTCTTCTTTATCAGCAATAACAGCATTGACTGAAGCAATGTTGACGATCTTACCGTAATTATTAGCTATCATGTGCGTGACAACATATTTACTGACCAAGAAAATTCCTTTTACGTTGACATCCATTGATTTGTCGAAGTCTTCAACCGTCAAAGAATCCACTCCGCCGCGCACGGCGATTCCAGCATTATTTAATAAAATATCCAAGTGGCCAAAATGCTCATAAGCTTGTTGAATGCCTGCTTTAACGTTTTCCTCATCGGTCACATCCATTTTGATTGCCAACACGTCGCGACCCATTTTTTTAATCTCTGCGGCCAATTCTTCCAAACGTTCCAAACGTCTAGCTAACAAAACTACCTTCGCACCAGCTTCTGCGTATGCAATCGCCGCATCTCTTCCCAAGCCACTACTGGCACCTGTTACCACTGCTACTTTTCCATTCAAATCGAACATTGAACATTCCTCCGCTTCATGATAACGCATTCACATCTAACCGTACCTAAAATGGACCAGCTCTGTCAATAGTTTATGCAAAATGCCTATTCATAAAAAAGCATTTTGTTTCACGATAAATCAATAATAAATAACAAATTTTTATTAATTTACAAAAAAGAAAATTTTTTTATTTGTCACTTAATCCGTTGTATTTTATCGCATCATCCTAAGTATATTTGAAAAATATCCACTTTAATTAATGCTGCTGCTTCTTTTTCTCAACACATTCTGTTATGAAAAAGAAAAAATTTTTTGCTAAAAACAACTTGCATTTATTTTACTAATCCCCTAAACTTTATGAATATAGAGAATGAGAATCATTATCATTTATAAACGAGGTGAATTATTGAGAAAAAGAGGAATTTTTTTTACATTGTTTTTGTTAAGCGCTCTCTCTCTTTTTATTGGAGTAAAAGATTTGATGTTGCAAGCTCTGCTGCAAGGAGATGCTCAACAATGGCTGATTCTTTTGACTACACGTCTTCCGCGAACGATCAGTTTGATTTTAGCTGGGGCGACAATGAGTATTTGCGGGCTGATCATGCAGCATCTCACTCAAAATAAATTTGTTTCTCCAACCACGGCTGGAACGATGGATAGTGCTCGCTTGGGAATTTTACTCGTCATGCTTTTTTTACCTAATGCTTCTACCACCGTAAGAACTTTTTCTGCGTTTGTCTTTGCTTTTTTAGGAACGATGGTCTTTTTAGGATTGAGTCGTTTATTACCAACAAAAGATCCAATTTTTTTACCTTTATTAGGCGTGATGTTCGGTAATATTGTTGGCTCTGTTGCTACTTTTTTTGCTTATCAATTTCAATTGATTCAAAACATGTCTTCTTGGTTGCAAGGAAATTTTTCATTAGTGACTAAAGGCAGCTATGAACTGCTCTATCTGACAATTCCATTATTTTTTATTATTTATTTTTTTGCTTATTTTTTCACGATTGTCGGCTTGGGTGAAGATGTAGCAATCAGTTTAGGAATTCACTATCAGTTGACTCAACTAGCAGGAATTGGTTTAGTTGCTGCTGCTAGTGGATTGGTTTTGATTATGGTAGGAAGCGTTCCCTTTTTAGGAGTGATCGTACCAAATATTGTTTCACTGATTTATGGTGATCACGTAAAACAAAATTTATGGATTACTGCATTGAGCGGCAGTCTATTTTTAATGACCTGTGATATTTTGTCACGTGTTGTCATCGCTCCTTATGAAGTACCGGTCAGTCTAACTGTAGGGATCTTAGGCAGCCTGATCTTTATTTACTTATTAGTAAGGAGGAAACAAGGATGAAACGCTCCTTCTCAAAAAATGGGCTACTGTTGCTTGGATTGCTGTTGCTTGCATTACTTTTATGCGGTCTTTATTTGACCTATCACACCTATGGTAATTTTCAATTTGCTTGGCTGTTGCGTGGAAAAAAGATTATGGCTTTTTTACTGGTCGCTTTAGCGACTGGAACGGCCACCGTAAGTTTTCAAACTATGACTCAAAATCAATTTTTGACACCTAATATCCTTGGCTTGGATTCTTTATATGTTTTGATCCAAACCATACTTTTTTTTATCCTGGGCGGTGTCAATATGTTGGCTCAAAAACAGACAGCGGTCTTTCTGATCAGTATTTTAATGATGGCATTCTTAAGTCTGCTGCTGGCTAAACTTTTATTGAAACAACAGCATGATTTATTTATTTTACTAATGTTAGGCATGATCTTAGGAACTTTGTTCAGTAGTACTAGTAATTTCTTACAAGTGTTGATGGATCCTAACGAATATGACTTGCTGCAAGGACGACTTTTTGCCAGTTTCAGCAATATCAACACACTTCATCTAAGTTGGGCTGCTGGTATTATTTTATTGGGTTCCTTTTTCTTATTTGCGGCAAATCGCTATCTAGATGTCTTGCATCTAGGCAGCGATCAGGCGACAAATCTAGGAATCTCACTCAATAGATTTCAGATTTTGCTTTTGTTTTTAATCAGTCTATTGACAGGAACAGCCACAGCACTTGTCGGACCAATCACATTTTTAGGTTTTATCGTCGCCAATATCAGTTACCAATTGATGCCGACCTATCGGCATCGCTATTTATTTCCAACAGCGATTTTACTCGGAATCATTTTTCTAGTCGGCAGCCAATTTTTAGTCGAACAAGTCTTTCAATTAAAAACGACTGTCAGTGTCGTCACTCAATTCATCGGTGGTTTGTATTTTATCTGGAAAATTATTTATGAAAGGAGTCGACAAAAATGATCGATATCAAAGACGTCTCAAAAAATTATGGAATCAAAAACGTGCTCTCTGAAATCTGTTTGCCGATCAAAAAAGGACAGTTGACTGCTTTTATCGGTCCAAATGGTGCAGGAAAAAGTACCCTGCTTTCAATGATCAGTCGATTGATTACAATCGATGTTGGACAGATTTATCTCGACCATCATGAGGTAAAGGCTTGGCGCTCTGGCGAATTAGCCAAAAAATTGGCAATCTTAAAACAAAGTAACGGAGTCAATCTACGGATTACTGTTCGTGAGTTGGTGAGTTTTGGTCGCTTTCCTTATTCAAAAGGCCGCTTAACTGCAGAAGATCAAACTCAGATTGACTATGCTTTAGAAAAATTGGGATTGATGGACATGGCAGAAGAACGGATTGATACATTATCTGGTGGCCAACTGCAACGAGCTTATATCGCCATGATTTTGGCACAAGATACTGATTATATCCTGCTAGATGAACCGCTGAATAATCTGGATATGAACCACGCCGTCCACTTGATGCAGACCTTACGTCAACTAGTGGAAGAAGAACATAAAACGATTCTTTTAGTTATTCATGACATCAATTTCGCAGCAAGTTACGCAGATGAGATCGTCGCGATGAAAGCAGGGCAACTTTTTGCTCACGGAACAACAAATGAGATGATTCAACCGCAAATTTTGAATGCGCTATACGATATGGACATTAAAATCTGCGAACTGGAGGGGAAACGTTTTTGTATGTATTTTAACTAAATTTTGTTAACGCTAGATTCAAAAGAAATTTTTAAATTAGATCAGGAGGAGATAAAATGAAAAAATATATTGTTGGATTATCTATGGTGCTGCTAAGTTTCAGTTTGGGTGGTTGCGGTTCGACAAACAATGCTGAAACCCAAAGTTCAACGGAAAAAACAGCAACAAACAATGCCAAAACAATTGAGGTAACCGATGCTGACGGTCAAGTGACTGTTCCTAAAAATCCAGAAAAAGTCGTCGTTTTTGATAACGGATCACTTGATACTTTAGATGCTCTAGGCGTAGGAAATAAAGTGGCAGCAGCTGCAACAGATAACTTACCTGCTTATCTAAAAACTTATAAAAATGTGGATTCTGCTGGTGGAATCAAAGAGCCCGATTTAGAAAAAATCAATCAAATGAAACCGGATCTGATTATCATTTCTGGCCGGCAACGTGATTTTTTAGAGCAATTAAATGCTATCGCACCTACAATATATCTAGCCGTTGATCCTTCCAATACTTGGAATTCGATCAAACAAAATGTTAAAACATTAGGTCAGATCTTCGACAAAGAAAACGTCGCACAAAAACAATTAGCTGCACTGGAAACGAGCATCAAAAAAACGAAAACAAAAGCGCTAGAAAGTAATAATCATGCCTTAACTGTTTTAGTTAATGAAGGTCAGTTATCTACCTACGGAAAAGATTCACGCTTTGGAATCATTTACGATACCTTTGGTTTTGCAGAATCAGATGACACAATCAAAGCTTCGACTCACGGCCAAAGCGTCTCTTACGAATATATCTTAGATAAAAATCCGGATGTCCTCTTTGTCATCGATCGTACAAAAGCAATCGGTGGCGACACTAGTCTCAACGATGTCGCTGCTAATGAATTAGTCGCACAAACAACCGCAGGGAAAAATAAAAAAGTAATCCCGCTGCAGTCGGATGTTTGGTATTTAAGCGGTGGTGGTCTAGAATCAGTTAAACTAATGTTAGATGATGTCAATAACGCCTTCAAATAAATAGCGTGCACACATACGCATTGTCAAAAAAGAGTTGCGACAAAATCGTCGCAACTCTTTTTGGCAAATTTAGATGTCTTCTAATCCCTCAGAATCAAGCAAAGTGACCTTTCGTCTTTGACGGCTGATCAACTGTTTGCTTTCCAATAATTTAAATTTTCTTGATAGTGTTTCTGGTGTCGTTCCTAAAAAGAGCGCCAATTCTTTCATCTTCATAGGTAAGACCAGATTATCAGATTCGGCAACCTTAGCTAGATCAAGTAAATAAGTCGCTAAACGTTCTTCTACTTTTTCCATCATCAAAAACTGAGTTTGTTGTTCAGTCTTCACCATCTTGGTCGCATTGATCTCTAATAATTTAAGACTTAACTGAGGATATTTCAGCAATAAGTTTGAAAAATCTTTCTGTCTTAAGATACATACTTCGGTGGGTTCTAGTGCTTCACCAAACAGCGCATCATTTTTCACTCCAAACAATTGATTTTCGCCTTCGTATTCACCAGGTTCTACGACCCGTAAGACTTGCTCTTTACCATTTGAAGAAAGTTGATACACTTTCATATTTCCACGAGCAACAATGACCAGCTGTTTCTCGCCATTTGGCGTAAAAATCTGCTCGCCCTTATCAACCATCCGATGTGTGACCAAAGCGTGGATTTTTCTTTGATCGGCTACTTCTAGATGGTTAAATAACGGTACTAAAGAAACGCATAGGTGTTCTTGACTCATGGAAATCCTCCTCGTTTTTTCTTACTTATTCGTAGTTATTCGTCGTCCTCTTCTAATCCGTCATTTACATCATTTCCTAAATATCGTTGCCAAATCAATAGTTGATGTTTGATCCAAGCATAAAGTTTTTTGAGAAATTCTGCTAAACCAAATTTTTCTTCTTTTTCAGCTAAGGCGATCCCACGAGTGATAAATAGATTTTGTGTAGCTAAATCTGCTACTAATTCGTTGAGGATCGTTTCTGCATCTTCATATTTTAACTTGCCGCTATCTTTGATCATGGCATAATTAGTAAACTCTTCCAATGTTGTGGGGACTAGTTCTCCTTCATCTAACACCTTCTGACTTAATTCGTCAAATAACTGGTCTTCTTCAGCAATCATCGCTACTAGTCTCGGTTCAGCAAAACCACGGACAGATCCTTTCAAATAGTAGTTGGCTTGACGTAATTTCACTCGATGAACAAATAGATTAGACAAGATATGGCTAATCATCGCTCCAGCTGTCGGTGTATGATGATCTTTATCACTTTGGATTTGTTCTGCTTGATATTTTTCTTCTACGTTCATATTATACTAGCTCCTTCACTTTGATGGCTTCTACTTCATACCCTAAATGTTCAATGGCTTGTTTCAAGGTGGCTGGATCAGTCCCCGATTGAACATTGACTTTGACCTTGCTGGCATTGAATAAAACTTTGACTTGTTCAACACCGGGTTGTTGACTTACCGCATGCTCGATTTTCTGCATACATGATGGGCAAGTCAGTGTTCCTAATTGGATAATCACTTTTTGCATGACTGTTTCCTCCTTGTTTATTTGATACCCTTATTCTACTGACTCCTTTAGAAAAACTAATTGATTACTATCAAGTTTTCCTCTTTTGTACGAGGTATTTATTTAATCTAGCAGTATCATGACAAAAAAAGAGTTCTCGTTTTTTCGAGAACTCTTTTTATTTATTCGGTTTTTCCATCTAATAAACGATTTTGTCCTTTAATAGCTTGGATTTCAGTTATATCCTGTGTGGCTTCTAAACAGCCTAGATACTCTCCTTGTTCATTTTTCAAGGCGAAGTAGCGAATATATACTTTTTTCCCATGCAGATCAATCCAAAAGTCTGCTTCAGAACGAGCACCTGAACGAAAATCATCTAAGATTTTTTGAACGATGTGCATACTCTTTGGTGGATGACAATTGACGACTTCTCGGCCAACAACTGATTTTGTCCGTGGAAAGACGCGGTTTTTGCCTTCTGAGAAAAAGCGTACGCGGTCATCTTTGTCTACAAAAGTCAGATCGACGGGTAAAACTTGGAACATCGCAATCATCTCTTCCATCTTCATTGTCCCAGTCGGCAAGACGATGGTTTCGGCTGAAGTTTGTGTCTCCCAATCATAATGTTCTTCCGCAGTGCTTTCTGCCGTTTCAGCTAGGCCAGCAGCGATTCCTTCAGTGGTTTCTTTGGCTTGCTGGATAGCTAATTGTCGTGCAGGTTCCCGTTCTTGTTCTTTTTCTAAGGCAGATTGGCTCGCTTTCCAAGGAAGCGGTTCTGGAATGAAGGCAAATCCAATATCAAAACTATCTTCTGCGATTTTCTCCCAGTCTTTCAAGCTAAAGACATCTAGCGTCATAGGTGCCATGATCTCTTCTTCTTTAAAGATCATCTCTTCAATCTCATTTTTAGCCTGCTCCCATTTTTCAGACAAGGGATTGTAGGCAACTTTTTCAGAGCTGACTAATTGGATCAGTGCTTTTACTTGATCGCGCACATCGTCATCCACACCCCACATTACTTTTGGCGGTGCTGTGATTCCATATTTTTCCATATAAGAAAAAATCAAAGTCTCTTTTCGAGCATAATGTTTATCAATTTGCATAAGATCTTCTAACGCATGGAGCAAACGATCTTTTTGCGACCAATCACCTGTTTTCATTTTTACTAAAAGACCATCAATCTCATCTGTCAGTAAAGATTGCAGTACTTGGTTCTCTAATTTCAACGTGTGAATCGGATGTCCAGGCTGTTCGTGTTCCAAATTCGAACGATGGATTTCATTGATCGATCCTTTGAAGACCGCCGCATGGATATTACACAATTTTTGGATTTCTTGCGGATTCAACCCACCTTGAATCAACGCTTTTTCTGCCGCTGTAATCTCCGTGACATCCACACCTTCAAATTCTTGATTAAATAGATCTTTGGCTTCTTCAAATGAACCGCCTTTGTGCAGCAGTGACAAGATCTCCACGATTCTTTCTTGGCGCTGTTCTCTTGTTCGTTCCATCAGTTTGCTCCTTTCACAGTAAATCCGTTTGCTTCAAATGTCTCAATAATTTTCTCCATCGGGATATGTTTCATTTTGGCCCCTTTAGGAATCGTCACATACCGCCCTGCCGTTTGTAACATTCCTGGTTTTGTGATTGCATCAAAACCTAATTTATACATTAAATCCTTGACTTCAGGATAAAGAGTAACTAATTCGAACAAAGATTTAGATAAGTCTAGTTCCTTCATATGCCGCTCTCCTTTACATGTTGCTTATTTATTATACGCATAACTTAGGCATTTCATAGCACTTGATAAAAATTTTTACAAAAATACTTCTATCTTAAAAAACATCAATTCAATGCAAAATATAATGGTGCGAGTTCTTCTAATGCTTTCAACGTTTCCTGCACGATATCTGGTGTATTCTCCGTTTTAAACGTTAGTTTCCCTAGTTGAAAACTTCTATCTTGCATCGCCGTTTTTAATTTCTCCGGTTGGTTGTAATCTGCTAAAAACTCTGTAAGCGGCAGATGATCTGTCAGCTCGTGCTCTACTTGAGGCCAAATATAGTATGATTCAATATCAACAACTTGTTTGCTCCACGACTGCAACGTAGACAACAGTTCGTTGTATTCTGCTAAACTTCCTGCACGTTCATCACTTTTATAATGTTGAAACATCAAATAAACTTGAAATTGTTTTTTATTCAACAGTGTTGCTAAGCACGCATTTTGGTTTCTATGTTGCGGATTGCGATAGGCACACCAAAAATGATTTCTTAGATTCCAGCCGTTGGTCCAACTTTCAATTTTAGGTTTGCTCATATGGTAATTTTCTGGCAATGATTTTGCTACCGTTTGTTGTATTGTCTTCCATTTTTGCCAGTGTTCTTTATAGTTTTGTTTTATTTGCTCTACTTCGTCTAGTGAATAAAATTCCTTTAACTGCTTGAAGGCAAAAAAATCACGCTCAAACAATTGAAAGTCATCGATCGTTAATTCCATGAAATCGCCTCTTTCCTTGAATCATCCTTATTGTAATCATTCCAAATTATTTATTCAAACAAAATTTCTGCACAAAAAAAGTCCCTTTCCAAAAATAAGAAAGGAACTTTTTCAACTAACTGTTATTTGCGCAATCCTTTGCGGATATAAGTGATACCAGAATAGATTACTACGGCAATAACGATCCATGTTAAGACATTCATGTTTAGACCAGTAACGAATTTGGTCGCAATAATGACCCCAATGACCCCACCAATTGTAATCGCCAAACTAACTTTGCGTGCATAATCCCCAGTTTTAATGAAGTTCACGCCGGCAACAGGCATCAAACCTGCACAAGAAGCCATCATGATTGGAAAGGCTACCAATGGATTCAAACCTAACATATAAACCAAAGCCATACACGGTGCATACAATCCTACACCGATTGTCATCAAAGCGCCTAAGATGAAGTTCCCAACAATCCCGATGATCAATTTGATTCCTGTCAAACCAGTCAATGAATTTCCTGTTCCTAGTAAGTCAAGCAATCCTAATTGTTTCAAGGCCATCAAACCTGCCGTAACGATCAAGGCAATCCCCATGTAAAATTGAACCTTTTTCTCTGGCAATTTACTTACAGTTTTAGAACCTACATATGAACCAACGATCGCTGCAATTACTAGTGAGAACAGCGTTAATGGTGCGACTTTTACTACGGTAATAAAAATAAATGCTTCAATAATTACTGGAACAGTATGGGCAACATTCAATGTTCCCGGTAACTTGCGATCGTTGTCTAATTGCTTCGTCATTTCCAACAACATCGTCGTCGGTGCGAAACTCCCAATTCCTAACGTATCCATCGCATCTGTTACTAGACCGATCAGACCTGAGACTAAAGAGTTTCCTCCACCCCAGTTTCCTCGTTCTGCAACTAAATCGCGAACAAAATAAAAAAGATAATAAACCAATAGGACGCCGAGCAGTCCCAACAAAATTTGTACCATAATTTTTTCTCCTTTGATAATTTAATAGATAAAAGCGCTTTTCCTTTTAAGATAATACAACAGTTCACATGAGGTTTGACTTAAATCAAATAACAGTTTGATGATATTCGTCCAATAAACAGTACATTATTCAAAGAAACCTGTCAAATCAATTTAAATTAAAAAAAAGCTGCAACAATGCGCTGTCACAGCCTCTTGATCTCAAATAAATATTCTTAAAAGGATTTTTTTAGAAAATAAGTTAAATATACTTAAAAATTAGCTGATTGTTGCCAAAATTCAACGTGAGATTCTTATTCGTCAGGCGCTTCACTTAATACAAAATAATTATTCTCTGGATCAGAAAAATTGAATAATCGTCTGCCTGCTTGTTCGACGATTGGATTGACTTTTGGGCTGATTTTTTGCAAGCGTTCATGATACGCAGTCAGATCCGCTACTTTTAATAATAAAGATGGGAAATTATCTAGCACTTCTGGAGAGTATTTTTCAATAAATCGTCGCTCAAATAAAACTAGCTGTACCGCATCAAATAATTCTATGGTCACTTGGAAAGAGTCGTCAATCATCGTTTGTTGTGAAAGAATTTTTCCATCCAATCCTTCTTGCCAAAATGCAGCACAAGTTGCGACATCATCGACATACAGCATAATCTCGATTCCTTTAAGCATTTTTAGCCACCACTTCCTCTAAACGAAAATGAATCATCTCTTTGATTAACTCTGTCGGTATTTTTTGTTCATAAGGAATTTGTACAGCGCCTTTTGACGTTTGATAGTCTTTCAATTGTTCTTTGAATGCTTCAATCACACTTGGCGTCGGGTAAAATCCTACATGTTTTTTCATTGCACCAAAATGAACTAGATTTTCTTTCAAATGGAAAGTCGGCATTCCGTAAGAAATTTTTTCAACTGTTTCTGCTGGGACCAATTCTTTGATAAGTTGGTAAAGCTCCTTCAACATTGGCTGTTGTTTCTTATCGGCCTCATTGATATACGTTTCAATCGGTGTCATGATTTTCTCTCCTTTTTCAAGCTAATTAGAGAATCTCTCTTTTCATCTTAGCGAAAATGACAGAAAAGTGATACATATTTGCTCTACTCATCCTTGAGCAAATCTCCCAATGAAAAGCCGTCAAACGTTTCCCCATCATAATACTTTAATAATTGATCTGCTGTTAATAAAGAAGAGGTCATTTCTTCATCCTTATCCTCGACTTGATTCAATACTGCATATTCCTGATATTGTTCAGCCAATTGGCGATACATCGCTTTTTTAGAAGCTCCTGTTCCAGTAATGAACGGCAGCTCTTTGATATGTCCACGATAAAGGGGCAACTCATCCACCCATTCGATTGGCTGTTCCACGACTGTTAATTGGACTTCAGCAAAAATCTCTTCATACATTTAGTTTCTTCCTTTCATTTTTCCGATATTGACGCGGTGTGATGCCTTCGATCTGTTTAAAACGTTTATAAAAAAATGCTTTATCTTTATAGCCTAAACGCTCTACGATTGTTTGTACCGTCAATTCTGTTTGGATCAAATAATTTTTGCAGCGCTCGATTCTGTGCAATAAAACAATCTCTGTAAAAGAATGACCCGTTTTTTCTTTCAATAAACTCGATAAATAATTAGGATGAAAATGAAATTTCTGTGCGACTTCTTCTAAAGTCACTTGTTCCAAACGCGCATCGATATAAGCCAATAGCTCTTCGGTCAGTTGTCCATTGGAGACAAAATCATCTTTGGCGATCAATCGTTCCGGGGACGCTTGACTGATCTCAACGACAAGAAGTACAAAGGCTGACTTAGTCACTTTATTATTGAAATAGGCCATTTTAACGATTTGTTTTAACAACAACAACGCGTAAAAATGGACATCTGTCGTTTTGGCAAAATCATACACTAGATATCGGCTGATACCTATAAATTCATCACTCAACGCTTCGATAAAAAATCGATAAAGCAGCGGCTCTTCAAAAAATTGTCCTAATAATGATGCTGTAAAATAACTAGGTTTAAAATAAAAAACGATGATTTCAGAAGTCGATTCACCACTATAGCTAAAATCCGTCGCCGTATTGGTTATAACCAGCCCTCCAGCAGTCAAACATATCTCTGAGTCATCGAGCTTGGCTGTTACAGATCCATTGATCACATATAAAATCCGAAGAAAACCTGTTGTTACCTTCAATTGGTCACACGTTTTTTTGGTCACAAAAGCAGCGATTTCTCGCTGAGGATCTTCCTTAAAACGGTGAACCTCATCGTTCATCTGATTCTCATTCACTAGATAACAATCCAGCGTTTTTAAAAATCGATAAAAATCTGTATACTGCCCCGTCGTTACATCCACTGCGCCACCACCTTAAAATCGAACACTTTCTTCTTTATCTAAACTATTCCAAATACTTATCTGTCAGCATATACTTACTTTATTGATTGTACCATGTTTTTAAAGTCTCGACATTTGATTCAAACACTAAAACATAACTATTCAGATTCATCTTATGAATGTTTCATTGAATAGCAGCTGATTGTAATCTCGCAAACAAAATTAGGAGGAAATAGCATGAAAATTGGATTCATCGGTGCCGGTAATATGGCTTCTGCAATCGTTGAAGGAATGATTCAAAATGGTTTTAGCCAACCAGAAGATCTTTATTTATACGATATCTCGACTGAAAAAGTACAGGCCTTTGCAAAAAAAGTTGGTGCGCACGTTTCAACAGATCCCCAAGAAGTAATTCAAACAGTGGACGCTTTGATTTTAGCAGTCAAACCGAATGTTATTAAAGGGGTCTTACTAGAAGCAAAAGAAGCAATCTTACAAAATAATCCATTGATCGTTTCCATCGCAGCTGGAACTAGCACAGAAACAATCTATGAAGTCTTTGAAACAGATCAGCCGATTCGAATAGTACGTGTGATGCCAAATATGAATGCAATGGTCGGTGAAGGCGCAGCTGCTGTTTGTGGAAATGCAGCTGCCACAAAAGAAGATGTGTCACTGATCATCGATCTGTTTAACGCTGTAGGCAAAGCTTGGCCGCTAGAAGAAAAATATTTTTCTATTTTTACTGCAATCGCAGGAAGCTCACCTGCTTATGCCTTTTTATTTATTGATTCCATCGCTCGTGCCGCAGTAAAAAATGGTCTTCCAAAAGACTTGGCCTTAGAAATGGCTACACAAGCAATTTTAGGTAGCGCTGAGACCTTGGCTCACAGCAAAGAAAATCCTTGGACACTTATCGATCGTGTTAGTTCTCCTGGTGGGACAACCGTGGCAGGAATCGTCGAATTAGAAGACAACGCCTTTATCTCGACTGTGATCAAAGGTATCGATGCCACGATTCGTAAAGATGAAGAATTAGGGAAAAAATAGTTAGCGATTATCAATGAATACACTGCCAGTAACCAAAAATGCCCCAACACTCAACTTTTAAGTTGAGCGTTGGGGCATTTATTTATTTCTTCCAGCTTGCGACTTCTTTTTGATGGTCTTTAATCCAGTCTTGAGCGGCCTTGGAAGGATCTGTTCCTTCATTAATCGCTAACATGACACTTTCCATATCTTTTTGGTTCCAGTGGAAATTGTCCAGCACTTGATACGCTTCCGGTTGATCATTTTTCAAATCTTTACGGGCTATCGTATGGATTGCTTCTTCTGTTCCCATTGCACCTTTTGGATCTTCTAAATATTTCAAACCGTATTTAGCAAACATCCAATGAGGCGACCAACCTGTAATAACAATTGGTTCTTTCTTTTTGATTGCTTGACCCAATGCTACAGTCATCGCACCTGATGAAGACGTTGAGACTTTCCAATCTGCTAAGTTTGGATAAGCTTTTAGTGTATCTTCAGCTGCATTGACGACTCCTGCACCAGGTTCGATCCCAGTAATGGTCTTATCTGCTTGATCTGTCAAATCTTCAATCGAATCAACTGCCATATAATCTGGTACAACGATGCCGACTCGCGCGCCTGTTAAATTAACGCCTAGGTCCTCAACTTGATCTTTGTATTGAGCAAATTGTGATTTATGGGTATTTGGTAACCAAGCAGCCACCATTGCATCGGACTCACCTTTTGTGACAGATTCCCACATGATTGCATTATCCAAAGGTGTCAGATTGACATTATAGCCCATCTCTTTTAAAACTTCCCCAATGACATGAGTAGAAGCAACTTCTGTATCCCACTCAACGTACGTCAGATTGATTGTTCCTTTGTTTTCTTTAGACATCCCGCCTAGACTAAACGAAGCGAGCAAGGCGACCACAGCCACTACTGCTACTGTGATACCGATTTTTTTCTTTTTAGTTTTTGGTATTTTTTCGGTTGCATGTTGTTTTGGTTTATTAATATTTTGTGTAAAGCGATCAATAATAATAGCTAGAATTACTAGCGCTAAACCATTAACAAAACCATTTCCCACTTGTGCTCGTTGTAAAGCGGACAAAACGCCGCGACCAAGACCGGGAGCTCCAATCATTGACGCGATAACGACCATTGACAAAGCCAACATCGTCGTTTGATTGATCCCTGCTAAAATCGTGCTTTTAGCTAGCGGCAATTCCAATTTAAACAATTTTTGTTTACCCGTTCCGCCAAATGAATCGGAAGCTTCTATTAGTTCTTTAGGAATTTGACGAATCCCCAAATTCGTAAAACGAACGGTTGGCGGCAATGCAAAGATCACAGAAGCAAACACTCCTGGTACCATTCCGATTCCAAAAAAGGCAACCGCTGGAATCAAATAGACAAATCCTGGCATTGTCTGCATAAAGTCTAAAATCGGTGTGATGATTTTTTTAGCTGTCTCATTTTTAGCCATTAAAATCCCTAGTGGTACACCAATGATGATTGACAAAAGACTTGATAAAAGCACTAAGGTAACAGTGCTCATAAGATCTGCCCACAATCCTTGATTGTAAATAAACAGCAGACCAATCAAGGTGAAACTTGTCAGCCCCCATTTTTTATTCGAGATAAAAAAGGCGACAATCGTTAGAACAAGAATAAACAATAATGGTGGAATCATCGTCAGAAGATTGGTCATACCGTCCATCAAAAATTGTCCCGCGTGTTGCAATACAGAGAATAGTCCCGCAAAAGTTCCTGTTAACCAATTTGTAAATGCCTCGACCCAATCTGCAACAGGTAAGGCTTGTTGTAAAATATTAAACATGTTCTGCCACCTCTTCTGTATTTGCTAATGCTTCCAACACGCTGCCGCGAATAACGACCCCGACTAAACGATCCCCTTCAACTACTGCTAATGGTGCTGGTGAATCAAAAATCAGATTGAAAATATCAGTGACCAGCATATCCTTCGGGATCCGTCGAACATTTTTATCAATGACCTCTTTTAAGGTCAAATTATTTTTGCGAGCTTCCAAAGCTTTTTCTGCTGTTAGACTCCCTTTTAATTTACGTTTTCGATCGACTGCTAAAAGCATACTGACTTCTTCTTTTCGCATTCGATTTAATGCGACATTCGGACCATCAACTTCGATATTCGTCGTCAAAGCAGGTACCATGATATTTTGTGCCGTCAAGACTTTCGAGCGATCTACATCTTCTACAAAATCACGGACGTATTGATTAGCTGGATGGGTCAAGATTTCTTCCCCTGTGCCGATCTGCATAATCTGACCATCTTTCATCAAAGCGATTCGATCTCCGATTCGCAACGCTTCGTTCAAATCATGCGTGATAAAAATGATCGTTTTTTGGACATTTGATTGCAGATCTAACAATTCATCTTGCATCTCACGACGAATCAATGGATCAAGTGCTGAGAAAGCTTCATCCATCAATAATATTTCCGGATCATTTGCTAATGCTCGTGCTAGACCGACCCGCTGCTGCATCCCACCGGATAATTGATTAGGATATTGGTCTTTAAAACTCAGTAAGCCAGAATTTTCCAATGCTTGTTCTGCCTTTGCCTGTCGTTCTGCTTTTGGTACTCCACGTACTTCGAGTCCATATTCTGTATTTTCTAAAATCGTACGGTGAGGAAATAAACCAAAATTTTGAAAAACCATATTGATTTTATGACGCCGGACTTCTCGCAGTGCTTCTTTGTCCATTTTGGCAATGTTTTCCCCATCGATATAGATCTCACCTGATGTTGGATCAATCAAGCGATTTAATAAACGGATCATCGTTGATTTCCCACTGCCAGAAAGACCCATAATAACAAAAATCTCACCTTCATTGACTTCAAAATTTGCATCATACACACCAACAGTCGCGCCTGTTTGTTCTAAAATTTCAGTTTTATCGCGATTTTCTTGAATCATCGCAAGGGCTTGTTGCTGTTTCTTACCAAAGATTTTAGTCAGATGTTCTACCTTAACTTTACTCAAAAATATATCCTCCTCTTGAAAAGTGACCATATAACCTTAACATCGTGTGGTCACTTTGTCAAAAAAGCTGCTGACAATTTTCAGTAAATAAAAAAAGAAAGAAGCAATCGCTTCTTTCTTTTGAGATCAGTTACCTGGATAAAACAAATGTTGCATACGTTGCAGAACCAATTCATTACCGACAAAAAACAACGTGTCTCCTGCACAAATTTTAGCGTAAGGACCAGGGGACAGCAACAATTCATTTTTTTGCTGGATTGCGACGATTGTAGCACCTGTTTCATGCCAAATATTCAATTCATTGACCGTTTCTTCTAAATGAGCCGCTTCATCAGTCAACGTCAGCTCATAGGGAACAAAGGGCGCCACATTATGTACACGCTTTGTTTGTAGCAGCAATTGATTCAATAACTTACTAACAGAATCTAGTTCCTGTTTTTGTTTTTCGACACTAGCTTGAATCTCGTTGTTTATTTCTTGAATCGATTGCACATCTTGATACTTCTCAAAATAAACTTGTGCTTTTTCCCGCGAACGCACATATGCACCGCTGCCATGTCGGACTTCCATAATCCCTAAATCTACTAAAACATTGATCGCCTTGCGTGCTGTCTCAGGTGAAACATTGAAATTACTAGCCAATGTTGAGCGTGCATGGATCTTTTCTCCTACTTGATACCGTTTATCCGCGATTCTTTCCGCGATTTCTACCGCTACTTGCTGGTAACGCGGCAGTAAAATCCGCTTCTTGTTTTCCCCTTCCATTCCGATCCCTCTTTTTCTGCAGAATTCTTTCCAAGCATAGCATATTTTTTTCAGAAAAGCTGTATTCATCATGAGTAGCAAAAATGAATTTGTTAGTGTTTTCGTCTTTAGAATTTAATCATAGAAGTAATTTTTTCAAGGTTTTCTTTCGCATTTTTTTCTAAAAAAAGTTACGCTAACTCAGATTGTCTATTCTGTTTGCTTTTTGTATTACCAAATTAGGGATAATCGACGCATCAAAGGAGTCATTATTAGAAACTAGGAGTGATTATTTGCATTTTTTGATAGGTATTATTGGGTTAGTAATTGTTTTAGCATTAAGTTTTTTGATCAGTAATGATCGCAAAAAAATTCGGTATGCGCCGATTTTGGTCATGTTGGGATTACAATTTTTATTAGGGTTTATTTTATTACGAACTACTGTCGGAACAACAATCGTTAGTAGTTTAGCCGGTGGCTTCGATGCCTTGTTGGACTTTGCAAATTCTGGAGTAGAATTTGTTTTTGGCGGCATTGCTAATAAAGGAAGTTTTCCTTTTTTCCTAAACGTCTTGATGCCGATCATTTTTATTTCTGCCATCATTGGAATTTTGCGTTATATCAAGATTTTACCGCTTTTTATGAAAGGAATTGGACTAGCACTCAGCAAGGTCAACGGCATGGGAAAGTTGGAATCTTATAACGGGATCGCCTCAGCGATTTTAGGACAATCAGAAGTGTTCATTTCTATTAAAAAAGAACTTCCTGCTCTTTCTGAACAGCGTTTGACTACTATGGGAATCTCAGCGATGTCTACAGTCTCCATGTCGATCGTTGGTTCCTATATGGCATTGATCCAACCACGTTACGTGATTACCGCCTTAGTTTTAAATTTATTTGGCGGCTTCCTTATCGCTTCGATCATCAATCCTTACCAATTGGAAGATGATGAACTGGTGATTGAAGAAGATAAAGAACAGACTTTCTTTCAAATGCTTGGAGAATACATTTTAGATGGGTTTCATGTAGCTGTAACTGTCGCTGCCATGTTGATTGGATTTGTCGCGTTGATTGCGATGATTAATTTTATTTTCGCTAAGATTACCGGACTGACTTTCCAAGAACTTTTAGGCTATGTTTTTGCGCCGTTAGCGTTTATTACAGGGATTCCTTGGAACGAAGCTGTTGATGCCGGCAGTTTGATGGCTACAAAATTAGTAACGAATGAATTTGTTGCTATGACTGAATTAGCCAAAGGAAATTGGGATTTTTCAGCCCGAACAACTGCTATCGTCTCTGTTTTCTTAGTCTCTTTCGCAAACTTCTCTTCTATCGGAATTATTTCCGGTGCCATGAAAGGATTGAACGAAGAAAAAGGCAATCTAATCGCCAAACATGGATTGAAAATCCTATTAAGTGCCAGTCTCGTCAGTTTTCTAAGCGCGATTATCACGGGTTTGATCTTTTAAACAAAAATAACTGCCAAAATCCTAAATAAAAGGATCTTGGCAGTTATTTTTTTATAGTAGCAGAATACAGTTATCCTTCTGTCATAGTTTATGATTTTATACTGTTTTTATTAATTTTAGTTTGATAAAATGCCCAGCAGCAGATTCAATCACTTGCTCTATTTGATAATGAGGAACAAATTGCGGTTCATCTATCTCCAATAAAGTTACTTCTTTCCCAAATCCGGGAACTCCTACGACTAAATTTTCAGTCTCTAAATGTAATTGCATCACATGCTGTAACTGGCTCGATATTTCTAGCAAAGCTTCTTTATCTTTACTGTGACACCAATTTTTTTGACGTAACAAGCGCAGACCGTTACGCAAAATTGTATTTTGAACTGTTTTTTGTTGAATGACTTCTTTCCACATGATTGACTACGCAGCCTTTTCTGTAACAGTAACAGTTACTCTGACACCTAAAGAGCGGCCACTATCGATTAGTTGCTCGGCTACATCCGCTGAACAATCTAAATAAAAGACAAAAGCTGTATAATTTTTTGCAAATCTTGCTAGAAATTGTTTGCCCTCAGCTAGTAAGGATGCCTCTGTCAGACTCTCGTAAAAAATAACTTGTTTGTTTCGTAAAAAAGTTTGGGGCAATTGTTTTTTCACACTAACAACGGCTACTTTCTCCCCTTGGTATTGACGTTTGATATGATCCCACATCTGCTGTTCTGGTTCCGTTTTCTTTTCAAGAATAAACAATTTATTATCTTCCTCTCGGTTTCAATTTATCGCCTGCAGGAAATAGCCCTGCTGCTGGTAAATCATGCAAGACCATCACCTCCCATTCTTGCAAAAAATAACAAACTGTATTATATCCATCATATCAGGTTCTAGTTTTAAAGCAAGTTAAAAAGACTTTCAAGTTTAAAACTCGAAAGTCTTTCTTATTACAGTTGTTCATCTTCTACAACTTTATATTCGTAAGGTGATCCTTCATAGAAAAATTGGGACGAAACGGTCGCTTCATTATCCAGTGCAATCAGCTCTTTCCGAAACGGAAATCTGACCGCCTGTCCATGGACCGTTTGATTGCCAGGTAAAATGTAGAGCAGTTTGTCATCAGGTGTCGGTTTGTTCAGTTGATCCATTACTTCATTGATCACTTGTTGATGATCGATTTTAGTTGCTTTTGCCACTTGTTGATAATCTTCTAAAAATGCCGCTTGTCCTTCAAAATAGGTTCTATCCATTTTATCCACCCTTTCTATCTGCATTATGTTAAAGACTTGCTTATTCAGACAAGTCCAAATGCCCTGCTTCTGTTTGATAAACGGGCCAGCTCCCAGTAAGTTCTACACGAATCAACTGCAGTTCAGGATATTTTTGGATTGTATCAATCACAGAGTTGATTAGTTGTCCTTGCAAAGTGCTATGCTCTTGCAAAGACAAAAGCTTATCCTGATCGAGAATCTCTTGATATTTTTGATTTGCTTGAACAATCTCATGAAAAGCAGTTTTGAATGTCCGTTCAATTTTTCGTGTAAATTTTGCTTCATTTTCTGTCGTATAGGCTACTTGTCCCTTTTCTGCCAAAAAAGTCGCATAAATCAATGGTACTGTCGATACTGGTTTCATCGGTGATACATAATAAAAAGCTTCTTCCAAAATATCTAATGAAATTGTCAGTTTCATAATTTCTCCTTCTCCAATAAAAATTATTTTAACAAGGCCGTTGCTGATCCTACCCATTCACTCGAAAAACAATTACCTCTTTTTATAATTTGATTATAGCATTGACGAAAGAGTTTTTACCTTGATTTACCTCAAACAAAAAAAGCCGCCGATAAACGGCAGCTTAAATCATTACTGTAATCGTGGCAGCGGCTAGAATCAGCACTAAACCAATGATTGTGATCGTCATTTCTTTTTTTGTTTTCTTTTGTCCTAAGAACCAAATACCAGTCAAGGTTGCTAACACCACTGAAGTTTGTGACAAAATAAAACCAGTAGCTAACCCATTCATATCTGGTTGTGCAGAGATCAAATACGTCAATGCAGCAAAGGCAAAAAAGAATCCTGAAAAGATATGTTTATAGGAGACTGCTTCTGCAAAAGCAGATTTTTCTTTGTTTTTTATGCCTAAAAAGACTGAATAAACGACAGCAACTAATAACATCCCGATTGCTTGCGGTAAGAAAGCATGCATACCATCGATACTTGTTGCTTGCGGAGCGGCTGAATAGGCCCAATAACCAATTTCACCAACGGCTAATAAAATTACAGCTTTTTTCAAGATGCTGGCTTTTTCTTGCGTTTTTTCTTCTGTCCAAACGGTCATCCAAGCGCCTAAGATAATTAAAATCAAAGCAAATCCACCTAATAATTTAGCATTCACACCTGGCCAGTTTCCTAATGCAAGTACTCCCCAAAGTGAAGCACCTAATAATTGAAAAGCTGTCGTGATTGGCATCGCCCGTGATGAACCAACCATCGTAAATGATTGAAACGTAATGATTTGTGCAGTCGCCCAGCCAACACCTGAAAGAATCGAGAAAACTAGATCCATTCCTGTTGGAAGTCCCATTCCATTGATTGCCGCAAAAACCAAAGCAAAAATCAATGTACCTAAAGTAGATCCTAAAATTTGATTAACTGGTCGACCACCGATTTTTGATGCGATCGTAGGATACAGGCCCCAACCAAGCAAAGGTCCTAATCCGATTAAAAGTGCTGTTGCATTCATGTTTTTCTCTCCTTCTTCCTAGCTTAAAATACGACGCCGCTTTCCAATAAAATATTGGCATAAGGAGTCATTTCTCCTGTGCGGATAAACGCATGGCTATCATGTAAAGCAGCTTTCATTTCACTATGCGGGATAAAAGTTACCGGTGTTTCAGGCAAACGTTCTTGGATTTTTTTCAACATTTCTGGATTCTCAGTTTTGATTTCCTCTGCTAAATAGATTCGTTGAACTTCTAATTCTTCCAATACATTATTCAAAACATCCATAAAACTAGGAATACCATTATCTACTGCTAAATCGATTTTTTCTGTTGTCATTGGAACCGGCATCCCGGCATCGCCAATACTTAATTGATCGAAGTGCCCCATTTGCGCAATGACCCGTGAAATATCTGAGTTAATAACTTTACTTTTTTTCATTATAAACTTCCTTCCATTAATTCAATTCATTTTTGTAGGGAATCGAAGGCTGTGCACCAAAACGTTGAACCGTTACTGATGACGCTTTGTTTCCGTATTTGATAGCCTGTTCTAAATTACTGAAATCTTTCATTAAGACACTGCTCATCGCGCCAATAAAAGTATCACCAGCAGCGGTTGTATCTACAGCGTCTACTTTAAATGCCGGGATGATTCCATTACGACCTTGTACATCATAATAAGCACCTTTGCTGCCGATTGTAATGATTACAGCTTCAATTCCTAATTGATGCAAATGATCCGCCGCAGCTTTTAAACTATCCTCATCAGTAACTTCGATCCCTGTTAAGATTTCTGTTTCTGTTTCATTTGGAATAATCATATCTGTAACCTTCAGTAATTCTTCAGGAACATTTTCCAAAGCCGGTGCAGGATTTAAAATAGTTTTTACACCAGCAGAACGAGCGATTTTAAACGCTTCAACAGTGCTTTCTAAAGTGCTTTCAAATTGCGCGATAACAAAATCACTTGCCTTGATCATGTTCGCCTGTTCTTGGACTTGTTGCGGGGTGAACACATTATTAGCTCCAGAGTGGATCATGATGCTGTTTTCACCTTGATCATCAACAATGATATACGCTTGACCAGTCGCTTGTTTTTCTAATGTCTGCACGCCAGCTAGCTCAATGCCTTCATCTGATAAAAGTCCGCGCATCATTTCACCTGCAGCATCATTTCCCACTGCTCCAATGAAATTTGTTGCTGCTTCAGAACGTTTTGCTGCAACTGCTTGATTTGCACCTTTGCCTCCGCCAGCAGAGAAAATTTCTTTTGTATGCATTGTTTCACCGGGTTTTGGCATTTGTTTTACACGAATCGTGCGATCTAGATTGATACTTCCAATGACTGTAATCGTATTCATTTTATTCACTCCATCTCTTGTTCTTTAGATTTTCATTTGAATGAATTAAAACGTTTTATTAAAACGTTTTAATTCGACACCAAAAATATAGCACAGCTTGAAAGCTATTTCAAGTGTGCAGTTGAAAAACGTTGAATTAATTGAACGGGCAAAGTTTTTTCTTCCCAATCCTTCTCAGGCTGCGCCACTCTTTCCAATAATAATCCCGCTGTTATCTGTCCTAATTCATAGATGGGTTGGGCAATTGTTGTTAATTGTGGCGTAACATATTCACACATATCAATATTATCGTAACCAATCACGCTATAATCTTGAGGGATTTTTTTTCCCATATCTGCTAAACCTAAATACAACCCGAAAGCCAATTCGTCATTGATCGCAAAAATGGCAGTCACATCTGTTTTTACAATGGCACTAGCGGCTTGACGTCCGCCTGTTTTAGATAATTCTGCATAAATCAGCTCTACTTCAGGATAGATGGTCTGAAAACCAATCAGTCGCGTCTGAATATTTTCTGTCGCATCTTTTGGTAAAACGACCGCTACTTTTTTATGGTTTAACTGTTTAAAATGCTCAGCAGCCATTTTTCCACCTGAAAAATCATCCGTCAAGACCGCATCACTAAAACCTTCTGCTTTTTTTTGATCCAAAACGATGTAGGGAAAATTCTTTTTTCGCAAAGTCTCATTGATCGCTTGATTGGAAATTGCTGAACTAGCAATAATATAGCCATCAACCCCACGACGACTCAATTCCTCTAAATAATCGATTTCTTTTTTTGTGTCTAGATCTGCATTGCATAACATCGTCACAAAGTTTTCACGATATAAAATACCTTCGATCCCACGAACCAATGTACTAAAAAACGGATTGGTGATATCTGGTACCAAGACACCAATCGTTTTACTTTTTTTCATAATCATTCGGCGAGCAAAATAATCCGGCTCATAATTCAAGGCAACTTTGGCTGCCAATACTTTTTCAACCGTTTTTGGACTAAATTTTTGATCATTTCCGTTTAAAATCTGGGAGACCGTTGCGATGGATACTCCTGATTGTTTAGCAACATCTTTGATGGTAATCTTTTTATTTTTCATCTGCTCTCTCCTGCCTCAAATCCTGCTACATTTTCTCATGAATGAACTTCTCTGTAAATATGCTCATTGATAAACTTGCTATGGGGCCAAAACTTTTTTATACTGCTAATGATCTATTTGACAGCAAGCCACTAGCAATTTGATTTTTCAATATACTAATAACATAACACAGATACAAAAAATCAGCGGGATTTGATGGTTCGATCATTGTAGCGCTGAAATAGATAATTTTTTTGAGAAAGAGATGGGTCAATGAGTAAAACAGGAAAAATCATTATCAGTATTATTCTACTTATAATAATTGGACTGGGTGCCGCAGGGAATTATTTTTATTCTTATGCTGTAGTTCCAGCCAAAAAAGAGTTTTTAGCAGCTAGTTCCTCAAAAAAATCTACACAGTTAATCGCAGCTGAAAAATGGTTTGATGCTAACCATAGTAATTGGCAGATTACTTCAAAGGACGGATTAGAATTGTCGGCCTATTATCTCCCTGCCAAAACAAATCAACATAAAACAGCCATCATCGCCCATGGGTATATGGGGCAAGCAGCCGACATGTCACAATACGCTAAGATCTATCATGACCTTGGGTACAATGTTTTGCTGCCTGATGCTCGCGGTCATGGAAAAAGTGAAGGAAATTATATCGGCTTTGGCTGGCCCGAACGAAAAGATTATCTTCAATGGATCAAATACGTCAACAAAAAAGAGCCTCGTACTGAAATCATCCTGCATGGGGTCAGTATGGGCGCAGCGACCATTATGATGACTAGCGGTGAAAAACTTCCAGACAATGTCAAAGCCTTTGTCGAAGATTGTGGTTACAGCTCAGTCAACGATGAGTTGAGCTATCAATTAAAACAACTATTCAATCTGCCAGCGTTCCCATTGATCCCGGTCACTAGTTTAATTACAAAAATCCGTGCAGGATATTTCTGGGGCGAAGCTGATACGATTAAACAGTTACGTAAAAATAACCGGCCTATGCTTTTTATTCACGGAGACAAAGATGATTTTGTCCCATTTTCAATGCTTGATAAAGTCTATCATGCCACTAAAGGACCCAAAGAAAAATATGTCGTCCATGGAGCCAAGCATGCGGAGGCATTAAGTAGTGATCCTACCCTGTATCAGAAAAAAATCACGGAGTTCATCCAGAAATATATTCCTTGATTCTTTTGAATAATCTTCTTTAAATATAAATACACGCCACTTTGCCCAAAAACAAAGTGGCGTGTATTTATTGTTGTCCGTAAGTATCGAATTTTGCCAAGACTTCTTTCATTTGTGCTTGGTTTAATAGTTTAGGGGTTCCGATACAACGGGCGCGGTAATCTAATTTTGCCAAAAATTCGATATCTTTAGCGACACTAAAAGCACTAGCTAGATCTGAGCCAATCGTCAATACTCCATGATTGCCTAGCAAAATACCTTTGTCTTCATGTATGAAATGAAAGGCTTCTTCAGCTAATTCACGAGTACCGAATGTTTTGTATTCACAACAACGAACTTTTTCACCGACAGAACCAATGATGTAATGCAGCGGTTCAATTGGTTGCTGCAAACAAGCAAATGTTGTCGCGTATTCTGAATGAGTATGGACGACTGAACGGACCTCTGGGCGATTCCTGTAAAAAATACTATGAAGATCATACTCACTTGAAGGTTTGCGATTTCCTTCTAAAATATTGCCTTGAAGATCCATCAAAACAATGTCTTCTGGTCGTGTCTCAAAATAGGGAATCCCACTTGGACTGATCAGCATCGCGTGTGCTTCTGGCAAGTAAGCACTGAGATTGCCGCCTGTTCCAGTCGTTAATTTTTCTGTGATCAGCTGCTTGCCATATGCCACTATTAATTCACGTTCTTTTAAATAATCCATCAGTTGCTCCTCTTAATAAAAATTGTTCTCAGGTTGTTCTTCTAAATAGCGAGACAAATCATACGGAGAGAAAATCCCGCGATCTGTCACGACCGCTCCAATCAGCTCAGGTGGTGTGATATCAAAAGATGGGTAAATAGCTTTGACACCTGTCAGCGTATGTTTGATTCCATTTAATTCCATAACTTGTTCAGGATCTCGCATCTCGATCTGAATACTTTTATGCGTTTTTTTATTCGTATCCGGAATCCCTGTGACAAAATAAGGAATCCCAAAACGTTGTGCTAAAATCGCTAGTTGGTACGTTCCAACTTTATTAGCGATATAACCGTCTTGCGCAATCGTATCAGCCGCTGAAGTGAACAGATCAATTGATTCGTGTTCCATTAGATAAGCAATCATATTATCCGAAACTACCGTCGTATCAAAACCCATTTCGGCGCAACAACTTGCAGTCAATCGCGCTCCTTGTAAATATGGCCGTGTCTCTGCACAGAAAAAGCGCAGCGTTTTTTTCTGTTCAAGCGCTTCTCTTAGCAACATTCCGATGATCGTTTCGCCAAAACATTGAGTTAAAACAGTCCCATTGTCGGGGATTTTTGCGATTAAGAATTTCGCCACTTGATCCATTGTAGAATAACGGCGATTTAAAGAATCAATCGTCGTTTGTTTAATCGCTTCAGTGGGATCCTCGCCTTTTTCTAATGCTGTTTTGGCGACAGCGATACATTTCTCAGTAATCAATGCCATCCGATTAGCCGTCGTTGGACGTGCATTGGCGATTGTAGACGACGCTTTTTTTAAATAAGCTAGTTGCGCAGCAGGTTCTAATGAATTACTTTCTTCTGCTGCTAACGCCATTCCCATACCTGCTGCAGTATATGGCCCCGCGCTTTGTGTCACCATGTCTGTGATTGCTTGCGCCACTGCTTGATGAGTCTCACATTCCACAAATGCCACCTGTGTCGGATAAATTCGTCGATCCAAAATACGAACTTTTCCTTTTTCGTACCATGCGACATTTTCATATTGCAACAAGGTTGGCATCGTATAATCTTGTCTTTCCAACGTAGTCACCTTCTAATTTAATTTTCAAAATATTCTATTGTCGTGCCGTCTTTACAAACGAAGTAAGGCAAACTGCTCTTCTAATTCATCGATAGCATCGATTAATTGGCTGCCATTTGTAATATGAGCACGGTTGATGATTAACTGAATCCCTAATTTTAGTAATACTCGCTCTGCTTCTACTTTCTGTTTACATGGAATCAATGACAATTCTTTGACCTTTGAATCTCCTACAACTCGCCGAATAATCTCAGTTCCTGCATATCCTGCCGCATCACTCATCATTTCTCGCAGGATTGTCTTTTTAAACGTTGGGTTACGATAAAGTGAAACAGTCACAGCTTCATTGTAGTATCTAGCTAATTTTTCTTGGACTTGATCATAAACAGCTCCGATTGTTTGTTTGATCCAACGGTGGAAGGATGCATCAAATGTTGGGTCAAACAAATTTTTAACCATTGGAAAATACAGATGAGCCAAAACATTTCCAATGTCATACCCTGCAGGACCGTAAAAAGCAAACTCCGGATCGATCACTTTCAACCCTGTTGGATTAATAAAAATAGAGCCGGTATGAAGATCTCCGTGTATCAAAGATTGAGCATTATTCATAAATCTATTACGTAACAACGCAACTTCTACATGCAATGGTTCATTTTCATACAGATTTTCTGTGACAAACCGCTCATTTCCCGGCGTCAAAATATTCTGTTGCTTGTAATCATTATAAGGTTCTGTAAATACCAAATCCTCACTGATGTCACACATCTCAGGATTAATGAACTCTTTGACCCGTAATTTTTTCATCTTACGAGCCAAAACAAGATCGCTCGTAAAAAGCACTGTACGTACCAAGTATTCTGTTATCTCTTCACTAAAATCAGGAAAAGTTTTCTTCTTGATCAATTCATACCGCATATTTTGATAATCTGAAATATCTTCCATCGTCAATGCATACATTTTTTGATCATAATGATACACTTTCGGAACAAATTGCGGAGCCAAATCATTTTGCAATCGTAAAATCTCTGCTTCGATTCGATTGCGATCAATGTCTAACGGACGACCAGAAGAACGCAACAAAACATCTGCTTGTTTGATGATTAAACTCTCTTGTGTCGCCTGATCCATCACACGAAAAATATAATTGATGTTGCCATCACCGATTTCAGTAACAGTAAGGGGCGCATCACTAGAAAAAGCACCTAATCGTTCTACAACATATTGTTTAACTGTTCGGGTATCCATTAAAAAATGTTCTTGATACGCTGCTAAGTTTTTCGGGACAAGTCTCATGCTATCACCTTCATTCATTTTATTTTTCAGCTATCTGTAGTAACTTGATCCATCTCAAAATAAAAAAACATCCACCTAAAAGTCTACATTTAAACAAATCAAATGCAACTTTTAGGTGAATGTTCTTATTTAATCATAATTTTTGTCCCTACAGTAATCACTGGCAATTCTTTGTCTTCCACATAAAGTGTTCCTGGAAGTTCCGCTGTTTCTGATCCATCAAAACGCAATGTGATATGCCCCAGATCATCTAGATTTTTCTTTACCACGTCACCGACCGCAGTGATCTTATAGGCTTGATTATCAAATAAAAAATCCATTCCCGTAGTGATCTCGTCGGTTGAGGGTGTTAGCTGGATATTGTAACAATAATCAGCTAATGTTTCTGGTGCTTCATTTCCAAAGAAAATCAGCATTTTTTCTTGTCGAAACATCTCTGCTTCAGGTCCAATATTAGTAACTTGCGTCTCAAAAATCATTTTCCATCTCTCCAAACATTTTTAACTATATAATCCAAAACTTGCTAACCATGCAACAACTACCCGTGGTACACCATTTAAGAAGCGTGAATATAAGACTGATGGTACTCCAACTTCGACAGTTTCTGCTTCAGCTTCTTCT
This sequence comes from Enterococcus dongliensis, assembly GCF_005405225.1. Taxonomy (GTDB): domain Bacteria; phylum Bacillota; class Bacilli; order Lactobacillales; family Enterococcaceae; genus Enterococcus_A; species Enterococcus_A dongliensis. The sequence goes on from NZ_BJDQ01000005.1 coordinate 66,479, forward strand.
AATCCCAAACCAACAGGAATGAAATCACAAGCATTTTGTGTATTTATCGCAAATAGTGCTGGCAATGCTAATTGTGGTGGGATATTCCCTTTTCCAATTTCTACCCCAATCAAAGTTCCCAAAATCTGACTAATAACTGCACCAGGACCTAATAATGGTGACAAAAATGGCAACGAACAGATAAATCCAATAATGATCAAACCAAAAACATTTCCGGCTAATGGTTTCATTAAATTAGCAAAAACAGTTCCAATTCCTGAACCTTGAATAATCCCGATTAATAAAGATACAAAGGCCATAAAAGGAATCACCGTATTGATCATGGTTTGTACACCTTCACGAGCAGATTGATTGAAGGTTGCTACAACTTTTCCGGCACCCATGCCAATTTTAGCGATGAAACTTTTTTGTTCAGCTCTTTGTTCGGTGATTTTCTTATCTGTTGAATACTTAAATTCACGTTCTGGCTTTTCTTCAGTTATAAATGCTGGCTTCTCAGTTACTTCTGTCTCATCGGCTAACATGATTTGTTTTTCTCCAACAGCTGAAACATAGATATCTTCATGAATATATTGTGCCAATGGACCACTTTTACCGGTTGGCACGATATTTACTGTTGGGATATTTTTCTTTGGATAAATCCCACAACGCAATGTTCCGCCACAATCAATAATAGCTAAAGCGATTTCATTATCAGGAATCGATGTTTTAAACCCATTAACTGATTCCATTCCTGTCAATTCTTCAATTTTATCAACGATACTTGGCTTGTCTCCGCCACCAGTCACATAAACAAATTTATGCTTCTCATCTGTGGGAGTAATTACTAAAGGTCCACCATACCCACCAGAACCTTTTACGATCTTAATACTATTATAAGCCATTTCCGCTCCTCCTAATTCATTTTAAAGTAATTATTTTTCTATACTATTCTCATGCATATATTATTCTGGTACCGCAACTTCATCGACTGTTTTACTCAATTGAATTCCTTGTTGTTTGCAAACAAAAGCGGTAGTGAAATCGGTTGTCCAACCACCAATGAAATTCATGACTAATCCAACAAACATATAACGAATAGCTAATTCCATTGAGTTCAAGCCTAATTGTGTGATCCCTTGTGCAATCCCCATCCAAACAAATAATTCTCCTGGATTAATATGCGGGAATACACCATTACTTGTATGGCAAAATTGAGCATTTGATGCATAATAACTTGGCTTATAAAATTCTGGTAAGAAACGTGCCATTGTAAACGACATTGGATTTCCTAACATAAAAGCAGAGATAAATGGTAAAACTAAATATCGTGTAAAAGGATTTTTAGAAGAAACTTTGGCTACTTTTGTCACTCTTTCTTCTCCTAAAAAGGCAATCAAGGTATTCATTGCTACCATCAACATCAAAACAACTGGAACAATTCCTGTCATCCAACTGATAAACGTTTCGGCACCTGTTTGGAAAAGACTCATGAAGCCTTCCGCAAATTTTGTAATATAATCCATTCTTAAACACTCCCTTTTCATATTGAGGAATTCATTTTTCTAAGGAAAAAATCAGTCCTATTTTTAAGCTATCTTTTTGAAAATTCTTGAATCCTTGCATAGTAAATAATTTATTTTTCATGAGAAAAATTATGAATCGTAGAATCAGTATTTTTTTTCGTTAATTTTCTTTGAATCGATGTTTTTATTAATGATAATTGATTTCCAAAATTGAAAATTGGAGAGACTGGACGTTCCTCTTGATGGTTGCCTTGCTCGACTTCTAAATAAATTTTTTGTGCATTTGCTGCTGCTTGACGTGTCAGTCGATTTTCTTTAACTAACATTGCCGAATCTGTTAGTTGATGAATATCGATACCGATAAATTGTGGACGTGTTTTGAAACGTGCTAGGATAGATGTTCCTTGCATCATTTCAGCTTCTTGAATGATTCCTGTGCTATCTACACCCAATAAAAGAATCGTACCTGATGTAATTTTTCCGGGACGGCGACCAATAGCTACTTTTCCTTTGCGTTTCATACGAATATAGACAGAATTAAAATGTTTGATCTGCTTCATTCCTAAAAAAATTTGAAGAATATAAGCAATAATTGCAATTGCTCCTAAAAAAAAGATATTCATATGATGTTTGCTCCTTTCTGATACAAAGAAAAGTCCTTCGTACCCTTTCCTTATTACTAGCCTTTTACTAATAATTGCCGGTATTCTTCTTTGCTATTTATCTGTTTGACTTGTTCTCGCAACACCTTATTGGAAGAAATAATAAAAATCGTATCATAAAAACTCAGTAATTCTTCTTCCATCGTTAACGACAAATTTTCTGGAATAGCTACTAAAAAAATCAATTCAATATCTTCTAGCGATCGACCAGTTGGATAATTTCCTATCGTTACAAGAATTTCTTCACTTTGTTGATTGATTCCATGAGGAAAAGCAATACCATTATCGATTACTGCAGATTCTTCTTGTGCTTTTGTCAAGATATACTCTTTAAAAGAAGAATCGATTAATTGTTCAGATTGTAAACGTGTCAATAAATTATCTAAATTTTCTTCATAGGAAAGTTGCTCATCTAGTTGTTCGAAAGAAAATTGAATATGATCAAATGAGGCTGCTTTTGATGCAATAATTCGCTTCCACTCACTTAATAACCAATTCTCATTGAATAGATCCGTCAGTTTGATTACGGCTGTAGTTGCTTTTGTATGTTTTAATGGAATTGTTGTAAATACTGCAAAATATCTATCTAGATCTTTCGTTTCGTATTCTTCTTCTGAATAATGTGCAATACGAATATTTGGACCTAAAACAGTTTCCAATTGACGTTTGATCATTAATGCCGTTCCTTTACCAGTGTTGCAGACTACAGCAATTTCCTTCATATTTGATTGAGTATCCGATTTTAACGCCAATTCAAAATAAATAGCTAAATAAGAAAGTTCTGCTTGTTGGATTGGCTTTTGTAAAAATCTGGCTAATGCCGTGATACCTATTTCTGCTAACTCATGAGCAAAAGCATGTTTTTGCTTAAATTCATTACGGAAAATATCATAGGTTTCGACTTGAAAAATGATCCGATTAATTAAAAACATGAAATGTGATCGAATATTTTGAAATAATATTTCTTGATCCAAATTGATGATAACTGCCGAATTAATTTGATTCATCATATAGTGAAATAAGGTGTTTACTTCTGCATTGTTACCCTTATATTCTGGAACCAGATTATTATTAAAGATATTCAATGGAAAACAGAGAAAATCAAAATCAAATTTGCTAATTGTTAGACCATAATTCGTAGCTAAGCTAACGAACAATTCTTCCAATAATTGATCTTCTGAAAAATAATTAATATAATGGGGCACCGATTGTGTTAATGGTTTTCCAGCTTTAATTCGTTGAATTGTTAAAATAATGTTTTTTTGTAATAAACCCAATGTACGGAAATCCATTTTTTTATTTAAAGCAATTGCATCGACTTGCTGCAACAGTTCAGTACTTAATGTTGGCTGTTCAAGATAGTCATACGCATGGTATAAATACAGCAATCGTAGCTGAGATTCTGTTCCAGAAATCTTCAACCCTTTATTAGGTGTACCAATCAAAGAAATTTGATACTTGCTCATTATTTTTTTTAAATTCCGTAAATCTTTATTGACTGTTGAACGACTGACCCCTAATACTTCTGATAAATCATCAATAACGACATAATCTTTGTCCTTTATAAAACAATCAATTAGAACAGCCATACGTTTGGTACTTGAATTGAAATCTGTTTGTTGTTTCAAACTACCATTCATAATTTTTGAAAATTGATGAGAATCTTTTACTTTTAATGAATAAAGGTTCTCTTTTTCTTCAATTATTGCAATATTTTCCATTTGATCGTTTAACAATTGAATCGCTTTTTTAGTGGTCTGTGCGCTTGTATCAGTTATTTTTTGTAATTCTTCTAAATTCAAGCGGTCATAAGTAATAAAATTCTGCAGCAATTTATACCAGCGATTGATTAATGCCATTTTATTACCCCACCTTCATTTATCCTCGTGTTTTTCCTCCAGCAACGTTGGTTGTAACCCCAGTAATGTAACTAGACCGATCAGATAAATAATAGCATACTAAATCAGCAACTTCACTGAGCTTTCCACTTCGTCCTAACGGGATTGTTGTAGTTTTATCGTAATTTTTACGAAGCTCTTCAACAGTGATACCACGTGTATAAGCTAATGCAGTCTCATAGGCTTCCGTTCGCAAGCCAGTTTCTTCCATAATTCCAGGAGCAATCCCTACTACTCGAATACCTTGTTTACCTAATTCTTTAGACCATGAACGTGTAAAACTATTAACTGCAGCTTTCGTTGCAGCATATGGACTTTGTCCCTCAGATCCTTCTAACCCACTTTCTGAAGACATATTGATGATTACACCTTCATGTGTTTTGAGCATTGTTCGTGCTACCGCTTGCGTCATTAGAAATAATCCTTTTTGATTGATTGCTATCATCTTATCAAAAATACTATCTGATAATTCGAATTTTCCATGTGGATCTGCCTCATCTACTAACAAACCTGGAACATTGATTCCAGCATTATTAACTAATCCATCAATTTTGCCTAATTTTTCAATGACTGCTGCAACATTTTTTTCTACTTGTTTTCGATCAGAAATATCTGTCTGAAAATAGTAAAGACGATCATGCTCCACCTTTCCTGGTTGAAGATCAAAGTTTACTACAACCACTCCTTGCTCCAATAATTCATCAATAATACTTGCTCCAATTCCTGAAGATCCACCTGTTACAATCACTTTTTTACCTGAAACATTTAACCAATCTGACATCTTTGGTTCCCTCCTCTTAAATACAAATTGATTATAAAGCGCTTTCCGATAATAATTAATACATACTTTTTTTTCTAACAGTTTAAAAAGGTACACTAATTTATGAAACACAATAAAAAAAGCTTAAGTAGATTCGTCTACTTAAGCTTTTTGTAACACTTTATTCATTTCTGCTTGTAGTAATTGTGGAGAACGTTCGATTGCATCAATCGTATCTCCTGCAATATGTGACGTAATCACTACATTATCCAGTTCCAATAAGGGCTCCTGCAAACGAATTGGTTCTTCCCATAATACATCGATACCCGCACCAGCGATCTGCTTATTTCTTAAGCACTCAACAAAGTCGGCCTGGTTGATGATATCTGGACGAGCAGTATTAATCAGATATGCACTTGGTTTCATTAATTTTAACAATGATTGATCAACAAGATTTTTTGTTTCTGGTACTACCCGTAAATGTAAAGATACTACATCTGAATCACTAAAAATCTCTTTTAAACTTTTTAACTTGATCTGATAGCCTTCTTGATTTAGAGTTTTTTGATCAATAAAAGCATCATATGCACTAACTTCTAATCCTAAAGCAGTTAAACGTTTTGCTACAATTTTTCCAATATGTCCTAAACCTACCAAACCAATTTTTTGATTGGAAAATGACGTTTTATATGCATCATTAGGAAAATTTTGTGGCCATTTACCATTTTTTACTTGAATTGCAGAGGTCGCAATATTACGGACGGTCGCATACATCAATCCAATCGTAAAGTCTGCAACAGGCTCTGCATTACGAATAACATTAATTACAGAAAGATTAGTCATTTCCTTAACTGTTGCTAAATCGATGTGTTCTAGACCACCGCGGCAAGTTCCAATGATTTTTAAATTTCTTGCACGAGTTAATAAATTTCGTGAAACTGGTGCCAAATGAACTAAAAGATAATCAGCTGTTTCCATTGCAGTCAGTATATCTGTAGATAATTCAAAATCATTCGGACCGTCATGTTCCAATATTTTAATAATCTCACGAAATTCTGAACGAGATTTTTCAGCATACCAATCAAACATTTGAATGTTGAGTGGTTGTTCGAGTATTAACCCTTTTGCTGCTAAAGCGAGATTTTTTGCTGGAACAAAAGGATCGCCAATTACGACTATGTTAGTCATCTTGTCTACCTTCTTCCCTTAATATTCCCGCTTTCGGTTTCACATGAAATTCTGTAGCCAAAGCTAAAAGTTGTTGATCAGTAATTTGTTGTTTAATTTCTTGTCGAGTTGAACAAATCTGTAAATAAATCTTTGCTGCTTTCTCAGCCGTTTCTACTAAACCAAAAGCATCATCCATCGTCTGTCCTGCACCCATAATTCCATGATGTGGCCAGATTACTATTCTAGAGGCCTGCATTTTTTCTGCTGATGCAGCACCTAACTTACTTGTACCAGCCACCATCCACGGAAGAACCGATACTCCATCAGGAAATACGACCAAACATTCTGTAATCATTTGCCATAGCGTTTTAGTAAATTTCTTTTCATCCAATTCATGTATAAATGTCATCGCTGAAATTGCTGTTGCATGTGTATGCAAAATAACTCGATGCTCTGGGTCTTGTTTAATACGAACTGCATGACATTGTAAATGAGAAGCTAACTCACTGGTTGGTAAATCACCACCTTCTAGTCCCCATAATAATTCATAGCAATCTCCTTCTGTATTTATTCGAATAATTGCTAGACTGTCTGCCGGATTTTTTTGAATATTTTTGAAATACTTACCTGAACCAGAGACGAGAAAGATTTCTCCAGCTAAACTTTTTACAGTAAAATCTAAGGCTACTATTTTTTTGACTCGATTAAGATCGAGATAATACTTAACTTCCTCTTGTGGTAATCGATAGCTAATATTTCCTCCATTTCTTTCAGCCCATCCATAGGCCCACAACTGACTAGTTGCTTCACACATTTCTCGAATAAAAGGAGCTTGATTGATCTCATGCAGTTTCATCCCATCATCCTCCACTATTTATACTTAATTAAAGGAGGATCGTAATTAGTCGTGCCACGATCATAAAAGCCACACCTAACAAGCCATGAATCCAATAAGTTTTGCTTTTTACGACATCACCATTGGCACCAATGACCAGTCTTTTAGCACCATCAAAAAATATTTTGATAAAAAAGGCTAATCCAATCAAAATAAACAAATTACTAATCATCTTAATCCTCCTAAACTACTAATTATTTTTGTCCATAATAAGCATTCGCACCATGTTTCCGTAAATAATGCTTATCCAACACTCGCTGTGGTAATTCTTCTGCAAAGGAATTTAATTGTCGTGTTAATAAATTCATCTTGCAGACTTCTTCTAATACTACAGCATTCATTACTGCACTATTTGCATCTTTTCCCCAAGTGAATGGGCCATGTCCGTGTAGCAAAACTCCTGGAACTTCTAAAGGTTTAATTCCCCTTTCACGAAAAGTTTCAATAATCACATTTCCAGTTTCGTGTTCGTAACCCTCATCAATTTCACTTTGTGTTAAGAAACGAGCACAAGGGACTGAGCCATAAAATGTATCAGCATGAGTAGTTCCCATTGCTGGAACATCCAAGCCAGATTGTGCCCAAGCTGCTGCCCAGGTTGAATGGGTATGAACAACACCACCAATTTCCGGAAATGCCTTATATAAAACCGCATGAGTCGGTGTATCAGATGACGGATTTAAATTCCCTTCAATGACGTTATTATCCAAATCAACTACAACCATGTCATCAGCTGTCATTTCTTCATAACTGACACCACTAGGTTTGATAACAAAATACTTAGTCTCAGGATCATACGCACTGACGTTTCCCCAAGTGTATTTAATTAAACCATGTTTAGGTAATGCTAAATTAGCTTGAAATACTTCTTCTTTTAATTGTTCTAACATCGTTTAAGACCCCTTATTCTTTTTATTAGAATTATTCTTTTTCTTCAAAAAAATGTGTCTGATCTTTATTCTGGATCAATTGCAACAACGATTTTGTTATAGATAAGTTCTCGCTTAAACATCCTAGGCAATATATCTGGTAAATCATCTAATGTAATTTCATGACTTATCATTTCTTTAAACTTGATACGATGTTTAGACATTTCATCTAGCGTTGCTTCCCAGGCACGACCAGGATAAGGTGCCGTATAAGAATTCCATGAACCTTTAATTGTTAACTCTGCTCGCATAATTCGTTCTGCTTCATGTTCAGATAACGGCAAGTCTTGGTGCGATATCCCAACTAGCACTATTGTCCCGTGCTTACGAGTAATTAAAAGTGCTTGTTTTTGAGTAAACTTACTTCCTGCCGTTTCAATTACTACATGTACTCCTAGACCAGTTTCTGCCTTGATGGCCTCTTCTAAATCTTGATTTTTACTATTGATTATTACATCTGCTCCAAGTTGTTTTGCCAAGTTCAATTTTTCATCAAAAATATCAACTGCAATTACTTTTTTCGCACCAAATATTTTTGCAATTTGAATCGCAAATTGTCCAATCGGTCCACAACCAAGAACTGCGACTGTATCTCCTACCTTAATATCTGAGCGTTGCATCGCATGCCAACTAATTGTTGCTGGTTCCACTCCAGCAGCTGATAACAAATCTAAATCTTCTGGCATCATTACACAATGTTCTTCAGGTACTTTTACGTATTCTGCAAAGGCACCATTACTGCCTGTACCGATTATGTTATAATTATCACTGAGCCCATAAGACCCTTCTTTTGTGTATTCAGAATTTGGATCTGGGATCAATGGTGCAACAGCGATCTTGTCTCCTACTTGAAATTTTGTGACCTGTGATCCTACCCGATCTACAGTACCACTAAATTCATGCCCTAAAATGAGCGGATACATTCTTGCACCTTTTTCTAAGTTTGCGCGGGGTACATCTGAGCCACAGATCCCCGCGTAAGCAACTTTAACTAATACTTCATCTTCACTAATATCCGGAATATCTACTTCTTTAACTTCCAATACACCAGGTTTTACTAATACGCTTGCTTTCATTTTTTTTGTCATGATATCTTTCATCCTTCTCTATTAAGCTACCTTAGTTTTGGCTTCAGGACTCTCGACACTATTTTTTGCCGCAGCACGTTCAACATATCCATAAAATGCTTCTTTATTTTTACGGAATAAGAAGTATACGACAAAGTATGCAACGATTGTCAAGCCGATCCATAATGGATTCTGACTTAAAAATGCTAAGAAGATTAAACCAAAAATCGGTTTTCCTAAAATGTTAAAACTTGTTACCATTAATGCACCAGCTGGTAAAGTAACACCTACCGTTTGTGCAATTTCTGTAAACATTTGTGCTGTGTAAGTACACATATATAAACCTAGACTAAACCAGATCACACCGTTAATTAATGTCTTTGCAATATTTCCATTTGATAAACATACTAATGCTTGGACCATATATGGAATCGCTAACAAGTCTACAACTGGTAACGTTTGGTTTCCAGGTAAAATCATTGCAATGAAAACCATAATCGGAATTAAAAGTATTCCTGAAATCAATGTTGCTGGTTCACCATATCCGGTTGCATCATTTACACCTAGATACCACTCGCGTCCTTCATTGTTGCCACGAACATTTTTACTTGCTGCTTGTGATATTGGATTGAATGCCTGTGCAAAAATTCCTGCTACTTTAGGGAAGATTGCCATTACCGCACTCGTTGCAATTCCAACCTCTGTAATCTGTCCCCAAGCAGATAATTCAGCTAAATTACTTAAATTTCCTAGAATTCCTAAAAATAGACCTAAAAACAATCCTAAAGAAATTGGTTCACCTAAAAAGCCTAATTTTTTCTGTAACCCTTGAGGATTTAAACGAACTTTATGCAAGCCAATCATGTTCCAAATCGGATCCATTAATAAAGCAAAGATGCCTGGTTCGATATTATGCATTGCTATAATTGTACAGTTTGGATAATGATAATAACTAGACCATCTTCTGGCTAACATTTCTGACAATAATAAACTGTACATATTTAATAAACACATTAAAACAACTGCTAAGATCATATTCTTCGTAGCTAGATATACCATCGAACCCCAAACCATATAGGAATAGTTATTCCATAAATCTGAAGGTTGGAATACATTGGTCCATTTCACTAAGAAAAGTACTGTTTGTAGCACCAATGCGATAACTAGATAGATCATCCCTGCTTCTGTCGAATAGGCAACTAATGCAGTTGCTTGCCAACCTACATCAAAGGCTGGGAGATTGATCCCTGTTTGATCGACCATCTGTTGAACCACTTTGGAAATAATTGGTGTATATGAGTTCAAAATCAAGGTGAAACCCATCAGCCCTACACCCGCATATAATCCAGATAAAAATGCTTTTTGAGTTTTCACTTTCAATACTTTGGCAACGACAAAAATCATTACAGGAACAAAAACTGCTGAGCCAAATGTATCAAAAACACTCTTTAATGTTTCTAACATCTCATTACTCCTTCTTTTTTAATATATTTATTTTTTTACTTTGCTAAATAAATCAATACTTTCTGTAAGAAACCAAAAACAGCCTTTTCTCAAAAAATTATTTATCTAGTGTCAGTAAAACTTCATCCACTTCTTCTAGAAATTCTTCTTCACCAAAACCCGTTAAGAAACCGATCGCATTTACTACTGGAATTCCATAATCACCTTCAGGTAACGGACTAGTATACGTAATGAAATCAAATTTACCTGTATTTGCTAACGACAAAGCTTCATTGGGATTGGCCTCTGTTGTATCGATAGCATATCCCTTTTCTCCTAATGTTTCTTTCAATTTTTCTGCCACCATTGATGATGTTACTGTTCCTGAACCACAAACTGACAATACATTGTATCTTTTCATTATTATTCCTCCTTTTTGCTTACGCAATTTCTAATTCCATTTTTGTTATGATGGTATACATTTCCTCTACAGATGATGCTTTTTCTAAACGTTTTAGTGTCTCAATATCTTGAAAAAGTCCCATTAATTTGCTGAGCATTTTAACCTGACCATCAGGATCCTCAATTGCCATTAAAATGACTAATGAAACACGCACCTTTTCTTCTGGATTAATCATTGAATGAACTTCAATAGGTTCTCTCAGAGTAGCCACTGCCAAAATCGATTGACGCACATGTTCTCGATCCGTATGAGGAATCGCAATACCATAATCTCCCATCTGTAATCCTGTTGGGAAACTCTTTTCTCTTTCCAAAACCGCTGGAACGTAGGTTGATTTAACATACCCTAGTTCCTCCATCTTTTGTCCTAGAAATGTAATTATTTCTTCGTAATCTTGTGGTTTCATTTTGCTAAAAAGCAATTCTCGTTTAATCACTTTATCCCTCCTGTTCTATTTTTTGCTTCTTGCTTAATCAAAAGATATCACGTAAACGCTTTCTTTTGAATTTGTTTTGAACTCATTTTTTACTGAACCTATTCCTGAATATTTGTATGACTTGCTGAAAACATTAATTTATCAAGTGTTTCTTTTCAATTACTTAAGTAATTGAAAAGAAAAAAAGGCCACTCTAACTTAGAGTAGACCTAAATTTATATTTTTTTAAATTTTTGGATAATTGCTAATAGTGACTCTTTATCATTTGCATTATCTAGACATCGGATTATCTTAGGATCACTAGCAATTTTTAACAATTGCATCATAGGTTGGATATGCATTTTTTTATCAGTTGCAGAAATAACAACGACATAATGATATATTTTTCCTTGACTCATAAACCCTTGTGTTACCTTCGCTAAGCACATTCCTAATTCATTAGCTCCGTTTTCAGGAACTGTATGGGGAATAACAATTTTATTTCCTAATAAAATATTAGGGGTCACTTCAGGAAATTGATTTTCTAAGTGTTTCAAATAACGAGCCTCAACAATATTTCGATCAATTAAATTGTTTGTTGCTGCCTGTAAAACTTCTGACCAGCTCAATTTATTCTCCAAAATGATGATACTTTCCTTCGTAATCAAATCACTCAAATTTAACTTTGTTTCATTTGTTAGAATTTCTTGATCTTGAATTTGGAAAATTGAATTATAAGAGATCATCAATTCTTTACGAATTTTCCCTTCTGTTTCAGTATTCATTGGAAGGTGCTTTTTAATGATTGATAGAATATGATCTGGTTGTAATTTATAACTATCAATTTTATAAATTAACTGAATCACCTCATTGACAATCAAAGTTTTATTCATATCTGAAAGATCGTTGCCAACAACGATAATAGGTAGATCTGTTTTTAATGGAGTAGTCGAAAAAATTAATTGAATATCTAAAGTTTTCTCCTTTTCATAAAAATCACGAATCGATAGAGACGTACTAAAGTGAATCATTGGAAACCAATTGTCTAATGTATTTTCCAAAAGTTTTGAACTAATAATACCATTTGGACAGACAACTGCGGCTTTTACAATCGTATTATCAAGATTAATAGGTTTTTCTTTTTGCATATAAGCTCCAATAAACATAGTAATCAAATAAATCTCATCATTTGGTATCCGCTCTTCAAAAAATACTTCCAAAGGAGCAATCGATGATTTCACAATAAAAAATAACGGGTCCAATTGATTTTTAACAATATCTGTTAACATATAATCAGAAGTTAAGCCATATCGAATTCGATAATATGCCGGTATCAAATGAAGAATCAAATTTTCAATCAATCGTTCCTTATCATTTAGTTGGATGATTGTATTTTTTTCTAATGTGGTGATAAACATTTCGATATGTATTCGTAATGTCTCTTTATTAAGGGAAAAAATATTACTTAAATCAGTTACCTTAAGTGAGAGGATATAAAGGCAGAGATAAAGGTGATCTGTATACGACTTTGGCAACATTTTTTTACCAGCTAATACTTTTACAACAGCTGCATATTCATTAGTATCCATAATTTCTTTTGCTTGTAAACCGAAATATTTCTCAATATAGTGATGATTTTTTATTCTACGATCTAATAGTACTAAAAAATAAGGAGCTGTTTGTATCCGATTATCAGTATATTGAACCTGTAATTCTTTCTCGATTGAACGTAGTAGCTTTCTTTGTGTTTCAATTTCTTTTGATTGTATAGCTAAATATTTTTCAAAAATTTGGTGATTATAAATTGAGTCGATTACTTGATCTGTTACTACAAGAATCAGTCCCCGAATAGTCTCTTCATCTCCTCGAAAATAGTAACCATTCTTTCTGGAATAATCGATCGTTAGTTTGTACTGTTTCAGTTGTTTTTTTAATTTTTTTATGTCAGAAACAATTGTATTTTTACTAACTTCTAAACTCTCAGAAAAATGATACAGTGAAAGATAATCAGCAGAAAAAATTAGTAATAAAATAACTAAAAGACGATAATCTTCCTCTAAAAAACTATATTCATCTGCCATCAACTGACTCTCACTATTCTCAATTCCCGAAAAAGAATTAACTACTTTTGTATCTACTACAAAAGTACCATTACGTGAGCGAATGATTTTTCGATAGTCACTTTCTTGTAAATAAGCATTGATTTTTTTTAATGCATAATCCAATTGATTACGAGTTAAGTCATATTTCTCTATAATTTCTTTTGAAGAAATATTTACTGTAGAAGCAATAAGTTGTAAAACTTGAACACTTCGATTATCTAAATCCATTTATTTTCCTCCTTTTTTATTTTACTTCCAGTCTAGCTCAAACAAAAATGATAGTAAACGCTTTCTTTATATTGTTGATTTAAAATAACATTTATATAAGATTTAATCAATATTGTATTTATGTTTGGATCCACATATTCAAATGATTTCTATAAAAATACTCCTGAAATTAAAAAAGCTATACCAAGTATTTTGGTATAGCTTACTTATTTTGTTTAAAATTCTCCTGGATTAGACTCAATCATTACCTTGATTTCATTGCCTTCCATTACTTTATCAAAAGCTTCACGCCATTGTGTCAGTGGGAATTTTTTCGTGATCATTTCATCAATATTGATGGCACCTTTAGCTAATAGATGAATCGCAATCGGCCAATCATATGGGTTTTGTGACCGACTACCAATGTATTCAATTTCTCGTTGAATAATGGATTCAGTATCCAAATCTACCATTTTATTGGCGAATAAACCAACTTGTACAAATTGGCCCTGTTTACGAAGCAATGGCAAGCTAGCATTGACTGCTGGTACAGCTCCTGATGCATCGTAAACTTTATCCACGCCATATCCATCTGTCACTTCATTGACAATGGCAGCTAAATCTTCTTTCATTGTATCCACAATAATATCTGCACCTAGCTTCTTCGCTAAGGCTAAACGATGAGCATCTTTCGTGATCCCAGTCATGATGACAAAAGCACCAATCTCTTTAGCAATTTGTAATAAGAATAAACCAATTGGACCAGGGCCCATAATAATAATCGTATCTTTTAATTCTAAATGACTCTTTTGATACATTGCATGAACACAACAAGCCAATGGTTCACTCATCGCAGCTCCTTCATAACTTAGGTGATCTGGTAATAAATGAATACTTTCTTCACGAGCTAGTACATAATTGGCCATTGAGCCATTTTGTTGGGTCCCGATTCCTTTACGATGTGGACATAGATTGTATTTCTTTTCTTTACAGTAGTCACATTCTCCACAGACATAAAAAGTTGTCTCACTGGTTACACGATCACCAACTTTGACTTTTGTTACCTTGTCGCCTACTTCTACAACTTGTCCAGAAAATTCATGCCCAAGTACAACAGGTGTTGTAGGATTTTTATATTCTCCTTTAAATGTATGAATATCAGAACCACAAATACCTGTATAAGCAACTTTGATTAATACTTTATCTTCAGTAGCTTCCGGTACTGATAAATCAATAAACTCCATTTTGTCATATCCTGGTTCTTGTTTTGAAACGCCCTTCATCATTTTTCTTCCTCTTTTCTTTCTTCTGGAAAAATCATTACTTTATTGTAAGATTCTTCTCGATTTACAGTTAGATTAAATGCTTTTTGAATATCATTTAACTCATAGCGATGAGAGATTAAATCTTTTAAATTTATTTTCCCTTGTTCAATAAATTCAGCGGAGTGTATCCATTCTTTGCCTGGGAAAGGTGCAGAATAAGAATTCCAAAAACCTTTGATTGTATATTCTCTTCTAAAAATATTCTCGAATGCCTTTTGATGTAATAAAACATCTGAGTAGGCAATTCCTTGATAACCAATTAATCCACCTTTTCTAGTAATTAGTAGACATTGTTCTTCAGTAATTTTAGAGCCCGCACATTCGATAGCGATATCTACACCCTTATTATCAGTTAACTCAAAGATTCTATCTTCTAAAGATTCCTCCAAAGAATTTATTGTATCTGTTACGCCATATTTCATAGCTTCCTTTATCTTGTTAGGATCAATATCAATTCCAATGATCTTCTTTACACCTGTCAGCCGTAACCATTGAACAGTTAATATACCTATTGTTCCTAGTCCAAATACTGCTACTGTATCTCCTAACTTAGGATCTAAGCCCATTACTCCATGAGCAGCGACAGCCAGTGGCTCGATCATTGCTGCTTCTTCAAACGAGATATTTTCTCCGATATTAATCACATTTTCTTCTGGAACTGTTACATACTCTTCAAAACCGCCATAGCGATGGGAACCAATCATTGTATAATTTTCACATAATTGATATTTACCTGATTTACAGTACGTACATTCATGACAAGGAATTAAAGGAGCTATGGCAACTCGATCTCCTACAGATACTTTTTTCACTTCGGTTCCTATAGATTCAATAACTCCAGAAAATTCATGTCCTGTAACCATAGGTAATTCATATTTCCATTCATTCTGCATTTTATGGATATCAGATCCACATATTCCTGCAGCTTTCACCTTTACCAAAACCTCATGATCCGAAGGAACGGGTTTTTCAATTTCTTCAATTTCAAAATAATTTAGACCTTTCAATAATGCAGCTTTCATAGTAAAGCTCCCCCTTTTAAAAAAAATTAAGGAACTCTTTATTAGAGTCCCTCAATTTATTGAATGCTATAAAAATTAAAGGATTCCAGAAACAAGTTGTGAGAATTTCAAAATTACCCAGTTTAGGAAATTTCCTCCCATATCAAGTGTTGATACTTGAGTTGCACCTTTAGGAAATTCATAAACACCACGCATCATTTCCGTATGAACTGGAGCAAAGTTTGTAGCCATATATAAAGCAAGTGCAATTACAACAGTTCCTGTTAAAACAGATTGAATAATATTTCCTTTACGATGAGCAACAATTAAAGAAACATAGAATGGAATAGTCGCTAAGTCACCAAAAGGCAAAACTTTGTTTCCTGGCAAAATAACAGCAATAAATAATGTTATTGGAACTAATAGCAAACCGGTTGCTAAGTTTGCTGGATGTCCAGTAGTAACTGCTGCATCCAAACCTAAATAAATCTCTCTATCTCCATAACGTTCTTGTAAAAAGTCTCTAACAGATTCAGAGATTGGAATTAAACCTTCCATTAAAATCTTAACCATTCTAGGCATCAAGAACATTACTGCTCCCATGTTAATACCCATTTTCAAAATACCACCAATATCATATCCACCTAGTGCCGCAATAGCCGCACCAATAAGAATACCCATCATCATTGGTTCACCAAAAATACCAAAACGTTTTTGAATAGATTCTGGATCTGCATGTAATTTATTTAGACCAGGAATCTTACTTATGGCAATTCCGATTGGAATACCAATTAATCCAAATGCTACGGTTGATCCAGTTGGTAAACTAATACCCTCTAAACCATAAAATTTGGCTACTAATGGTGCTGTTTTATCGGCAATAATTAAACATGCGATTTCATACAGAATTGCGCATAAAATTGCGAACCACCAATTTCCATTAGATACGATATAACCAGTTGCTCCTGCGGCGATAAAATGCCAATAATTCCATAAATCGATATCTAAAGTTTTTGTAACTTTTAACAATAATAAGATAACGTTTACAATCAAACATATAGGAATTAAAATTGCAGATACAGGGGATGCCCATGCTGCGGATGCTGCGGATGGCCAGCCAGTATCAATAACGGTCAGATGAAACCCAAAACGTTCAACCATCGCTTGCGCTGCAGGTCCTAAGTTATCTGACAACACACCAATTACTAAGTTAATACCTACAAAACCAATACCTATTGTTAAACCTGATCTTAATGCTTTTCCAAACGGAACTCTAAAAATAAGTGCGATAATTAAGATCATAATAGGCAACATGACAGTAGGTCCTAAGTTTAGGATGTACTGTACAACATCATTTATTGCTTTCATTCAATAGATCCTCCTTTTTCTTAAATAGTTATACCTAACCTTCTTTACCAACTGATTGAGCTATTTCTAAAATTTTCTTATCTAACTTATCAGCACCTACACCACTGATATAACCCAAAGCTGTAATAGCTGGAATTTTATATTCAGTTGGTAAAATAGTTGTAGAAATAAGCATATCAGCTCCTTCTTGTTTTGAAACAGCTTCAGCAATTTTAATTTGCTCAACATTAGCATCAATTTTATTCTCTTGTAATAAGTCCTCAATTCTTCTCATTACTACTGTTGAAGTTGCAATTCCTGCACCACAAGCTACTAAAACTTTAATTTTCCGCATAATATTTCTCCTCCTTATAAATTATTAATTTCAATCACATTCATTAATTCTTCTGAATTAGAAGCCAATAATACCTGTGATAAAATTTCTTCATTTTGTATTAATTTCATTAAAGATTGCAGCATTTCCAATTGTGCATGAGGTTGATTCAATCCTAATACAAAAACAACTTGAGCCTCAACTTGTTTGCTATTGTCCTCCATGCTTTTAAAAGCTACTGGTTCTTGTAATGTAATAACTGCTACAAATTCTTCTAAAATACATTCAGCATCAGTATGAGGAATTGCTACCCCAAAATTTAATAATTGAATCCCCGTTGGAAAGGTTGCTTCTCGTTTCTTGATTCTTTCTAAGAAGTCTTCTCGAACCCATCCAAGATCAGATGCTCTCTGAGCAACTTGTTCAAATAGTTCATCATTTGATGAGAAGTTCTCTTGTACGAAAACTAACGGTTCTTTCACATAGGAACTTAGTGTCGTTTCTGTCATTATTTTGCCCTCCAATACTCATCGTTGAAATTACTCAACGACTCCCGAATTTCTTCTTTTGTGGTCGCTTTCTCTAATTTTGTTAACTCATCTCCACCTGCTAAACTCATCATTTCAAAAATCAAATCGAGATGTTCTTCCTTATCATTAGAAGCTAATAGAATCACTGTATGAATCCTTTTGCCATCCTCAGTTAAGATGCCTTTTTTTACTAATCCTAAACTGATTCCTACCCCGATTGCTCCTGCCTCAGTTACTGTATGCGGCAACGCGATCTTATGGCGTAAAATCGTATAAGCTGGTGGGACGGGCATCTCTTTTTTTAATGTTTGGACGTAATCCGTCGTGATAATCTGTTGACGCTCTAACGGATATGCTAATGCATCTAATACCTCAGACCAGCTGATTGTCTCTTCAAAAATTTGGATTGTTTCGCCTTTTAATAAATCTATCAAATGTGGACGTTTCTTCTCTAGAATTCTAGTTTCTTTGGGAGCAAACAAGTCCAATAACTCCTCATAAAGACCCGCTTCATTTTCGATAGTTGTGTATTTTTTTACTACTGCTAAGATTTTTTCCGGCGTTACAATCTCAGTTTGAATAATTGCCATAGAACGTAAAACTCGTTCTCGTAATTGTCGTTTTTCTTGTTCAGATAAAAAATTATTCACAACAAAAACTTTTTTTTCTGTTTTCAACGGAACTGCTGAAAAAATAAAATCTACATTATAATCTTTTCGATAGAATTCTCGAGCAGACATCGATGTAACAAAATCAATCTCTGGAAGCAAATTTTTCAATGTATTTTCTAATAAGACAGCTATTGAAATACCGTTCGGACAAACGATGATTGCTTGCTTTCGATTTTCCGGATGGACGATTTCTGAACTTTCTACAATATGACTGCCAATGAATAACGAAATAAAAAACAATTCTGCATCTGGAATCGGCTGATCGAAATAAGCTTCTAGAGGGCCGCCGGCTTCTTTAACTAAATAGAAGAGTGAAAATAGATTTGCATCTTTATTTTCTTGATAAAAACGGGTCTGCAGATTCAAATGATACTTGATTCGATAATACGCAGGTCGCATATGAACGAGTAATCGCTCCAATAATTTTTCTTTTTCTTCTAAGTTGACACTAGCAATCCGTTCAAAATTTGCGATAACTTTTTCTAAAGCTTCCCGCATTTTATTGATCTCTTTCACTGACAAAATATCACCACGCGAAAGATTGGTCGTCAGCAACAGCATCGTCAAGTAAACGCGTTCATTTTCAGTTAAGCCATCAACATCCCAAATAACTCGATCAGCTGCTAAATATTCTTTTGTATCAGCTAACTCTCGATAGTTGACTTTAAAACTATAAGAAATCAACTTGCCCTTTTGTGCTCGTCGAATTACTAAAATAATCAACAATGGTAAAGTTTTCAGTCGCTCATCTGTGAATTGAACCCTCAACTCTTCTTCCACTAATTCCACTCGCTTGCGAAAGACTTCAATCTGTTGTGGATTGATATTAGCAAATTGGCTAATGAAATTGATACCGTTGTACATCACTGCTAAATTATTCAATAAATTAGAAAGAACATTGCGTTTGTTCCACTCATCTCCTTGAATGAAATAGCCTTTTTGGCGAGTATATTTCAAGTCTAGTTGACTTTGTTGAAGCTCTTGGGTAACTTCTTTCAAGTCTCGTAATACGGTATTACGGCTGACTTTTAGTTCGTCAATAAAGTGATTCAACGATAAATAGTCTTCTTTACTAAGTAGCATCAATTCGATTATGGCCGCTCGTTCTTTACCGGAAAACACATAACTCTCGGTTGATTCCCCGAGCTGTTCATCACCACCCTTATAATTTGAGAGAATCTCACTTGCGATGAGAAAATGTCCATTTTTTGTTCGTTTGATCTCACTCAACTTTTCATCTAGTAAAGAATCATTAATTTTTTTCAACGCGTAGTTTAATTGCCCACGCGTTAAATCAAATTTTTCACACAATGTTTTACTAGTGATCTGCGGGTTGTTGATTAACTCAACAAAAATCTGATTGGTTCGTTCTTCTAAGTTCATCCTTATCCCTCTTTACATCCTTAATTTAAATGAAAAACGCTTACATTTCCATCTTATTTGTTCACAAATAATTCAGTGTTTTTTATGCAACTTGGTGCTGATAAATACTATTTTTTTATAAAAAAAATAAATGGAACTGAGAAACATCTAAATAATAGCACGAATACTTAGTTACATTCCTATTTTTTACTATCTTTTATGCAACTTGGTACTCTTTTTTTCTATTGATTTTATCAACAGTCTCATTATTTGTCTGTTTTTTATGTAAGTTAGACTTCACAGTCTTTATCAGTAAAAATACTGTATTTTAACGTTGAATGTTGAATAAACTAAAAAAGGGTACTGAATTGAACTATTTATCGTCCTCTCAGTAACCCTTTTATTCAGAATTTTTTTACTGTATATCCCTATCTTTTTTTTATAATTTAAAATGGGTAGTTATTTTTTTCGGTTCTGGTTGTCACCCATTGAATACGGGTGAACTCTTCTAGTACCCATTTGCCATTAAAACGTCCGATACCAGAATTTTTTTCTCCGCCAAATGGTGCATTGGGTTCATCAGCTACAGTCAAGCCATTGATATGACACATACCAGCTTCTATTTTATTTGCTAATAATCTGCCTTTAGTCACATCTTTCGTAAATAAAGCACTAGACAAACCATACTCTGTGTCATTCGCTGCTTTGATCGCAGCGTCTGTATCTTTTACTTTCAAGATTGGAAGCACTGGGCCGAAAATCTCTTCATGAAAAATTGCTAAAGTAGGATCGTCTGAAACTAACACAACTGGTTCAACGACTTGTCCTTTGATTGAACCTTCTACTAAAAACCTTGCTCCAGCTACTTGCGCTTGCTGAAGAACTTCTTTGATATGATCTGTTTGTTTTTGATTAATGATTGGACCGATGATCGTATCCGCTTCAGCAGGATTTCCTACAATCAATTTTTTTACTCGTTCGACTACTTTATGAACAAACTGATCAAAAACCTCATCGACTACGATTGCTCGATTTGCTGCCATACAGATCTGACCAGCATGCATGAATTTACTGACAACTAGCGCATGAGCAGCTTCCTCGATATCAGCATCTGCTAAAACAATAAAAGGCGAATTCCCGCCTAATTCCAATGCTACTTGTTTAATCTTTTCTCCATTCATTGCATGACTTGCAATATTTTTCCCAACTGGTGTAGAGCCAGTAAAAGAGATGAGACTTGGAATAGGATGACTTACAAAGTAATCACCAATCTCACTACCGCTGCCAACAGTGACATTCACCAATCCTTTAGGGACGCCCGCTTCTTCAAAAATTTTGGCTGGTAAAAGTCCTCCTGTGACTGGACTGTCACTCGCTGGTTTGATGACTACCCCATTTCCTGCAGCAATAGCCGGTGCTAACGAACGCATCGTCAGATGAAACGGGAAATTCCATGGACTGATAATTCCAATCACACCAACTGGTCGACGGATGACAAAACTTTCTTCGCCAGAATTATTTGTAGGTAACAGCTGATTTTCGATACGCATTGGGAAACTAGCTGCTTCTTCAGTAATTCCTTTGGCCAAACTGACTTCAAGTCCTGCCTTGATTTTTGTTGCGCCACCTTCTTTGATCAACCATTCGCTGATCTCTGCTTGTTGTTCTTCTATTAAATGAGCTGCCTTTTGTATCACTTCACTTCGTTCCTGAGGTGTCTTGGTCATCCATTCTTTTTGAGCATTTTGCGCGGCTTGATAGGCTTCATCGACATCTTGGGTACTTGCGCCTTGAATTGTAAGCATCGTCTCTTGTGAATAAGGGTTCTTATCTTCATTCACATGCTTGGAATCACTGCCTTGTTTCCATTTCCCGCCAATAAATTGTTTGTCAAATTGTCTCTGCATAGTTTCATCCCTCCTATCTCTCATCATAGAATACGCTTTCATAAAAAGGCAAAATAACCGCTCAAAACCAAGGATGACTAATCTAGTTTCAATATATAGTCAATTTATCAGCAAAAATTAAAAAAATCCTAGATTTCTCTAGGATTTAATCAACAGCCATTTTTATCTCATAAGGTTCAATGTTGAATAGTTGGACCAAGATTTGATTGACCTGCTCAAACAATTCGGTAGTTTCTGCAAAGGTTTGCTTCGTTTGAATTCGTTGATTCCCTGCTTGATAAACAACTTGATCGCCTAAGTATTTCGGTTCAATTACATCATTGCCTTTTTTCAAAACAATCATTTCTTCTCCGATACCTACAGGGATTGCTGTTTCACGCCAGCCATTTTTTTGAACGATTGTTTGAACAAGAGAAGGAACATCAAAATTATCCAACATTTCAGATAATCGATCTTCAAAATGAATCGTAAACGTCTCTGCATTTCGCATTTTGCAAGCATTGCACCCGCCTTCAACTAAAAAAGCTTTACTAGAAATTGCTGCTCTAGGCATGTGACTCCCTCACTTTCTGATAAATATTATTAAGTTTGTTTGCATCAAGATCAGCAAAAGTCGCTACGATCGTATCTGCAAAAGTCAAATCTTGTTTAGGAAACGCCGGATTAGCATAACCCACACAAACCATATCGGCATTTCGTACTGCTCCTGTACCATTTTTAGTATCTTCAATCCCCAGACAATTTTCAGGAGCGACACCTAATCGTTTAGCTGCTGCTAAATATACGTCTGGTGCTGGTTTTGAATGTGTCACTTCTTCGGTACTGACGACTTCTGAAAAATAATCTGCCAAACCAATCGTTTCTAAATTTTCTTTGATCTCTACTAACGAAGACGATGATGCCACTGCTAATTTTAAGCCTCCTTCATGTAATCGCTTAACAAAGTCCTGCACATGAGGGATTACTTTGATTCCATTTTGTTTGATCAACGCTTGACGCAAAGATGTCATTTGTTCAACATATTCCGGTACCGATAAAGGCAATGAGAATTCTTGTTTCATTTGTTCCCACATATACTCACTCGTTGTGCCCATAAATTGAAAATGATAGCTCTCTTCTACTTCGTGACCTGCTTCTTTTAACATCTGTGATTTACTTTGAAAGTACGTGTATTCTGAATCGACCAACACGCCATCCATATCAAAAATAATTGCTTCTAACATAAAGATCCTCCATACAAGTATCTGCTTAGACTCTACCACAGAACCAAAAAAGTGCATAGGTCTATTCTATAAAAAATCTGCACTAACCTGCTGAATTTTCTATTCTCTTATAAAAAAACTGCGACAGATCAGTGTCACAGTTTTTAGAATTAATCTATTTATAAAGTCTTTTCAATTGATTTTTCTGGAATAAACCACATCAACAAAATCAAAGCATTGACAATTAATACAGCAATCGGTGCGATTAATTTCCCTAAAATCAAGGCCACGATAGTTAGACCAATCGATAAGTACAATTTAGGATAATATCGGAACATCTGTCCAATCTGAGAATCTATTCCGTTTGCTCGAACCAATGCTCGTACTAACAAATAATAAGCAAAGTCCGTCCCTAAAATAATCGAGCCATACAAAGCTTGCGGCGGCCAATCAAAGGGATAATTTCCCACCCAAGCAGTAGCATAAGGAAACAAGGTCATCATCAAAATCAAAAAATTGTTTGCCCACAACACCCAGCCATCCACTTTTTTTACTAAATGAAAGAGGTGGTGATGATTGTTCCAATAAATCGCTAGGCTGACAAAACTGATCAAATAAACAATAAATTTATGTTTCATAACTAAAAAAGCTGACCAATCAGCTGAACTTGGTTCATGCAATTCTAAAACGAGCAATGTCATGATGATTGCAATAACTGCATCGGTGAACGCCTCAATTCGTGATTTCGACATTTTTTTCTCCTGACTTTCCATTATTACTAATAAAAAATAAGCTTTTCCGTTGTCTTTATTAAACAAAAAAATACATGAAATATCAAGAATAACAGCGCTACTTGCACATATTCATCTATTTTTTCATAGATTAATAACTTTAGTCATTAAACTTGGTAAAGGCCTATCATAAATACGTCTTAAGTTGGACGTAAAAGGAAAAGTAATTTGCTAAACTAAATTCAAATAAAACA
Source organism: Enterococcus dongliensis (assembly GCF_005405225.1). Taxonomy (GTDB): domain Bacteria; phylum Bacillota; class Bacilli; order Lactobacillales; family Enterococcaceae; genus Enterococcus_A; species Enterococcus_A dongliensis. Next base: position 90,659 of record NZ_BJDQ01000005.1, read on the forward strand.
GATGGAAAGAAGGACATTAAAATGATGAAAGAGTATCCTATAGTTGTACGTATCTTAGCTGTTATCGGTCTTTTTTTAGTTGGTAGTTTACTTTTGAGTATCGTCGGCCCGATTTTTGCAGGCTTGATCAAATTATTCTTTAAAATTGCTATCCCACTAGCCTTGGCTTATCTTTTGGTCAACTGGCTAACAAAACGACGTGGTCAGACTTATTAATCTGCAACTAAAAAAATCGTAGCAAGCACTCGGTAACTACCGATCTTCTACGATTTTTTTATTGAATTCGTTTATCTCTATCCTAATGCAACATCTAGAATCATCATAATGATAAAACCTGTCATAGCTCCAAACACACCGTAATGATGCTTGCTATCTGTTGTTGCTTGCGCTTCAGGGATCAATTCTTCTACTACAACATAAATCATAGCTCCTGCAGCAAACGATAAGGCATACGGTAATAAAGGTTCGACGCTAGTGACTAACAACGCTCCGATTACCGCGGCAATCGGTTCCACCAGACCAGAAGCCTGTCCATAAAGAAAAGATTTTGTACGGCTCAATCCTTCTTGACGCAAAGGAATCGAGACTGCCGCACCTTCTGGAAAATTTTGGATTCCAATCCCTAATGAAACAGAAATCGCTGCCAAAACTGCTACTGCAGGATTCGCTGCTTCATTTGCAGCACCAAAGGCTACTCCTACTGCCAATCCTTCTGGGATATTGTGCAAGGTAATTGAGAACACGAGCAAAATCGTCCGTTTCAAATGACTGGGTAGTCCTTCTTTTTCTTTATTTGGTCCAAAGTGCATATGAGGGATTGTTTTATCAGCGATATATAAAAATAATCCTCCTAATCCAAATCCTAAACTAACCACTAGCCAAGGAATCGAGCCATTTTTTTCAGCCGCTGCAATCGCAGGATCCAGTAATGACCAAAAACTAGCCGCGATCATCACACCTGAAGCAAAACCCAACATCAAATTTAATACATTGCGATTAATTTTTTTAAAAAAGAAAACTAACGCGGCACCTAATGCCGTCATCCCCCAGGTAAACAGTGTACCCACTAATGCTTGTTGCCAAGTCGCTAAACTTAATAACCATCCAATCATAACATCCTCCTAAATCTCATTATTCGTATAAAAATAAATCTAATGATCCTACTCGCTAGAAAATTCATTAATTAGTTGATTCCAAAAATCACTAAGTATTTTTCTCTACTTTTAAAAAATGCTTGATCGAATTGGTCTCATTTTTATTATTGAAACCGTTTATTCATATTAACTTTAGCATATTTTAGGTATACCTGTAAACTTTTTTCCTAAGACACTTTCTTTGCCGGTTTTTTTAAGGCACGTTATACTTTTTAGTAGGAACCTTACAAATGAAAGTGAGTGAAGAGAATGGCAAAAATCAATGCAGGCGTTGCGATGGTCAAAGTATTAGAGGCTTGGGGCATCGACCATATTTATGGTATTCCCGGCGGTTCCTTCAATTCGACAATGGATGCTTTGTATCATGAACGCGAGTCGATCAAATACATCCAAGTTCGTCATGAAGAAGCCGGTGCTCTTGCTGCTGCAGCTGATGCAAAACTAACTGGTAAAGTAGGCGCTGTCTTTGGTTCGGCAGGTCCTGGCGCTAGTCACTTAATCAATGGACTCTATGATGCACAGATGGATCATGTTCCCCTTTTAGCTTTATTAGGACAGGTCGCTTCGACTGCCATGAACTATGACGCTTTTCAAGAGTTAAATGAAAATCCCATGTTCGCAGATGTCAGCGTTTATAACCGTACGGTGATGACGCCTGAAAGTTTGCCACATGTGATAGATGAAGCCATCAAAGCGGCTTATCAGCAAAAAGGTGTCGCTGTCGTTACCATCCCGGTTGATTTTGGTTTTACTGAAATTGAAGAACAAGATATTACAACGGCAAAAAATCATAAGACCGGTGTCTTGCTCCCAGACGAAGCAGACATCCAAGCGGCCTTACCTTTGATCGAAGCGGCGAAACGTCCAGTACTTTACGTCGGTCAAGGAGTCCGCGGCGGTTTTGATGCTGTTAAATCTTTTTCTGAACATTTTTCAATGCCAATCGCTGCCGCAGTTTTAGCTAAGGGTATCATCCCTGATCTATATGAGAACTTTTTAGGTTTTGCAGCACGTGTAGCAACTAAACCTGCAAATGAAGCGTTAGCTGAGGCTGATTTGATCGTATTTGTCGGCAGCGATTTCCCATTTGGTCGTTCTTTCTTTAACCCAGAGGCAAAGTTTATTCAAGTAGATATTGATGCCGCTAAGTTTGGACGACGCCACCACGCAGATTATTCTATTTTAGGTGATGCTGCTACGACTCTTCGCCGCTGGGCTGAACTTGGTGAGAAACGTCCCGCAGATGACTGGTTACGAGCAAATCAAGCAAATATCCGTAACTGGCACGCATGGCGGAAGAGTTTTTACCACGATGAATCAACACCTCTTCGTGCAGAACCTGTCTTTAAAGAAGTCAATCGTATCGCTGAAAAAGATGCTGTTTACGTTGCCGATGTTGGAAATGTCACATTGAATGCAATCCGTCATTTAGAGATGAACGGCGAACAACGTTTTACAACTTCTGGCTGGTTTGCGACAATGGGTAATGGCGTGCCAGGTGGAATCGCAGCGCAATTAACTTTTCCTGACAAGCAAATTTTTACATTTAGCGGCGATGGCGGTTTTGCCATGCAAATGCAAGACATCATTACACAAGTAAAATATAAGTTGCCAGTTATCAACGTGGTTTTTTCTAATAATGCCTTTGGTTTTATTGAAGCCGAACAAGAAGATACTGAACAACAAAAATTTGGGGTCTTCCTTGAAGGTGCAGACTTTGGTAAGGTTGGTGAAGCCCTTGGTGCTGATGGCTTCACAATTACAGAATACAGCCAATTAGAACCTGCCTTTACTGCTGCTAAAGCAAGTAATCGCCCTGTTGTAATCGATATCAAAATCAAAGACGAACGACCATTGCCTGTTGAAGCACTAGAATTAGAGCCTGAAAAGTTCTCGAAGGAACAAATCCAGACATTTAAAGAAAAATATCATGTCCATGATATGCCAACTTTACGAGAGCTGTTGAACTAAAAAAGAAGCTGCGATGAGATCGCAGCTTCTTTTTACATTCTTCGAATCGTTTGTTTAGCTTCTAATTCTAACTGTTTTGTTAGTTCATTTGCTGATAATTCTCGATTGACCAACGCTTGTAAGACCATCGGCAAATTCACCCCCGTCACTAAAGATTGTCGTGAATCATGGATTACACAATAACTGGCATAACGAAATGGTGTACCGCCAAACATATCGACTAACCAAACGAGTTCATCAACTTTCGTCAATAATTCTTTGGAGAGATTTTCAATCTTTTTTTGTAATCCTGTAGCTCCAGGTTCAATATTTATTGTTTCCACGCAGCTCTGCTCACCCAAAATAGATTCAGCTGTTTTTAACAGACTGTCCGCTAAATGGTCGTGGGTCGCGATAACTATCCCGATCATACTGACACATCCCTTCAGTTCCCCAGTCTATCCTATTTTAAACTGCAAGTAAATTCTTAAGGAAGCTTGAAACTTCAGATGTTCCCCGATATAATGCAAAGAGGCCTTACGCCAATACTGATAAAGCGAGGAAAATCATTGATTACAGTAAGTGACGTTAGTTTACAGTTCCCTGACCGTAAATTATTTGATGACGTAAATATTAAATTCACTCCCGGCAATTGTTACGGGTTGATTGGTGCAAATGGTGCCGGAAAATCAACTTTTCTTAAGATCTTAGCAGGTGATATTCAACCATCTACTGGCTCAGTTACTCTGGGGCCTAATGAGCGAATGGCTGTTTTGAAACAAAATCATTTTGACTTTGAAGACTATACTGTTCTTGAGACGGTCATCATGGGCCATCAACGTTTATACCAAGTCATGCAAGAAAAAGACGCCATTTATATGAAGGAAGATTTTTCCGATGAAGATGGTATTCGTGCGGCAGAATTAGAAGGTGAATTTGCTGAACTTGATGGTTGGGAAGCAGAACCTGAAGCAGCAGTTCTATTACAGGGCTTAAATATCCCTGAAGATTTGCACCAACAAAAAATGGGCGAATTGACTGCCGGTCAAAAAATCAAAGTACTTTTGGCACAATCGCTTTTTGGTAAACCGGATGTCTTATTATTAGACGAACCGACAAACGGATTGGATATCCAATCCATCAACTGGTTAGAAGAATTCTTAATCAACTTTGAAAACACCGTGATTGTCGTATCCCATGACCGTCACTTCTTGAACAAAGTATGTACCCATATGGCCGATCTTGATTTCGGTAAAATTAAATTATATGTCGGTAACTATGATTTTTGGTTGGAATCAAGCCAATTGGCTGCAAAATTACAGTCACAACAAAATGCCAAAAAAGAAGAACAGATCAAAGAATTACAAGATTTTATCGCTCGTTTCAGCGCTAACGCATCAAAATCAAAACAAGCGACTTCTCGAAAAAAAATGTTGGATAAAATCACACTTGATGATATTCAACCTTCTTCACGCCGTTACCCATTCGTTCAATTCAAACCAGAACGAGAAATCGGAAACGACTTGTTGCAAGTTGACAATGTCAGTGTGACGATTGATGGAAAGAAAATTCTTGATAACATCTCATTTACTTTAAATCGTGATGATAAAGTGGCTTTCATCGCTGAAAGCGACTTAGTGACAACGACTTTATTTAAAGTTATCATGGGAGATCTTGAGCCGGATACTGGTACGATTCGTTGGGGAGTAACAACAAGCCAAGCATATCTGCCAAAAGATACGACTAAAGAGTTTGATAATAATCTGCCAATTCTTGACTGGTTGCGTCAATATGCTAGTAAAGAAGAAGATGACAATACTTTCTTACGCAGTTTCTTAGGCCGGATGTTGTTTTCTGGAGACGAAGTGATGAAACCAGTCAATGTCTTATCTGGTGGTGAAAAAGTTCGTTGTATGTTATCAAAATTGATGCTGTCAAAATCAAATGTCTTAGTCTTAGATGATCCAACGAATCATTTGGATTTAGAGTCGATCTCAGCTTTGAATGATGGATTGATCGCATATAAAGGTTCGCTTTTATTTGCCTCTCATGACCATCAATTTATTCAAACAATCGCTAACCGGATTATCGCCATTTCTGAAAATGGTGTCGTTGACCGTGCCGAAACGACTTATGATGAATTCTTGGAAAATCCTGAAGTCCAAAAACAATTAAGCCAACTGTATTAGACAATAAAAAACGAGGAAATCAATTGATTTCCTCGTTTTTTGATTAACTTCTTTTTTCACCACGCGTAAAGACTGCGATACAGCCAAGACCTGTATGGCTAGCAATCGTCGTTCCTAATGGAAAGATCCGAACCTCTTTTGGTTGGATGCTTTCTTCTAAATGACGCTTCACTTCTTCAGCACCTTCTTGATCAGCACTGGTAGTGATAAAAATTGTTTGATTTGCTGGATCTTTCGTTGCTTCACTGATTCTATCAGCAACTAATTGCAAGGCTTTTTTACGTCCTCGCACCTTGTCGACATTTTGTAATCTTCCTTCAACATCTACAGTGATGATCGGTTTGATATTCATCAAACCACCAATTGCAGCACTTGTTTTTGAGATACGACCTCCGCGTTGTAGATGATGAAGATCATTTACAGTCACCCAATGATGATAGGTTAATTTGTTTTCTTCTAGCCAATCATACAAATCATTCAGAGACATTCCTGCTTGCTGTTTCTGAGCTGCTTCATAGACCATCAGTCCTTCACCGCCGCTGGCAGCCAAAGAATCTACGACATAGACTTCTGCTGCTGGTAGATCTTCTTTCAAGATCTCCACCGCTTGCATCGCACTTTGATAAGACCCGCTCATACCTGAAGAGAAACAAATATACAAAATCGGGATTTTCTTCTCCGCATAGCTACGGAAAAATTCTACATAACGACCAACATTGACTTGCGAAGTTGTTGGCATTGCACCATTTTTGATTTGTTGATAAAAATCAGCAATTTTAAAATGACGTCCTAAGTCATCGGCAATTTCAGTGCCACCGATTGAGACGTGCATCGAAATAAAATCAACGTTGTTTTCTTCTAGTATTTCATAAGGCACATCACAACATGAATCTGTCAGAATCTGATACATTTTTAAATCCTCCAAACACCCACTTGATAGTATATTCATTTTACTAGATAATTGAGTGCTTGTCTCATATTATGTTAGATTTGTGCCCAAACGCTTTCCATAATATTTGTTTGTGTCCGATCTGGCCCAACGGAAAACGTTGAAATACGAACACCGACAAGTTCAGAAACACGGCGAACATAATTTCTCGCATTTTCTGGTAAGTCTGCTAGATCACGACAACCAGTGATGTCTTCATCCCAACCAGGTAATTCCTCATAGACTGGTTTACAGCGATTTAATTCTTTCAAGCTTGCTGGATAATGATAGATCAATTCGCCATCTAATTCATAAGCAGTACAAATTTTCACTGTTTCTAAACCGCTCAAAACGTCGATTGAATTTAAAGAAAGATTGGTGATACCTGAAACACGTTTAGAATGGCGCATGACAACAGAGTCAAACCAGCCCACACGTCGTGGACGACCAGTCGTTGTTCCATATTCACGGCCGACTTCACGGATTTGATTTCCTACTTCATCGAATAATTCTGTTGGGAACGGACCATCACCAACACGTGACGTATACGCTTTGCATACACCGACAACCTTGTCGATTTTTGCTGGACCCACACCACTACCGATTGTTACACCGCCGGCAACTGGATTGGAAGAAGTGACGAATGGATATGTTCCTTGGTCGATGTCTAACATCACGCCTTGTGCGCCTTCGAATAATACACGTTTTCCGTGATCCAACGCATCGTTCAAGATAACCGATGTATCTGTTACATATTGTTTGATTTGTTGTCCATATTCATAATATTCTTCAAAGATATCGTCAAAATCCAATGCTTCATCATCAAACATTTTAACAAATTGGCGATTTTTTTCTTCTAGATTGATTTTTAAACGTTCTTCAAAAATTTCTTTATCTAATAAATCAGCGATTCGGATACCAACACGAGCTGCTTTATCCATGTAAGCTGGTCCAATTCCTTTAATCGTTGTACCGATTTTATTTTCGCCTTTGGCATCTTCTTGTAACTGATCCAATTTGATATGGTAAGGCAAAATCACATGAGCTCGATCAGAGATTCGTAAATTGTCTGTCACGATTCCACGTTCATGCAAATAAGCTAATTCTGTTACTAATGATTTTGGATTGACCACCACACCATTTCCAATGACACTGATTTTTTCTTTGTAGAAAATCCCAGAAGGAATCAAGTGTAGCTTATATGTTTCATTGTCAAATTTGATTGTATGACCTGCGTTGTCTCCACCTTGGTAGCGAGCAATGACTTCTGCATTCTCACTTAAAAAGTCTGTGATCTTTCCTTTTCCTTCATCGCCCCACTGCGTCCCTACAACTACTACAGATGACATCTGAACACCTCATTCAATTTTATTTAATCCTGAATCATTGTATCAAGAATAAGCCAATACTTCAACTAAAATTCGAATATTAAAATAAAATATACTAAAAAAAAGAGTAAATCACGAACATTATTTTTAGATTATGAAAAAAAACATGCGAACACATAACAACGAGTTTTAAGAACAAAAAAAGCGTAAGTATAAAACTTACGCTAAAAATCTTCTCTTGGGGATAACGAAGAAAATTTATTGTATTGCTTAATGAAGAGCAATTCAACAGTTCCTCGTGCACCACTCCGGTTCTTTTCAATGATTACTTCGATTACATTGCGATTAGCAGCTGATTCTTCGTCTTCTTCTCCTTCACGTTCATAATAATCTTCACGATATAAAAAGGCAACGATATCCGCATCTTGTTCGATTGATCCTGATTCACGGATGTCACTTAACACGGGACGTTTATCCTGACGTTGTTCGACTCCCCGCGAAAGCTGTGACAAAGCAATGATTGGTACTTTTAATTCTTTTGCTAATTTCTTCAATTGACGCGAGATCTCAGAAACTTCTTGTTGGCGATTCTCACGGCCGGTACCTTCAATCAATTGTAAGTAATCAATCAAAATCAATCCAAGATTGCCTTTTTCTTTTGCTAATTTATGACATTTTGCTCGAATTTCAGAAATTTTGATTCCTGGTGTATCATCGATAAAGATATTCGCTCGCGATAGACTCCCCATCGCAACAATCAGATTTTGCCATTCTTCTTCAGATAATTGTCCTGTTCTAAGGTGGCTTGCTTCAATCGATCCTTCTGCACAAAGCATCCGGTTAACTAAAGATTCTGCCCCCATTTCTAAACTAAAAATAGCAACGGATTTATCTGTCTTTGTTCCGACGTTTTGTGCGATATTCAGAGCAAAAGCGGTTTTGCCGACTGCCGGACGAGCCGCTAGAATGATCAACTCTTCTGCTTGTAAGCCTGCTGTCATTTTATCTAATGCCGCATAACCTGTAGGCAATCCTGTAATTTCTTCATTATTTCGTGCCAATTGATCAATATTTTCAATCGCAGTATTCAGCACGTCGCTAATAGACAAAAAACCACTCTTGTTGCGCCGTTCGGATACTTCCATAATATTCCGCTCAGCTGTATCTAAAATCGTTTGTACGTCGTCTCCTTGCTCAAAACCTTGGGTTACGATATTCGTAGCGGTTTGGATCAGATTACGCAGTAGTGATTTCTCTTCAACGATTTTAGCATAATAGCCTATATTGGCCGCTGTTGGAACGCTTAATGCAAGTTCAGATAAATAGCTTAATCCACCCGCATCTTCCAACTGATTTTGTTGTTCTAGCAATTCTTTGATCGTCACCACATCGATTGCTTCATTCCGATCATTTAATTGAATCATTCCACGGAAGATCAATTGATGGCCACGACGATAAAAATCTTCTGGAACTATGTACTCCATGGCTGTAATCAAAGCATCCGTCTCTAAAAAGATAGAGCCTAGTGTTGCTTGTTCGGCTTCGATGCTTTGTGGTGGCACACGATCTTGTAACATTTCGCTCATGTTTATTTACGCTCCTCTTCGTCCATCTATTTTACAAAATCTATCCGTCAAATACAATCATACAATAAAGAGTATGAGGGATTCTTTTAATTTCAAGAATTCTCATACTCTCTTGTCATTATTCGTTTCTTATAAGTTATTCTTCCACCACATGAACTTTGATGATTCCTTCAACATCTGTATGAAGTTTAACTGGAACTTTTGTATACCCCAACGTACGAATCGGATTTTCTAATTCGATCTTACGTTTGTCGATTTTTAGATTGTATTGTTTTTTCAATCCTTCTGCAATTTGTTTTGAAGGAATCGAACCAAACAACCGGCCATCTTCGCCGCCTTTTGCTTTGATTTCCACTACTGTTTCTTCCTTGGCTAAAAATTCTGCAACCTTTTTAGCTTCCGCTAAAACTTCTGCAGCTTTTTTATCTTGGGCTTTCTTTTGACCGCTCAATTCAGAGATGCTACTTTTGGTGGCTTCTTTGGCTAAGTTATTCTTTAATAAGTAATTTTGTGCATAACCTGTTGGGACTTCTTTGATATCGCCCGTTTTTCCTTTTCCTTTAACATCTTTTAAAAAAATTACTTTCATTCTTCTGTCCCCTCCGTCAACTGTTTATTAATGGCATCTAATAATTGTTCTTTCGCTTCAGCGATTGTACGATCAGACAATTGCGTCGCCGCATTTGTAAAATGTCCGCCGCCGCCCAAGACTTCCATCACTGTTTGGACATTAATCGTCCCAGAACTGCGGGCACTGATCGCAATCACACCATCTGTCCGTTTGATAATGACAAACGCAGCATTGATATCGACCATTGATAATAAGGTATCCGCTGTTTTGGCTGCCGTTACATTATCGTATTCTTGATCATCTGTTCCTGTAGCGACCACAATGTCATCTCTGACGTATTCGCTTTCTCCTACTAATTTGCTGATTTCTAAATAGGAACGAATATCCGTACTCAATAAATATTGTACTAAAGAAGCATCTGCTCCACAAGTCTTTAAATAACTGGCGACATCAAAAGTTCGTGCTGTTGTTCGAATCGCGAAATTCTTAGTATCCACAGTGATGCCCGCTAGCAAAAGTGTTGCCTCTAATTTGCTCATCCTTTGTCTTCCATTACTTTCAAACTGGATCAGTTCAGTTACTAACTCAGAAGCCGATGATGCCGATGATTCAATATAAGTTAACAACGATTTTTCCGGAAATTCTTCCCCTCTTCGATGATGATCGATAATAACGATATTTTCAAATTGTTCATATAATTCTTGATCAATCGATAGAGAGGGGCGATGATAGTCAACCATCACCAATAAATCGCTTGGTTTTCGTTGTTTTTTTGCTACATCTGGTGCGATCAACAAATCTTCTAGCTCACCATTTTCATGAATCTCCGCTAAACAACGTTCGACATCTGGAATCGTCTCTTCTTCATTGATGACGATGCGAACCTTTTTATCATGGTAACGAGCTAAACGAGCTACTCCAAATGCTGAACCGATTGCATCCATATCAGGAAAACGATGCCCCATCACAAATACATTCCCCGTTTGATTGAAGACCTTCTTCAACGCCATCGACATCGCTCGTGATCGAACCCTCGTCCGTTTAGCTGCACTGGCAGAATTTCCACCATAAAAAATCGGTTTCTGTCCTTCTTCTACATTTTTAACAACGACTTGATCGCCTCCGCGAACCAGCGCGATATCTAAATTATTTTGTGCTTCGTCACCAATCGTATCTAACGAGGCTGTACCATAGCTGATTCCCATACTAACCGTGATCAACATATCTTGTTTCTCAGCGGAAACCCGAATATGCTCCAATAAATCAAAATTGTTTTCAATCATTTTCTCCAAATCATCGTAACGAGCAAAGAGAAAAAAACGCTCTGCATTCACACGTTTGTAAAAAATATGATACGAATCCATCCAATCAGAAATGATCGTTGTAATAAAAGAATTCAAATTAGATATTTCTTTGTCGTCCCGTCGATCAATCACATCATCATAATTATCCACTGAAAGGATACCTACAACTGCTTGTTGCTGTTTTTCTTTGTTCTCTAGCGTATATTGTTTTGTAATGTCGATTAAATAGACAACGCGTTTTTCTTGATTCAAATCAAAGTGATACAATTTGTTATCTATCTTATAAATACTTTTCCCTTTTTCTGCACGTTGTAGTAATTCATTAATCATATCTTGCTGATCAGCGGTAGTTAAAGTTTGGATGCTTTCTGTTATTGCTGGACTTGTCCAAACAAACGTATTGGTATCATCCCATGTAATAATTCCCACTGGCATATCCTCAGAGACATATGACAATGCTTCTTGCGCTCTGCGAGAAGCATATTGAATTTTTTGTTGATTCGTGATCTCAATCCGATTACGTAAAACAACTGTATACATCCATAACAAGAAATCGATTATTACAATAATTCCCGCCGTTAAAATCGCAAGCGGTGACAAAAAAATTACTGCTAATTGAATCAGTAATAAACAAAGTAAGAAAAAGGTCCATTTTAATCGAGAATTTTTTTTCATTCATGACCTCCTATTTCAATTCTCCTTATCTATCCCGAACAGACAAGCTAACAGTGTAATTTTATCACAGTCTTCTTTAGCAAGCGACTTTCTTGAATGTTTCACGTGAAACACAAAAGAGAGACTTCATTAATGAAGTCTCTCTTGAAATGGATATTTTATTCTTCAGAAACGAATGCTAATAAGCCCATAATACGTGCGCGTTTGATAGCGATCGTTAATTTACGTTGGTTTTTAGCGCTTGTTCCAGTTACACGACGAGGTAAAATTTTACCTCGTTCGCTGATGAAACGTTTTAGTAATTCGATATCTTTATAATCGATGTACTCGATATGATTTGCAGCAATATAGTCTACTTTACGACGTTTGCGACCTCTTCTTTGTTGTGCCATTCCGTTTCCCTCCTATTCAATTGTTAGAATGGTAAATCATCATCTGAAATGTCGATTGAGGATCCACTAAATGGATCTGAATCTCGATCGAAGTCAGGCATAGTGTTCTTAGCTGACTGAGAGGATTGATTATAATTGTTGTCAAAATTATTTCCTCCGCCTTGGAAGTTGTCGCTAGAACTTGGGTTCTGTTGACGTTGTTCACTTGCAGAACGCGATTCCAATAACTGGAAGTTTTCAGCAACTACTTCTGTCACATAGACACGTTGTCCTTGCTGATTTTCATAATTTCTGGTTTGGATACGGCCAGTCACACCTAAAAGAGTTCCTTTGCGCGCATAATTAGCTAAAGTTTCAGCCGATTTCCGCCAAATAACACAATTGATAAAGTCTGCCTCACGATTCCCGCTTTGATTCGTAAAATTACGATTCACTGCTAAGGTAAACGTTGCGACACCTGTACCATTTGCTGTATAGCGCAAATCAGGATCCTTCGTTAAACGACCAACTAGTACAACATTATTAATCAAAGTAAAGCCAGCTCCCTTCTCGTCAATTGTTTCACGTGAAACAATTATTCTTCAATCTTAACGATCATGTGACGAATAATATCGTCATTGATTTTTGCAAGACGATCGAATTCGTTAACTGCACTAGCTGTTGTTGGCGCAGTTGCATTGACGATATGGTAGATGCCTTCACGGAATCCGTTCATTTCGTAAGCGAAACGGCGTTTTTCCCAATCTTTTGAATCGATAATTTCTGCTCCATTATCTTTCAAAATTGTATCGAAACGTTCTACTAAAGCAGTTTTTGCTTCTTCATCAATGTTCGGACGAATGATGTATGTGATTTCATACTTCGTGTTTTGACTCATTGATTTTCACCTCCCTATGGACTGTAAGGCTCTTAATTTATTTAAGAGCAAGGAGAGCGATCTAAAATATATAGACTACTCACAAATATTCATTATACATAATCATCCTACAAAAATCAAATGTTTCTTTACTTTAAGTTACGAAAAAAGACTAGGATTTCTCCTAGTCTTAAAATTTATTCTTCTGTATCGTTTGTTTCTTCAGTTGGATCAGCTGAATTATCACTTAATTCGATTGTTTCAGTTGTTTCAACTTCTTCGTCCTCTTTTTCAACGATTGCCATCGTTACAACTTTTGTATTTTCTTCCATTTTCATCAAACGAACGCCTAAAGTAGCTCGACCTGTTTGTGAGACACCACCAACATTAAAGCGGATAATGACACCTTTATCTGTAATCAATAAGATATCTTCATCGCCATTCACAGCAGCTAGCCCAGCCAATGGACCATTTTTTTCTCTAACATTTGCAGTCTTGATACCTTTACCGCCACGACCTTTGATTGGATATTCTGTCGCTTTTGTTCGTTTTCCGTACCCTTTTTCGGTAATCACTAAAACTTCTTGCTCTTCTTTTAGTACGGCTGAACCAATCACGTAGTCTTCTTCACGCAATCGGATTCCGCGAACTCCGCTGGCTGTACGACCCATATCGCGGACCGCTTCTTCTTTGAAGGTTACGGAATACCCGTTATGAGTACCGATGATGATCGTTTCATCACCTTCTGTTGCCATTACATTTACCAATTCATCGCCTTCACGTAGACCAATTGCAATCAGTCCGTTTGCGCGAATATTTGAAAAGGCTGTCACAGTCGTCCGTTTAACCGTTCCTTTTTTCGTCACAAAGAACAAGAAATGACCATCTTCTGCTTGTCCGCTAACTGAAATCACCGCTTGGATCGTTTCGTTTGAATTGATCCCCAATAAGTTGATAATCGGGATTCCTTTAGCTGTACGTCCATATTCAGGCACTTCATAACCTTTTGCTCGGTAGACACGACCGCTGTTAGTAAAGAACAGCAATGTATCATGAGTGGAACAAGAAATTAATGTTTTTACAAAATCATCATTGTGGATTCCCATTCCCTGAACGCCGCGGCCGCCACGACGCTGCGCACGGAATTCTGTCGATGCAACCCGTTTGATATAACCGTTGCTCGTTAAGGTGATTACTACATCTTCTTCTTCAATCAGATCTTCGTCTTCAAGGCTTAGTACTTCACCAATTAACAACTCTGTTCGACGAGCATCACCGAATTTGTTTGCAATTTCTGCTAATTCTGTACGAATAATTTCCGTCACACGCTCAGATCGCGCTAAAATGTCTTCTAAGTCACTGATTGTCTTCAATAGCTCTTGGTATTCATTTTCTATTTTCTCACGTTCTAAGCCGGTTAAACGGCGCAAACGCATATCTAAGATTGCTTGTGCTTGACGATCAGATAACTTAAAGCGCTCAATCAAAGTAGATTTAGCAATATCATCGGAAGCAGAACTACGGATTGTGGCAATGATCTCATCGATGTGATCTAATGCGATCCGCAAACCTTCCAAAATATGTGCCCGAGCTTCTGCTTTTTTCTTATCAAAAATCGTCCGGCGAGTGATTACTTCTTTTTGGTGTTCAATATAGTTTTCTAAAATCTGTTTCAAGTTCAAGATCTTTGGAACACCTTTTTCGATTGCCAACATATTGAAACTAAAAGAAGTTTGGAGTGAAGTCATTTTGTACAAATTGTTCAAAATAACTGACGCGCTAACATCACGGCGAACCTCAATCACAATTCGCATGCCTTCACGAGAAGATTCATCCCGTAAATCAGTGATTCCTTCCACTCGTTTATCCCGATGCAATTCGGAGATACGTTCAATCAATTTTGCTTTATTAACCATATATGGCAACTCTGTAACGATAATTCGTTCTTTGCCATTTTTCTGCTCTTCGATCTCGATTTTTGCTCGTACAGTAATCGAGCCTTTTCCTGTCTCATAAGCACGACGAATACCAGATTTCCCCATGACTAATCCACCAGTTGGAAAATCAGGTCCCGGAATCACTTCCATCAATTCCTGGGTAGTCACATCCGGATGTTCCATCAATAATTCGATTCCCGCTGTGACTTCTTTAAGATTGTGCGGCGGGATATTGGTTGCCATCCCAACAGCAATCCCAGTAGCACCATTGACTAATAGATTCGGAAAACGTGCCGGCAAAACGTCCGGCTCTTGTTCACTGTCATCATAGTTCCCATGAAAATCAACGGTATCTTTATTGATATCTCGCAACATTTCCATCGCAATTTTGCTTAACCGCGCTTCGGTATAACGCATCGCCGCTGCTCCATCGCCATCGACAGAACCGAAGTTTCCGTGACCATCGACTAACATATTGCGGTAACTAAATGATTGCGCCATCCGTACCATAGATTCATAAATCGCACTGTCACCATGAGGATGATATTTACCCATTACATCCCCAACGATACGAGCAGATTTTTTATGCGGCTTATCAGGAGTTACCCCTAATTCATTCATTCCATATAAAATCCGACGATGGACAGGCTTTAACCCATCTCGTACATCGGGTAACGCACGTGCCACAATAACGCTCATTGCATAATCAATGAAGGATTCTCGCATTTCACTGGTTAGATTGACGTCATGTATATTCTCTCTTCGATCTTCCAAAATGATCCTCCTCACTAAATATCCAAATTCTTAACGTAGTGGGCATTTTCTTCAATAAATGCCCGACGTGGTTCTACACGATCTCCCATCAGCATCTCAAAGACTTGATCGGCTTCGATCGCATCATCGACACTGACCCGCAACATCAAGCGATTTTCTGGGTCCATCGTAGTTTCCCATAGTTGATGGTCGTCCATTTCACCTAACCCTTTATAACGTTGGATGCTTGGTTTTGGTGAAGCAGGTAATTCTGCCATTTTTTGCACTAATTCTTCTTCTGCATTTTTTCCTGGCTGAATATACGTAATATTTTTTCCTTGTTTGATTCCGTATAATGGTGGCTGTGCGATATAAACATACCCAGCTTCCACGATTGGACGCATATAGCGATAAAACAAGGTTAACAGCAACGTACGAATATGAGCTCCGTCAACATCGGCATCAGTCATGATAACCAATTTATGGTAACGAGCCTTTGAGACATCAAAATCTGCTCCAAAACCAGTTCCCATAGCAGTAAATAATGAACGAATCTCTTCATTGGCTAAAATTTTATCCATTGAAGCTTTTTCCACATTCAAGATTTTCCCGCGGATCGGCAAGATTGCTTGAAATTCTCGACTCCGTCCTTGTTTTGCTGAACCGCCGGCAGAATCTCCTTCGACGATGAATAGTTCGCATTTTTCAGGATCATTACTTGAACAATCGGCTAGTTTTCCTGGCAGATTGCTGATTTCCAATGCTCCTTTGCGACGGGTCACTTCACGTGCGCGTTTAGCAGCTAAGCGTGCCTTTGCTGCCAACATTCCTTTTTCTACGATTCGTCGACCAACAGATGGATTTTCCATCAAGAACTTCAAAAAATTCTCTGAAAATAGACGATCTGTCACCGTCCGAACTTCGGAATTCCCAAGTTTTGTTTTGGTTTGTCCTTCAAACTGCGGTTCTGGATGCTTGATCGAAATAACTGCAGTCAATCCCTCTCGTACATCTTCACCAGAAAGATTTTCGTCGTTGTCTTTCATGATTTTTTGCTTGCGGGCATAGTCATTGATGACTCGTGTCAACGCTGTTTTAAAACCGAATTCATGGGTCCCGCCTTCATAGGTATGAATATTATTGGCAAAACTCAAAATATTGGTGTGATAGCCGTCTGTATATTGCATCGCCACTTCAACTGTGATGTCTTGCTGTTCACCTTCTACATAGACAGGTTCATCAAACAGGACTGCTTTACTGTGATTTAGATGTTCAACGTAACTTTTAATCCCACCCTCGTAGTGGTATTCACGTAGAACAGGTTTTTCTTCACGTTTATCTTCGATTGAAATTTTCAATCCGCGATTTAAGAAAGCTAATTCGCGAACCCGTGTAGCCAATTTATCAAAGTTAAAAACCGTTGATTCCGTAAAAATTTCAGGATCGGGAACAAAATGAACCGTGGTTCCGTGTTGATCGGTTTCACCGATTACTTTTAAGTCGTCCACCACTGCTCCGCGACGGTATTCTTGGAAATAGATTTTACCATTTTTGAAAACGCGCAAATCTAAACTGGCAGACAAAGCATTAACAACTGACGCACCAACACCGTGCAATCCGCCAGATACTTTATACCCGCCACCGCCAAATTTTCCGCCGGCATGCAAGATTGTATAAACTGTCTCGACCGCTGGACGGCCAGTCTTGGCTTGGATATCAACCGGAATCCCACGACCATCATCACTGACAGTGATACTATTATCTTCTTCAATTATCACATGGATATGCGTCGCAAAACCTGCCAAAGCTTCATCGATAGAATTGTCCACGATTTCCCATACAAGGTGATGTAATCCTTCCGTGCTAGTGGAACCAATATACATCCCAGGACGTTTCCGAACAGCTTCTAGGCCTTCTAATACTTGGATCTGACTGGCATCGTACTCTTGAGCACGTTCTAGTAAACTCTTTTCCTCTTCTGTCATCTACGTTTCTTTCCTTTCTATCTGTCCTTGTTGGACATAAAAAATATCCGGATGGACCGTCATTTTTCCTTTGACATGATTCAATGTCGTCGTTGTCAAAAAAGTCTGAACTTTATTTTCGATCGTCTCTAATAAATGAATCTGGCGATTGTCATCAAGTTCACTCATGACGTCATCTAAAAGTAAAATCGGATATTCCCCTGTTTCTTCTTTCATCAAATCGATTTCTGCCAATTTGACGCTTAACGCCGTGGTTCGTTGCTGTCCTTGCGATCCGTAAGTCTGTACATTTTGCTGATTGACTTTAAAGATCAAATCATCTCGATGAGGACCTATGAATGTGTTGCCTTTGAAAATCTCCCGCTTTCGGTTTTTCTGCAACTCACTTAGAAAAATCTCTTGAATCTCTTCAACCGTCTCGCCTTTTAAAGGAATACTGGCAGCATATTCGATTGCCAGCGTTTCTTTTTGATTAGTAATCTTGCCATGAAGATCATTGGACCAATATTCCAATTTTTTAACAAACAAAAGGCGATTAGCCAACACTTTACTGCCAAAATCGACTAACTGCTCCGTTAAGATCTCAAGATAGATCTCATCTGTCTGTTTTTTCTCAGATAGTTGCTTCAAATAGAGATTACGTTGTTTTAAAGTTTGTTGATACTGAGCCAAATCATAGAGATAGACCGGATTGATCTGACCTAATTCCATATCGATGAAACGTCGTCTAATTTGCGGACTCCCTTTTACCAAAGAAAGATCTTCTGGCGCAAACAAAATGACATTTAATTGACCAATATAACTACTTAGTTTTTTTTGCTCGATATGATTGACTTTAGATTTGCGGCCTTTTTTAGTAAGCAACAATTCTAACTCCAGCTCACTTGACTTTCGTTCAATCCGCCCCTTGATCTGGGCAAAATCATCTTGCCAGCCGATCAGCTCTTGCTCACTGCTCGTTCGATGGCTGCGAGTCAGGGCCAACACATAAATACTTTCTAACAGATTGGTTTTTCCTTGGGCATTTTCTCCTAAAAAAATATTCAATCGGTTAGGAAATTCCAATTGGAGCTGCTCGTAATTACGATAATTTCTTAATTCAAGCTTATTCAGCCGCATCTTGTTCTTCCTTATT
Source organism: Enterococcus dongliensis (assembly GCF_005405225.1). Taxonomy (GTDB): domain Bacteria; phylum Bacillota; class Bacilli; order Lactobacillales; family Enterococcaceae; genus Enterococcus_A; species Enterococcus_A dongliensis. The sequence goes on from NZ_BJDQ01000005.1 coordinate 109,402, forward strand.
TTTGACCATAAAAAAAGTTCCTACCTCAGGAATCTCAATCATCATTCCCGGATAGAGCTTTCGGCCGCGGCGGTTTTCTAACTCGCCATCTACAAATACTGTTTCTTCTGCTAAAAACCACTTGGCTTGTCCACCACTAGAAATCAAATTGATCTCTTTCAATAACTGACCAAGCGTCATGAATTCTGTTTCTAAAAAAATTTTTTGTTTCACATTCATCCCTCATTTTCATGCTAGAAACACCTTATTATTATACCCTTTTTTCAGGGATAAAACAAATAAACTTGTTGTATTTTTCGATTTAAGAAGTTTTAAGCCATTTTAATTAATTTACTCAAAAAAAAGAAAAAGGTCTTAAAATCGATTTTAAGACCTTTTTCTGGAATTTTATTTTTTTCATATTTTTTCAAATTTTTCAAAAAACTTGTGAAACTCAGCTTATTTTTAGTTTGTTCGTACAGGTGTAATCAATTGGATGAAGGAAACATCTCCTTCGCTTGGTTCTAAAGTAAAGGGACGGATCGCTGAGATAAATTGGATCTTGATGCTCATATCCCCAAAGGCACGTAAAGCATCTTTCATATAGTCAGGATTAAAGGAAATCTCTAATGGCTCCCCTTCAACTTTTTCATAGACCAATTCTTCTTCCACTTTACCGATCTCTGGAGAATTTCCATAAAGAATCACAGAATCATCTGCAATTGCTAAACGAACAATATTGTTTCGTCCCTCATGAGAAAGCAAGGATGCCCGTTCAATAGCTGCTAATAAAGTTGGGACAGAAAAAGTAAGTTCTGTATTGAAACTAGTTGGAATCAATCGATTGGTATCAGGATAGTTTCCTTCAAGTAATCGAGAATAAAAATACATCGTCGGTGTTTTGAACAAAACTTGATTCTCCATGATACTGATTTCCACTTCAGCCTCTTCATCTGATAAAGAACGAGAAAGTTCAACTAAACTCTTCCCTGGAATTACGATATCAAAATCCTTGTTCGCATTTTCTACTGGGACAATTCTTTGACTTAAGCGGTGAGAATCGGTGGCAACTGCTAATAGTTGACCATTAGACATTGTAAAATGAACCCCTGTCAAAATTGGACGGCTTTCATGTTGAGAAACGGAAAAAACTGTTTCTCCAATTAATTTTGTCAACATGTGGACAGGTAATTTTAATTGATTCTGCTCTTCTACTACCGGCAAATGTGGATAATTATCGGCGTCCAATCCGTTGACCGTAAAATGAGCTGCTCCAGAAGTGATCAATACTTGATGATTTTCTTGGACCTCTAACGTAAAAGTCACTTCAGGCAAACGACGAATGATTTCACTAAAGAAACGAGCCTGTAAAACGATCGTTCCTGTTGTATCAATTTGTAATTCAGCTTTTTCGTCATCAGCAGCTAAAAAAGTTTCGATAGAAATATCTGCATTACTACCTGTTAGATTCAATCCTTCATGGTTCAATTCGATTTTGACTCCAGTCAAGATCGGAATAGTCGTTTTAGTTGAGATGGCACGTTGAACAGTTTGTAATTCTTGAATGAAGCGGGCACGATTAATCGTAAATTTCATAATGGAACTCCTTTTTCATTTTAATTAGTTTATTTTTAATACTCAATCTAAGTCTTAACAGACCGTTTGATTGGCTAAAAAATGCTGCGCATTCTTTATTATTTATTTTAATTAATTAAGTAATAAAAGTAGTAGAGCCTGTTGATGATGTGGAAAAGTTAGAAAAAAGCTTGAAATCATAAGTTTTCCACTTGTGGAAAAGGTGTGGATAAATTGAACGCTTTTCCTTTGTTTCTCCACAGGCTAGCCAAGGAGCAGATTTTTGATCTCCGCGATTTCTTGTTGGATACTGCTATCTTCTTTTACTAAACGATTGATTTTTTCATGAGCGTGGATGACAGTCGTGTGATCTTTGCCGCCAAATTCAGCACCGATTTTTGGCAATGAGCTTTCAGTCATTTCACGGGCTAGATACATAGCGATTTGGCGAGGAACAACGATTGCTTTGACTCGTTTTTTCCCTTTTAAATCTTTTACCTGGATATGATAGAACTTAGCGACTTCTTCTTGGATTTTTGTGATAGAAAGCTGTGCATTATTGGTTCCCTTTAGACTTTTCAAGGCATCTGCGGCAATACTCGTTGTGATATCTGCACTGTTCATTGTGGCAAATGCTTGAACACGGACCAAAGCCCCTTCTAATTCACGGATATTTGAATCGATTTGTCCGGCGATATAACTCAGTGTGTCATCTGGAATCTCAAGATTTTCTGCTTGTGCTTTTTTTCGTAAAATCGCTGTACGTGTCTCTAAATCCGGCGGTGTGATGTCCACTGATAACCCCCATGCAAAACGAGAAACAAGCCGTTCTTGTAATTTCGGAATCTCGTTTGGTAAACGATCACTCGTCAATACAATCTGTTTATTATCATTGTATAGATTTTCAAATGTATGGAAAAATTCTTCTTGTGTCGCTTCTTTATCAGCAAAAAATTGAATATCATCGACTAATAGCAAATCTACTTTACGGTACTCTTGCCGAAATTCTTCAGATGTTTTGTTCTTGATGGAATTAATAAAATCATTTGCAAATGTCTCACTAGAAACATATTTAACTTTGGCTCGCGGATTAATCGCCAACATCTGATGTCCAATAGCGTGCATCAAATGGGTCTTCCCTAATCCAACTCCTCCATAGAAGAAAAGCGGATTGTAGATGGAACCAGGTTCTTCTGCTACGACTAAAGCCGCCGCATGGGCCATTTGGTTCCCTTTTCCGATAACAAATGTGTCAAAAGTGTATTTTGGATTAAGCATTGCTCGTTTGGTCGTGTCTATTTTAGGTGTTTCTGCTTTTTCTGTAATGCTGACAGGTGGAGCTTCATCCGGTGTGACAAACAACGGCATGATCTCATCTCCTGTTACTTTAAAACCGATCTCAACAATTTTTGCAGCTAAATGTTTTTCCCAATAGCGTTTATGTAAATCACTCGTGACTTCAATCGTTAGTTGATTGTCTGTTAGAGCTAAAGGTTTAGCTGTGACTATCCAAGCATCATAACTGGCAGGATTAAGGTCGTTTTTGTAACTGTCCTTTAATTCCTGCCAGAAACTATCTAATGAGGTCAAAAAAGTCGCCTCCTATTTAATAAAATTCAGATAGCCTTACTTTATCATTTTTTTAAAAAGTTTTCCACAATCAAAAAAAGAAGAGTGTCTTTCAGTTTTTCCACAAAATGTATAAAAATGCAAAAAGTTATTAACTAGATGGAAAAAACATATCCACACGTCAAAGAAAAATTGTGGAATTTCTGCTTTTTCCACGAAGTTATAGACAAAACAGAGAAAACAAAGGCCTTGCTAACTAAAGCTGGAGACGAGTTGTTAACAAAAGTTATCCACCTTGTGGAAAAGTTGTTAGACATAGAGATTTTTGTGGAAAATCGTTGGGAAAATTCTATACAAGTTTTTTACAAAAAAATGTTGTGCACAATTTCAATCAGTTTATCCCCAGAAAATGTGGATAAATTTTATTGCTAATATGTAGTTTTGAGAGGACAAGATTTAAAAAATTTCTTTCTAAATTTACGAAAGAAATCACAATAGTTTAAGGCGATTAGCGAGTTACTTTGACTCTGTATTAGTGAATAGACGGAATAATAGGTCTGAAGAATTAAACCTTTTTCATTTCTTGATTGACAAAGTAGGGGATGAGTCGTTATAATATTCGGGTATGTCTATGTAATGTTATATGGAGGTGTATTTAAATGAAAAGAACTTATCAACCAAACAAACGTAAACGTCAAAAGGTTCATGGATTCCGTAAACGTATGAGCACTAAAAACGGCCGTCGAGTATTAGCAAGCCGTCGTCGTAAAGGAAGAAAAGTACTTGCTGCTTAAGCCACTGCCGGTCAGTGGTTTTTTTTGTATCTAAAATTAGATTTTTAATGAACTTTTCTGGTAAATAAGGATGATTCCTTAATTTGAAGTATGGTATTATTGTCAGGTATAGATTTAAAAGAAACGAAGGAAACTAGATGAAAAAAAAATATCGGGTCAAAAAAGAACAAGAATTTCAAAAGGTGTTCCAAGAAGGTGCTTCTTTTGCGAATCGAAAATTCGTAGTTTATCGTCTAGAACCTTCTGGTCAAAAACATTTTCGAGTAGGTCTGTCAGTCGGTAAAAAAGTCGGGAACGCGGTAACACGAAATCGAGTGAAACGTCAAATTCGAGCAATTCTACAAGAATTGAAAACAGAATTACCGCCAATAGACTTTATCGTCATCGCGCGGCCAGCAACAAAAGATCTGCCTCATGATGAAATGCGTTCGAATCTTATACACGTGTTAAAATTAGCAAAAATACTAAGTTAGGAAGGAAACAGATCTAGGTGAAGAAATATAAAAAAATATTATTAATGACAGGATTACTGAGTCTCGTCTTCTTGTTATCTGCCTGTGGAACTGGAGAGATCAGCGCAAGCAGTACCAATATGTGGGATCGCTACATTGTTTACTACTTTGGCCAGGCGATTAAAGGTCTTGCTTTTGGCAATGTTGGGATTGGGATCATTTTATTTACGATCATTATTCGGATCATTTTGATGCCATTGATGCATTTCCAAACAAAAAGTATGCGTAAAACGCAAGAGTTACAACCAAAGATCAAAGCGTTGCAAGCAAAATACAGCTCGCGTGATCAAGAAACACAACAGAAACTACAAGAGGAAACAAAAAAGTTATACGCAGAAAATAATGTGAGCCCTTACGCTGGCTGTCTGCCGCTATTGGTTCAAATGCCAGTAATGATGGCCTTGTATCAAGCAATTTTACGAATTCCAGAGTTACGCGCAGGTCATTTCTTATGGTTGAACTTAAGTGAAGCCGATCCGTATTTTATCTTGCCGATTCTTGCAGCCGTCTTTACTTTTGCCAGCACGTACTTATCTAGTATGAGTCAGATCGAATCGAATGCTTCTATGAAGATCATGAACTTTGCGATGCCAGTGATGATCTTTGTTATGGCACTGAATTTAGCAAGTGGGTTATCTCTTTACTGGGTGATCTCCAATGCGTTCCAAGTAGTCCAAACATTATTAATCAATAATCCGTTCAAGATCCGCCGTGAACGTGAAGAGGCTGCTCGTCAAATTCGTGAACGCGAACGAGCACTTGAAAAAGCGAAACGCTCGAAGAAAAAACGGAAATAAGTATGAACATTTTGTTGTTTAACGTAATATTTATCAGTTATTTTGCGTTAAAACAGCTTAGTTTTTCATAAGACTAATAGTTACTTATCAATAAGGAGGTTTAGAAAATGCCTGTTTATGAAGGTCCAACGATCGACGAAGCCATTGCACAAGGATTACACGCTTTAGGACTGAAGAAAGAAGCAGCCACGATTGAAATTTTAACGGATGCCAAAAAAGGTTTCCTAGGGATGGGAAAAAAAGCTGCTCGTGTTTCTATCGAACCCATCGAAATAGAAGAAGCACCGGTTCTTGAACCTGAAACAGAAGAAGTTGCTGCTGAGGCTGAAGAAAGCAACCCAGAACCTGTGAAAGCAACTGAAGAAGTGGATCATTTAGAAGATTTAGAAAAAGAGGATGCCATCAAAGAGTTGGCCTTGTATTTGACTAATATCACTAATGACATGGGTGTACCGGCCTTGGTGAAGATCCAACAAGAAGCCAATGGTTTGATCGTGATGAATCTAGAAACGAGCAAACAAGGGATGTTGATCGGAAAACATGGGAAAATTTTGAATGCGTTGCAATACTTAGCACAAGTTTTCTTACACCGGATAGCAAAAGAAAAATTATCCGTAGTGGTAAATGTTGGCAACTATCGCCAAAAACGTGAAGAGGTCCTTACACGTTTAGCTCAACGAACTGCAGAAAAAGTCAAAGAAACTGGTCGACCAGTCTTTTTAGAACCAATGCCGGCCTTTGAACGAAAGATGATCCATTCAACTTTAAGTAAAGATGATTACATCAAAACACATTCTGAAGGCGAAGATCCTTATCGTTACTTAGTCGTTGAACCAGCTAAGAAATATTTCTAATTCATTGAATCAGCGTTAAGTAGCTTTAGCTTACTTAACGCTTTTTTTTAAACTTCTTTGAAAAATCCAAGTAAGAAAGAAGAGAGATTATGGAAAAATTTTATTTAAGTTTTAGTTCTGGAAAAGACTGCATTTTAGCGCTGGATACCTTAGTTAAACAAGGTCTGCAGCCAGCTGGACTGATTACCAGTTTAAACGAAGAAATCAATCGCTCTTGGTTTCATGGTGTTCCAGAAGGTATTCTAAAGAGTGCTGCTACTGCATTGAATCTCCCATTAGTGATTGTTAAAACAGACGGCAAAAATTATGAGAAACAAATGCTCAAAGCATTAAAAGAAATCCAAAAAGAAGGAATCAGCAGTATTTGTTTTGGCGATATCGACATTGAAGAGAACGGTGATTGGGATAAACGTATCGCCCAAGAAGCAGGATTAACGCCTTATTTACCATTATGGCAATGCGAACGTCGTGAAATTGTGAATCAATTTCTTTCTAGCGGGTATCAAGCAATTATTAAGACAGTTAGTAAAAAATCAGGAATTCCGGTTGAATTTCTAGGTCGATCATTGGATGATGCTTTTATTGATTATTTAATAAAAAATGATTTAGATGTTTGTGGAGAAAATGGGGAATATCATACATTAGTGATTGATGGACCACTATTTTCAAAACCTGTTACATTCAAAACGCAAGGTATCTACGAAAGTTCCCAGGCATATTCTTTAATTATTGAAGAATAAACTTTCTTTACTAAAATTTGAGAAAACAGTGGGATTTCAGCAAGGATGCTTGAATTGTTAAAAAAAATATGCTAATCTTACACCAGAATTTTGTAGAAAAAGCAGTCAAAGTGCTCAATCTACTCCTTATTAAGGGGTGGAGTAGGCACTTTTTTTATGCTCTAAAAAAGAAACAGGAGGAAATAAAGTGGCAGAAATCACCTTAGAATTTGATACGATCGCAGCAATTTCGACCCCGCCAGGTGAAGGTGCAATCAGTATTGTACGCTTGAGCGGTGATCAGGCAGTAGCGATTGCAGACAGTGTTTATCAAAGCGGAAAAAAATGTTTGTCAGATGTTCCAACACATACAATCCATTATGGACATATCGTTGATCCTGCTGATCAGCAAGTAGTTGATGAAGTAATGGTAAGTGTGATGCGTGCACCTAAAACTTTTACTAGAGAAGATATCGTTGAGATCAATTGTCATGGTGGTATCGTGGTCGTTAATCAATTGTTGCAATTAATCCTACGTTCAGGTGCCCGTTTAGCAGAACCTGGTGAATTTACGAAAAGAGCCTTCTTGAACGGTCGTGTAGATTTGTCTCAAGCAGAGGCGGTCATGGATTTGATTCGAGCAAAAACAGATCGAGCGATGAATGTCGCAATCAATCAATTAGATGGAAATTTGTCTCATTTGATTCGTGAATTGCGCCAAGAAATTTTAGAAACGTTGGCACAAGTTGAAGTGAATATTGATTACCCAGAATATGATGATGTAGAAGAACTAACGACCCAATTGTTATTGGAAAAAGCGCAACAAGTCGGTCAACAGATCGATGCGTTGTTATTAAACGCTCAGCAAGGAAAAATTTTACGCGAAGGTCTGAGCACAGCAATTATTGGTCGACCAAACGTTGGGAAATCAAGTTTATTAAATTATTTATTACATGAGGAAAAAGCAATCGTTACAGAAATAGCTGGAACGACACGCGATGTGATTGAAGAATATGTCAATGTTCGTGGTGTACCATTGAAATTAATCGATACGGCAGGAATCCGTGAAACGGATGATGTGGTGGAACGAATAGGCGTAGAACGTAGTCGAAAAGCGTTAAGTGAGGCTGACCTTATCTTATTGGTCTTGAATCAAAGCGAAGCGCTGACTGACGAAGATCAAGCATTATTAACAGCGACACAAGGCTTGAAACGGATTGTTTTATTAAATAAAACTGATTTGCCTAGTCGATTGTCACCTGCTGAACTAGCAGAATATCTGAGTGAAGAAGAAGTTTTTGCAATCTCTGTTTTGGAAAAAGCAGGTTTGGATCAATTAGAAGAAGCTATCGCAAAACTCTTTTTTGGCGGCCAAACCGGAGAGAAAGACGCGACCTATGTATCAAATACTCGTCATATCGCACTGCTGGAAAAAGCCGGTCAATCATTGACTGAAGTCCGTAACGGGATTATGGCAGGGATGCCGGTAGATTTAGTTCAGATCGATATGACACGGTGTTGGGATTATTTGGGTGAGATTGTTGGCGACAGTGTACAAGACGAATTGATCACACAATTATTTAGCCAATTTTGTTTAGGAAAATAAGAAGGAGCATCGATATGGAATACAATGCAGGAAAGTATGACGTGATTGTCGTAGGTGCGGGACACGCTGGTTCTGAAGCAGCCTTAGCAGCAGCGCGAATGGGACAAAAAACGTTATTGATTACGATCAATTTGGATATGGTGGCATTTATGCCATGCAATCCTTCGATTGGTGGTCCAGCCAAAGGTGTCGTCGTGCGAGAAATTGATGCACTTGGCGGTGAAATGGGACGCAATATCGATAAAACTTATATTCAAATGCGAATGTTAAATACGGGAAAAGGCCCCGCGGTACGCGCATTACGAGCACAAGCAGATAAACATGCGTATGCAGAAGAAATGAAGCATACGATCGAAAAAACAGAAAATTTGACCTTGAAACAAGGTGTAGTAGATCGGCTAGTCGTTGAAGAAGGAATTTGTAAAGGCGTCGTAACGTCAACAGGTGCGCGATATTCAGCGGAAGCTGTGATTATTACAGCCGGAACAGCTTTACGTGGTGAGATCATTATCGGTGAATTGAAGTATTCATCTGGTCCTAATAATTCTCAACCAGCGATTAAACTAGCTGATCACTTGCAAGAACTAGGATTAGAAATCCATCGATTCAAAACTGGTACACCACCACGAGTAAAATCAGGTTCGATCGATTATAGTAAAACAGAAATCCAACCGGGAGATGAAAAACCCAATCATTTTAGTTATCAAACACTAGACAGCCGCTACTTACAAGAGCAAATACCTTGTTGGCTGACGTATACGAATCTAAAAAGTCATGAGATCATCCAAAATAATTTGCATCGTGCACCGATGTTTACCGGTATCGTTGATGGGGTCGGTGCTCGTTATTGTCCATCAATTGAAGACAAGATTGTTCGATTCGCAGACAAAGAACGTCATCAATTATTTTTAGAACCAGAAGGACGTCATACAGAAGAAGTTTACGTACAAGGCTTATCGACATCATTGCCAGAAGATGTCCAAAATGAAGTATTGCATTCAATCGAAGGTTTAGAAAATGCTGAAATGATGCGGACTGGTTATGCAATTGAATATGACATGGTTGCACCGCATCAATTACGACCAACATTAGAGACAAAAGTTATCGAAAATCTTTACACGGCTGGACAAACCAACGGGACTAGCGGATATGAAGAAGCAGCAGGACAAGGTTTGATGGCCGGTATCAATGCCGCTTTAAAGATTCAAGGCAAAGAACCGTTCGTTATGAAGCGCAGCGATGGGTATATCGGTGTCATGATTGATGACTTGGTTACAAAAGGAACAAATGAACCGTATCGTTTATTAACTTCCCGTGCAGAATATCGTTTGATTTTGCGTCATGATAATGCTGATCTGCGTTTAACAGAAATCGGACACGCCATCGGTTTAGTGGAAGAAGAGAGTTACCAAGCATACTTAGTCAAAAAGGCCCATATCGAAGCTGAGATGGCTCGTTTACGTTCTATTCGTATAAAACCTAATGAAGAAGTTCAAAGCTTCCTGCGGGGTAAAAACAGCGCAGAATTAAAAGATGGTGTTTTGGTGAGTGATTTCTTAAAACGACCAGAAATTTCTTATCAAGAACTATTGCTATTCATTCCTGCTAATGACGAATTGACGGAAAAAGAAATCGAGCAAGTCGAGATTCAAATCAAATATGAAGGCTATATCAAAAAAGCGATGGAAAAAGTCGATAAGTTAAAACGAATGGAAGCTAAACGCATTCCAGAACGCATCAACTATGAAGCAATCAATGGTTTAGCTACTGAAGCAAAACAAAAACTTCAAAAAATCCAACCAGAAACAATTGCCCAAGCTAGCCGTATCAGCGGTGTGAATCCTGCAGACATCAGTATCTTGATGGTCTACATCGAACAAGGGAAAATTGCGAAGGTTGGCACAGAAACGGCTTGATATTCAGCCGTTTTTTTGTTTTTAGCAATCTATTTAGGAAAAGACCTTTTAATAAGGGAGGCTATTTGCTAAGCTAAAAGCAGATAAATTGGGAGTGATCAAATGAAAAAGCTCATTGTTGGGGTAAGTATAGGGATTTGTTTGTTTAGTTTAGCAGGCTGTAAAGACCAAAAACAGACTAAGGGATCAGAAAGCAAGAATTCTGTCAAAATTTCAGAAACTTATTCAACTACTAAGCGTACGGGGAACAAGGAAAAAACTCGTTCGCATCTCAAAAAAAATGTTCCAACATCATCAGAAAATAATAAAGAAACTAGTGAAACAGCTACTGTTTGGACGGAGCAAAAGGCTAGTGAACTGCGCACATTTATGAAAAATTGGGGCAATACGATGGGACAATCTTATAAGGAATATCAACCTGGTCAAAATGTTAATTTTTACGGATTAAATTTACCGGATGATGTATTGGGAACAAAGCAACCAATTGCAGTCAACGATAAGATTGTATCAGCTGAATGGTCTACTAGCGGAAAATCGTCTGCAGAATATACAATCGTTTCAGTTTATTCCGATGCAGAAACGGCTTCATATGCAGTCAGACATGTTTATTTCTTTGGTTTCAATAAGGATCAACCTATCGTTTTAGTCTCTATGCAAAATCAAGGAATGCCTGACGGAGCATTGCATTTTACTCCGACAGAAAATAGTCAATTAAATACAGGTTTTCAAAATATTGCAGGCGGTACTTCTGCTAGTCAACCTACTCAAGATCAAAGCACTCAAAATACTGATACGTGGTCTTCAATAGATGAAGCCATTCAATTTTATGAAGCGGTCTATAAAAATACCTCAAATGAAATAAGTAAAAATATCGTATGGGAAAATTATGATAGAAAATGTTGGAGTTTAGTTGAACAAAACGGCAACCGGCTAGTCCTGCATTGGGCTAATATTAGCGGAGCAGGCGGTAGTTATGATGAATTTATCAAAAATGGAGAAACAACTGAATTAATAGTTTATGATGGAAATGCTTCATATCCTGCTAGTCCGGGATACAAATACACGATTCGCAATACAGACCACCTCGTTATTAAAACAGAACAATTATGGAAATAATAACAAATTAGCCCATTTTCCATTGGGCTTTTTTTATTAAACGATTGATCAATTCATTTAATGTAAAAATCAGATAGGAGAATAAAAGTGCGTATAATAGAAAATAATACACTGGAACTACAGGCGAAAATTAAAGATAAAATTGTTGCTTTTGGCAATAAAAAATTACCTACCACGATTGATACACTACCGGAATCTACTTTTGGCTGCTATTTATACGATGAAGATAAACTTGTAGGCGGAATTGCAGCTCATTGTTTTTGGAACATCATGCATATTGATTTTTTCTGGGTGGATGAAAATTTGCGGGGACAAGGACAAGGTAGAAAATTGTTGGCTGAGATTGAAGTTATTGCTAAAAGAGAGCACTGTAAAGCCATTCATTTAGAGACTTTTTCATTCGAAGCACCTAATTTTTATAAGAAAAACGGTTATGAGGAATTTGGAAAGATCAAAGATGTTCCGATACTAGGATGTGAGTATTTCTTTTTTAAGAAAATCATTGAATCGTAGATTGTATCAAGATAAAAGTATTTCAAATAGTTAATTATTTGAAATACAATCAACCAGAAGAAAATGTTTCATGTGAAACATTTTCTTCTGGTTTTTTTTGAACAGTTATTTTTTTATAAGCAATAAATAACTAAAAACAAGAAAATATATAACGTGTTTTAACAAATATTTCTCAATGGATTTTTGAGAGAATTTAGCTTATTGAGTCAATTTTAGTGTAGACAACATTTTTCGTAATTCTGCAACAGGGATTTGACCAGGAGCTGATGCCGTTTTAGCAGAACCAAAAGTTGCAGCAGAACCAAAGAGTTGACCGGAAACACGACTGATCATTCCTAAGGAACCCATTGACATAGTGATTAATGGAACGTCAGCATGCTCTTCGTACATTTCACGAGTGGCTGCTAGTAAAGTCAGTACGTCAGCGGTATTTTGAGGCATCACAGCAATTTTACAAATATCTGCTCCTTTGTTTTGCATTTTTTGTAGTCGAGTGACGATCTCTTTTTTTGCAGGTGTTTGGTTAAAATCATGATTACATAAAATGACTTTAATGTTATTTTTATGAGCGAGATCAATCGTTTCTGCTACATTTTCCTCAGGCATGAACAATTCTATATCCAATAAATCCAAACAACCTTCGGCGATGATTGTTTGATAAAGAGCAAAGTAATCAGCATCCGAAAGCTCACATACACCGCCTTCTTTTTTTGTACGAAAAGTGATCAATAACGGCTTTTTTAGTATAGTTTTCAATGTATGTGAAAGCTTAGCGACTATTTGCGGCACTTGAACATGATCAAAAAAATCGATCCGCCACTCGACTAAATCACAATCCAATGAATGGATCATTTTTGCTTCTGTTAAAAGTTCAGACTCAGTTTTCCCCACCATCGGAACGATGATTTTGGGTTGACCTGTACCGATGGTAACTTGACCAACAGTTACTGTTTTCATTATATTCCTCCTAATCGTTGAATCGCAGTTTAACAACGATTCTTTTTGAAGTATTAAGATAGTGTAAGTACATTGATTCTGTCTGTATTGTACCTTACAAGACGCCCGTTGCCATAGAAACTGAGTATCGTAGCTAAAATCTGTCTTCAATACGAATTGCTGACTGTATATTTGCAGGTATAATAGACGGAACGTTCTTGCTGAATTCTTGTGCAACGTTTCTCAAACGAAGCGGTTTCTTGTTGGTGGAATTGTGAACTAAATCCCAAAAAATAATTATGGATTACTGAGAGTATTACAAAACTCAATGACCTTTATCAATAAAAGTAATAGGCACTACATATTATTGAGTAAGGAAAGAGTAAAACAAGTTTTATGTTATATTTTTAGTGAGAATATTACTAAAGTTAAAAAGAAGAAATATTTAGAAGTAAAGAAATATGCTAAGAATAAGGAACTATTTGCTTTATTTTACAGTGCAACGATAAGTTAGTAGGATTCTAAAAAAATTCTATGATTTTTGTCTAGAAAATTTGAATAAAAAATGGGATTAAAGCTTTCTTAATCTCCTTGTGAAACATACGTAAACCATTGCATGTAACGTAATAATGCGTTAAAGTAGAGAATAGTCTGTGAAACATTTTTCTGTTTCACGAAAATGAAAGGATTTCTTATGACACCAGAAGAATTTCAAGCGGAATTAGAGAAGCAAGGGATCCAATTATCGGCAAAACAGATGGATCAATTTGCGACTTATTTTCATTTATTGGTTGAATGGAACCAAAAAATGAATCTTACCGCCATTACTGAACACGAAGAAGTTTATTTGAAGCATTTTTACGATTCTATCACATTGGCTTTTTCTGATACGTTCAAACCAGAAGGAAAGTTATGTGATGTAGGATCAGGTGCTGGTTTTCCCAGTGTACCATTAAAGATTGTTTTTCCAGAATTAGAGATCACTATCGTCGATTCGTTAAATAAGCGGATTACTTTTTTGAAAACTTTAGTGACGGCTTTGCAATTAGATGGTGTGAATCTTTATCATGATAGGGCGGAAACTTTTGGACAAACGCCTGAATTTCGTGAAGCCTATGATTTTGTTACTGCGCGAGCAGTTGCTCGATTAAATGTGTTGACGGAATTGTGTTTGCCTTTAGTGAAAAAAAATGGTTGTTTCTTTGCCTTGAAAGCAGCGAAAAGTGAAGAAGAGTTGACCGAAGCACGACCTGCGATCGCTTTATTGGGCGGTAAGCTGATCCAAGCAGAGGATGTCTCACTGCCAAATGGTGATACACGGCACATCATCACTGTACAAAAAAAGAAAGAAACCCCAAAAAAATACCCACGCAAACCAGGGATGCCCAACAAGCAGCCATTAAAATAAATCTAATGAATACGTCAAAATGAGAAATACAGAAAACACGCAGCGGTTTTTAGGAAAAATTCATTAGTACGAACTAGGAGGAAATTAAATGGCACGGATCATATCTGTTGCAAACCAAAAAGGCGGCGTTGGAAAAACAACGACGACTGTGAATTTAGGTGCGTGCTTAGCTTATGATGGTAAGAAAGTCTTATTGATCGATAGCGATGCGCAAGGAAATGCGACCAGCGGGTTAGGCGTGCGCAAACCAGATGTGAAGCAAGATATTTATGATGTTTTAGTCAATGAGGTCCCAATCAAAGAAACGATTATTGAAACATCGCGAGAAAATTTGTCGATTGTTCCTGCAACATTGCAATTAGCTGGCGCGGAGATCGAATTGACCTCTATGATGGCACGAGAGTCTCGTCTAAAGAGCGCGCTAGCAGAAGTTAGTGACGAGTATGACTTTATTCTGATAGACTGTCCGCCATCTCTAGGACATTTGACGATCAATGCTTTTACAGCTAGTGACGCCATTTTGATCCCAGTTCAATGTGAATACTACGCGTTAGAAGGATTGAGTCAATTACTAAATACAGTGCGTCTAGTTCAAAAACATTTTAATCCAGGATTAGAGATTGAAGGCGTCTTATTGACGATGTATGATGCACGTACGAATTTAGGAGCAGAAGTAGTAGAAGAAGTGCGGCGCTATTTCCAAGAAAAAGTTTATGATACGATCATTCCAAGAAATGTTCGCTTATCCGAAGCACCTAGTCATGGAAAGCCAATCATTGATTACGATCCACGCTCAAAAGGTGCCGAAGTCTATCAAGCTCTAGCAAAGGAAGTGTTAGTTCGTGAGCAAAAATAAAGGTTTAGGCCGCGGGATTGATGCCTTGTTTCAAGATTTGTCTGAGATTGAAGAAGTTGATATGAAAAAGGACCAGGTGATCGAGATTCCGTTAAGTGATCTGCGTCCCAATCCTTATCAACCACGAAAATCGTTTGATGAAGCGACATTGCAAGAACTAGCTAACTCAATTGAGCAATCTGGTGTTTTTCAACCAATCATCGTAAGAAAATCTGCGGTGAAAGGGTATGAATTGATTGCCGGCGAACGTCGTTTTCGTGCGTCAAAATTAGCTGGGAAAGAAACTATTCCGGCTATCATTCGTGAGTTTGATGAAGAAGCTATGATGCAAGTTGCTGTCTTAGAAAATCTGCAGCGGGAAGATCTGAACCCGCTAGAAGAAGCCGAAGCCTATGAGATGCTGATGAAAAATTTAAAACTGACGCAAGCAGACGTCGCCAATCGGTTAGGAAAGAGTCGTCCGTATATTGCCAATTACTTACGCTTATTAACTTTGCCTAAACTAGTCAAAGAAATGGTGCAAGATGAACGGCTATCAATGGGCCAAGCACGAACTTTGCTAGGATTGAAGAAAAAAGATCAAATCTTAAAACTAGCCAATCGTGCGGTGAAAGAGAATTTGACCGTCCGCCAATTAGAGCAGATTGTTAATGAATACAATGAAGGCAAGGCCAAAGATAAGAAAAAAGGGCCACGACTAGCAAAAGAAAAACCATACTACTTGCGAGAAAGCGAAGACCGCCTGATGGACAAGTTCGGAACCGGTGTCGAAATCGTTGAAAAAGACGGCAAAGGCAAGATTTCGATTGAATACCTGTCACCATCAGATTTGACTCGAATCTTAGATATTTTGAATATTCATTTTGATGAAGCTTAGTTGGATTAAAATCGCTTAGTTTTATTAAAAAGCTGAATACTTAAATTTAACATAGGAGGTTTGCCAGATGTACGATTTAGGTGATATCGTTGAGATGAAAAAACCGCATGCTTGCCAGACAAATCGCTGGGAGATCATTCGGATGGGTGCGGATATTAAAATCAAATGTATCAATTGCGGACATATCGTTATGATGACGCGCCGTGACTTTGAAAAGAAAATGAAAAAAATCCTTGAGAAAAAAACAGAGTTGACTCAAGAATAATTCCTTAGTAGAGAAAGAGTGAAGTATATCATGGCCTTAACAGCCGGAATCGTAGGATTACCCAACGTAGGTAAATCTACCCTATTTAATGCAATTACTAAAGCAGGTGCAGAAGCTGCCAACTATCCTTTTGCAACAATCGATCCAAATGTCGGGATGGTGGAAGTCCCTGATTGGCGTTTAGAACGCTTGACTGAATTAGTTCATCCGAAAAAAACAGTTCCCACGACATTTGAATTTACTGATATCGCTGGAATCGTCAAAGGTGCCAGCAAAGGAGAAGGATTGGGAAATCAATTTTTGAGCCATATCCGTCAAGTAGATGCTATTTGTCACGTAGTCCGTTGTTTTGATAATGAAAACATCACACACGTGGAAGGACGTGTTGATCCGTTAGAAGATATTGAAACGATCAACTTAGAATTAGTTTTAGCTGACTTAGATTCAATCAACAAACGATATACACGAGTAGCCAAAGTAGCGAAAACAAAAGAAAAAAATGCCGTTGCAGAATTGGCCGTTCTAGACAAATTAAAACCAGTTCTAGAAGAAGGTCAATCGGCTCGAACGATCGAATTTACTGAAGAAGAACAAAAAATCGTCAAAGGCTTATTCTTATTGACGAGTAAACCGGTTCTTTATGTAGCAAATGTAGATGAAGAGACGGTTGCAAATCCAGATGATAATGAATATGTACAAACTGTTCGAAATTTTGCTGCCAGTGAACATTCAGAAGTAATCGTCGTCTGTGCTGAAGCAGAAGAAGAAATCGCTGAATTGGAAGAAGAAGATAAAGCAGAATTTTTAGAAGCGATGGGAATCGAAGAATCCGGGTTGGATCAATTGATTCGTACAGCATATGATTTATTAGGCTTAGCTACTTATTTTACTGCAGGAGAACAAGAAGTTAGAGCGTGGACTTTCCGCAAAGGGATGAAAGCTCCTCAAGCTGCAGGAATAATTCATACAGATTTTGAACGTGGATTTATTCGTGCTGAGACAGTATCTTTTGAAGATCTGGATAAATATGGCAGTATGCACGCGGCAAAAGAAGCTGGGCGTGTTAGATTAGAAGGAAAAGATTATGTCGTGCAAGATGGCGATGTAATGTTGTTCCGTTTCAACGTTTAGGAGGAAAGAAATAATGGAACCAGAGAAATTGCAAACGTTGCAAGCAGAAAATGTACAGCTTGAAGAAAAATTGACCAAACGAAATGAACAGTACATTTTTGACTTGAAAAAAGCTTTAAAAGCAGCAAATTTAACGGAAGAACAGACCATCAAGGCTTTAAATGAAATGCTGCCAGTTTTAGTAGAAGAACAAAAAGCTGGAAAAACCGCACGACAATTATTTGGGACAGTTTCAGAGCGATTAGATGCAATCGTAAATAAACCTGTTGAACAGAAAAAATCAACGACTGCATCATTGATGTGGTTGGACAATTTCTTATTGTTATTTGGTTTGCTAGGTATAGTTTCCGGAATTATGGGACTGTTTGTTTCACGTGGAACACAGCCGGTTACTTATGGAATCACTGCGCTGATCGTCGCTTCAGCAGTCGGCGGATTAGTATTTTACATGATGTATCTATTTATTTATCAATATGATCAACCGGGTGCGGATAAATCAAAAAAACCAAAAACTTGGAAAACGATCCTTATGTTAGCCTCGGTTACACTTGTTTGGTTTTTAGTATTCAACGGTGCGGCCTTGTTGCCACCAGCATTAAATCCTATTCTTGATCCGATAGTTTTAGTTGTATTATCTGGTCTTGCATTAGTCTTGCGTTACTATTTGAAAAAACGCTTTGGTATTATCAGCAGTTTAGCCACTGCACCACGTAAATAAAAAAGAAGGAAGTTCATTATGAACTTCCTTCTTTTTTATTTAACTTCAGCAATTAGTTTAGCTAAGGCTTGTTGTTGATATTCAACAGTAGCTTGCTGGATGATTTTTTGCTGTGTTGCTTGATTCATCGTGGGTTGCTGAAGCATAGCTTTTTTGACTTTTGCTTGAACGAAAGATTTTGCGTCTGTTTCCATCGCAGTTTTATTTTCTTGAACTAATTTAGTTAATTTTTCTGCTTGTTCAGTACTTAAGACTACCCAATTCTTAGGAATACTGAAAGTATTTTTTTCTTTGATCAATTGGTGATCTTTACTGGAAAGGCTAAACCAAAACTTGGCAGTATCGTTTTTATAAACCCAGTAGGTTTTGTCGATTTGTAATTGCGCATTTTTTTGCGTGTTTTTTACGATATTTTTGACATGATCTGTTCCAGTCGGTTTTGGTTTATCTTGGGAATCATTGGTTTTATATAAATAAACTTTTTCTGTACCATTACCGAGTGGTTTATAAAGCAGCAAATCAATATCTTTATTATCAGCTGCGGTAGTCAATGTTTGAGTCGTTGTCTCTGTAAGTTGTTTCATCCCATAATGGTAGTGATCATTTGCAGTGATAAATCCTAAGCTGAGCAAGAAGACGACTGCAAAAATCATGGATAGTGCGGTCTGCCAAGTTTTTTTTGCAAAGATATTGGTTAGAGCAAAAGCAAGCACGCTTATGATTGTTACGATGAAAATCATTTTACAACACCTCCGGCAACTTTTTTATTTGCCTTCAAGAAGAAGGTGATGGCAAAACCAATCAACCCAAAAATGACAGCGACGAAAAAGGCTGCATGATAACCAGATAAAGTAGCATCGAGGGCTTGAGTTTTATAAGATAGCGGCAATGTTTTCAATAGCGAAGCTTTTGGTAGATTGTCTTTTGTTACATTTGTCAAAATGCTGATTAAAACAGCGGTACCGATCGAGCTTGCTACTTGACGGAAAGTATTGTTGACGGCCGTACCATGACTAATCAAGTTCATTGGTAGAGCGTTCATCCCTGAAGTAGTGACTGGCATCATAACCATAGAAATCCCAAACATACGTAGAGCATACAAGATAACAATCATAGCGATTGGTGTTTCTTGTGTCAAAAAGGCAAAAGGTAACGTAGCAGCAGTAAGGATCAACATACCACTGATAGCTAATCGTTTTGCACCATGTTTATCGAAGATCGCACCAGTGATAGGCATCATGAGTCCCATGATTAAAGCCCCTGGTAATAACATTAAACCCGAATGAAAAGCCGATTCTCCTCGGATGTTTTGGATATACAAAGGCAAAACCATTTCAGCACCTACCATCGCCATATTGACGACACCACTTAAAATTGCTGCGATTGTAAAGATGGGGGATTTGAATACCCGTAATTCTAAAAATGGCTGTTCCAATTGTAGTTGACGCCAGACAAACAAGGCGATGACTATAATCCCAACAATCAAAAAGCCAATCACTTTCATACTGCCCCAGCCGTCATTCCCAACAGAAGAAAAGCCGTAGAGCAAACTACCAAAACCGATTGTCGACAATAAAGCAGATAAAATATCGATACTTGGATTAGATAATCGGATAACACTTTTCATTAAGAAGCTCGCTAATACTAAAACTAAAACTACGATTGGGATCACCATACCAAAAAGATCACGCCAAGTATAGTGATCGATAATCCAACCAGAAAGGGTGGGACCTAAAGCTGGAGCCAATCCAACTACAATACCAGCCATCCCCATCGCTGATCCGCGTTTTTCTGGTGGAAAAATCGATAGCATAATGTTTTGTAATAAAGGCATCGAGATCCCGACGCCTGCGGCTTGGACTAAACGTCCGATTAATAAGGTAGAAAAGTTTGGTGCGACGAAACAAGTGATCGTACCGATCAAAAAAATCGTCATAGCAGCTAAATATAATTTTTTTGAACTAAATTTGTTGATCAACCATGCACTGATTGGAATCATGATTCCATTTACCAGCAAAAAGCCGGTCGTTAACCATTGAACACTGGAAGCTGAGATATCAAAAGCTTTCATTAGTGCTGGAAAAGCTGTAGTTAACAAAGTTTGATTCAATACCGTACAAAATGTTCCAATTAATAGGACAACAACTAGCAAGGAACGATTGTAAGGTTTTCCATAAATATCGACCGTTTGATTATGACTCACGATCTAACGCCTTCTCTCTTTTTGGAAATTTTCAGAAACATAAATGTTCGTTTGTTACTTTACTGCTATTTGAATTGTTTGTCAACTTACTTGACATAAATGTTAGCGAAAGTATAATCATAAAGTAAAGAGAGGGATGCGTTGTGAAAAATAATATGGTGAAGCAACTCCTAGAAAGTACAGATTTATTAGTAGGTATCAGTGAATTGAGCAAAGTGACTGGTGTTTCCCCACGTCAAATTCGCTATTGGGAACAAAAGGGATACATTCGATCAACAGGAGAAAAAAATGGCAATCGAACGTTTGAATTACCCATGGTCATTCGAGTAGAGATTATCAAGCACTTTTTGGATGAAGGATACACGTTGACTGCATCAGTTAAAAAAGCCCAAGAACGACAAGAAAATATTCATCATGCGAAATTATTGTTACGAGAGATCGTTAAAGGCATGCAAAAAATCGATGAACGGTATACGGTGATCCATTTAGATAACTTTACTAATAAGGAAGGCTTTTATTTGATTCGAGACAATGAGACCAATCAAGTAACGTATCAAATGTTTGGAGAAGACACCGAAATCACAACGGAATTACTAGCAAAAGAATTTGAACTTTAAGAAAAATAAGGGTTAGATGAGGAATTCAGCACAAGTTGTTGACTTCACTCACGCATTCTGTTAGTTTTTTTATTAAAAATAATTCTGGGGAGTGGCAACGAACGATGTCTAATTGGGAAACGAAATTTGCAAAAAAAGGTCTGACATTTGATGATGTATTATTGATTCCGGCGGAGAGTCATGTATTGCCGAATGAAGTGGACATGAGTGTACAATTGGCAAAAAATATAAAATTGAATATTCCATTGATGAGTGCAAGTATGGATACAGTGACAGATAGTAAAATGGCGATCGCGATGGCTCGGCAAGGCGGCCTGGGAGTCATCCATAAAAACATGAGTGTCGCTGCCCAAGCAGATGAGGTTCGTAAAGTAAAACGTTCAGAAAGCGGTGTAATCATCGATCCGTTTTTCTTAACACCAGAACATAAAGTACGAGATGCGGAAGAATTAATGAGTCGTTACCGGATTAGCGGTGTTCCGATTGTAGAAACATTGGAAAATCGCAAATTAGTAGGAATCATCACGAACCGCGATATGCGTTTTGTGACAAACTACGATATTCCTATCTACGAAGTGATGACAAAAGAAGGTCTAGTAACCGCACCGGTAGGCACGAAACTCCAAGATGCTGAAAAGATATTACAAAAACACAAGATTGAAAAATTACCGATTGTCGATGAAGAAGGCCGCTTAAGTGGCTTGATCACGATTAAAGATATTGAAAAAGTGATTGAATTTCCTAATGCTGCAAAAGATGAACATGGCCGTTTATTAGTTGCCGCAGCAGTCGGAGTTACGAGCGATACATTTGAGCGGGCTGAAGCTTTATTAACCGCTGGAGTCGATGCAATCGTCATTGATACTGCACATGGACACAGTGCCGGTGTCTTGCGTAAAATCAGTGAGATTCGGGCTACTTTCCCTGAAGCGACATTGATTGCCGGTAATATCGCAACTGCTGAAGGAGCAAAAGCTTTGTATGATGCGGGTGTAGATGTTGTAAAAGTAGGGATTGGCCCAGGTTCGATCTGTACGACACGTGTCGTTGCAGGAGTCGGTGTACCACAATTGACAGCAATTTACGACGCAGCATCTGTCGCACGACAATATGGCAAAGCAATCATCGCCGATGGCGGAATCAAATATTCAGGCGACATCGTCAAAGCACTAGCAGCCGGTGGACATGCGGTGATGTTAGGTTCGATGCTAGCCGGAACAGATGAATCACCAGGTGAATTTGAGATCTATCAAGGTCGCCGGTTTAAAACCTATCGCGGAATGGGATCATTAGGCGCGATGGAAAAAGGTTCAAGTGATCGTTATTTCCAAAGTGGCGTGAATGAAGCCAATAAATTAGTTCCTGAAGGTATCGAAGGACGGGTGGCTTACAAAGGAACCGCAGCAGATATTATTTTCCAAATGATCGGCGGATTGAAAGCCGGGATGGGATATGTCGGCGCAGGCAACTTAGAACATCTGCGTGAGAATGCTCAATTTGTTCAGATGAGTGGAAATGGTTTGAAAGAATCTCACCCTCATGATGTTCAAATCACGAAAGAAGCACCAAACTACTCAGTCGAACAATAAAAATCGATAAGTTATTGCAAAAAAACAGCAGCACCGCTTTTGCGGTGCTGCTGTTTTTTTACTTATTTTTCTTTTTTGATGACCTTTACATTTCCCATATAAGGAACTAAAACTTCAGGAATTGTAACTGAACCATCTTCATTTTGATAATTTTCTAAAATTGCAGTCACTGTTCGACCAACAGCCAAACCAGAACCATTTAGCGTATGTGCGTATTGGACTTTCCCATTTTCATCACGGTAACGGATCATTGCGCGTCGTGCTTGGAAATCTTCACAGTTTGAACAAGAACTGATTTCACGATACGTATTTTGGGCAGGGACCCAAACTTCTAGGTCATAAGTTTTCGCAGCAGAGAAGCCCATATCACCGGTTGATAGAGTGATGACACGATAGGGCAAGTTTAGTTTTTGTAAAAGAACTTCCGCATTTTGTGTCATTTTTTCTAATTCATCATATGAAGAATCTTTATCACTGAATTTTACCATTTCAACTTTATGGAATTGATGCAAACGGATCAATCCACGGGTGTCGCGTCCGGCACTACCTGCTTCAGAACGGAAAGAAGGAGACAAGGCAGTGAAGTAGATTGGCAATTCTTTTCCGTCTAAGATTTCATCTGCGTAGTAATTTGTCAAAGGAACTTCGGCTGTAGGGATCAATGTTAGATCACGGTCTTCAATTTGAAAAACATCTTCTTTGAATTTAGGAAATTGTCCTGTCCCAAACATTGATTTGCTGTTCACTAAGAAAGGCGTGATCATTTCTGTATATCCTTGTTCATAAACGTGTTCATCCAACATAAAATTATAGACTGCGCGTTCTAATCGTGCGCCTAAACCTTTGTAATAAACAAACCGGCTACCAGAAACTTTTGCTCCTCGTTCAAAATCTAAGATATCTAGATTTTCTGCGACTTCCCAATGTGGTTTTGGTTCAAAGGCAAATTGACGAGGCGTACTCCAGCGACGAACTTCAATATTGTCGTCTTCATCTTCACCAATCGGCACAGAATCATGAGGCAAGTTAGGTAAAGTCGTAGCAATCTCAGTTAATTGGGCGTCAATCTCAGCAACTTGGGCATCAAAGTCCTTGATTTTTGTCCCGACTTCTTTCATTTCAGCAATTTTATCGGCGGCATCACTTTTTTCACGTTTTAATTTGGCGATTTCATTTGATACATCATTCCGATATTTTTTCAATTCCTCGGTTTTTACTAATAACTGGCGGCGTTGTTCATCTAGTTCTAAGAACCGTTTCAAGATTTCTTCCTTCACGCCACGAGTCGCTAATTTTTCGTTCACTTCAGTAAAATTGTTACGAATCATTTTTACATCTAGCATTATTTTTCCTCCTTTTAAACTAAAAAACACCGCTTCATCCCATATAACAGGGACGAAACGGTGTTGAATTTCGCGGTACCACCCAAATTCAGCCGAAGCTGCACTTGATCGACGGATATCGACGTCACCCGGTTTTTCTTTCAAAAAACACAGTTAGTGAAACTGGATTTCCTTAAGTTGTTTTGTTGATTCCCACCAGCCATCAACTCTCTAGAAAAACAAACTTATGTACTTGGTTTCCTGTATATCTTATTGAGACCAGTATAAGCAATCAAAAAATTAAAGTCAATGATTATCTTGAAAGCTCTTCATTTGATTTTTATAAAGCGGCAAATGAATAATGAAAGATGTCCACTCCTCATTTGATTGGGCATAAATATAACCGCCATGAAGATTGATGATATTTTGTGCGATAGCTAAACCTAAGCCTGTTCCGCTGATTTCTTGTGAACGTGATCCATCGACACGGTAAAAACGATCAAATAATTGTTCCAAAGCTTCCCTTGGAATGGGTTGTCCGTTGTTTTTGACAGTCACGACGGCTTCATTTTTAGTTTTTTCAATCTCAATCACGATTTTATCCGCATTACCGCCATATTTTAACGCGTTAGTGATCAAGTTATTGAAGACACGCACAAGTTTTTCTGTGTCGCCGTCCATAACTAATTGATTTTCTGTAGTATCAACTTGAATCCGAATAGCCTTTTTATGAGCTTCCAATTCAAAATCAGCTGCTAACTGTTCTAAGAGTTGAACCATGTCAAAAGAGACAGTATTGACCGGGACAGAAGGCTGACGAACTTTAGAATATTCAAATAAATCTTCAACTAAAGATTTCATTTGTTTGGCTTTATTATAGGCGATACTAGTATATTTTAGGATTTCTTCTTTGTTTTGATATTGCCCGTCTTCAATCAATCCTAGATAGCCAATGATTGAAGTCAAAGGAGTTCGAATGTCATGGCTGACATTGGTGATTAGTTCATCTTTGGACTTTTCAATCTCTCGTTCATCTTCGATTGCGGCGACGGTACTGTCGACCAACCCATTGATACTATCGACCACTTTGCTAAGGTCACCGCGTAATTCAAACGGAATCCGATAATCATAATTCCCATTAGCAATATAATGCAGTTCATTGATGATATGGCGCAGCTGCATTTGCCGATATCGACGAATCAATCGCCAAAAAACAATCAAAACATCAAGGAGAACAAAGAAAGGAATCATAAAGTTACGTCCACTCCAAAAAATATCACTTCCTAAATTGTTGGCAAAGATATCTTTTGTTCGATAGATCGCGTCGGTCAAATCTGGCGAATTATTAAGTATCTGTGTAAAAAGGACCATAATTGCTACATTTAATAGAAGCAACAAAATAATTGTGATGATTCCTTCAGCAATCAGTTCACTTACTTCTTTGGAAGTCAGCGTGATTCGTTTTTTCTTTTCTAGTTTATTTTGCATCTATTTTATAACCCACACCCCAAACGGTTTGGATCACTTTTTCGCCATCTGTTGCTTCTTCGATCTTATCCCGCAAATGGCTGACATGAACCATGACCGTTTTTGCTGAAACGATACTCTCTTGTTTCCAAACCCGTTCAAAAATTTCATCCGCACTGAAAACACGATTTGGATGACTTGCTAATAAATACAAGATTCCAAATTCTAAAGCGGTTAATTGAATTTCTTTACCATCAACTGTTTTGACTTCATGAGAATCTTTGTTAATGATTAATGATTGAATCTCAAGAATATCGGGTTGATCTTCGGCAATGTGCATCTTTGTTCGACGCAACAACGATTTGACCCGAGCCATCACTTCCAATGGATTAAACGGTTTTGTCACATAATCATCGGCACCAGCGACTAACCCTTTGATCTTATCCATGTCCGTTGTTTTCGCTGTTAGCATAATAATAGGTATCTGCGATTCTTTTCTTAATTCTTTTACAACTTGCATGCCGTCCATAACGGGCATCATGATATCTAATAAGAGCAATTCGATATCATTTGTCGTACGCAGTTTACTCAAAGCCTCTTTCCCATCATAGGCTTTTACGACATCATACCCCTCATTATGCAAATAAATACTTAATAGTTCGACAATCTCTTTGTCGTCATCTGCAACTAAAACTTTCATTAAATGTTCCTCCGTCCATAATAAAAATAATTACATTCCTATTTTACCAAAGAAATCAAAGGAAGGCGAAAGACAGCACTAGGAGTTAAAGAAAAATCAAAAATAAAATACCGAAAGTTAAACTTCAGATGAGATAGAAAATCCCTTTTCAAAAACAAAAAAGCGAACGAAATTTTAAATTTTATATTTATACATCGTGTTTAAAAAAAGCGGATAAAATTGCTATTTTTTCGTTGACCAAATGCTCTAAAACTGATATATTATTTTATGTTCTGAGACAGCAAAAAACCTTTCGGAACACCTAAAATTGTTATTGACAGACAACTGATTTTCAGTTATTCTATCAAGGTCGCAATAAACGATGACAACGACTTCTTCGAAAAAAACTTCAAAAAAGTTATTGACATTCACTCAGTAAGCTGTTAAGATATAAAAGTTGCTGAAACAACGCGACAAACAATGTAGACCTTTGAAAACTGAACGAATAAAACAAACCAAATGTGTAGG
>NZ_BJDQ01000006.1 GCF_005405225.1 Enterococcus dongliensis
GTTTGAAGATTTGGCAAAAGAAAAAATGACATAACCGTCTCTACTAAAATGTGTCCAAGATATTGACTCAAATCCAAAAGCAATTGCTATTTTCCGTGCAGAGCGTCCACTATCTGATGAAGAAAGTAAAGCACAAGAACGACAAGCTTATTATCAATCTATCGATCCGCAAATTGAAGAATCAATCGGTTTAGGTTATGCCAGCAATCTATTCATCGGGATTGTTCTCGGTGCAATTATTGAGATTTTTGGTCAGATTTTATATAGTGGGAATTTGATTGGGATCGTCTTCTTCTTAATGCTTGGTTTAGGATTATTATTAGGGATTGCTTTAGGTCTGAACAAACACAATCGCATCATCAGCCAAAAATAAGCAAACAAAAAAGCTTTGCCAAGAGAATTGGCAAAGCTTTTATTATTCGGCAGGAACACCTTGGACTTCTAAGATTTTTTCATCAATGATTCGAATAACTTCATCTCGTGCTTGAGCATCGTCAACAAAGTTCAAACGATCGCCGTCGATTTGAATTTTAGGACTTTCATTATAGTCTTCATACCATTGATCGTAACGGCTGTTCAATTCTTTATAGTAATCATATAAAGTAGGATCGAATTCTAATTGTTCGTATTCGCGACCACGTTTTTGGATACGTTCCATCATCGTTTCAAAAGAAACCCGGATATGTACTAATAAGTCCGGATGTTTTTTATGGGCTGCATAAGGCAATTCTTGCATCATGTTAGCTAACAATTCATCATAGACCTTTACTTCTGTTTCCGTAGCCCGACCAAGATCGGCATTTAGATGGAACAATAAAGAGTCTTCATAGATGGAACGATCTAAGACATTGTTATCATCTTGCATCGCTTTTTTAATGCTATCAAAACGTTTATTTAGAAAATAAATTTGTAGTAAAAATGCATACTGTTCTGGATCGGCATAAAACAGCGGCAACACTTCATTATCATCAATTGATTCATAAAAAGCTTGACTTCCTAGATGTTCTGACAACATTGCGGTCAAACTTGACTTCCCTGCTCCAATGGTTCCTGCTAATACGATCACGCTCATAAACCCCCAACTCATTTCATACAAAATATAGTGCGTATTTTTCAACTTATCCAATATACCCCCAATATCTTGTGTCGTCAAACAAAAAATCCAGAAAAATAAATATTTTTTTCTTCTAAGGAATGTTTAAAAAATCGTTGTTTTTCAAAAACTTTTCAGTAGTTTCGTTTACTTGTCGCCATTCTCTGAGTAAAATGTAAAGGAGATTGAAATGAATAACTGTTATTAGATAAAAATGATCCCCTGTTTGTTCAGGCGGAAATATAAAAATGAGTCGCCTTTACTAGTTATTAATGGTCTGAACTCATTAGTAACTAGTATTAAATAGGAGATTTGTTGGATTTTTCTTTAGGAAAAATCCTTACACTAAAACGAAATAGGGGTTTTTTTATGAAGTCGATTGGCACCGGTTATGCCAGCGGAAAAATCATATTAATGGGGGAACATTCGGTTGTCTATGGAGAACCAGCAATCGCCTTTCCTTTTTCTGGGACAGGCATCCAAGCAACCATTCGCGCAAATAAATTAGAGTCTTGGATCGAGTCTAGTTTTTTTCATGGACCACTTTCAAAAGCACCAAATACGATGCGAAATGTAACGATCTTACTTTGGCAGCTAGTAAAATATTTTAAAATTCCAGAACCATTTTATTTAAAAATCGAAAGCTCAATCCCTGCAGAACGCGGGATGGGCTCTAGTGCAGCCGTTGCAGTCGCTATCACTCGAGCCGTTTTTGATTGGATGGAAGAACCGATGACACAAAAAAAAGTATTACATTTTGTCAATCAAGCTGAAACTGTAGCTCATGGAAATCCTAGCGGAATCGATGCTACGACAATCAGCGGTACTGAACCTATCCTTTATCAAAAAGGGATTGGCTTCCAATCTTTCCAATTAAATATGGATGCTTTTTTAGTGGTTGCCGATACAGGAATCAAAGGTCAAACTCGTAAAGCAGTCAGAGACATTGCTCAGCTGATGGAGCTTCGTCCTTACGAAACAAATAAACAAATGCAAACATTGGGCAAACTAACAACCCAAGCACAACAAGCCGTCTTACAAAACCAACCGCATATCTTAGGTGACTGTATGAATCAGGCCCAAGGATTACTACGCTTATTAGGTACAAGTAACCGACAGTTGGATCACCTGATCGAAACAGCGTTAGAGAACCAAGCTTTAGGAGCGAAATTGACCGGTGGCGGCCGCGGTGGTTGTATGATCGCTTTAGCAGAAGATGAAACTAGCGGACGTCGATTGCAACAGATTTTATTAGATGCCGGCGCACGGAATACATGGATTGAAGGGTTAGGTGTCTATGCACATGTTTAGCGGTAAAGCCCGAGCTTATACGAATATTGCCTTGATCAAATATTGGGGCAAAGAAGATCAAGAATTGATCATCCCAATGAACAATAGTTTATCGCTGACATTGGATGCCTTTTATACCGAGACCCAAGTCATCTTCTCAGAAGAAATCTCTGAAGATCGTTTTTATTTAGACAACCAACTACAAGACTCGAAAGCGACTGTAAAAGTGAGTCGCTTTCTTGATTTAGTACGCTCAAAAGCGCACTGTAACTTATCTGCAGTCGTTCAAAGTCAAAACTTCGTCCCTACTGCTGCTGGTCTAGCTTCTTCCGCCAGTGGATTGGCCGCACTAGCAGGTGCTGCCAGTGCAGCATTGAAATTGGATCTGGCGCCAGAAGAATTATCTCGTTTAGCACGCCGGGGGTCCGGTTCAGCTTGTCGCAGTATCTACGGCGGCTTTGCGGAGTGGCAAAAGGGCGATTCAGATAAAACTTCTCATGCAGTAAAAATTCCCAGTGCTGGTTTCGAAAATGACTTGAGTATGATCTTTGTTGTCGTCAACGATTCTAAAAAAGATATCTCTAGTCGTGACGGCATGCAACGAACCGTTGAAACATCAGCATTTTATCCAGGTTGGCTGACAAGTGTCCCGCAAGATTTAGCTAAAGCCAAAAAAGCCATTGCTGAAAAAGATTTTGTCGCACTTGGTGAAGTAACTGAAGCAAGTGCTTTGAAAATGCACGGAACAACATTAGCAGCAAATCCACCCTTCACCTATTGGTCCGCTGAGAGTTTGCAGGTCATGAACCTCGTACGCCAAATTAGAAACAATGGTTTGGCTTGCTATTTCACAATGGATGCCGGACCAAATGTTAAAATTTTAGTGGAGCGAAAAAATGAAACAGCCTTGCTGCAAGCATTAAACAGTCATATCGCTACACAACAACTAGTAGTCGCTCATGCGGGTCCGGCAATTAAAATTTTGACCGAAGCGAACGGTACAGCATCAACATTTTAAAGCATTATTACCTAAAAGAGGAGTCAGCCAAATGATCGAAGTATCTGCACCAGGAAAATTATACATCGCCGGTGAATATGCCGTAGTCGAACCAGGACATCCTGCGATCATCGTTGCGATTGATCAATTTATCTCGGTCTCAATCGAACCGGCTAAAAAAATCGGCAGCATTCAATCTGCTCAATATAGTGATCTACCCATCCGTTGGACACGCCGCAAGAATGAATTGGTCTTGGATATTCGTGATAATCCATTCCACTACATACTAGCTGCGATCCATTTCACTGAGAAATTTGCTCAAGAAAAAGGAAAGAAACTTGCTTTCTTTGATTTGAAAGTAACAAGTGAGTTAGACAATTCCAACGGCCGCAAATATGGCCTAGGTTCTAGCGGTGCAGTGACTGTTGCTACAGTCAAAGCGCTGAACGTTTTTTATGATTTACAACTTTCGCAGTTGGAGTTGTTCAAATTAGCAACACTCGCGCATTTAAATGTACAAGGCAATGGTTCCTGTGGAGACATCGCTGCCAGTTGTTATGGCGGCTGGTTAGCCTTTTCTACGTTTGATCATGACTGGGTCTTGAAACGATTAGAAGCAGAAAAACTGACTACTTTAATCGAAAGCACTTGGCCTAATTTACAGATTGAACCTTTACAAGTACCTGAAGATTTGCGCTTATTGATTGGTTGGACTGGCAGCCCTGCCTCTACTTCTGATTTGGTCGATCAAGTTCATCAATCTCGTTATGATAATTCTTATGAGAACTTTTTGACTGACAGCAAAAATTGTGTTGATCAAATGATCCTAGGTTTCAAACAAAACAATGTTCCTTTGATCCAAAAAATGATCCGCAGAAATCGGCAGTTATTGAATCAATTAACTAGTCTGAGCAATGTATCGATTGAAACAGAAGAATTAAAACGATTAAATGATCTTGCAGAAAAATATGGTGGAGCTGCAAAATCATCTGGCGCTGGTGGCGGTGATTGCGGAATCGTCATCATTGATAAACGTGCCGGTATCCTGCCATTAATGAGCTCATGGGAAAAAGCCGGTATCACGCCGCTTCCATTACACGTCTTTCATTTTAGGGAGGACACTCATGAATCGTAAAGACGAGCACGTCTCTTTGGCACGTGCTTTTCATCAAAAAAATAAAGAAAATGATTTCGATGCAGTTCGTTTGCTCCACCCTTCTTTAGTGACCGCTCGATCAGAAGAAATCGATTTACAGACAGAATTTCTCGGATTGCAACTAAGCGCTCCATTTTTTATTAATGCGATGACCGGCGGTAGTGAAAAAACTAAAAAAATCAATCACGATCTAGCCATCATCGCTCGTGAGACAGATTTGATGCTGGCTACAGGATCGGTCAGCGCCGCCCTTAAAGATCCTAGTGTGATTGATTCTTATACAATCGTCCGTCAAGTAAATCCCACTGGTTTGATCTTAGGAAATATGGGAGCAGGCAGAACCTGCGACGATGCTAAAAAGATCGTTGATATCCTTCAAGCAGACGCACTCCAGATCCATCTAAATGTACCGCAAGAACTTGTTATGCCTGAAGGTGATCGGGAGTTCCATGAATGGCCAGAAAATATCCAGAAGACCGTCCAATCTTTGACCGTTCCTGTAATTGTTAAAGAAGTTGGTTTTGGGATGACTCACGAAACGATCTCTCAATTGCAAACACTCGGTGTGAAAGCTGTAGATGTTTCTGGTCGTGGAGGCACTAGTTTTTCACAAATTGAAAATGCCCGACGCCCAAAAAGAGAATTACATTATTTAGATGATTGGGGCCAGTCTACAGTGGTTTCTTTATTAGAGGCACAAAACATTCCCGAAATGACCTTACTTGCTTCTGGCGGTGTTCGAAACGCCTTTGATATTTTTAAAGCTCTCTGCTTAGGGGCAAAAGCTGTGGGCGTTTCTGGGACAATTTTAGATCAACTGCTGCGTCATGGCATCGAAGCGACAATCGAAATGATTGAGGACTGGAAAAAACAACTTGAACGACTGTATTTAATGACGAATAAAACAACTACTGCTGATCTGATCCACAATCCAGTAATCCTGACTGGCGCTCCCAAAGAATGGTGTGAAACTCGTGGAATTGATTATAAAAAATTAGCTACTCGGAAATAATTATTCCTATTTAACACAATAAGGGACTGCGACAACTGTCGCAGTCCCTTATTTAATTCCTACAAAAATACGGATTCTATCTTCTAAACAAGCGTTGCAGCCAATTTTTCTTTTCACCAATACGAATAGTCCCGCTGATTTTTTTAGCATCCAACATCGATTGAAAGAAAATATTATCTTGTAACAGCAATTGATTGATAATCTTCAAACGTTTCAATTGTCGAATCTTCTTGTCATAAAGTTCTTGATCAGCAGGCTCAGATCCTTTGACTCGGATGTAATCTCTTTGAATGATTTTCATTATTTCATATTGCTGGGTAAGAAGATGATTGATCTGCTTGATTTCAGCTGGTGTTGCAGAGATTTTTGAATCCGAGGGGGCGAATCGATTCAGCGCGGCGACATAATCTTGCATATCTAATATAAAGATATGGTTCACCTTACTTGTCATCAGATTTTTTTCATTCGCCAAATAATCAATGACCGCACGTAGTCGAGCAGCCGATTCAGCTAATTCTTGGATCTCTCGTTTCAATTTCTCCATGCTCTCGAACCTTTCCTCTCATCCTGACTCCAGTCTATCGTTTTTCACAGACTATAACAATCAAAGCGCGTCATTTTATCAAAAAAATTGACTCTTTTAAATAAAAATAAAAGTATCTCAATTCATTCTTTTTCTGCCCAATATCTTAAGGAAGGGTCCAAAAATCATTCTCGACAAAAAAAGGTTGTGACATCGATAGTCACAACCTTTTAATCGTTTTATCCTTTGTAATCGTAAGCTGTTACGATAATCTCTTTTAGCTCGCTGATCAATGGTTCTTTTGGATTAGCTGTCGTACATTGGTCTTCATAGGCCAATTCAGCCATCCGATCCACCGTTGAATTCAATGTTTCTTGCGTAACACCTTGTGCTTTCAAGTTCATCTCAATCCCAACTGTCTTACCTAAGTTGTAGACTGCTTCAACCAATGCACTGACTAATTCTTCGGTCGTATTACCTTTTAAGCCTAAGAATCTTGCAATATCTGCATAATCAGTATCAGCTCGGAAGTAATCATATTTAGGGAACATCGCATGTTTTTGCGGATCTTTGGCATTGTATCGAATAACGTGCGGCAGTAAGATCGCATTGGTCCGGCCGTGAGGGATTCCGTATTCCCCACCAATCTTATGAGCAATCGAATGAGAGATTCCTAAAAAGGCATTGGCAAACGCCATCCCAGCCATTGCGGAAGCATTATGCATTTTTTCCCGTGATTCTGGATCTGCTGTTTTAACTGATTTTTCCAAATAATCAAAGACAATCTTGATCGCTTGCAGACTCAAACCACGAGTATAATCTGAAGCCATTACAGAGACATAGGATTCGATTGCATGTGTCAAAACATCCATCCCAGTGTCTGCCGTAACAGATGCAGGTACAGTCATCACAAATTGCGGATCGATAATCGCCACATCTGGTGTCAATGCATAATCGGCTAATGGGTATTTCACATGCGTCTCACTGTCGGTAATAACCGCAAATGGAGTTACTTCAGAACCAGTACCAGAAGTTGTCGGGATGCAGACAAACTGAACTTTTTCCGCATCAGGAATTTTATACGTACGTTTCCGAATATCTAAGAATTTTTGCTTAGCGCCGAAGAAAGATGTATCTGGGTGTTCAAAGAACATCCACATACCTTTGGCTGCATCCATTGCTGAACCGCCGCCAAGTGCGATAATAGTATCTGGTTTAAAGTCATTGATCAATTCTAAGCCTTTATAAACGGTGTTAGTTGATGGGTTTGGTTCAACTTCAGAGAAAACTTCAACTTTGACATCATTTTTGCGACGACCTAATACTTCTCTTACGATATCGGCATAACCAAATTGAACCATTCCTGGGTCACAGACCAACATAACACGTTCTACATTTGGCATTTTTGTTAGATACAATAAAGAGTTCTTTTCAAAATAGATCTTTGGTGGAAGTTTAAACCATTGCATATTATTTCTCCGTTTCGCGATAGTTTTAACATTGATCAAGTTAATAGCAGATACGTTTTTAGATACTGAGTTCTTCCCGTATGAACCACAACCAAGTGTCAATGATGGGATCATTTCATTGTAGATATCGCCGATACCGCCTTCAGCTGATGGGGTATTGACTAAGATTCGACAGGCTTTCATCCGCAACCCGAATTTCACTTGTAAGTCTTCATCTTCTGTATGGATGACTGCAGTATGTCCAAGTCCCCCTAATTCCAACATTCCTTGGCAAAGTTCAAATGCATGTGCGTGATCATTCGCTTTGACCATCGCTAAAACAGGAGAAAGTTTTTCACGAGACAGCGGATAATCGGCACCGACACCATCTAATTCTGCAATCAACATTTTTGTGCCTGCAGGAACTTTAATCCCGGCACGTTGTGCGATGTCTTCTGCCGAATGACCAACGATTGCAGGATTGACTGCGTATTTCCCTTCATTCATTACGGCATCTTCTAATTTTTTCAATTCAGCTTTTTTCACTACATAGACTTGATGTGCTTGGAATTCTGCTTTCACTTCATCGTAGATTTCTTTGTCAACGATGATCCCTTGTTCAGAGGCACAGATCATCCCATTATCAAAGGTTTTAGAGACGATTAAATCGTTGACAGCTCGTTTGATTTTTGCTGTTTTTTCAATGTATGAAGGTGCATTACCTGCCCCTACACCTAAAGCTGGTTTTCCTGTTGAGTAAGCAGATTTCACCATGCCAGGTCCACCTGTCGCTAAAACAATCGCAACGCCTGGATGATTCATCAACATAGATGTTGCATCGATCGATGGTTTTTCGATCCATTGGATACAGTTTTCTGGAGCGCCGGCAGCAATTGCTGCATCACGAACGATTCGTGCGGCTTCTGAGGAACACTTTTGAGCACTTGGATGGAAGGCAAATACAATCGGATTTCCTGTTTTTAATGCGATCATTGATTTGAAAATCGTTGTAGATGTCGGGTTAGTAGTAGGTGTGACCCCACAAACAACGCCGACAGGTCCAGCAACTTCGATCAATCCTTTTTGTTTGTCTTCACCAATGATACCAACTGTTTTATCGTGTTTAATGCTGTTCCAAATATATTCTGATGCATACATATTTTTGATAGCTTTATCTTCGACGATACCGCGACCGGTTTCTTCTACCGCCATTTTTGCCAATAACATGTGTTTGTCTAATGCCGCCATCGCCATTTCATGAACGATATGGTCAACTTTTTCTTGGTCGAAATCTTCCATTTCTTTCAGAGCAACATTTGCCTTTGCTGCTAGTTCATCAATTATCTGTTCTACGCTGATTGCATCTTTTTCTTTTTCAATCGCTTTAGCCATGTGTATCCTCCTAGAAATTTTTGTGTTACTTTTCACATGATTATCATACAATATCGGAAAACGTTTGTAAATAGTTTTTTGTGATTTTTTTCACACCTAATAAAATCTCATTAAACACGATTGTTTCAACGATTGTAAAAATATGTCTTTTTCCGCCTGTAAAACAAAATCATTACATATAAAGAACTTTTTTCACAATATATTCATCTCTATAGTTGAACAAGTGGATTTTTCTCGCTGTTAGCTTAAGATTATTTATTTTTTCTTCTTTGATATTTTGAAAATAGACACAAAAAAAGCCCGTATAAATACGGGCTTACTGAACAAATCGTAACGATGGTTTATTTATCGTCAGTTTTATCTTCTGATTTTTCTTCAATTACTGATTCTGTTGATTCTGGTTCAACATTTTTTGTTTCAGCTGCTGTGGTTGGACTAACACCTGATTTGACTATTTTGATTGAAGAACGGTCAAATACTAAATAAATACCTTCACAGTCTAAAGTAACTGTTTTATCGCTTGTATTAATTTCAGAGATCACACCGTGTAGACCGCCGATAGTTACGACACCATCTCCAACTTTCATAGCATCTAATAAACTTTGACGTTCTTTTTGTTGTTTCTTTTGAGAACGGTTCATCATAAAGAACATTCCCAGCATCAACACAAGTAAGATAATCATTGAAAAGTTTCCCATTTTAAAATTCCCCTCGCATTCTTAGTAAATCCACTTTTAACTGTATCAAAGTTTCTAACGTTTCACTAGCTTTTTTGATTAGATTTTAGAAACTTTTTGCGTTTTGCTTGTTAAAACCATACTCTTCAAAAAAAGCTTGGCGGAATTCTAATAGATTATCATCCATGATTGCTTGACGAACTTGTTTCATCAAGTTGATTAAGAAATAT
The DNA here is from genome assembly GCF_005405225.1 of Enterococcus dongliensis. GTDB lineage: Bacteria > Bacillota > Bacilli > Lactobacillales > Enterococcaceae > Enterococcus_A > Enterococcus_A dongliensis. The sequence continues at coordinate 9,819 of NZ_BJDQ01000006.1, forward strand.
AAATTATGATATGACGTCAGACGAATCCCGAAAGTCTCATCACAATGAATCAGATGACGAATATATGCTCGTGTGTAATTACGGCAAGTATAGCAATCACATTTTTCATCTAATGGACGAAAATCGTGCGCGTATTTTGCATTCTTAACAACTAGCCGTCCACTTGAAGTCATGCAGGTCCCATTACGAGCGATTCGAGTCGGCAGCACGCAATCAAACATATCCACACCGCGAATCACGCCGTCAATCAAAGAATCAGCTGCTCCCACGCCCATTAAGTAGCGGGGTTTATTTTCTGGGATCAATGGTGTAGTAAATTCTAAGACACGATTCATCTCTTCTTTTGGCTCTCCAACAGAAAGGCCACCGATAGAATAGCCTGGGAAATCCATGCTGACAAGATCTTTTGCGCTTTGACGGCGTAGATCTTCAAAACCGGCTCCTTGAATAATCCCAAACAATCCTTGTGTTGTCGGATTGGCATGGGCTTTCAATCCCCGTTCAGCCCAACGAGACGTACGTTCCACGGATTTTTTCACATAGTCATAACTTTCATCAAAAGGCGGGCACTCGTCAAAACTCATCATAATATCTGAGCCTAATTTATTTTGAATATCAATAGCTTTTTCTGGAGATAAGAACATTTTCGAACCATTTAGATGATTTTTAAAATGGACCCCTTCTTCGACGATATTACGCATATCTGCAAGGGAGAAAACCTGGAAACCACCAGAATCTGTCAAAATGGGTTGATCCCAATTCATAAATTTATGTAGTCCACCCGCTTCAGCGACCAAATCTTCTCCTGGGCGTAACCAAAGATGATAGGTATTGCTTAAAATAATTCCAGCACCCATCGTTTTCAATTCTTCTGGCGACATAGTTTTGACAGTAGCTAAAGTTCCTACTGGCATGAACATAGGTGTCGGGAATGTCCCGTGAGGAGTGATGATTTCTCCTAAGCGTGCGCCTGTATGTTTTTCTTTCTTTATTAAACGATAAGAAATGGCAGGTTCAGTCATTTAATTTCCTACTTTCTTCTATATGTATGTGTTTGCAACTTGTACCATAATACTGGTTTTAATCGGCTTTTGCAACTTTCTATAAAGAGCTTAAAACTTCCTATAAGAAGTGAAAAATCAATTTGATCAAAAGAACACAAAGTTCTCTTTTTTTATTTTTTTGAATGAGTAAAAATGACGGACTTTATTTATCAGAAAAAAATTCTCCACGTAACTTCATTCGTTAAGACACACTTTTAACGATACAAAATAATGAACTACTAAAACTATAAGAGAACACTCATTATGTTTTGTTCACTAACTCCTATTGTGAAATAAATATTTAATTAAGAAAGCGTTTACATTCTATGATAGACAGATTATGATGAGTTTAGCAAAAAAATTACTGGGAGGAACGACATGGTTAAAACAGTTGAGAAAAAGAAGGAAGCAATCAATGTTGAAGCGATGATCAATGAACTAGCAACAAAGGGCAACGAGGCATTAAGCGTTTTATCTCGCTTCGATCAAACAACGATCGATCATATCGTCCATGAAATGGCGATGGCGGCATTGGACAAACACATGTTATTGGCAAAAATGGCGGTAGAAGAAACCGGCCGCGGTATCGTCGAAGATAAAGCTATCAAAAATATGTATGCTTCAGAATATATTTGGAACAGCATCAAACATGATAAGACTGCAGGCATCATCTACGAAGATAAACAGAAACACCTGGTCCAAATCGCTGAACCAGTTGGCGTTATTTGTGGAGTCACACCTACCACCAATCCAACTTCAACTACTGTATTTAAATCACTCATTGCCATTAAGACCCGTAATCCGATTGTTTTTGCTTTTCATCCGAGTGCTCAAAAAAGTTCGGCAGAAGCCGCACGAATTATTCGTGATGCAGCGGTTGCTGCCGGCGCTCCAGAAAATTGTATCCAATGGATCGAAAGCCCCTCACTGGAAGCTACTCAAGGCTTGATGAATCATCCTGGAATTGCGATTGTTTTAGCGACAGGCGGCAGTGCTATGGTGAAATCTGCTTACTCAACAGGAAAACCAGCATTAGGTGTCGGCCCAGGAAATGTCCCTTCTTATATCGAAAAGACCGCGAGAATCAAACGAGCCGTCAACGATTTAATTGTCTCTAAAACCTTTGATAATGGAATGATCTGCGCTTCTGAGCAAGCAATTATCGTCGATAAAGAAATCTACGATGAAGTGAAAAAAGAATTCCAAGCGCATCAAGTCTACTTTGTTAAGAAAAATGAAGTGAAAAAATTAGAAGATGCCGTAATGAATGAAGGAAAATACGCGGTCAATCCAAAAATCGTTGGTTTCTCTGCCAAAGCAATCGCTGAACTAGCTGGAATCACTGTCCCAGATGGAACCAAACTGCTGATTGCTGAATTAGATGGTGTTGGTGCCGATTATCCTTTGTCTCGTGAAAAACTTTCTCCTGTTTTAGCGATGATCAAAGCGACAAATACTCAACACGGACTAGAATTAGCGGAAAAGATGCTTGAATTAGGCGGCCTCGGACACACCGCAGTCATCCATACAGAAGATCCAGAGGTTGAACTGGAATTTAGTTTGCGGATGAAAGCCTGCCGGATCTTAGTCAACTCTCCTTCTTCTGAAGGCGGAATCGGCGATATCTACAATGAATTGATTCCATCATTGACACTTGGTTGTGGTTCATACGGGAAAAATTCAGTTTCTCATAACGTGTCTGCCCTTGATTTGATCAATATCAAAACTGTAGCGAAACGGAGAAATAATATGCAATGGTTTAAACTTCCACCAAAGATTTACTTTGAAAAAAATTCTTTGCTGTACCTAACTCAAATGGAAAATGTGGAACGTGTCATGCTGGTCTGTGACCCGGGAATGGTCCAATTTGGTTATGCCGATATCGTGCGAGAAGCGTTAGGCCGTCGCAAAAATGATGTCAAAGTCGAAGTTTTCTCTGAAGTTGAACCAAATCCAACTACAAATACAGTCTACAAAGGTTTAGAAATGATCGTAGACTTTAAACCAGATACCATCATCGCACTTGGCGGCGGTTCAGCAATGGATGCAGCTAAAGGCATGTGGATGTTCTTTGAACACCCTGATACATCTTTCTTCGGCGCTAAGCAAAAATTCTTGGATATTCGGAAACGGACTTATGGGATTAAACCAGCAGAAAATACACAGCTAATCTGTATCCCAACGACTTCTGGTACTGGTGCCGAAGTAACCCCATTTGCGGTTATTACCGACAGCGAGACCCATGTGAAATACCCGCTAGCCGATTATGCATTGACACCAAACGTAGCGATCATCGATCCGCAATTTGTTTTAACATTACCTGCTTCAATTGCTGCAGATACTGGGATGGACGTTTTAACACATGCCCTTGAATCCTATGTCTCTGTGATGGCTTCAGATTATACTCGTGGTTTGAGTTTGCAAGCAATCAAGATTGTCTTTGATTATTTGGAAAAATCTGTCAAAACTGGAGATGAAGAAGCTCGTGAGAAGATGCATAATGCTTCCGCAATGGCTGGAATGGCGTTTGCCAATGCCTTTTTAGGAATCTCTCACTCGATTGCTCATAAGATTGGTGGGGAATATGGAATCCCTCACGGCCGGACCAATGCAATCTTATTGCCTCATATCATTCGGTACAATGCCAAAGATCCGCAAAAACATGCAATGTTTCCTAAATATGATTACTTCCGGGCTGATACAGACTATGCCGACGTAGCAAAATTTTTAGGACTACAAGGTAATACGACCGAAGAATTAGTCGAAGCTTTAGTAACTGCTGTTTACAAACTAGGGGTGTCGGTAGGTATTGAGATGAACTTGAAAGCACAAGGCGTCACTCAAGAAAAACTAGATTCCACTGTTGATCGAATGGCTGAATTGGCCTATGAGGACCAATGTACGACAGCTAATCCAAAAGAACCATTGATCAGCGAACTAAAAGAGATCATCCTAACAGCTTACAATTATAAAGCCTAAATAAAAGACCTTCGAGGATAACATCCTTGAAGGTCTTTTATTAGTGACTTTCTTTTTGATATTTTAAAATATCCCCTGGTTGACATTCTAATATGCTGCAAATTTTATCCAAGGTGGAAAAACGTATCGCTTTGGCTCGATTGTTTTTCAAAATCGACACATTTGCCTGAGTGATTCCAACTTTTTCTGACAATTCGGTGACACTCATTTTTCTTTTTGCTAACATAACATCTAAATCAATGATAATCGCCATGTAGTCACTCCTAAATTGTTAATTCGTTGTCTGTTTTTAACTCAGCAGCATTTTTAAAAAGTTCTTCTACGATTTGAGAAAATATAAACGCGGTAAAAGGCAATAAAACCAATGCAAACCCGATTACAAGAATTCCAGGAGCATCTTGCCGATCGGCCACAGTGTAGAAAAAGGGAAGAATTCCTAGAAATGCGATGCTGATCAATAGAATCGTCTTCTTTATAGCTGAGACTACTTTTAATGTCTTCATTGAAAAGGCTTCTGATTTTTTGATGTATCTCAACATTTTAGCCAGTAAAAAGAGGACACGAAATCCTAAAAGAACTGATACGATAAAAGACACAAACAAACAGCTGACGAAAAATGGCCGAATTTCTTCCGAAAAAAATTGAATGGAAAATACGACTGTTATAAATACTACCAATAAGCTGATCAAAACTAACGCAGCATTTAGGAAGTTGATTTTTTTATTCATAGAAACACCTCGAATTCTTTTGTAACGTTATACTAGCACCATACAGATTGAAATTCAATGTTTTTTTATCGAAAAACGATATGTTTGCTAAAAAGAATACTAAGTTGTTCAAGAACAACTTAGTATTCTGATTCAATCATTTTCTGGATCTATTTCTGGTGTTTTGTGGAATTTAATCAATTCATTGACGATGATTGGAACGATTGACAGCAAGATTGCAATCACCCAATGATTCATACTGATCGGCACTAGGTAGAATAATTTTTGCGTTTGCGGAATCAACGCAATCGCAGTTGTGATTCCCAGTGCCAGCCAAGCCATTTGTGCCAATGATTTATTTGTGGCTAAGTCTACTTTAAAGATTGATTTACTGCTTCGTACATTAAATACATGTAAGATCGAAGAATATGCTAAGACTAAGAAAGCCACTGTTTGCCCTACTTCTAAACTTGGTGGCGTAAAATAGCTGACATGTTCAACGAACGCTCCAACATAAAAACCGATCAGTGTCACAATCGTAAATACAACAGCATTTAGACCTATTTTCTTCCATAGGCCCCGCGCAAAGATTCCTTCATCACGCGGAATTGGTTTTTCATCCATGATTCCTGCTTCTGCTGGTTCTCTTCCTAATGCAAAACCAGGCAATCCATCTGCTACTACATTGACAAATAACAGCTGAACCGCAGTGAATGGTGCGCCCCAACCTAATAACATAGCAATCACTACAATAAAAATCTCAGAGATATTGCAACTTAATAAAAAATTGATCGCTTTTCTGATCCCTTGATAAACTGAACGGCCTCTTGCTACTGCATCAACGATCGTAGCAAAATTATCATCTGTCAAAATCATATCAGCTGCGCCTTTAGCAACATCTGTTCCAGTGATTCCCATTGCACAACCGACGTCACTCGCTTTTAAAGCTGGCGCATCATTGACCCCATCACCTGTCATAGCAACAACTGCACCCGTTCGCTGCCATGATTTAACGATTCTGATTTTATCTTCCGGTGTCACTCGAGCATAGACCGATAATTCTTTGACACGAGCATCCAGTTCATCGTCACTCATCTTTTGTAATTCCGTACCTGAAAGAGCTTCTTTTCGCGATTTCATGATGCCCAATTCTTTTGCAATCGCTCCAGCAGTCACAACATGGTCGCCAGTAATCATTACTGTTTTAATCCCTGCTTTTTTTGCACGAGCAATCGCACCTTTTGACTCGGGACGCGGAGGATCAATCATTCCGATCAATCCCATCAAACGCAGCTTTTTCTCCAATGCTTCTGAAGTAAATTCCGTAGGTTCTTCTTCATGAATTGCATAACCTACTGCAATTACGCGGAGAGCTTTTTTACCAAAACGATCATTGACGATTGCCGCTTGATCCACATCTCCATAATAGAATTTAGGGAGCAAGACATCAAAGGCACCTTTAGTAATCGAGATGAACTTTTTGCCACGTTTATGTACTGTCGTCATCATCTTACGTTCAGAATCAAAAGGAATTTCTCCAATACGAGGATATTTTTCTTCTAATTCGGCTTTAGTATGATAGTTTTCCTCCACTGCACGAACAATCGCGGCTTCGGTTGGATTACCTTTGATTTCCAATTCATTGTCATCATTTTCTACTACGACATCGGTACATAAAGCAGCGATACTTAAAACTTCCATGGCTTCATCTGTCATACCTTCTTCAGTGTCCACCACTGAATCTCCATGGGTCCAGACTCGGCGAACACGCATCTTGTTTTGTGTCAGTGTCCCCGTCTTATCCGAACAAATAACATTTGCTGAACCCAATGTTTCCACAGCCGGTAGTTTTCGTATGATCGCATTTTTTTTCGCCATTTTCTGTACGCCAAATGCCAAGGTCAACGTTACAATTACCATCAACGTCTCTGGTACAGCCGCTACTGCCAATGAAATCGAAGTAATGAACATATCTAATATTGGTTCACCTTGCATTTCCCCAATGAAAAACACAAAAGCCGCAGCTGCCAAAGCGATCAAACTAATTCGTTTGCCTAATTGATTTAATCGTTTTTGCAGAGGTGTTTTTTGGTTTTCATCATTGTTTAATAACCCTGCGATTTTCCCCATCTCAGTCTTCATACCTGTTGCTGTAACAATTGCTTTCCCACGACCATTCACTACCGTCGATCCTTTGTAAAGCATATTCAGTCGATCTCCTAGAGCAGCCCCCTCCTCACCTAAATAGTCAGGATCTTTTATCACGGGTTCACTCTCGCCCGTCAAGGCCGATTCTTCTACACGCAACTGCGAGGCTTCGACAATCCGTGCATCTGCAGTGATCATTGAACCAGCTTCTAACAATAGTGTATCTCCAGGTACTAATTCTTCCGCATCGATCTCTTCTTGTTTTCCATCACGTATGACTGTAGCTGTTTGTTTGTTCATATCTTGTAAGGCAGACAATGCTTTTTCTGCATTCCCCTCTTGTACGATAGCTAAAACAGAATTAATCACAACAATCGCGATAATCAAAAAACTTTCAAAATAATCCCCATGATCTGTGGCAATCGCAGTGTATAGTGAGATTACTGCTGCTACCAATAAAATAATTGTCGTGAAATCCGTCAAACTATGAAAGAACTTTTTTGCTAATGATTCTTTCGCAGCTTCTTCAAATTTATTTTTTCCGTTATTTTTTATTTTATCACCAACTTGGTTGCTAGTTAAACCATGATCTAAATCAGCATCATATTCATCAATTACATTGTCTATCTTTTCTTTATATGGATCCATCCTATTCCTCCTAATGTTATAAAAAACTACTTATATTATTACTATAACATAGAAAAGATAACGAACTCAAAGTAAACAGTCTATATTTAGTCAAAAAGAAACAAAATAAACCGCTAAAAATAAACATATAAAACGCTTCCGTAATTAGATAAACTATGCTATATTATAGATACAAGGAAGGAGGAACTTAGATCATTCGAAGGATTTCTCGATAAGAAAGTAGAAGAAAGTAAACAATAAAATTGTTAGTAATACAAGGTTCACTGAAAAGTGTCAATAATACGTGTGAAGTATTTCCTTTTAAAAATAGTGAATGCGTATCCGAGATTGAGTAGTTCATCAAACACACAAGTAAAATGATACGTAAAATAAGAAAAGATTCTTAAAACTGAATAGAAGTGAAAACGTAGTAAAAACAAATATTTATGTTTATAGTCAAGAAATTCATGTAATACTTTGCATGTATCATAAAGTAATATAAATTCGAATGAACTAATCCTTCCGATATTCTAAGAGCCAGGCAGTCGAGAGCCTGGCTTTTTTTGCGTTCAGAATCAATACCTACTCTATTAAAGACTTTTCAACAAAATCAAACACAAAATCGCCCAATCATCTTTTTGATGACTGGACGATTCCCATTAACTATTTTATTAACGAGCTAAACGTGCGCCGCTATTACTTTCCATTACTTGATTAATCTCAGCTTCTGAAACTAAATTCAAATCACCTGTGATTGTCAATTTCAAGACACTAGCTGCTAATGCAAATTTCACTAATTTTTCTGATGAGTAATCATGTAACAAGCCATGCAACAAACCAGCACCAAACGCATCTCCGGCTGCAACACCTTCCATGACATGCATGTCATAAGTAGCTGTTTCATAAAACGTTTCATCTGTCAGTAACAAGGCTGTCCATTGACTCGCTTCTACAGAGTAGATATTTCGTAAAATACTTGCTACCATTTTACAATTAGGATAATCAGCTTGAACTTGTTTCATTGCTGCTTTAAACGATTCTTTTTGTTCAATCCCACGTGAGCTGTCACCATCAAATGCTTGGATTCCCAAAGTGGCTTCAAAATCTTCATCATGAGCGATACAAATCGTTACATACTCCATAATTTTAGAGATCACTTTTTGTGCTTGCTCGGGACTCCACATTTTTGCCCGATAATTCAAGTCGCAAACAACGGGGATGCCTTGTTGTTTACAATACTCACAAGCAGCTAAAGCCGCTTGTTCTAAATCAGGCGAAATCGCTGGCGTGATACCGGAAAAATAGAAATAGTCAACATCTTTAAAAATAGTCGGCCAATCAAATTCTGTTTGTGCTACTTGTGAAAAAGCACTGTAGGCACGATCATAGACGACATTTGTCGAACGAACACTGGTACCTTTTTCAAAAAAGTAGATTCCTAAACGATCTCCGCCAGTCAAGATTTTTGATGTGTCCACTCCATATTTTTGCAAAGTGCTTTTAGCCGCTTGTCCTAATGGATTGTTGGGAAACTTACTTAAATAGCTGACTTCATCACCTAATAAAGCTAATGAAACAGCTACATTTGCCTCTGCCCCACCATAGGTCGCTTCATAAGATTGTGTTTGTAAAATCCGTTCATTCCCAGGTGTCTTCAACCGCAGCATCATTTCACCAAAAGATAAAACTTTCATTACTTACACCTCGCTTTTAATCAACTCTAGTTTCGCTACATATTCTTTAGCCACTTCAGTCACAGCTGCAAAATCTCCTTTAGCTGCTGGGGCTAATAAATTCCCGCCTACACCCACACAAGTGACGCCGGCTTTGAACCAATCAGCTAGATTATCTAAACCAACACCACCTGTTGGCATGATATTCAATTGTGGCAATGGTGCCTTAAAGGCTTTAATGATACTTGGACCAAAAGCACTTCCTGGGAATAATTTGACGATATCTACGCCTGATTTCAACGCATCCTTCATTTCAGTGATCGTCATGCATCCTGGTAAGTAAGGAATTTGATACAAGTTACAAATTTCAGCTGTTTCAGCATCAAAACATGGGCTGACAACATATTCCGCCCCAGCCATAATAGCAATTCTGGCTGTCACAGCATCTAAAACCGTACCTGCCCCAATCACGACATCCTCACGGTCAGAATATTTTTCGACTAATTCGCCGATCAATTCTTCCGCATTTGGAACGGTAAAGGTCAATTCAATCCCTGTAATCCCGCCTTTGATGATGGCATCGGTTGCCTTAGAGGCTTCCTCTTTATTTTTTCCTCGTACGACAGCAATGACGCCGGCTTTTTCTAGTTTGTTCAAAATACTCATTTTTTTCATTTCATCGGTTCCTTTCAACTACAAAATTAACTATTTGTTAAATCAGTAGTTATTTTCTTTCTATTGAATAGCGCAAAAGCAATCGTTAATACGCCTAAGATGATCGCTCCAACTACTCCGATATTAGCAGTTAATTGATAAGTAATCCATGAAAATGGACTAGCTGCAAAGTCAATTGATGCTACAGATTCTGTTCCTTTTGGAATCAATGAACCATCAACAAGTCGAACCGCTTTAGTAAAGATTGTAGATAATGATGTTGCAAATAAAACACCTGTAACCAGTGTCAAGATTCCTGTTATCAATGAACGCAAGACATTCCCTTTAGTATAAGGCAAGACCAATGGGAAAATGTAAATCAAACCAGATAATGAAGCTAATGGTAAGAATTTATTTCCTGGAATGATTACGGATAAGAATAAAATAATTGGAACTAATAGTAACGAACAAACTAATGTTACTGGATGACCGATTACCAAGGCTGGTGTCATACCAATATTTAGTTTCCGACCACCTTTTAATTTAGAACCAATCAATTCTTGTGAACGTTGAGAAATAGGATTCAAACCTTCAATAAATTGACCAGTGATCTTAGGGATCAAGACCATTACAGCAGCCATAGTGATTCCTAGCGTCAACATTTGAGCAATTGAATATTGAGCAATCAAACCTAATAAAATACCGACAATTACCCCTAAGAAAAGCGGTTCGCCAAAGATACCAAATTTGTCTTGCATTTTTTTAGCATCAAGATCGACTTTATTCAATCCAGGGATTTTTTCAATAATCCAATCTGTAATGATTGCAAAAGGAATAAAGCCTACACAAAATGCTTGCGGAATGGAAATCCCCTCGAGGTCTTTTCCATAAAACGATTCCATTTTCTTCTGCGAACGATCCGCACCAATCAATGTGATAGCTACTGTTACAACTACTGCGAAAAGTCCCCATAAGAAACTATCTGTTGCGATTGAAACGATTGATCCAATAAATGCAAAATGCCAATAGTTCCACAAATCAATATTTACAGTATTCGTTGTTCTTGTAAACAGCATAATAATATTGACCAACAAACCTAACGGAATAACGATTGCACCAACTTCTGTACCATAAGCAACTGCTGCTGCTGCTGGCCAACCAATATCTAATGTTTTTAAATTTAGTCCATACAGTTCTACCATTTTGCTAACTGCTGGTCCTAAGTTATCCGCTAATAATTTCGTGATGACACTTAAACCAACAAAACCAATACCAACAGAAATCCCTGCTCGTAAAGATTTAGCAACGCCTAATCCTAAAATAATTCCAAAAATTGTAAAGATAATCGGCATCATCACGCTAGCGCCCAAACTCATGACATAATTAATTACTACCATGGTTTTTTTCCTCCTTATACATCCCAATCTATTAATTCATAAATTCACAATGTACGAATTAGAGTAAGGCTGGCTTTCACCAGCCCTACAACAATCAGCAAATTATGGTTGTTTACCGATGTATGCTAAGATACCGCCGTCAACATACAAAACATGTCCATTTACAAAATCAGAAGCATCAGATGCTAAAAAGACTGCTGGTCCTTGTAGATCTGCTGTTGTACCCCAGCGAGCAGCTGGTGTTTTAGCAATAATGAATTGATCAAACGGATGACGTGAACCATCTGCTTGTTTTTCACGCAATGGTGCAGTTTGCGGAGTAGCAATATAACCAGGTCCAATTCCATTACATTGGATATTTGCTTCACCGAATTCTGAACAGATGTTACGTGTTAACATTTTTAATCCGCCTTTTGCAGCTGCGTAGGCAGAAACTGTTTCTCTTCCTAATTCACTCATCATTGAACAAATGTTAATGATTTTTCCGTGACCTTTTTTGATCATTCCTGGAATTACCGCTTTTGATACGATAAATGGTGCGTTCAAGTCAACATCAACTACTTGACGGAATGCTTCAGCAGACATTTCTAACATTGGAATTCGTTTAATAATCCCTGCGTTATTAACTAAAACATCAATCGTTCCTACTTCTTTTTCTACTTTTGCTACAAATTCATTAACTTCTTGTTCGTTTGTCACGTCGCAGACATAACCTTTTGCTTCGATACCTTCTTCTTTATATGCAGCGATACCTTTATCTACTAATTCTTGTTTAATATCGTTAAATACGATTGTAGCGCCTGCTTTAGCAAATGCAGAAGCAATACTAAAACCGATTCCGTAAGAAGCGCCAGTAACAAGTGCAACTTTTCCTTTTAAGCTAAATGAATCCATTGAAAAATCTGACATCTATATCCCTCGTTTCCTATTTGGAAATTATATTTTCCAAATAAAATATTTTACATTTGTGAGTATATGCTCTAAGAAATAAAAAATCAAGCGTTTTCGGCAAAATATGTATTCGGTTCCACCTTGAAATAACTGATTGATTTATGAAAATTTCCATCTCTCTCACTGGCAGATTCTTTATTATTTACTTATTAGAATCAAAATATAAAAAGAAAATAAGTTGAAAAGAGCTAAAATAGCCGTATTAAATAAATATATTTTTGAAAATCTAGTGTTTATAAAATAATGCAGATCTTATTAAATCAATCACAAATAGTTGATATCATTTTTCTGAAACAATGGTGTTCAATAACAAAAAATAAAAAAATCTTTATTTCTTGATAAATTTGCTATTAACACTCTCATTGAATTTCTTTCAACCAACACTACAAAAAAAGATCAGAGAAATGCTTCTCTGATCTCAAATGACACTTAAATTATCTTAGGCGTTTTTCTATGTTGGCTTTTGTAGTTAGTAGTTCTGTCACGACTTTTTGCCGATATTCTTCGGAAAATCTAAACTTGGGAAAGCTGACACTCATCGCACCGACGACACGATCATGCTTTTCAATCGTGACCGCCACACAATACCCATCATCTTCTTGCTCTTCATCATCGATCGAGAACCCTCTTTTTCGAATCTCAGCTAAATCAGCTGTTAACGCTGCACGATCCGTAATCGTATTTTTAGCTAGCTGAACTAATTCTGTTTGATCCAGATAAGCAGATAATTGTGGTTGAGTAAATGTGCTCAAAATAGCTTTTCCCATACCTGAACTATATAGTGGGCGCGATAGACCGATTCGCGACGTCATATAGATTCCTTGATTTTGTGGTTCTAATTTATCGATGTAGACAACTTTATTGTTTTCCAAAACAGATAAATGGATTGTCTCATTCAATGCTGCACGTAATTCTTCTAAATAAGGTCTGCTGATAGCCAGCAACCGCTCAGCTTCGATATTTTGCGTGTTATACTCCATAAATTTCGTACCTAGATAATATAATTTTGCTTCGTCACGAATGACATACCCGATATAAATTAACGTCTCTAAGATTTTAGAAAGATTTGAAGGGGTAATCCCAGTTTCTTTTGATAACTCTTGGATAGTTTTTCCGCCATCTTTAGCAAGGGTATCTAAAATTTTTGCTGCTTTTAATAAGACACTGCCGTATAGTTTCTTTTCCGTATTTTTTTCCAAGTTATTCCCTCCGAATTACACTACTATCTAGATCAAATATTTTTTGAACGGACAGTTTCATCGTTTATCAGTATAGCATGGGCAACTTAAAAAAAAACTACTATCTTCTCTTTCTCTAAAAGAAAGACTGTTCAAGTCTATGATGACAATCCCGTTTTTGATACAAATGCCATTGTTCCTGCAAAATTCGACTTCAATTGGAAAATTTTCATTCGTTAGAGCTATTTTGTCAAAAAGTAGCTATCCTTTACTAAGTTGATTACTTGGTTTTCTGCTACTGTGCCGTCTAACAACACAGTCAACCAATGTTTTTTATTCATATGATAGGCAAAAAAATAGCCTGAACCATTTTTTAAAATAGAAAGGAGCTCCGGATCTATCTTGATATCAATGATCTCTACCGTTCCTGGGCCAGGTAAATGTAGTTTTGTTTTCTCAATTGACATGATCAAGCCAAACCATTTTCTGTTACTTGTATGACGAAGCACTTCGTATTCAGGAAATTTGCTGAACGGATGATCTACTTGGCAATTTTCTAATGTTGCTACATAGTCCGTAACTGCCGTTTTTATACTCATAACGCTCCCTCCATTTTCTTTTCTATTTTTTACGAAAGACACTGGCTTATTAAACGCTGGTGTATAATCCTTTATAGATAAAAAAAGTATGCGTGATTTCGCCATCGCATACTCTCTTTAAACTGATTCATTTTTTTATTACTTAACAAACATCGCGTCGCCGAAACTAAAGAAGCGGTAGCGTTCTTCGATTGCATGATGATACGCAGCCAGCGTTTCATCTCGTCCAGCAAAAGCACTCACTAACATCACTAGTGTTGATTTTGGTAAATGAAAATTTGTTGAAAAGGCTTGAACGATTTTAAACTCGTATCCTGGTGTGATGAAAATATCCGTCCAACCGCTATCAGCTTTGATCTCACCATTAAATTTTGTTCCAATCGTTTCTAATGTACGAATCGAAGTCGTCCCCACTGCAATGATTTTTCCGCCATTTTTTCGGACTTCATTCAATTGAGCAGCAGCCTCTTCAGTCAAACGATAAAACTCACTGTGCATTTGATGTTCTTCAATATTTTCTACACTGACTGGACGGAAAGTTCCTAGTCCAACATGCAATGTCAAGTAGACCAATTTCACTCCTTTTGCGGCAATTTTTTCTAATAATTCCGGTGTGAAATGCAACCCAGCAGTTGGTGCTGCAGCAGAGCCATTTTCTTTTGCATAGACTGTTTGATAGCGTTCCGGATCGTCCAAACGTTCTTTGATATAAGGCGGCAATGGCATCTCACCAAGTGATTCTAGATTTTCTAAAAAGATTCCTTCATAAGAAAATTCCACGATTCGACCGCCGTGTTCTAATTCTGTTTTTACTTCTGCACGTAAACGACCATCACCAAAAACAATTTGGGTCCCAACTTTGGCACGTCGAGCTGGCTTAATCAACGTTTCCCATTCGTCCCCTTGCGTATTATTTAACAACAATACTTCTAAATGTCCCCCAGTTTCTGGTTTTTCACCATATAATCGAGCTGGTAAAACTCGGGTATCATTCATTACTAAGGCATCCCCAGGATTCAGTTCTTCAATTATTTCGTCAAAATGTTTATCTGATATTTGACCAGTCTCCCGATCCAACACCAACAAACGTGAACTGTCGCGCTTTTCTAGAGGGGTTTGGGCAATTAATTCTTCTGGTAAATCAAAATCAAAATCTTCTGTAGTTAACATAGCTTCTCCTCTTTTCCTCGGCTATTCTAACATGTGGGACTTTCCTTGAAAAGCCAAGTACTAGCTTAAAAACAAAAAATCATTTATGCTTACTTAAAATAAGTAAATACAGGAGGCTTTCTTATGTCTTATTTTCATCATGTCTCACTATTGACTTCCCAACGTCAAGAAAACGTAACTTTTTATACACAAATTTTAGGCCTGCGTTTTGTCAAAAATACTGTGAATCAAGAAAATACTCGGATGCTGCATTATTATTATGGTAACTATCAAGGCAGTCCAGGATCTGTCATTACTTTTTTTATCGTTCCACACTTAGGTCAGCGTCGTGATGAAGCCCAATTTTTGTCAGAAATCGGGCTGAATATCCCCATGCATAGTTTAACTTACTGGCAGCGACGGTTTGAAAGTTTTGGTGTTCCTGTAAAAAAAGAGGCAAATCAATTGATTGTTCAAGATCCCGATCAAGTCACCTTATATTTTACTGAAACAGAGGCTGTGCTGCCAAATGCTAATAGTGTAAAAAATGACATTCCTGTTGAAAAGCAAATCTTAGGCTTAGCATCAATCAATTTTCATGTGGAAAACCCGAATGAAACGACCGTTTTCTTCGAACAATTATTGGGCTGGACTGGTGATAATCATCACATCCAATTAAGTCCGACCGAAAGCATTCAACTTACTGCCAGCCATTTATCCAACAAAACACGAATGGGACGCGGCAGCATCGACCATGTCGCCTTTGCTGTCAAAGACGAGGAAGCATTGAATCGGCTTTATGAGAAAGCTCAGCAACAGAATTGGCAAATCGAAAAAATGATTTCACGCGGCTATTTCAAAAGTCTTTATCTTAAAGAACCTGGTGGAAATCGCGTAGAATTTGCTACTGTACAACCTGGATTCACGCTGGATGAATCTTTGGAGCATTTAGGAGAACAATTAGCGCTTCCACCTTTTTTAGCTTCTCAAAGAGCGAGTATCGAAAAGAACCTTTATTCCGAAAAATAAGCAAAATTCTGCAACTTCTCAAATGTATTTGAGAAGTTGTTTTTTTTCATTGGATTAGCCCATCAATTATTAGGAATATAATAGTAATAAAAAATATTACTATGTTATTTTTATTTTTTATTTTTCTGCTCATGGCAGTTATTTAGTACGTTTCATGAGCCTGTTAGTTGCTTTTTTATCATTCTTTGTAGCATACTAAAATTATAAATATGTTAAATTTTTGACATTTAGGAGTGAGAAAATGATTGAATTTGACCATGTCTCTAAAATATACCCTGGAAACAAAGTCGCAGCAGAAGACGTTACTCTTTCAATCGACAAAGGAGAATTCGTTTGTTTGATTGGAACCAGTGGTAGTGGAAAAACAACAACTATGAGGATGATCAATCGAATGATCGATCCAACAAAAGGAACGATCACGATTAACGGTGAGGATATCCAAAAGAAAAATCCTGTCGAATTACGACGCCAAATCGGCTACGTGATTCAAAACATCGGACTTATGCCGCATATGACAATCCGCGAAAATATAACCCTGGTACAACGGTTATTGAAAGTAAGCAAAGAAGAACAAAATAAAACAGCAGAAAAGATGATCGATCTTGTAGAATTGCCACGTGATATGCTGGATCGCTATCCCCATGAATTATCTGGCGGACAACAACAACGGATCGGCGTCGTGCGCGCACTTGCGGCTGACCAAGATGTCATTTTAATGGATGAACCTTTTGGCGCCTTGGATCCAATCACCCGTGATTCGTTACAAGATCTGGTGAAAGATTTACAAGAACGGCTAGGTAAAACCATTGTTTTTGTTACCCATGATATGGATGAAGCACTGAAACTAGCCAATCGGATCGCCATCATGGACGATGGCAAAGTGATTCAATACGATACGCCAGAAAATATCTTGCAACAGCCGGCAAATGAATTCGTAGAAGAACTTTTAGGTGAAGATCGCTTACTACAAGCTAAACCGGATACGACCACTGTTGGTGAAATTATGATGCCAACAGCTGTATCGATTACTCCCGAAAAAAGTTTGCAGAGTTCGATTCGTTTGATGCGTGAAAAACGTGTAGATACTTTGTTAGTCGTAGATGAAGACAATGTCTTAAAAGGATTTGTCGATGTTGAAACGATTGACCGCGAGCGTCGTCATGGAAAAGCGACCAGTATTGGCGATATCGTGAATTCGAAAGTTTTTTATGTCAAAGAATCTGATCTAGTCAGAGATAGTCTGCAACGGATTTTAAAACGCGGCGTAAAGTATGTTCCTGTCGTAGACGACAACAAGCATCTTGTCGGAATCTTAACGAGAGTTTCATTAGTAGATATCATTTACGATGTCCTTTGGGGCGAAGAAGAGACTTTCGGAGATGCGGCTGAGAATATCACAAGCGAGGAGGCGTAATTATGCAAGCATTCATCAATGATTATGGTGGGCAAATGCTGTCAAAAAGCGCTGAGCATTTATATATCTCTGGAATTGCTCTAGGACTTGGAATCTTAGTTGCTGTTCCTTTAGGAATTCTTCTGACCCGTTTGCCCAAAATCGCAAGTTTTGTGATCGGGATTGCTAGTGTTTTACAAACAGTCCCTTCTCTTGCATTGTTAGCGTTAATGATCCCCTTTTTAGGCGTAGGAAAATTTCCAGCGATTATCGCCTTGTTTATTTATTCTTTATTGCCTATCTTGCGTAATACTTTTATCGGGATGAAAAATGTCGATCGTAACTATCGAGATGTTGCAAAAGGTATGGGGATGACCGATCTTCAATCGATCTTCACGGTAGAATTACCAATCGCAATTCCAACCATCATGGCAGGGATTCGCTTAGCTGCGGTCTATGTTATTGCGTGGGCAACTTTAGCTTCTTATATTGGTGCGGGGGGATTAGGCGATATGATTTTCAGTGGGTTGAATAATTTCCAACCACCGTTGATCATCGCAGGGACAGTGCCAGTCATTTTGATTGCACTAATCACCGATCTTCTACTGGGTTTTTTAGAAGATCACCTAACTCCAGTTGCTCTAAGGAAGGAGGAGTAAAGAATGAAAAAATTAAAAACTTTGGCTTTACTCGGCCTCTCGTTACTATTTTTAAGCAGTTGTTCTTTTCCAGGTTTAGCTTCTAACGACAAAGAGACGATTGCCGTTACCGGCGGAATCACTTCAGAGATGCAAATTCTGGGCAGTATTACCGCTGGAATGATTGAACATTACACCGATAAAGATACGACTGTCATCAATAATCTAGCGACTAATATGATCAACCATCAGGCAATGTTGAAAGGAGATGCTTCGGTGTCTTCGGCACGTTACACCGGAACAGATTTATCCTCTATTTTACAGCTGCCTGCTGAGAAGGATCCTAAAAAAGCTTTTACGATCGTTCATGATGCTTTTCAAGAACGGTTTGACCAGACATGGCTCCCTTCTTATGGTTTTGACAATACGTATGTCTTTTTAGTACGCAAGGATACAGCTAAAAAATACAATTTGAAAAAAACGAGCGACTTAAAAAAAGTTGCTGGAGAATTAAAAACCGGTGTAGATACTTCATGGATCACACGTAAGGGAGACGGTTACGAGGGATTCAAAGAAGCTTATGGTTTTGAATTTTCTTCGATCCTGCCAATGCAGGTCAGCTTAGTTTACGATGCCTTATCTGTCGGTAAGATGGATATCGTCCTCGGTTATTCGACTGATGGACGAATCGCTAGTTATGATCTAGTGATGTTGGAAGACGACCTGCGTTTCTTCCCGCCGTATGATGCTGCACCGATCGTTTCTAATAAATTATTGAAATCTGATCCTGAAGTCAAAGATGCTCTAGAACGTTTAGACGGCAAAATCTCAACAAAGCAAATGCAAAAACTCAATTATCGCGCAGACAATGATCTAGTCGAGCCACAAATCGTGGCAGAAGATTTTCTAAAAGAACATAACTATTTCGAAGGGAAGTGAGCGTAGTGGAAAATCTAAATACTTTTCAACAATTCATTCAATATTATCAAACGAATGGCAGTATCATTTTCGCACAGTTCATTCGCCACTTCTTGATTTCGATCTATGGAGTGATCTTTGCAGCAATCGTTGGGATTCCATTAGGAATTTTCATCGCTCGCCATACAAAAATGGCTAATTGGGTAATCCGTTTAGCAAATGTAATCCAAACGATTCCTTCACTTGCCATGATCTCAGTCTTAATGATTGGCATGGGGCTTGGTGTGAATGTCGTGATTCTAACTGTCTTTTTGTATTCCTTATTACCGATTATAAAAAACACCTATACTGGCATGAGTCAAGTTGATCGAAATGCCTTAGATGTTGGAACAGGTATGGGCATGACACCTTGGCAACGGCTGCATATGATTGAGCTCCCGCTTTCTGTTTCCGTAATCATGGCGGGGATTCGAAATGCGTTAGTCGTTGCGATTGGAATCACTGCTATCGGTGTGTTCGTTGGTGCCGGTGGTCTGGGAGATATTATTATTCGCGGAACAAACGCTACAGATGGAACGGCAATCATTTTAGCTGGCGCATTACCTACCGCTTTAATGGCTATCATGACTGACTGGATCTTAAGCATCATTGAACGAAAATTAGATCCCACCACAAAATCTAGCCGATAAACCGTTTATGTCATAAATTATAACCAAAAAAATATCCAAACTATCTAGATTGTTCCTGTAATGAACAGTCACTTGATAGTTTGGATATTTTTTGTCACAAGATAGCTTACCTTAATTTTTTTCGGTTACTTTTTCATTTTATTTTGATTTTTCTACTCGATCTGAGATTTTCTCCAATGAATTTGGTATTATCTATTAAAAGTTAGTTCAATATCATTACGCTGGTTCAGTCACTATTGGAATCACGTAGTTAAAAATGAAGTTGGTGAAAAATTGGAAGGGTTAGTTTGTAAATATTGTGGCGGAAACCAGTTCAACAAAACTGTAAAAGGATATGAATGCACCTATTGTCATACACTCTATGAATTTGAGCCAGAAAAAAAAGAACGACTATCGAATAAAAATCGCAGATGGTTTATTGCTGTTTTTGCTATTTTGATACTTGGTCTAGGCAGTAATATTCTTATCCCCTATTTTAGTCAGTTACTCTTAAAAGACGGTAATCTTTTCACTGTTACAAAAACAAATGATTCAGATGAAGTGACCTACTCTGAAAAAACGAGCAGTTCCAGTAAAGCAACCTATTCTGCTAATCAATTAAACAATCCTGAGCGAAATGTCCGAATTGCTGAGCTTTCTTTAAATCAAGCAGACATCGAGCAAGCTGTCGCTTCTGTCAAAAAATACGGTGGAGAAAAGACGAAAAAATTTGAGGAACGTTTGGACAAAGCAAAAAAAGAACAAATTTATTTAAAAAAGAATCGAGCAAAAGCCGCACCTAAAACGGACATGCTCATTGAAAATCCAGATTCTGAATTTGCTGTGACTACCTATTATCGTGAAGCAGGTTATCTAGCTGCCTATGGTCCAGAGTTCAATCAGTATTCTACATCTGATATTTTAGGAATCTGGGGACAGCCAGATGCGGTCATTACTGATTCCGATCAAATCGAAAAAAATCTTACGCTGGAATTTGATGAAAAGAACAATCCCATCAGCTATGAAGCCAAAATGATTAATGCTCAGTGGCAGCAAGGTCAGTTGACCTGGCGAGAAGTTAGGGCTTTTAGTTTAATTCTTAAAGACAGCTCTTTTGCGGCCTATACAAAAGAATTTGTCTACGAGAAACAAGGAAAACCCAATGTTTATTTTACAGACGGACATGTAGGCTATGTGACTCCAATAATACGTTATCTCTCCTTTACTCGATTACCTGAAAAATATCCTCGTGAAGGATTAGGTAAATACCCGGATGATTTCCCAAAAAATTATGGATTGGATGGACGCTTCCATGATAAATAAAGAATGTATGAATTGCGGCAGCACTCAATTCCATCAAGTAGAAAATGGCTGGCAATGTGATTATTGCGGGACGCTTTATATAGAACAAAAAAAACAGCAGCCTCCAGAACCAATCCATCATCAATCAACTTTTTTAAAGCAGAAAAGTCGCCTCGCTATCGGAGTGATTCTTGCACTTGGATTTATTTCACTTGGACCATTAAATTATTTTATCTCTAAAGCTGACAATAATGAACCAGCTGTTTCCTATGAACCAATCGAGATAGATTCCCCAGATTCTACAACTGCAACTAAGCTGCCTGGGAAATGGACACAAGACATTTATGATTCAGTCAAAGTAGCAACCGAAGTGTATGATGCTGATAATGAAAAATACTCGTTTACTGGTGGATCAAACTACAAAGAATTAGAAAAATTAGTAGGAAAACCAGATACTCTCATTAGTTGGGAAAAAGAAGAACACGGTATGCCGCCAAGGGTTTTAGCTACTTGGGAAAATACCGAAGATGGTGAGTATGTGGATCATTCGATCAGTGTCACTTATGAGAAAAAGACGCAGAGAATTACGGATAAAGATTATCAGTAAAACATGATTTAATGACGAAAAAAGACCAAGCATTTTACGCTTGGTCTTTTTTTTATTCTGCTAATTCTTCAAATTGAGAATTATATAATGATGCATAGAGTCCTTGTTGTGCTAATAGCTCTTCATGGGTCCCTTGTTCTTTGATGTCCCCGTCTTGCATATACAAGATTTTGTCTGCATCCTTGATGGTCGATAGACGATGGGCAATGACAAATGACGTCCGTCCTTCCATCAAATTATTCATCGCTTCTTGGATTAGTTCTTCTGTCCGGGTATCTACCGATGACGTTGCTTCATCTAAGATCAAGATTGGTTTGTCTGCCAAGATTGCTCGTGCAATTGTCAGCAATTGTTTTTGACCTTGTGAGATATTGGAAGATTCTTCGTTTAATTCCATTTCATAACCGCCTGGCAATGTCTTGATGAAATGATCGACACGAGCAGCTTTTGCGGCTGCATAGACTTCTTCATCCGTGGCATCTAAACGGCCATAACGAAGATTGTCCATAATCGTTCCTTTGAACAACCAAGTATCTTGTAGAACCATTCCGATATTTTTACGCAAATCAGCCCGATTAAAATCTTGAATGTTGTGTCCATCAATCTTAATAGCTCCTGAATTGACGTCATAAAATCGCATCAATAATTTGACCATCGTTGTTTTTCCGGCTCCTGTCGGTCCAACGATAGCGACTGTCTGTCCTGGATCGACGTGAGACGTAAAGTCTTGGATGATAATCTTGTCTGATGTATAACCAAACTGAACATGATCAAAATCAACCATTCCAGCTGCTTTATCAATCTGTACTGGATTTTCTG
Source organism: Enterococcus dongliensis (assembly GCF_005405225.1). GTDB lineage: Bacteria > Bacillota > Bacilli > Lactobacillales > Enterococcaceae > Enterococcus_A > Enterococcus_A dongliensis. The sequence goes on from NZ_BJDQ01000006.1 coordinate 32,298, forward strand.
CCAGTTGATCTTCTTCCTCTTCATTCAAGAATTCAAAGACCCGTTCAGCCGCTGCGGCCATTGATTGCAGCATATTCGATACTTGAGCAAGTTGTGCAATAGGTTGTGTCAAATTACGAACATATTGGATAAAGGCTTGGATGTCACCAACTGTGATTACCCCATTATATGCCATGATCCCACCGGCAATCGCTACGCCAACATACCCTAAGTTTCCAATGAAATTCATAATCGGCTGCATCAATCCAGAAAGAAATTGTGATTTCCAAGCTGATTTGAACAAGACATCATTTTGTTCTTTGAATTCTACCAATGAATTTTCTTCTTCATTAAATAAACGGACAATGGTATAGCCGCCGATCGTTTCTTCGACTTTCCCGTTGATGACACCTAAGTATTCTTGTTGGGTCTGGAAATATTTCTGTGAATTTTTTACAACGACCATGATCAGAATCAATGAGATGGGTACAATCAAAATTGCGATTCCCGTCATTTTTACCGAGATGGAAAGCATCATCACGATTACTCCGACAATTGTAAATGTTGAAGTAATCAGCTGTGTCAAACTTTGGTTTAAAGATTGTCCCAAAGTGTCCACGTCATTAGTGATCCGTGACAAAACCTCACCCGTTGTGCGACTTTCAAAATAATTCATTGGCATACGGTTGATTTTTTCAGAGATCTCTTTTCGCATACGATAAGTGATTTTTTGCGAGATTGTTGACATGATCCAGCCTTGAATTACTCCGAACAGAGAAGACAAGACATATAGACCTAACATGAAGAGGAGAACGCCACCGATCTTCTCAAAATTGATGTCGCCAGTTCCTTCATATTTCTTCGTTAAACCTGTAAATAATTCAGTGATTGCTTTTGATAAGATTTTAGGTCCCCAGATATTAAATATCGTTGAGGCAATCGCAAAAATCATTACAAGAAAAACCGCAATTTTATATGCGCCAAGATAAGAGATCAATTTTTTGATCGTCCCTTTAAAGTCTTTAGCTTTTTCTACTGGTGCTGCGCCCATATGTCCATGTCCGCCACCACGAGGGCGATTTTGTTGTTTATCTGCCATTTTTTTCGCTCCTCCTTAATCCGCTTCTTCTATGCCTAGTTCAGCATTGCTTAATTGTGACTGGGCAATTTCTTGATAGACTGCTGATGATTCCATCAATTCTTCATGACGACCTTGAGCAACGACACGACCTTCGTCTAAGACAATGATATTGTCAGCATGCAAAATCGTTGAGATTTTTTGCGCAACGATGATCTGAGTCACATCTTTGACATTTTCTGACAATGCGCGACGCAGTGTAACATCCGTCTTGTTATCAAGTGCAGAGAATGAATCATCAAAAATCAAAATCTTAGGATTTTTCGCTAACGCCCGTGCAATCGACAACCGTTGTTTTTGTCCGCCAGAAACGTTAGTCCCGCCTTGAGAGATCGAACGTTCAAAACCTTTTTCATTGGCATTGATGAATTCAGTGGCTTGGGCAATCTCAGCAGCTTTTTTCATTTGTTCGTCTGAGATATTGGCATCACCAAATTTGATATTTGATGCAATATCACCAGAGAACAACACACCTTTTTGTGGTACAAAGCCCATGAGTTCGTGCAACTTATGCAGACTCATTTGCCGAATATCGATACCATCAATCGTAATCCGTCCGCCAGTCACATCAAATAAACGCGGAATCAAGTTGACGATTGTCGATTTCCCAGAACCGGTAGATCCGATTAAAGCAGTCGTTTCGCCCGGTTTAGCCGTAAAGTTGATATGATGCAAGACATCCGCATCGGCATCGCCATAACGGAATTGAACACCTTCAAATTTCACTTCACCTTTGAAGTCATGATCATCTTTTGGTTTTTCAGGATCTTTGATTGTTGGTTCAGTATTCAACACTTCATCTACCCGAGCAGCCGCTACATTTGACCGCGGTAAAATGATTGAAACCATCGATAACATCATGAAGGCCATTACGATCTGCATCGTGTAAGTAATAAATGCCATCATATCCCCAACTTGCATTTGACCGTTACTCATGTTTTGGCCACCGACCCAAACAATCAAAACAGAGATACCATTCATTAAAAGCATCATAACCGGCATCAATAATGACATCGCACGGTTAACGAACATTTGTGTCTTCATCAAATTCGTATTAGCTGTATCAAAACGTTTCTCTTCAAATTTCTCACGAGAGAACGCACGAATTACTGGCAAACCTGTAATAATCTCACGGGAAACTAAGTTCACTCGGTCAACCAAATTTTGTAACGCTTTGAATTTCGGCATCGTTGTGAGCAACAATGTCAAGACTAAGATCAAGACTCCAGCTACTGCTACACCGACAATCCAGCCCATTCCAGTACCTGTTTGATAAACTCTGTAAATACCGCCAATCCCTAAGATTGGTGCATATAAAACGATTCGCATAATCATCACAAGACCCATTTGAATTTGTTGGATATCATTTGTATTACGCGTAATCAATGAAGCAGGTGAGAATTTTTCCATTTCATTATTTGAAAAGGCCAATGTTTGTTCATACTGACCAACCCGCAGATTTTTTCCGACTGTTGCGGCAACTAATGAGCCGATCAGACCGACGATGATTGCAGCTACTGCAGAGACTAAGGTCAATCCAATCATTTTAGCGCCTGTTTTGATGATATAATCTGTTTGGATTTTTTTAGTATTCATATCTAGTTCTTTGTATTCTGATAACGTTAATTGAATACCGACAGATTTTAGTGTATCTTCTCCAACACTGCCTAATCCTTCTTTTGTTGCTTTACGTGCAGCTTCAACTTTTTCTGGCATCGCAGCATTTTTTTCTTTCGCCGCATTACCAAGTTCTTGTGCTTGGGTACCTTTCGTTTGTGCCTCAGCTGCTAATTTTTGTGCTTCAGCACCTTTTGCGGCTGCCGTTGCCGCATCTGTTGCTGTTGCTGCTTCTTTACCAGCAGCTTGCGCTTGTTGGCCTAGTTCTTTAGCTTCTTGACCTAAGGCTTGCGCTTTTTCGGCATCTTTTGAGATTGCTGTGTAACTTGTGACAACGTCATTGATTTCTTTATTCGTATTGCTTGATTTTTCTGATTGGGTAGAAGCAATCATCAACATTGGTAGATTAAAGATTTTAGCCAACTTATCTTTGGTCATACCTTTTTGAAGATCCAATTTATAAATGTCAACTTTCTTTCCATCAACGGTTTGAGTTGCTTCTTTATAATTATCATCGATGATTTGTTTTTCTTCATCAGTCATAAATAACTTGATTCCTTGAAGCGTTGACTTTCTAACTTTATCAGGAGTTGATTGTTCTAGTCCTCCTTGTTGAATACCGACATCGACGATATCTGACGTTAAGCTTGGCAAGCTCAGATCACTAGATGCCTGCACAATTAATAGTAATAATACGGCAATAATTGCATACCAGTATTTACCAAGATATTTAAAAATCTTCACTATTGATCACATTCCCCTTCCATGGATATTTTTTTAGAGTAGCGAATAAACTTAGCAGTCAATTCAAGGTATTTTTTAGTATCTTCCACACCCATCATTTCAAATACACGAACAACTTTGTTGCGTCTCTCCTGCTTTTCAGCTTTTGCTACTTTTTTCCCACTTTCTGTTAAGCTAACATTGATTCGGCGCCGATCATCTGCATCCATCGTTCGAATGATCAGCCCACGCTTTTCCAAATTTCCAAGTACAGCAGCAATGCGTGCTGTAGATAAATTCAGCGTCTCGGCTAAATGTTTCGGATTGGTGGGTTCACCTAATCGATCAAGCACATTAATGACGATGTTTGCGCCTTTACTGCTTTTTTCGATTTTACTGAATGCACCATGACGATTTTTGACCATCATCTGTGTTAGCTTTTGTTCAGCTTCTTCTGCAAAAGTCATTCATTTTCTCCTTCCAAAAACATATGGCTAATTTAATACCTAACAGTGTTAGTAATTAACGCTGTTTGATATTACCGCTAATGGAAATTAAAATCAACCATTTTTTATCAAAAAAAAATGAATACGTTTCAACTGTCGATATTTTGTCTTTTTCTTAAAAAAGAGTGTCAAAACACCAAAGTTCCAATAAGACACGATCTTTTTACAATGAGACATCAATCCAGATTGAGCAAAAAAACAGTTGAATCCGTAGCTAAAGGGCCGCGATAGTTATCACAGCCCTTCGTTGAATCGTTTATTTATTTTTTCAAATGATAATTGTATGTGCTGACGATGATGTCATCACGATAAGATAAGCGCAACCGCAGACGCATCGCCGTTTGATTATGCAATGAACGTTTCCACGTCCGATTTGGCACGAATTCTGGAATCAAAACAGTCGTAGTATAGTTATGTTGTCTAGCGTTCTTACTTACTCGATCGACATACCGACTAACTGGATTGACGACGGAACGATAAGGCGATCGAACGACCGACAGACGAACATCTGGGAACTTCTCACGAAATTCGTGACGGATTTCCCGTTCTTTTTCTTCATTTTCTTCTAAAGAAACATGCATGGCGATAACGTAATCGCCAATAGAACGCGCATAATTAATCGCTCCGATATTTACTTGGGTCACATTTCCCACTAATACGATCACAGTATTCCCATCATATTCATGCAATTCTACATCATCTACTAAACGCAGTTGTTCAGCGACATTTTTGTAATGTTCATGGATTTTATAGAAGCCAAAAATCAAAATCGGCATGATAATAAAGAATGGCCAAATATCTGGTAAACGGAAAATGAACAAGATTAAAACAATTGCCAAAGAAATCAATGCACCAACGATATTGGCAATCGATTTTCTGACCCAATGCGGGCCTTCTTTCCGCCATTTTAGAACCATTCCAGTTTGAGATAAAGTAAACGGAATAAATACACCGACTGAGTACAGTGGAATCAAACGTTCCGTTGAACCTTGGAAGATCAGCAACAAAACAATCGAACCTAAAGCTAAAGTGATGATTCCGTTAGAGTAGCCTAAACGATCCCCACGGTCTTGATAACGATGCGGCAGGAATTTATCCTTCGCCAAGTTATACGCCAAGACAGGAAAGGCTGAGAAGCCTGTATTAGCCGCCACGGCTAAAATCAATGCAGTAACAAATTGTAAAACATAATACATAATCCCTTTACCGAACACGGCTTCACCAACTTGTGATAAAACGGTCACTTCAGCAGTTGGAACAATTCCAAACCAATAGTTTAAAAAGGTAATTCCGGTAAAGAAGAATCCTAATATCAAGCCCATCATCGCCAATGTACCTGCGGCATTTTTTGCTCGCGGTTTTTTGAAAAATGGTACGGCATTACTGATGGCTTCAACTCCAGTCAGCGATGAAGAACCTGATGAAAAGGCACGTAATAAAAGCGCGATAGAAATTCCTGGTACGACCGCCCCAACGTGAGCTGTCGCATGGACAGGTGCCACACCCGTCATGATTTTAATAAGACCTACAACAATCAAGATAGTAATGACCGCAATAAAACTATAGACTGGAATCATCAAAAGTCCAGCACTCTCTCGCAATCCACGTAAGTTCATCAACATCAACAATAAAACAATAATAACTGAAACCAATACACGATGATGATAAAAAGCGGGAATCGCAGAAGCAATAGCTTCAGCACCGGCGGAAACGGAAACGGCTACCGTCAGCATATAATCAACCAGAAGTGAGCCTCCTGCAATCAGGCCGGCATTCTTTCCTAAATTCTCACTGCTGACGACATAAGCGCCGCCACCATGAGGATAAGCATGGATGATTTGACGATAAGACAAAATCAATGACGTTAATAAAATTAAAACGACTAGCGCGATTGGCAATGAATACCAGATCGCCGCGGCAGATAAGGTAACCAAAACGACTACGATTTGTTCTGTCCCATAAGCTACAGAAGATAGCGCATCGGAAGAAAGCATCGCTAAAGCCGCAAATCGCGACAAATTTTGATCATCATTTTCAGATGATTTCAATGGCCGGCCAACCAACAACCGTTTAAGATAATCCACTAGACTCACTCCTTTAATAAAATACAACAAGCGAATATTACTCGTACTATGACTAAATGTCAATGATTTTTTCACTAAGTTTTCATAAGCAAAATAAAATACAAAAACAGGCAAGACAACAGCGATACACTGTTGTTTTGCCTGTCTTTTTTTAATGGAATATTTTGCTTTCATGTGCAACTTTTGTCAGACGTTTTAAATGCGGTTGAAGAACTGGATATGCCCAAGTCCCTAAAACACCAAAGACGATGAAAAGAACAATCATCACAATGATATCTTGAGTCGCATTTGGCCAGTAGATCCCTCCGGCACTCTCACGCAATAGATTGACCGCATGAGTAAATGGCAGCCATGGATTGACCGCTTGGAAGAATTTGCCCGATACTTGAATCGGATAATTCCCGCCGCCTCCAGAAATGGACAGCACCAAAATGATAATGGCGATCCCTTTTCCGACCGTCCCAAAAAGTGCAACCAACGTATACACAATCATCATAAAGGCTAATGCTACTAAAACAGCAAACAAAATACTATAGACCGGATTTTTCACGTACACATCTAGTAAGAAGATATTTCCTAGTGTGACAATCAAAGCCTGACCCACACTGACGACTAAATAAGTCAGCATCCGTGCCCCAAATCGTTCGCGTTTCGTATATTTTCCGCGATCTTTTTTATCAAGGACAAATTCTGTTGTTGTGACACTTGAAAAAAGTACCGCACCGACCCACAAACACAAGGCTGTATAAAATGGCGTACTTGCTGAACCATTGTTTGCAATCGGATATATTGTATTGGTTTGCAGCGCTACTGGTGTCGTGAAGAAATCACTTTCTTTTTGCGCATCCAATTTCAACAATTTCAAGACTTGACCAAGATCAACATTTTTCTCTCCTTGTTCGATTGCATTCGCCGCTTTTTGGATACCGCTGCGAAGCGATGGCCAATCATTCTCAATCAAATCAGTGGCAAGATTCAATGCTTTTTCAACTTCCGGCATTTTCTCATTAGCAATCTTCAAACCGCCTGTCAGATCTTTTTTCACACCAGGCCAATCATTTTCCATAAAATTCGCTGCTAGAGATAGTTTTTGTTCAACTACGGGCAACTCATTGTTGTAAAGATCCACCCCTGTATTGATACCATTTACGATGTCATTCATGTGACCATTCAATAGCACATTGGCGTCATGAACCTCTTGACCAATCGCCGGCATCTGCTTTTGATATTTTTCTAAGAAGGCAATCGCATGACTGACCGTTCCTTCAGTCGAATTCAAAAGTGACGCAAAATCGATTTGTTGCGCTTGGTTCAATACTCCTTGTGCGGTAGTAATGACACTGATTAATTTATCCAGCACTGTGCTGACTGTTTGGCCAATTTGTCCAGCATCGATGCCGCCAACTAGTTTAGCAACCTTTTCAGCAGCAGATTGAACATCCGTTAGAAATTTCTGTACATCATTAGTATCACCAGTTTTTACAACTTGATTCAAATTACTTAATCGTACATTTAAATCTAACAGAGCTTGACTTGCACTATTTAATATTGTTTGTATATTTTCTAATCTTTGAACAGAATTTGCGTCCTCATTTTTTTGGGCCAAGTTAATCATGTCTTGGATCAGACCATTAGAAAGTGATTCAAGAGCTTTTCGTTGATCGTCATTTCCGTTCATAAATGTTTGAATTAACGTACTCAGATTATTTCTCTCTTCTGTAGTTAGCTCATTGTCTTGCAACGCCGTTTTTATTGAAGCAGCTAGCGAATCTGTCGTCTTCGCCACTTGCCCGATTGATTCTAAGGTTACTTGCACACTGCTTGAGATACTTGGCACTGCCGTTTTTAATTTTTCGGCGCCGTCTTTAGTTACTGTGGCAAAATCATCGGCTTGATTTCCTAGTTTTTGAATATCAGGTAAGATTGTTTGTACTTGGTGAATAATCGTCAATCCTTGTTGGGCTTCGCTGATTCCTTCATTCATCGTCTTTTCGATTTCTGAAAAATCGTTGTCGACTTGAGCGATTTGGTTTCCTGCTTGTTGGATCTCAGGAATTTTTTGTTGTAAAGTCAAAATAACACTGGCTTGTTTTTTGATCTCCGGCATTTTTTGATTCAACGTGATTAATTTTTGCCCCATCTCATCGATTTGCGGCAAGTAAGCCTGCAATTCATTCGCCTTTTCCAACTTTTCTTTCAGCTCAGGCATTTTTCCTTGTACTTCAACGACTTCTTGCGTATATTTGTCGATCTCATCGATATTATCGTTAGTCGTCAAAATCAAATTCTTGACTTTATTGATGCTCAACATATTGGCATCAATATCATAGCCAATCTCATTAAAGACCTTCAATAAGGTCGAACTAGCTGTTTTTATAAATTCTTGGCTGATTTCTTGTTGGATTGACCCAGCACCTTTATCAGTGATTTTGGGCGCAATCGCGTTGATTTTTTGATTCAAATAATATTCGATCTTCGGTTTTTGAATCTCGCCAGAAGTAAAGCTCAACAAATCTTTAGAAAAATCTTTTGGCAAATAAATTCCTGCGTAATATTTTCCGGATTTTACTCCTTCAACTACTTGTTTTTTAGAATCGACAAACTGCCAGCCGAGTTGCTTATTCTTATGCAGATTTTTGACGACTTCATTTCCGATTTCGACATCTTTGTCTTGAAAACTTGCGCCAGCATCCGCACTATAAACTGCGATCGGTAATTCGCCGGTATTAGAATACGGGTCCCATAATGCCTTGATATTGAACCAAGCATAAAGGGAGGGAATGATGACTAACGCTGCCATCAAAAAAATCGCGATTGGATTTTTGAGAATACGGCGCCAATCTAATTTAAAAAGATTCCATGTATGTTTGAGAGATTGAAAAACGTTCATTGATTTCACCTACTATTTTTTCTCGCTGAATCACTGTAGCATGGAATTTCGGCTAATTTCAATTCTAGTGAGTGGTGGGAATCCTATTTTTTGACATTCCGGACGATTTGTCATAATTGTATCCCTTTTCATTAATTGAATCCTAAAGAAATGCTTAAAGACTAAGGTTCTTTCTCATTAGGAAACGTTCTAAAAGTTGATCAGTTAATTCTTCGATTTTTTCTGCATCTGTTGCTTGTGTCAGATTTAAAATTGGTGTTTCTTCTAAGTCACGCAAACGGATAGGTTCGATTTGATCCGCGACTTTTTGCAAAGTTACTTCTGGATGGGGGATCTTATCGCCACAAGGACCTGCAATCAAATATGCAAGTTGATAGCCCTCTTCCGTTTCACGCAAACGATAATATCCATCAGTTAAATCTTCGGTACCGATAAAATTTGCTTTTACTACTGACCATTTTTGTTGATCCATCTTATTTCTCCTTCTTAATAATAATTTTTCCTGCCGCTGGATGTCCTTCCAATTTTTCATGTGCTTCGATAACACTGGCTAAAGTAAAGGGTAAGACTTCTGCGATTTTCAATTGTAATTTGTCAGCCAATTTCGTCAACGCTGTCAATGCTTCAAAATCTAAATATTCTTTCGCTGGACCAAAAGAAAAATAATTCCCAGTTTTCTTTTGTTCCTTTGGCAATTCATTCAATGCAACAAAATTCCCTCCGGTTTTCATGATCTGCATCCCTGCTTCACCCGCACGTCCACCTTTTGTCGCATCGATAACCGTATCTGCTTGATCAGCAAAAATTTTTCCTGCATCTGCTTCATCATAGGCAACAAATTGGTCGACGCCGAGTTGAGAGACCCACGATTCATTACGTTTTGCAGCAGAAGCAAGAACTGTTTTTCCCTGTTCCTTTAAAAATTGAACCAATAATGAACCGACCGCACCGGATGCGCCTTGTACCATAACCGTCTCGCCGATGCTTTCTCCTAACAAGTGCGTTACTAAATGATATGCCGCTAACCACGGTGTCACCATACCAGCCGCAACTTCCCATGACATCATCGCTGGTTTTTTTACAATTTTCTTTCCCGGAACAACGATTTCTTCTCCATAAGTACCGCCAATTGCATGAACGATTACTTCATCACCGCTTTTTACATGAGTAACTTTCTTGCCGACTTCTGTCACGATTCCTGCACCGTCATTTCCTAACACATAAGGAAATTTCAGCGTACGAACATCTCGCATTGCGCCTTGGCGCAGGGCAACATCATATGGATTAATAGCAAAAGCCACCAATTCTACGCGGACATGGGTCTCATCAACCAGACGAGGTTCTGAGTCAATCTCAATTAATACCTCTTTTGCTGGTCCGTAATCTTTTAGTGCAAAACGTTTCATCTTGATCCATCCTTTCTAATAAAATCACTCGTTAAAAACAACATTTGGCGTTTATCTTTACGCTAACAGTGCAGCATTTTTCCGGTTTTTCTTTTTTAGCGACCTTTGTTCTCATTGTAGCGATTATTCTCTCCTTGTTCCAACAAAAAGGTGTGTCTCACTTCCGTAAGACACACCCATAATCAATCTAGTTCTACTTTTCCTGTGTACAATTGATAATACATTCCGCGTTCTGCTAACAAACTCTCATGATCGCCGCGTTCGATGATTCGACCATGATCCATTACCATGATGACATCTGAATTCTGGATTGTCGATAAACGATGGGCAATCACAAACACGGTACGCCCTTCCATCAAACGATCCATACCCGACTGAACGATACTTTCTGTTCGCGTATCGATGCTAGAAGTTGCTTCATCCATAATCATTACCGGCGGATCAGCAATTGACGTTGCCCTTGCGACAATCCTTCTCCATCACCTGTGATTACCGTATCATACTTCTCAGGCAAATGCTGGATAAAGGTATCTGCATTTGATAATTTTGCGGCTTGATAAACTTCTTCATCTGTCGCAGTCAAATTCCCATAACGAATATTTTCTTTGACCGTACCAGTGAACAAATGCGTATCTTGCAAAACGATTCCTAGGGACATGCGCAACGAATTTTTTTCGATTTTCTTGATATTGACTCCATCATAACGAATCTTACCATCTTGAATATCATAAAAACGATTAATCAAATTCGTTATCGTTGTTTTACCAGCCCCGGTCGCTCCTACAAACGCGACTTTTTGTCCAGGTTCGGCATAAAGATTGATGTCATGCAACACCAATTGATCATCATTGTACCCAAAATTAACGTCTTCAAAGCGAACATCTCCAGTTAGACGGACATAAGAAGTTGTTCCATCTTCATGCGGATGTTTCCATGCCCAGATTCCTTTCCGTTCGTTGGTTTCAATCAATTGTCCTTCGACTTCTTTGACATTTACAAGAGTGACATACCCATCATCAACTTCCGATTCTTCATCTAATAATTGGAAGATTCGGTCTGCTCCAGCCAATGCCATAATCACAAAATTGATTTGCTGAGAGATCTGGCTGATTGGGCCATTCAACGAACGACTGAGTTGCAAGAATGCTGCAATCATTCCTACTGTTAAAGCAGAGATACCATAAACAGCAAACAAACCGCCGATGATCGCAACTAAGACGTATTGGATATTCAAGAGATTCATCATGATTGGCATCAGACTGTTAGCCATCCCGTTGGCTTTTGTTGCACTTTCTTGTAACTGGTTATTGATAACATCAAAATTGGCGATTGCTGCCTTTTCATGATTGAAGACTTTCACCACTTTCTGACCATGCATCATCTCTTCAATATAACCATTGACCTTGCCAAGCGAGCGCTGTTGTTCGCCAAAATAGCGTCCGCTGCGATTAGTGATGAAGCGCAGTGTCACAAACATCAATGAAACTGAAACTAAGACAAAACATGTTAACGGAACACTCAATGAAAACATCGCGATAAATACAGAAACAAACGTTACCAATGCCATCAGTAAATTGGGGATACTTTGTGAGATCATTTGACGCAGCGTGTCGGTATCATTAGTAAAATGACTCATGATATCGCCATCTGCATTTGAATCAAAATATCGTAACGGCAATGTTTCCAGATGATTAAACATTTGATCGCGAATTTTTTTCTGTGTTCCTTCCGATACTTTCACCATAATCAAATTATAGGAAAGAGTTCCTGCAACACCAACGATATAGATTAAGGCCATTGTTAAAATCGCTTTTAACAAGCCGGTAAAATTCGGATTCTCTTGACCGATTAACGGTGTGATATACTCATCAATCACGACTTGTAAAAACAACGATCCACGTACATTGGCAAATGCACTGATTAAGATCATAAAAAAGACAATAATCAATTGGACCTTGTGTTCTTTCGCCATGATTTTCAGCAGTCGTTTAATCGTTCTTATCGGACTAGATTTGGCTGCGAGTTTTTTATTCATCATGTTCACCAAATCCCTTCTGTTGAGAGCTAAAGACTTCTTGATAGATCACATTCGTGGCTAATAATTCTTCATGAGTCCCAACCCCGTTAATCTTTCCATCATCCAACACGATAATTCGATCAGTATCTTGAATCGAACTAATCCGTTGAGAAATAATAAATGTCGTCGTACCAGGAATCTCTTTAGCTAGACCTTCACGAATCGCTCGATCCGTTTTGGTATCGACTGCACTGGTGGAATCATCTAAGATCAAAATCTTAGGTTTTTTCAATAAGGCCCGGGCGATTGTTAATCGCTGTTTTTGCCCGCCGGAAACATTGTTCCCACCTTCAGAAATCATCGTGTCATAGTTATTTGGAAATTCTTGAATAAAGGGATCTGCCTGTGCAATCATCGCAGCGTGTCTTACTTCTTCTTCCGTTGCATGTACGTTGCCCCAACGCAGATTTTCTGTAATGGTTCCACTGAATAAGACATTGTTTTGCAAAACCATCCCGACTTGGTCTCTCAGTGCTTCTAGATCGTAATCTCGTACATCGTGACCACCGACTTTGACTTTTCCATGTGTCACATCATAAAGACGCGGGATCAATTATACCAGACTAGATTTTGAACTGCCGGTACCGCCGACAATCCCGATTACTTCACCAGATGCAATCGTTAAATCAATATTTTCTAAAACCAATTTGTCCATATCGTCTTTATAACTAAAACAAACATCTTGAAATTCTACTGAGCCATCAGGCACTTCTGTTAGTGGCGCATCCCCGTTTTTCAAGTCACTTTCTTCACTCAGCACTTCGGTGATCCGTTCAGCAGATGTCCGAGCAATCATCAATTGAACAAACGTCATCGACATCATCATCAGACTCATCAAAATCTGCATCGTATAGTTGAACATACTGACCAACTCACCAGTTGTTAAATCTCCTTTGTCCACGATCAATTCAGCACCTAACCATGAGAGCAATAACATGCAGGCATAGACCGCTACTTGCAAAAGCGGCATATTGAATGCCACGATACGTTGCGCTTTCGTGAAATTATCAAAGACTTTTTTTGATACTTGGCTGAATTTTTCTTCATATTCTTCTCTTACGTAAGATTTCACGACCCGGATTCCTTGAAGATTCTCATGGACCACACTGTTCAATCGATCATACGTCCGAAAAACTTTTTCAAATAAAGGATGGGCAAAGCGAATAATCAAGCCTAATCCTATGACCATAATCGGGACAATCACTAAATAAATCATCGATAATTCCCGATTGATATGAAACGTCATCGCCAATGAGAAAATCAAAATTAATGGTGAACGGACCAAGATTCGAATCACCATTTGATAAGCATTTTGAACATTCGTTACATCAGTCGTTAAACGGGTGATCAAACTTGAGCTAGAAAACCGATCGATGTTTGAAAAGGAAAAACTTTGGATTCGTTCAAACAAATTATGACGCAAGTTTTTAGCAAATCCAGCCGAGGCGATTGCTGCCGTCCGACCGCCTAATGTGCCTGTTGCTAATGCGAACAACGCACATAAAAACAACAACCCGCCATAACGCAGGATCGTATTGGAATCACTTTTTTCAATGCCATGGTCGATCAATCCAGCCATGATCAATGGCATAATTACATCCATCAAGACCTCTCCCATGGTAAATAACGGAGTCTGCAAACTCTGTTTCTTATATTCACCGACATTTGTCAGTAATTTTTTTAACACATGCTCACGTCCTTTCACTAATAATTACTCCTTATAGTATAGAGACTTTTTCTTAAAAACTCTATTAAATGCTCCCTTTCCCCGTAAGAACAGCAGCAAAAATGATCGTTGATTCTACCTAGTCTAAAATAAAAAAAGGGGAGTCATCCCCTTAAATATTTTGTCAAAAATGAAGAATCCATTTTGACAGTTCACGTAAACTGTCGACTTGTTTTATCGAACATTTTTTACAAATGAACCAATAGAAGAAAGGTCACTCTCTGTTAAAAAATCATCCACAATCTTTAAATTGCCATAAGAATAATTTTTGATTGGATAATTTGCTACGACCAGATCATACTTCTTGAAACTTTCATCATAAGAAAAATCTAAAGCAGAGCCTCGATGAACCTCAATTGCTACCCGATAATAAAAATGACTGCGGATCAGCTCAGCAATCATTGCTGCATGCCCTTCCCCTGAATCACTCACTACAAAAATCTTCACTTTCGCCGAGTGGATATCTAATGAACGAGCCAACCCTTCCCATTCTTTGAACAAGACAGTCAAAACTGAGAAATAAAATTGACTGAACCAAGGATCGCCGCTTTCACGCTCCATTTTTAACAATAGCTGATGGATGTATTTTGTGAAATGTGGGTATTGCAGTTTCGCATTCCGCGAAAAATACGCCGCAGAATCAAACAAAATGGATCGTTGGTAAGGACAGACTTGATAAGCCGCATGGATCTGCATTAATTTTTGTAAGATGGTCTCCCGCTGATCTTTTGGTAAAGAGATTTCATAAACCAACTCTATTTCTTTTAAGAAATTAACTAGATACTTCGCACTTACTTGGCAGCAAGGGTCCACTTTAGTAATAAAGTAGTTGCAAAACAAACTGTTCGCCACTTCATCATACCAACGCTCAGTCACATGATATTCTGAATCTTGCACGATTTGATCTGCTATCGTTCGCAAGGTTAAAACGTTAGTGATCACTGTCGGATTCAAGGCTAGTTTTTCACATTCTGACAAGATAAAACCTTGCGAAGTTCGAACAATAATCACAGCCAGTAAATAACTACTTTCAAGTATTTCACGGTCATTATAAAAAATCCCGAGGGCACGACTAGCCTTGCGAATAAAATTAATGATCTTTCCGCGTTCTAAGTCAAAGGGCCATTCGTTCAATCCATATTTTTCTAAAAATAATTGGACATAAAAAATCCGGACCCACCGTTCTTCTTTAGCAGTGACACGAAACGGTTTGCGTTCAAGAATCAGCCCTTTTTCAGCTAGGACTTTATCCAGTTGTTTGACCATTCGATAAAAAGTCGCTTCACTAATGAACAGCTCGTTAATCCAATAATCAGTATCTTCATTTGGTTGAAAAAAGATCCGTTCCAAAAAAGTAAAGGCTTCAGATTCATTCATTAAATTCCATGCCAATTGCCGCGTCTTATTATGCAACGCATCATTTAATCGTAAGCCATTTGTACGAGAGTACTCGATACCAACATGCTCTCCCCAAAATTGATTGATCGCTTCTACATCCGATAACACCGTTTTGGTAGAACAATCTAATAGATCCGCAATCATTTCTGGATTCTGCCACCCGATCAGATCTCGTAAAACACCTATGATGGCCAAACGTCGCTGTGTGGTATTTTTAAGTAATCTCCGCACAAACATTCCCTCCCAACTCAATTGTCATTGTGCCACAATCATTTTTTCTACATTATTCTTTTGTTATCATATCATAAGATGACACGATAAATCGCATAAGTATCGACTAGAAACACTTTAAAAATCACAAATAATATATTTACTTAATGAGGATTATTTTCAGTATTCTTATTGTTCTTTCGTTTTAAAAATAAAATCGCTTATTGAGCAGCAAAAACAGCGAGGAAGAACACCATAGTGTATTCTTCCTCACTGTTTCAAAAGTGAGTTGATCTTTTTATGTAAGATTTGACGTAGCCACAGACATCGTTTCAATCCCGACACTGATTCGTAAAGCCGCATCTACTTCTGCCATCAAACAGTCATCCAAATGGCAAACTTTTTCTTTCAAACGAGTTTTATCAATCGTGCGAATTTGCTCTAATAAAATCACTGAGTCTCGTTCAATCCCCGTACCATTTGATTTGATTCCAATATGTGTTGGTAATTTAGGTTTCGCCATTTTCGCTGTGATTGCAGCAATGATGATCGTTGGACTAAAATGATTTCCTAAATTATTTTGGATCACCAACACCGGACGAATCCCTCCTTGTTCAGAACCAATAACTGGCGATAAATCTGCGAAATAGATATCACCACGCTTAACCATAATTCTCCTCCCAAAGTTCAGAATTTCTTGTTTTTATTTTTGATAAATTCGCGGTACACGCTCTGAAAGCGTACAACAAACTTCATAATGAATCGTTCCCAGATGATCCGCTACGTCTTGCATCGTGATTTCTTGATCTTTGCTCTTGCCGATCAAAGTGACTTTAGTACCGACTTTAAATTCCCGCGGCAAACGGATCATTAATTGATCCATACAGACACGCCCAATCGTTTCACAAAACTCACCTTCCACCAACAACGAAAAACCTTGCATCTTTCGCAACCAGCCATCCGCATAACCAATTGGAACTGTACCGATCCATTCTTTTTTTGGTGTATCATATGTTTTTCCATAACCTACACCTTCCCCAGCTGGTAATTCTTTAACTTGGATCAGTTCAGAGAGTAATTCCATCGCTGGTTTTAACGGATAGGTTTCGGCTAATTCATGGCCGGATGGATTCAATCCATACATCCCCACACCATAACGGATCATGTTGCCCGGCATTTCTTTGTCGTGCCATAAGGCAGTTGCACTGTTACTAGAGTGGATATACCGCGGCAAGTGATCCAGCGCATCAATCACTGCATTAAAGCGAGCTGTCTGTTTGTACCAATAGGAAGTATCTTGTTCATCTGCTGTAGCAAAATGAGTAAATAATCCTTCCCAAAGCAAGTTAGGCGAAGCTTCAATGATTTCTACTGCTTCTTTGACGGCATCAGGTGTTAAAAATCCAATCCGTCCCATCCCAGTATCAGCCTTAATATGAATTTTTATTGGCGTTGTTGTCTTTGCTAAATCCTTTAATACTTCTTGAGCTTCAATCAACCATTCTTTTGTCGCTACAGTGATCGATAAGTCATAGTCTACAACTAACGACAAATAACTTGGGAAAACAACACTTAATACTAAAATCGGTTCCGTAATACCTGCTTCTCGCAATTCAATGGCTTCATCCAAAGTGGCCACACAAAAACCAGTAGCACCTGCCGACAATGCAATCTGTGCTGTAGCTACTGCGCCATGTCCATACCCGTCAGCTTTTACTACTGCAAATAACTCAACTGATTCAGGCAAACGTTTTATTTCATTTTTAATATTTTCACTCAATGCTTTCTTATGTATGATAGCTCTCGTAGGTCGATGATACGTTACAACCATAAACTAAGTGTCCTTCTTTCTATTCTTCCAGCAATACTTGTGCGATCGCTAGTTCCTCTGTATGGGTCAAACTGACAAAAACGTTTCCCTGGTGAGGTGATTTTGTAAAGGCGGGGGCACCATTGTCATTTCGTAAAATTTCCAAATCTTGAAAGCTGACTTTTCCAATACCAGTTCCCCAGGCTTTAGAAAAAGCTTCTTTACATGCGTACCGGCCTGCTAAAAATTCTACCTGACGATGAGGAGAATGGCTAGCAAAAAGGGTCTGTTCTGCCGGAGTTAATATTCTTTCGACAAAATGCGGGCGACGTTCAATAATTTTTGCGACTCGTTCCAACTCAGTCGCATCAATCCCGATTCCTTTGATCATACTCTCAACCCTTTCAGTAACATCTTTATTTTACCAAAGACTTATTTAAATGCTATGTTTTTTTCAAAGAATTCTTTTAAAATCTCTTTAACTAAACAAAAAAGCCATCAATCAAAAAGATCGATGGCTTTGCTGATAGATTAATCGTTTGAATTTGAACGGATCACAAAGCCGCGTTTTTTATCGTTGCTGCGGTTTGTATTTTTATTGTTGCTATGTTGTTTGCTTCCGCCATAGTTTTTGTTTTTATTGTTGCTGCTATTACGATCACGATCTTTGCGGTAGTTGTCTTTGCTGCGACCGCCGCCACGGTTATTACCACCGCCGCGATTGTTGCCGCCACTACGTTTACCGCCGCCACGATTGAACCCGCCTTTTTTATTTGAAGGCAATGGACGTTCCGGCGTAATTTTTACTGGTACAGCATCAGCAGGATCTTTCGCTGTTGTCTTCAACAATAAAGCAGCTAGTTCCTCTGGTGAATAAGCAGCCAGTAATTCTTTTGCTGATTCATTGTATTTTTCCAAGCTGTCGGAATTTTCTTCCATTTGGCTTTGGATTTGTTCCATCGCTGCACCTAATTGACCTTTGAATGCTTCTTTTTCGGTCGGTGGACGCAATGGATTCATCCGTTTTTTCGTTAGGTTTTCGATGACATGTAAGTAACCCATTTCGTTTGGTGTAACGAACGTTACTGACATACCGCCTTTACCTGCACGACCTGTACGGCCGATCCGGTGAACATAACTTTCTGGATCTTGTGGAATATCGTAGTTGTAAACATGGGTAACGCCAGAGATATCCAAGCCACGAGCAGCAACGTCTGTCGCTACTAAAATATCAAGATCGCCACGCTTAAACGAACGTAAAACACTCATCCGTTTTTGTTGTGACAAATCACCATGGATTCCTTCAGCTTTGTAGCCACGAGCTTCTAGACCGCGAGCCAATTCATCTACACGACGTTTAGTCCGTCCAAAGACGATTGCTAAATCTGGTGTTTGAACATCAAACAAACGAGTCATGATATCGAATTTTTCATAATCTTTTCCACGAACATAATATTGATCGATCAAATCAGCAGTCATTTCTTTGGCTTTGATTTTCACATGTTCAGGATCTCTCATAAATTTAACGCCGATTTTTTTGATTGCATCTGGCATTGTAGCTGAGAACAACAAAGTTTGACGTTCGGCAGGGACTTTACTGATAATTTTTTCGATATCTTCTAGAAAGCCCATGTTCAACATTTCGTCTGCTTCATCTAAGACCAATGTCTCAACTGTTTCTAGTTTTAATGTGTGACGGTTAATATGATCGAGCATACGACCAGGTGTACCAACAACGATATGCGGACGATCTTTCAATCCACGAATTTGACGACCGATGTCTGCACCACCGTAGACAGCTTGAACGCGAATTTTTTTGTCGCGGCCTAGACGATACAACTCTTCTTGTGTTTGAATTGCTAATTCACGAGTTGGTGAAATGACTAATCCTTGTAAAGCATTGTTCGTTGTATCAATTTTATCCAGCATAGGTAAACCAAAAGCAGCGGTTTTACCAGTACCAGTTTGTGCTTGTCCAATAACATCTCTTCCGTTTAAAGCTAATGGAATCGTTTGTGCTTGGATCGGTGTTGCTTCTTCAAAACCTGCGCGTTCAACCGCGAGCAATAGTTCTGGTGATAATTTTAGTTCTTTGAATTTCAAATGATATCCTCCTAATGTCTGTTGACCTTATCATTTAGAGCGTATGGTTTGGTATCTGCGTTTAGTCTGCAACTGTCCCTTTAGTTGCCGTCCTTGGCGATACTACCGAAAAACCGCTCCGCGAAGTCAGGCGGAAGGATCATCTCTCACAAAAAGTGGTTGCGACATCGTTCAATTGAAAAATGCCCCAACCGCTTCTCAAAAATAATTGGTAAGCCAGCGATCTATTCACTAGCGAATCTTTAATTTATTGGATGACTCATTCAATCATTACTTCATTTCTCGGCAATGGCTCATTCTAGCACATCATTTCATTTTCTGCAACTTTTCACTACGCCTGCAAAAATTCGACAACTTCAAGCAAGCCCATTCCATTACTACCTTTTAAAACAATATTGTCATTTGCTTGTAAATTATTTTTAACAGTTTCCATCATTTGCTGTTTTTCTTCTCTATTGAAATAATGTACAGCTAATGTCGGGTAACGATCCGCTAAAGCTACTTTCAAACCTTTCATGTCTTCACCATATAAAAAGATTTCTTGAAAATCTTGATCATTGATATGTTTTACCATGCTCGTATGCAGTGAGAAAGATTTATCACCTAGCTCTAACATATCTGCTAAGACTGCCAGACGACGACCTTCTGTAGGCAGTTTAGCAAAAGTATCTAAAACTAGCCCCATCGCTGTTGGGTTGGCATTATATACATCACTCAAAATATCTGCACCATTCGCAGCTTTCAACCACTGCGTTCTATTTTGTGTAACTTGTACGTAAGCTAAGCCTTGAAAAATCTCGTCGTTATTCAGCCCAAACCAACGACCGATTGCTATAGCAATCAACGCATTTTGAACATTGTAACTACCTGGTAAAGGAATTTGATACCCATTGTCTTCCACAGAAAAAACAGTAGCACCTTTGTTCTCATTCAAAATCGTCGCTGATAGATCTCCTGCTTGAATGCCGACGGTTTCTATCGTTTGTGATAACGAACGCGTGCGCTCGGTCAGTAACGGCTCATCTGCTGGGATAACCAATAATCCATCTGCTGCTAGTCCCGTAGTAATCTCCATTTTTGCATCTGCAATCTTTTCTCGCGAGCCTAAATTTTCAATATGGGCTTCGCCAATAATCGTGATTGCCGCAACATCTGGTTCAGCTAGTTCTGATAAAACACTAATCTCTCCTGCATGGTCCATGCCCATTTCCAAGATCAGTTTTTCAGTTCCTTCTGGCATATGCAAGATCGTGTAAGGCAGTCCGATGTCATTGTTATAATTTCCTTGTGTTTTATATGTTCGAAATTTTTGATTGAGTACCGCTTCGGTCATATCTTTGGTCGTTGTTTTGCCATTTGAACCTGTAATCGCAATCACATCAGGATTTTCTTCCAGTAAATAGTAGCTTGCTAACGCTTGAAAAGCTAGCAAAGTATCTTTGACCAAAATAACTGCGATCTCTTCAGGAGCTGTTGCAGGATCTTGACTCCATAATGTCGCTGTTGCACCATTTTCAATCGCTTTGGCTACAAACTCGTGACCATCATTCGTCCCCTGTAACGGGATGAACAAATCGCCTGCTTCAATTTTTCGTGAATCGAATTCGACACCAGTAACGGTCACCTCATTTTCCGTCAATACTTCACCTTGAACGGCCTTGCTGATGATTGTCGTTGTAAAATTCATGGTGTTCCTCCCATTTTTTGGTTTCTGACTTTAAACGATTCCGCAAATACATTGATTCGATTAAGCCAACTCGGTTGGTAAAACATTAAAAGGAACTTGAGGCATCATTCATACAGAATCATGTCTCAAGTCCTGTTGTGATTAAGCAGTCTGTCTGATTATTCAAAAGCGGCTTGCTGTTCGTAGCGTTTCAATCCTAATTGAATCAACTCTTCAATCAAGTCGCCGTATTTCAGTCCCATGTTTTCCCATAATAATGGATACATACTGAATTCTGTAAAGCCGGGCATTGTATTTAATTCATTTAAGAATAATTCATTTTTGTTGGTCAAGAAAAAGTCACAGCGACTAAGTCCTGAACCGCCTAACATCGTATAAGCTAGTTTGGCAAATTCACGGGCTTTTTGCATCACATCTTCAGGTACTTCTGCTGGTATCGCCATTTTGATTGTGTTGTCGATATATTTAGCATTGTAATCATAAAACGCAACCTCTTTTACGACTTCTCCAGGCAGTGTCGTCCGCACATCATCATTACCTAAAACGGCAACTTCAATCTCGCGCGCATCGATTCCTTGTTCAACTAATGCCCGAGAATCATACCGATACGCTTCTTGCAGCGCATTTTGTAGTTCTTCTCGATTTTCTGCACGCGTGATCCCGACACTTGAACCCATGTTAGCTGGTTTAACGAACATTGGATACAACAGTGTTCCTTCACATTTTTCAAAAATTTGTTTTGGATTTTCTTTCCATTGGTTCTTTAACACAGGTACATACGGTACTTGAGGGATTCCGGCAGCTTGCAAGATATACTTAGTCATGATTTTATCCATGGCACAGGCACTGGCCATTACGCCCGCCCCAACATAAGGCATGTTCAATGTTTCTAAGAAGCCTTGGATCGTTCCGTCTTCACCATTTGGTCCATGCAAGACGGGAAAAACGATCGCGTTTTCTTCTTTGATATCACCAGGATCAATTACTTTTCCGCTGAATCCTTCAACTTCATGACCTGCTGTATCCCAAGTCAAACGCAATGTTTCGTCTGTTTCTGGTGCTTCCGTTAATAATGGACCTTTGACCCATTGACCGGTTTTATCGATATAAATAAGTTGTACTTGATAATAATCAAAATAAACCGCAGAAATAACTGAAAAGGCCGACAAAATCGCAACATCATGTTCTGGACTTTTCCCACCATAAAGTAAAATAATTTTCAAATGAATATCCTCCATTACTTTCTGATCCCTAATATTTTAGCACAAAAATCAAAATCCCCAAAAAGAAATTTTACAAGTATGACAAAGCTTATCATTTTGATTACACTAAAGACTGTTGAATCAAGCTTTCTAGAACTTCTTTAAACTGTTCCCGTTCAACGTTTGTGAAAGGCTTGGGGCCTTTTGTCCGTTGTTTTGCTTGGCGCATCTTGCTGCCGATGAAACGTTGTGTCAATAAAGCATCGATATTCATCTGAGTATATTCCATTCCGGTCTGATGTAAGACATGGGCTGCTTTTGCCAATGTTAACGAAGCAAGCCCGTAGTCTTGAGTGATTAAAATATCTGTTGGCTTAATCACTGAGACGATCTTGAAATCCGCCGAATCTGATCCACGATCGACATAGATGAACCTTACAAAATCAGGGTATTCTTTTTTTGAATAATGATCGATACTTGTTACGATCACTACTGGTATTCCATATTTTTCAGCGACTAAAATCGTCGTATCTTTTACTGGCGATCCATCACCATCAATGATCAAACGCATGTTATCAACCTTCCCAATTACCAAGACTCATTAAGTAAGTCATTTTTTATCATACCTATTGTTACAAGGATTACAACTAGATGCAAGCGTGTTGAGTAAAAAACCGCTCAAAAATCCACGGCTTTTTTAACGAACAAAAAATACTTGCTAATTGTTAAAATCAATTCTAATAAGAAATCCAGGTAATTGCTTGTTGAAATTCTTCGATTAAGTGAATTTTTTTATATTCAGTAAATGCTGCTTGATGTTTTTTCAATAAGCTTCGCATTTTCATAGGGAGATAGATCTCTGCCAATTGATTATCTAAAACAAAATCTCGAGTAATCTTCCACTCATAGTAATACCCCAATGGTCGACAACTGTAAATCGTCCCATAAAAGGTTTGATCGTCAAAACGGCGATGCGTATGACCAAAGACTACTTGTCGAATGTTATCATACCGATCTAATAAATTCCCTAAGGATTGTGACCCTAAAAAAGCATTTAATTTGTTCCAAATTTTGTAGTCACCGTTTAGACGAACGATGAATTCTGTTTTAGGGACAAAATGCGTCACTAGTATCACTTGATAGTTTTTACGAGCTAATTCATCTAAGACATCCTGTAATTGCCGCAAAATTTCTTGCATGACAGTAGGATCATCTGCAAAGCGTTCGATCACTCGATCAAACCAATAAATATTTTTAATCGAGCGATTTTTCTGCGGATCATTTGACTCAGAAAAACTATAATCATACCAGCCATTTAATCCTAATAACACTGTCTTTTGATTAAGCGGGAGGTAACGAAGATTCAAAAAATGGCTGTCAGGATAATGTTCGATCATCTGCTCGCCTTTGACAGTACCCATTTCATGATTTCCCAAATTAAAAGTTGTCGGCAGCCCGTGATGCCGGAAAAAATGGTTGACTGCTAATGCTCGGTCGATTCTATTGGCCGTATCACCAGCAAAGTGTAACCGTGTTGCCTTTTGTTCTTTTAACACACTAAAAAGTAATGCTAGCTCATGATCACCAAAGTGATTGATATCTGCATGTAAATCAGTAATTACAGCTAATTTCCCCATTTTACCGCCTCCTTTTTTACTTTACACAAACTAATCTCAGAATGCGAATCAAATGCTAGTCAGATCACAAGGAAGTTTACAGATATGCTATACTTAAATCAATGAAAATCAAAGGAGGGAAATGTAATGATCACTTATCAAAATTTACAAACCGATTTATTGCAAGCGCTTGATTTACACATTGATATTTTAAAAGAAGTCGATGATATTGAAAAAGATGAACTGCCGGGGTTTTTATTTATGATGCGAAGTTTAGGATTCATGCTTGATCGAGCGCCCTTGGTCCTAGCTAGCAGCGACGATGAGGAAATGCGCTACATGATGTTCCAGTACTATTGTCTATTAAAGGAATTAAAATTTAATCTGGCGATGAGTTTTCCCCACGCTAAAATCCAAGGCAAGCCTTTAATCGATACAGTCAATCGTTTTCCTGACAGCTACGAAAAAGAGATGAAAACTTGGTGGGAAGAAAAAACAGGACTAACTGTCGAAGAAACCAAACAAACAATCGAGTTAGTCGAATGATCCATAACTAAATGGATCATTTAATGATCTGCTGAGACCCAGCTAGTCAATGGAAATGAACGGGAGGCGGTCACATGCGTATCGCTGTATATTGTGGTGCACATCTTGGCGCTGATCCAGCGTATCAAAAAGCAGCTCAAGAATTAGGTGAATGGCTCGTTGCACATGATTATGAACTAATTTACGGCGGCAGCAAATTAGGATTGATGGGCGTAGTTGCAGACAGCGTTTTAAATAAAGGCGGAACAGCAATTGGGATCATGCCAAAATTTCTGAGTGATCGTGAGCGGGTGCATCCTGGATTGACCCAGATACTCACTGTAGCTGACTTAGACGAACGCAAAAAAATGATGATGCAAGAAGCAGATGTTTGTCTCGCTTTACCTGGCGGTGTGGGTACCTTAGAAGAAATCAGCGAAGCTTATTCATGGATGCGTGTTGGGCAGACACATAATCCTTGTATCTTCTTTGATGTAAAAAATTATTATTATTTATTGCAAGCGTTTTTTGATCAGATGGTCAAACAAGATTTTTTATCTCAAAAAGATCGTCAGCTCGTCTTATTTTCTGAGTCTCTATTTGAGATTGACACCTTCATTCACAATTATTACCAAAACAACATATGATTCCAGATAAAAAATATCCGAACTATAAGATGAAAAGCAACTGTTTCACGCAGAAGCAAGACCTCTATAGTTCGGATATTTTCTTTTATCACAAGTTTCTTTGATTAAATAGCCATTTCAGGATATAAGAAGCGTAATACATCGATGGTCAAGCGGCGACTCTGTCCAATATACGGATAGATATGCATGTGCATCATTGGATTGAAATTTGCTTCAATGATTCCATAGTCTTTCGCAGTTTCATAAGGCTTCTCTTTATCAGGAATGATTAAATCAATTCCGCTGATGCGTGCGCCTAAGACCTCCACTGCATCGACAGCTATCTGTTTGTAACTCTCGTCCATTTCATCTGTCACGTCAATTGAATCTCCACCTGTTGAGACATTTGAATTTTCTCGCAAGAAGACTTGTTGATCTTTGTCAGGGATACTGTCTATACGAAAACCTTGCTCTTTTAACATCAATTGTTCCAAATCACCAAGTTGGATTTTTTCCAAAGGAGCTCGATGATTGGTACCTCGTAATGGATCGGCATTTTTAGCTGAAACAAGTTCTTTAATCGTTTGTTTTCCGTCACCGATAACATTGGCAGGCGTCCGCAGCAAGACTGCTTTTACTTGATGGTCAATCACAAAGAATCGGTATTCAGTTCCCTCTAAGAACTCTTCAATAATCACTTCATCATCTTCAGCAAATGCAAGGGCTAAACCGGCATTAAAGTCGTTGATTGCTGGTTCATTTTTAAAAATCGTGATACCTAGACCGTAATTTGTTGACTTTGGTTTGATAACAAATGCTTTTTGTGCAAAACGTGGATAGGCTTTTTTAGCTTCAGCTATTGATGCGAACGTCTCCCCATGAGGCACATGAAAACCAGCGCGTTCTAATACGATCTTAGTCACTGTTTTATTTTCCATTAACAAGGGTGCAATATATGTATCCTTGCTAGTCATATTGCCATTTTTCACTAATTCTTGATGATTTTTATGCTGTAGTTTTACAAATTGATCTTGTCGATCCAATACTTCAGTCTCGATTCCTTTTTGGATCGCATCAAACAATAGACTTTGCGTTGATAATTCCATTTCTTGAAATCCCGCCAACTGGTAAGGATGTGCCCAGGCTTGATTATAAAACTGAAGGCCAAGTTCAGTTGCTACTGCTGCTTGGCCTTTTGTTTCATCTAAAGCCAAAATCCTAGCTGCAAACGTCTCTGCTGGATGATCGAGCCAGCTTTGATATTTCTGCAGCAGATCGCCACCTTCTAATGATAATTCATCAATCATTTGCAACATCTCTGCAAAAATAGCATGCCCTTCGGCAACATACGCAGTTGTTTTTGCTGGGTGTTCTAACGAAACAGCATCACTGATGCGATTTCCTTCTGCTACCCATTCATCAGCTGGTAACTTTTCATCGGTCCACAATAAATAAAGC
The DNA here is from genome assembly GCF_005405225.1 of Enterococcus dongliensis. Lineage (GTDB taxonomy): Bacteria > Bacillota > Bacilli > Lactobacillales > Enterococcaceae > Enterococcus_A > Enterococcus_A dongliensis. The sequence goes on from NZ_BJDQ01000006.1 coordinate 59,079, forward strand.
ATGAATAAATGGAGAAATTCAATCTCATCCGAACTGATTCCTACACGTTCAAAAGGATTCAAATCAATATTTCGTAATTCCACGTAACGAATCCCTGTATGGAACAAATCCGCTACTTTTTTACCACCGCGCATCCGAATAGGCGCGTAGAATTCTTTTTCTTCTGATAAACGTCCTTGTGCCACATTTTCTGCCAGCTCTTCACTGTATCGAGCCAATGTTTCATAAGAGACTTTTACATCGGGCTTATTTACGTAGCCATAACGGCTCGTCCGAATACTGCGAACAGGTTCTTTGGGCCGATCTGCGCCATCAAAATAACGAGCTTCACTTAACGGGCTCGCACCAAATAAATACGTTATCAACCAACGATAACGCAAAAAATTGCGGGCGATTTTCATATATAAACGGGTCTTAAAGTTTTCCATCAAAACTTCTTCCGTTTGAGCTAAAAATAATTGTTCAACCAAATCTAAGCCATATTCAAAATTGAAATGAATACCGCTCACCATTTGTTTTCGTTTGCCATACTCACGTGCTAAATAGCGTCGATACAAAACGTCTGCATGGTTTTCCAATTTTGCGATCTGAATATCTTCCTCTTTTTCAGGAAGGGCTGGCGGCATTGAAAAAGGCCACAACATCTCATCTTCTGGCATACTTCGTTGTGCCACATCGTGAATCGCTTCTAAACTAGCTAACACCTCGTCAACAGATTCAGTGACTGGTGTGATCAACTCTATTTGAGATTCAGAAAAATCGGTCTGGATATACGGATGGAAGCTTCGACTTCCCACAGAAGTTGGATGATCGGTCCGTACTAAATGTCCTTCCAGCGTGACTCTTTGACTTTCCTTTTCAATCCCGTAACGTGCTTGCAGCAAAAAAGGTTTGACCTTTTCTTGTATCATCATATCTTTTGTATTCATTTGTCCATAGCCTCCCATGCTACATTATATAGAAGAACCTCCAGAAACAGAACGGAAATGCTTGAAAAAAAATACAAACGGACGAACACTAAAAAATACGGCAACCTGGATTTAGTCCAGCTCGTTTTTATTAAACATCTCTCGTTCTTCCGCAAAAAAGACTGTGACATATGTCACAGCCTAACAGCAGTTTTCAAATAAATCAGCGATAATTTTTATTCTTCTTTTAACAATCCTTTGAACAATCCTACAGCAAAATCATTTGAATCAAATACTTCCAAATCATTGATCCCTTCGCCTAGACCAACTAGTTTCACTGGCAGATGCAATTCATTACGGATCGCTAAAACGATTCCGCCTTTGGCCGTTCCATCGAGTTTCGTCAAGACCAATCCCGTGACATCAGTTGTTTCTTTAAATTGGCGTGCTTGGACTAACGCATTTTGCCCGGTCGTCGCATCCACTACTAATAAAACCTCATGGGGGGCTGTTGGAAATTCACGTTGAATAACTCGTTTGATTTTTTCCAATTCATTCATCAAATTGACTTTATTTTGTAGACGCCCAGCCGTATCGATCAATAAGATGTCGTAGTTTTCATTTTTAGCTTTATCTACTGCATCAAAAACTACTGCTGCTGGATCTCCACCAGCATTGCCACGAACAACTTCCACGCCTGAACGTTCACCCCAGACGACTAACTGGTCGATTGCGCCCGCTCGAAAAGTATCCGCTGCGGCTAATAGAACTTTTTTGCCATCATCTTTGTATTGTTTGGCTAGTTTTCCAATGCTGGTAGTTTTCCCTGTTCCGTTAACGCCGACAAATAAGATTACACTCAAGCCATCAGATTGTAAATTGATTGCATTATTTTCATTGATGCCTTCTGCTTCATAAATGTCTACTAATTTCTCAATGATGACATTTTGAATTTGTGCCGGCTTTTTAGCATTTTTCAATTTGACTTCTTGCCGCAGCGAATCCGTCAACTTAATCGCCGTATCAAAGCCGACATCTGCACCGATCAATGTTTCTTCTAATTCTTCAAAAAAATCCTCATCTACTCGACGGAAACGAGCAAATAGTTCATTCATTCGTTCGCCAAATGATTTACGAGTTTTTTCTAACCCTTTGTCATATTTTTCCTGAACGGTTTCTTCAATCGGTTCTTCAACTAGTTCAGGTGAGATTGCAGCTTCTGAGGGTGAAATTTCAGGCAGCTCTGTTTCTTCAGCTAACGATTCAGTCGCCTGTTCTGCCTCTTCTAATTCAGCAGATGTTTGAGCAGATTCAATACTTTCTGGTTCTACTTCTTGCACTGGCAAATCTGTTGCCTCTTCTGGCTGTTGTTCAACAGTGTCTTCAACAAGATCAGTCATTTTCTCTGTTTTTTCGCTAGGAGATGCTTCTTTTTCTGTTTCGGGCGCTTGCTCTGCTTCGGGCGTTTGTTCTGTGTCAATCGTCTCTATGCCTTTATCAGCATCTACCTCAGAATTTTCTTGATCTTCAATGACCTCTTCTGGTTTTTCAGCTTCTTTTTCGCCAGTAAAGGCTTTTTTTATACGGTCAAATAATCCCATCTAAATCCCCCCTTCATTCAATTCCTTCAAATCATCAAATACAAATTTTTGAATGGCATGAGCAACACCATCTGCTTGGTTGGTTCTTGTGACAAAATTGGCAGCGGATTTTACACCATCAGTAGCATTTTCCATCGCTACACCCATTCCTGCATAGGTAATCATTGAAAGATCATTGGCTTCATCACCTAGTGCCATCATTTCATGAGTCGCGATTCCCAGATGTTCTCCTAAGACTGACAGACCAAACGCTTTAGTCACCCCTTTTGGCATGAACTCTAACAAATTGGGACGTGTTTTAAAAATTTCAAATCGTTCATATTCCTCTTCTGGAATCAAGGCGATCTTTTGATCCAAATATTCAACGTCAATTGCTGCAACAACTTTATTGTACAACATATCTTCTGTTAATGCGTCAATCGTTTTAGGAACAAAAGTCAATGCCTTGTTCAATCTTGGATAAATAGAAGGATGCTCCACTGCTGTTGCCAATTGGAAACATAACGCATCCGATAAGACATCCGTTGGCAGCTCAAGATTCATCAACAACTGATAAATGTGTTTCACATCTTCCAAAGGCATTGCGGATTTACCTAAAATCTCACCGGTATTGGTTTGGATCAATCCACCATTGAATGTGATCGAATAATCATTTGCATCCAGCAGATTTAGTTCTGCCAAATACTCTTTGATCGCGATCAGCGGACGTCCTGTACAGATTACAATCTTTACACCGCGTGATTTTGCTGCTGCTAATATTTTTTTATTTGTGTCAGAGATGGTCTTTGCATCTGTCAGCAATGTCCCATCTAGATCAATCGCAATTAATTTTATCATTCCAAAGAATCCCCTTTCTTTACTTGGAATTTTCCATCTTCTTTTACTTCTTCCAGACGAACTGAGATCATCTTGGAAACACCGGATTCTTGCATCGCTACTCCATAAAGTACATCAGCAGCTTCCATCGTTCCTTTACGATGCGTCACGACGATGAATTGCGTATCGTTTTGGAAAGAACTTAGGTACCGCCCAAACCGCGTGACATTGGCTTCATCAAGTGCTGCTTCAACTTCATCCAAGACACAAAACGGTACTGGTCGTACTTGGATAATCGAAAACAATAATGCGATGGCTGTCAGTGCTCGTTCTCCGCCAGAAAGCAGTGATAAACTTTGGAGTTTTTTCCCTGGTGGCTGTGCTTCGATTTCAATCCCAGTATTCAACAAGTCATCAGGATCAGTCAACACCAATTCAGCACGTCCTCCGCCGAACATATTTGGGAAAACTACATTGAACTGGTCACGAATCGCTTGGAATGTCTTATAAAAACGAGTCTTCACTTCATCATCCATCTCACCCATCGTTTCAAACAATTGTTCTTTTGCAGATAATAAGTCATCTCGTTGAGTCGTAAGAAACTCATATCTTTCCGATACTTGTTTATATTGTTCGATGGCATTCAAATTGACCGGCCCTAGTTTTTCAATCGCTTGTTTTAAACGGTTGACTTCTACTTCTGCACTGTCTTGTTCGATTTCAAGATCAGCACGAGCTTCGGCACCTTCAAAAGTCAAACTATATTCTTCTTGCAAATATGTTAGCGCGTTGTCTAGTTTTAATTCGTATCGATTTTTTTGAACATCGGCTTGCGACTGCCGAGCCAGTAATTGTTTCTGTTCACGATTAGCTTGAGTCAGCGCGTAATCAGCTTGATCGATTTGCTGCTGTTCTTGTTGTCGGGTCTCTTTCCAGAGCGTCAATTGAGCTTGCAATTGTTCTCGTCCACTGCTTAATTCCGTTAGACGTTGCTTCAAACTCTCTTCAGTTTCTTCATGTCCAGTCGAATCACTGGAAAGTGCCAATAATTGATTTTCCAGACTTGTGATCTGACTAGTCAATTCATTGATTTGTCCTTTGAAGCTCATCGCTTGGCGTTCTAAATATAACAATCGTTCATCTAAAACTGCGTAATCGGCTTGTAAGCGACCTAGTTGGGTATTGATGCTGGTCCGTTTTTCCTCTAACTGATCACTTTTTTCATTCAATTGCTGGATTTCTTGATTGATTTTTTCTTGTTGGACGTGCAAGTCAGTTTGTTGAATCTCCAACGCTTCTTTTTGCGTGTGATAATCAGTCAAGAAACTTTCCAACTCTTTTACTTCATAAGAGAACACTGCTTGTTCTTTTTGTAAATGAGTTAATTCCGTATGGACACGCTCTTCTGTACTTTGTGCTTCTTGATAAGCCAATCGCGTCTGTTCACCTTTTGTTCGTAAACCTTCGATTGATTCGGTCTGTTCGGCAACTTTTGTTTGCAATGTACGAACTTCTTGCTCTTTTATTTGCAAAGCCTGATTGATCTCTTGAGAGCGTTTGGTCCATTCTGCTAATTCATGGCTTTGATTAAACAAATTGCCACGATTACCCTGTTTGGTCGCGCCGCCAGTCATAGAACCGCCTGCATTCATCACGTCGCCTTCTAAAGAGACTACTCGAACTTGATAACGTAATTGACGAGCAAGCTGATTGGCACTAGTCAAATCTTGAGCAATCACGATCGCCCCCAACAAATTTTGCATAACAAGGGCTATCTTTTCTGAAAAAGAAACCAGCTCGCTAGCTATTCCGACAAATCCTGGTACATCTTTGATTACTTCATACTGATGCGTGCCTAGACTTCGTGATTTGATTGTTGTCAACGGCAAGAATGTCCCTCGTCCGCTTCGTTGTTGTTTCAAAAATGTGATGCCTTTTTGAGCATCTTTTTCACTTTCCACGATAATATGCTGTGCGGCGGCGCCTAAAGCTGTTTCGATTGCTAATGTGTACTCTTTGGGTACTTCAATCAACTCTGCCACTGCACCGATAATCCCATTTAGTTGATCTTTATGTTGTAAAACGCTGCGAACACCTTGATAAAATCCACTGTAATTTTCTTGGATTTCCTGCAAACTTTTTTGTCGAGCACGGGCTTGCTGCACTTGACTCATCAGATCATACATCTGCTGCTGATCTTTTTGCAATCGTTGCTGCGTTATTGCCTTTTCTTCAACCAAACGATGGTACATTTCTTGTTCTTTTTTCAATTGACTTTCAAGCGCCTGAGTTTTAGCTTTTGCTGCTTGTTGTTGACTATTTAATTGTGCCAACTGTTCGCCCAATGCTTCGTATCGTATGACGCTTCGCTGATTTTTCGTTGTTTCTTGTGTGTATTGTCGCTCCAAGTATTTTAATTCATTACTGACGCTGGCTGATTCTTGCATCAGTTCCACATACGTCCCTCGCAGATCTTCCACTAATTCTTTGGGAGATTTTTGATATTTCTTCGCTTGGGCAGTCAGCTGTTGGATTTTTTCTTCCAACTCAATCTTTTCCGTTTGCTTACTGAGCTGCTGAGCTTGGATGTCTTGCAAGTCTAGTTGGACTGCTGTTTTTTTCTTACGTTGTTCAGCTAATGTCGTTTGGTATTCAGCACTAGATTTTTGCGTATTTTTGGAACGTTCCTTCAATAATTCTTTTTGACCTTCTGCTTGTTTCAGCGCCTCTGCCAAATACAATAATTGCTGCTGTCCAGTTTCCACTTGTTCATCTAGCTTACTGCGTTTTTCACGCAATTCACCTAATTGTCTTTCCGTTTGCTGGATGAAGCGCCCTTTTTCTTCAGCCCTTTTTGCTAATTCATCAAAATCAGACTTGGCAGTTTGCCAATTAGTGCGGGTCTGTTTGATTTTTGCTACAGTCAAACTGACATCAGCGGCAGTCAATTCCTTTTTAAGCGTCAAAAACTCCTTAGCTGCTTTACTTTGCGCAGCTAAAGGAGTCAGCTGATCCTCTAATTCATAAACAATGTCTTGAACCCGACTTAGATTATCTTCTGTCTCAAAAAGTTTCTGCTCTGCTTTGCGCTTACGTTGTTTGTATTTTAAAACACCAGCCGCTTCTTCAAAGATTCCTCGACGATCTTCTGGTTTACTGGCAAAAATTGCTTCTACTTTTCCTTGGGAGATAATCGAAAAAGACTCTTTTCCCAAGCCAGAATCCATAAATAAGTCTTGGATATCTTTTAAACGGCAAGCTTTTTTGTTAATAAAAAAGTCACTTTCACCAGATCGACGATAGCGTCGTGTAACGCTCACTTCACTAAAAGCTAGTGGCAAATAATGGTCGGTATTATCCAACACCACCGTTACTTCTGCAATGTTCAATGGTTTTCGTGATTCAGAACCAGCAAAAATAATATCTGGCATCTTTCCTCCACGTAAGCTTTTGGCCGACTGCTCTCCTAAAACCCAGCGGATCGCTTCTGTGATATTACTTTTTCCGCTGCCGTTTGGTCCAATCACCGCTGTCACACCTTGCTCGAACTCGATTTTCGTCCGTTCAGCAAAAGACTTGAAGCCTGCAATCTCAATTCTCTTTAAGTACAAAATGTTCCTCCTAAAATTTCATAAAAAGGCGTCACGAATCGCCACGCTTTGCTGACAGCTAGTCCATTCAAAGCAGAGCCATTCGTTTCGCCAGGCAGATAAAGAATTTCTTCTTATACTTCATTTCCTTCTATCTAGGAAAGACTACTTTGCAGCAATTTTTGTCAGAGCTTTTTCTGCAGCATCTTGTTCGGCTAATTTCTTAGATTTCCCTTGACCTGAACCAATCACTTGATTGTCCGCCGATACTTCGATCGTGAAGATCCGATCGTGAGCCGGTCCTTCTTCATTCACTAAACGATAATCAATCGACACATCGCCGCCTTTTTGCAAGACTTCTTGCAGCCGAGTCTTATGGTCCATTTCTCGCGTAAAGACACCGGCTTCGATTTTAGGAAAAACAACGGTTTGAATGAAGTGTAATGCCGTATCATAGCCTTGATCCAAATACAACGCGCCTAAAAAAGCTTCGAATAAATCACATAAAAGTGCTGCACGATCACGCCCACCGGAGTTTTCTTCGCCTTTTCCTAGTAGAATATAATGATCAAAATGACATTCTTTTGCAAATTTTGATAAACTTTCTTCCCGGACAATCGCTGAACGCAGACGCGTCAAACGGCCTTCCGGTAAGTTTGGGTAATGATGATACAAATAGTCCGATACTTGAATTTCTAAGACAGCGTCCCCTAAAAATTCTAACCGTTCATTATCCGAAATGTTCATGTTACGGTGTTCATTCACGTATGACGAGTGGGTAAACGCCTGTTCCAATAAGTTGACATCGTGAAAAACAATGCCGTAATTTACTTTCAATTCATTGACTAACTGTGTATCCATGGGCTCATTCCTTTTTTTGAGATTTCCATCACGCCTTATTATACTGTTTTTTCCATAAATTTTAAATCAGAAGTCGTGATAGTAAGAAATTTTCAAAGAATCGTTGGCTTTTTTTAGAAGAGATTATGAACTCTGATGTATCTTTAGACGAGAATTATTGAAATCCGCCGATATGAAACAAAAAAGTACACCAGCTTTAGCTGGTGTACTTTATGTTAAGCTTGGTTGTTTTTCATAATGTAATCAACTGCCGCTCCAACTGTTTCAATTTGTTCAGCATCTTCATCAGAAATCTCTGTTCCGAATTCATCTTCTAATTCTAAAACAAATTCCATGATACTGATTGAATCTGCATTTAAGTCATCTTTGATACTCAATTCTAGTGTTACCTTATCTTTATCGATTTCAAAGTGATTTGAAATGATTTCAGCAACTTGGCTAAATACTTCTTCACGAGTCAACAACATTCACCTCCACCTGATCAACTAATATTCGTCTATGTCTTACCAGAAGGTCATCACTCATTTTACTGGTGTTTGACCTCTTTGTCTACCTTTTTCAGTAAAATGATCGGAGGCTTATTCGTCTTTGGGTGTCTCAAAAAACTGGACCAATTGCCCTACGACATTCGTATCCAACATCGTATGGATTTGATCAATCGTATTAGCAACTGCTTCCGGACCAGTTGATCCGTGGGTTTTGATCACAGGTGCTTTCAATCCAAATAATACTGCTCCTCCATGAGCAGAATAGTCCAATTTATCTTTCAAGCCATATAAAGTATCTTTTAGCATCAATGCTCCAAATTTACCTTTGACGCCAGCTTCATTGATACTTCCTTTAATCAAATTCATCAGCCCCATCGCTGTTCCTTCGATTGTTTTCAATACTGCATTTCCAGTAAATCCATCTGTCACGACAACATCAGCAGCGCCGTTTAATAGTTCACGCGCTTCCACATTTCCGATAAAATTGATACTTTCTTCTGCTTGTAATAATTTGAAAGCTTCTTTAGTCAACTCGCTGCCCTTAGTTTCTTCCGTTCCATTATTCAACAAACCAACGCGGGGATTTTCTATCCCACGAACATGTTTTGCATAAAATGAACCTAAGATCGCATATTGTTGAAGATGTTCTGCTTTATTTTCAGCATTAGCACCTAGATCCAACATATCAAATCCGCTATCACCAGTTAAAACTGGCAACGTCGACATCAATCCTGGACGTTCGATTCCTTTGATTCGACCAACGACAAATAAGCCGGCTGCTAATAGCGCTCCTGTATTACCAGCTGAAAAAACCGCATCAGCTTTGCCTTCTTTGACCGCTTGAGCGGCTAGAACCATCGACGCAGTTTTTTTACGACGGATCGCTTTGACAGGTTCATCCTCACTGTTGATTTTCTCATCTGTATGGATGATTTTAATATTTTCTTCGTTGGTAAGGTATTGGCGGATCGCCTCTTCTTTTCCGTACAATTGAAACTCAATGTCTGGGTGATTTTTTTGGGCCAGCATTACACCTTCAACAATCGCTTTTGGGGCAAAATCTCCACCCATTGCGTCTACAGCAATTCTCATGAAAAAATTCTCTCCTTTTTCCTTTTCAATGAATTCACTCTATCTTTCAAAACTATTCATCGTTTAATTTTCTACAGTATAGCACACTAATCAAAATATGTTTCACCGCTTTTAGTTGGTTGCAACGCCTGAGCTAACAGGGCAAAAGCAGGTTGTTTCTGCCAATCATCCATCTGCCAAATCTGATCTGCTTCATCCCGTGCCACTTCTAATACATTGGCATCGTTGACTAGATCAGCAATCAAAAATTGCGGCAATCCTGATTGCCGGAAACCAAATACTTCCCCTGGTCCACGCAGTTCCAAATCTTTTTCACTCAAGACAAATCCATTATTGGTCTCAGTCATGATTTTCATACGTTCTTTGCCTAATTCATTTTTAGGACTAGCAACTAAGATACAATAAGAAGCCGCTGAACCTCGTCCAACACGTCCACGTAATTGATGGAGCTGAGCCAAGCCAAAACGATCCGCGTCCATGATAAACATCACCGTTGCATTAGGAACGTTGACACCGACTTCGATCACCGTGGTGGAAACAAGAATCTGACTTTGATTCTCTTTGAATTCTTCCATGATCAACTCTTTCTCAGTATTCTTCATTTTCCCATGCAAAAGACTGACTTGGTACGTTGGAGCATAGTATTCTTTTAAATGATTGTAGATTTCAGTCGCATTTTTTACATCTAAGGCTTCAGATTCTTCAATCAATGGACAGATTACATATAATTGATGACCCATCTGTAATTCTTGTTTGGCCCAATCTAGCGTATGTTCTAACTGTTTGGGTTTAATCCAACTAGTTTTGACTGGAATCCGACCAGCGGGCATTTGATCAATGATTGACACATCCATCTCGCCGTAAGCTGTAATTGCTAAAGTCCGCGGAATCGGGGTCGCTGTCATGAATAAAACATCTGGATGAAGTCCTTTCTCACGCAAGACCCTTCGTTGGTTCACCCCGAAACGATGTTGCTCATCCGTAATGACCAGACCTAAATTGGCAAATTGAACCTCGTCTTGGATTAATGCATGGGTCCCGATTATTACATCGATCTCCCCATTTTTTAACCCGGTCAAAATTGCTCGTCGTTCTTTCATTTTCGTTGAACCCGTCAACAACGCAGTCGTTACTTCTAAAGGATCAAATAATTGATTCAAACTGGCTAAATGCTGTTGCGCCAAAATTTCTGTCGGCACCATCAGTGCTCCTTGAAACCCTGCCGTCATCGTAGCATATAAGGCGATTGCTGCCACCACTGTTTTTCCGCTTCCTACGTCTCCTTGTAACAAGCGCTGCATATGTTTTTTACTACGTAAGTCATAACAAATTTCATTGGTCACTCGTTTTTGCGCGTCTGTCAATTCAAAGGGCAGTTTTTGGGTGAATTGTTTTAAACGTGCTACATCATAACGAATCGCCAGGCCATTTTTTTCACTGTGTTCTTTTTTCTTCAGCCCTTGCATTTGCATTTGAAACAGAAAAAATTCTTCAAAAACCACTCGTCGTTTAGCCTGCTGACTCTCGTGAGGATTTTTAGGGAAATGCATCGCTCGCATCGCTTGTTTTCGCGGCATCAACCGATATTTTTCTAATAAATACTCTGGCAAGTTTTCTGTCACCTGTTCGCCAAATTTATCAAATGCTCCTTTGATTAAATCAACCAATGTACTTTGGCGGATTGCTTTAGTCACATGGTAAATGGGGGCATATTCTTCCGTCTGTTTACCGCCTAAAATCTTCATCCCGGTCAATGCCTTGCGTTTTGCATCCCACTTTCCATAAACTGCTAATTCTTCTCCCACTTCAATTTTATCTTTCAAGTAGGGTTGATTGAAAAAGGAAACCATAAAAACGGCATGATCTTGCATCATCCGGAATTGTAATCGACTTTTTTTATAGCCAAAACGGCTGATGACAGGTGCTGAGACGATCACACCTTTCAACGTGACTTTTTCTTGATCATTGATTTCTAATAGATTTTTTTCTTGAATATCTTCATAACGAAACGGGTAATAACTCATCAGATCTTCAATCGTTACAATTCCCAATTCAGCCAATGTTTGTACTCGTTTGGGTCCGACACCGGAAAGAACAGATACAGATTCTTGGATTGCCATTGATTGCTAGCCTCCTTTTTAACATCAATTTAAGTATCAAAAAACTTATTCATAATGAACTGGCAAAAAAAGCCGGGAAAAGATTCCCGACTTCGACTTTATAAGACTATTCTGCTGAGAGCAAGTATGGATAGACTGGTTGATTTCCTTCGTGAATCTCAACTTCTAGGTCAGGATAGCTCGCCTCGATTGCTTCACTTAATTTTTCAGCTTCTGCTTGCGTGCCTTCTTCACCGACAATGATCGTAATAATCTCGATATCGTCGTTGATCATTTTTTTCAAAGTATCAAAGGTCGCTTGATATTTATCTGCCTCTGAAAGAACAATTTTTCCATCAATCATGCCTAAGTAATCACCTTCGTGGATCTCTACCCCGTCGATTGCTGTATCTCGGATTGCATTAGTGATTTGTCCACTAACGACTGATTCTAACATTTCAGTCATTGCTGTTTTGTTGTCTTCCAAGTTTTGATCACCATGGAACGCCAACATCGCTGTCATTCCTTGAGAGACTGTTTTGCTTGGCACAACTGCGACAGGAATATCTGCAACTTCTGCTGCTTGATCGGCAGCCATAAAGATATTTTTGTTATTCGGTAAAACGATCACTTGATCCGCATGTACTTCTTTGATTGCTTCTAAAATATCTTCTGTACTTGGATTCATCGTCTGACCTCCGCTGATAACAAAATCAGCACCAAGGCTCTTGAACAATTCTTGCACGCCTTCACCAGCTGCGATTGCAATGACTGCTTGCGGTTTGCGTTGAACAGGTACTTGTTCTACTGCTGTCGCTTTTTCGTCATGTTCCAAGATTGTTTCATGTTGCAGACGCATATTATCGACTTTCACTTTGATCAATGCACCGAATTTTTGGCCATAGTTCATGACTTCGCCTGGATGTTCCGTGTGAACATGTACTTTAACGATTTCGTCGTCATTGACGACTAATAACGAATCACCGATACCATCTAAATAGTTTCGGAAAGTATCATAGTCGAATTGACTGTCCACCGTGGGACCTTCACCTAAACGGACCATAATCTCTGTACAATAACCAAATTTGATATCTTCTGTCGCTAATTGGCCTTGGATACTGCGGTGATGTTCGGCATTGACCATTTCGTCCATTTCAGCTGGACTTGGTTCATAAGTATCATCTGCTTGGAATTCACCATTTAATGCACTTAAAAAGCCTTCATAAATGAACAACAACCCTTGACCTCCACTATCGACCACGCCAACTTCTTTCAAAACTGGCAGCATGTCTGGTGTTTTATCCAATGCTTTTTTCCCAAATTGAACAACTGCCGTCATCACTTCGATCACGTCATCTGTCTGTTTTGCTTTGCGCTCTCCAGCTTTTGCTGATTCACGTGCCACAGTTAAAATTGTTCCTTCTACCGGTTTCATAACTGCTTTATAGGCAGTTTCTACTCCGTGAACGAACGCTTTTGCTAAATCTTCTGCGTTCAAAGTCTCGACTTCTAAGATTGCTTTAGAAAAACCGCGGAACAATTGTGACAAGATAACGCCAGAGTTTCCTCGTGCACCCATCAGTAATCCTTTAGCTAAAACATTGGCTAATTCTCCGACTTTTTCTGAAGCAGAGTTGACAACAGCAGTCGCGCCGCTGGTCATGGATAAGTTCATATTCGTTCCAGTGTCACCATCTGGTACTGGAAATACATTTAATGAATTGACATATTCTGCATTGACTTGCAGACGTTTAGCGCCAGCCTCTACCATTTCTTGGAATTGACTCGCGCTGATTTCTGTTACCTTCACTTACTTAGTCCTCCTTAAGAACGCTGCCTTTAGTCAGGCAGAACACGCACACCTTGAACATAGACATTCACTGAGTTGGCTGTAACACCAAGCATCGTTTCTAAATTGTATTTCACTTTTTCTTGAACATTGCGTGATACTTCTGAGATCTTCGTACCGTAGCTGATGATTGTGTAAACATCTACTGCAATCCCATTTTCTTCTTGACGCACAACAACGCCACGTGAATAATTTTCTTTTCTTAAAATCTCTGTAATATTGTCTTTGATTTGATTTTTGCTAGCCATACCGACGATACCAAACACGTCAGTAACTGCACCGCCGACAACCGTCGCGATGACGTCGTTTGAAATTTCGATCATACCAGCCTGTGTATTGATTTTCACAGCCATAGTTGTTAGCCTCCTTAAATAGGCGCATTCGCCCATTCTTTCTACTATAATAGTTTATCATAGCCCTATGACAAATAAAAGAAAGTTCCGTTGCGATTTGCTGATAGGGCACTCCCTGCTTGCCGCAAATTCCCGCCAACTTCCCTGCATCAAAACTTTTATTAAAAATTTTTACGCTAACAGAATATAATTTACCCGCAAATCCTTTGAATGTCAATCTTTCTAAAAAAATTCACTTGCTAAACTTGTTAATCTATGCTAAATTATTTTAGTATGAGCCAAAGAAGCGCTCCAATATCAAGGCAAAAGGAGGAAACATCATATGGCAAAAGTTTGCTATTTTACTGGTCGTAAAACAAGAAGTGCAAATAACCGTTCTCACGCTATGAACGCTACAAAACGTACTGTAAAACCTAATTTACAAAAAGTTCGCGTTTTAGTGGACGGAAAACCTAAAAAAGTTTGGGTCTCAACTCGTGCTTTGAAATCTGGAAAAGTTGAGCGCGTTTAATATTATCCAATCAAGTCAAACCGTTCGATTACGAGCGGTTTTTTTGTGCACCCAAAACAACTACACATGCTGATCACGCTTCTTTTCAAACAATTTTCTTATGAATATTTTTTGCTGAGAAATCAACTGATACATGTTAGCAATATAAAAAACAAGCTGGGAGATTCCCAGCTATTTTTTTGCTGTTTTATGCTAGTTTCCTGCCGATTATTTTATAAATAACACAAATAAACGTCATCACTTTTTTTGATTGCTGCTATACTCATTTTTGATTTTTAAATATTCGTTTGCGTTTCATAGCTCTTTCACAATATTTTATTCTTTCTATGGTAAAATTTGGATAGTCTGTTGAAAGAAGTTTGGTGATTTTTATATGAAAAACTATCTTAAAAAAAACCGTTGGTATATATTGGCGAGCTTTTTTTTGCCTCTTATACTGATGGCTCTCGTATATTTGACTATCGGTGTTTATCCCGGATCTAGTCGCAGTATTTTGGCCAGTGATGCCTTTTCACAATTTTCGAATTTCCATGCTAGTTTTCGAAATATGCTGTTAGGTAAGCAAGGACTTTTCTATAGTTGGAATGCTTCAATGGGGCTCAATTATCTGTCGTTAATCTCGTATTATCTCGGCGGCTTCTTCACCCCGTTAGTCATTTTCTTTCCAAATCAATTGATGCCTGATGCCTTATATTTTTTAACCCTGTTGAAAATCGGTTCAGCCGGATTAGCATTTTGGTTTTATGCTAAGGGCAGTTTCAAATTGCCGAATTGGTCACAAGTGGCACTGAGTGTCGCTTACGCGTTGATGTCCTTTACCATCGCTCATTCAGAGATTATCATGTGGCTAGATGCCTTTGTCTATTTGCCTTTGGTCATCTTAGGGATCAATCGCGTGATGGACATGAAAAAACCAACTGTACTATTTGTTTCCTATTTAATGTTGTTTTTGACAAGTTTTTATATGGGATTTATGATTGGTGTTTTTTCGGTACTCTATTTTGTCGCACGTTTATTAACAAATTGGCGAACATATAAAAAAAGTATCCTTCCTTATGGAATCACCTCGTTGTTAGCTGGTTTTGCTTCAATGATTATGATTTTACCGTCCCTATTGGATCTGCGAGCAAACGGGGAAGAATTGACTAAAATCACGACTTTTAAAACCGAAGCAACGAATTGGTGGGATTTTATTGCAAAAAATCTGATTGGTTCATACGATACAACAAAATATGGCTCGATTCCCTTTATTTACATTGGACTTTTCCCATTAGTCTTATGCTTGTTTTTCTTTATTTGTAAGAAGATTCCTTGGAAAAACAAACTTCTTTATGGAATGATTGCAGCGATTTTACTTGCTAGTTTTTATATCCAGCCACTGAACTTATTCTGGCACGGTATGCATGCTCCCAATATGTTCTTGTTTCGCTATGCCTACCTGCTTTCATTTTTAGTGATTACACTAGCTGCCTGGGGCTGGGAAAAACTAACTCGTGAAAATGTGCTGCAACTAGTAGCCGCATGCCTGTTGCTGATCGCCTCTTTTGCGATTTTCTGGGGGATGAAAGGAAAGGATTATTCTTATCTAAAAAACAGTTCCCTTTATATCACAATTGGTTTTTTAGCAGGTTATGCGATTCTTTTGACCGGTTATCGCTTCAATAAATTCCCTGTTAAAACACTCAGCCTGCTGCTTTTAGTCGCGATGTCTGCGGAAGCAACAATCAATAGTGATTTTATGGTACACGGGATTTTGAAAGATTGGAATTACGCCTCTCGTAGTCTTTATACCGAGCCTTATCCATCGATTAAAACCTTAGTCAATAAAACTAAAGCGGAAAACGACCATTTTTATCGTCTAGAAAATCTCGATCCAGTCTCAGCAAACGATTCATTCAATTACGGATACAGCGGTGTCAGCATGTTTTCTTCGATTCGCAACCGCCATTCTTCTGGCTATATGGATCAGTTAGGGTTTCGTTCGAGAGGAACGAGTCTAAACATCCGTTACCAAAACAATACATTGCTAGCAGATGCTTTTACTGGAATCAAATACAACCTCGCTAAAACGAAGAACCTAAATAAATACGGCTTCACTAAAACCGCTAGTGCTGGTGGATACAATCTGTTTGAAAATAATTATGCCCTGCCGTTAGCATTTATGGCTCCAAAAAGTATCGATAAATTGCCTGCTCTGCCAAATGATAATCTCGGGACCCAGACACAGTTGTTCAATGCTTTGTCACAAGAACAGTTTCGCTATTTTCAATTTTTGCCAATGACACAAACAGCTACGAAAAATGCTACTGTCACTAACTCTGGGATGATCACGACTATTACGGAAAAACAAAACAATGTTTCAAAAGATGTCACTTGGAAAGTCCAAGTTCCAGCAAATACACAAGCGTATTTGAGTCTTTATCCTTATAATTTCTCAGAACTAGAAAGTTCAACCGCAACGGTTACAGCCAATGGACAAACGCGTCAAGCGCAAATCGGTATCAATGGGCAGTATTATGATCTAGGCTATTATCAAAAAGCCACGATTGTTACTTTTACTGCTAGTTTCTATGGAACTAGCTCAATCAGCTTCCAAAATCCGCAAGTGCTAGCGTTAGATACTGTCGCCTATCATTTAGCCATCGAAAAAATCAAAGCTAATGGTGTCGATATGAAGATTGGTAAACGCAGTGCAGAAGGGACAGTGACTGCTAAAAAAGCGCAGACACTCATTACGACCATCCCTTACGATAAAGGATGGACAGCCAAGATTGATGGTAAAAAAGTAGATACCAAAGCCTTTCAAGATGCCTTTGTCAGCATCCATTTACCAAAAGGCAAACACAAGGTGACCTTTAGTTATTTGCCGAAAGGTTTTATCATTGGTGGAATCTCGTTTATTCTATCCATCGGATTATTCATCCTCTACCTAAGAATAATCAAACCTAAAAAAACCCATCGCCATTAAAAAAAGAAGAAGAAAATCGATGATCGATTTTCTTCTTTTGCTTTGGATTCTTTTACAGCGAGAGCTTTCTTTTACAAACGACCCTTCACTTTTTATCCATATTTTACTTCTACTAAATAAAGACCTTCTGGATGTGCTGTCGGTCCAGCCAGATTTCGATCTTTTGCCGCAATGATTTCCGGGATACTATCAGCCGGGATACGACCGTTCCCGATTTTTAATAACGTCCCCACCAAAATTCGGATCATTTTGTACAAAAAACCATTCCCCCGAAAAATAAAAGTCAATTCCGTTCCCGATTCATCCAGTTCCACTTCTGCCTGATAGATTGTCCGAACTTTATCTTCAATCGAACCACCACTTGCACAAAAAGAAGTAAAATCATGAGTCCCTAATAAATCAGGCAATGCTTGACGAATCAACGCGATATCTAACGGATAAGGATAATATGCCGCATAGTAGCGACGAAACGGGCTCCGTGGTTTAGTAATTTGCACTTTGAAATGATACGTCTTCTCTACCACGTGATAGCGGGCATGGAAATCATCTGGAGCAATCTCCACGGATGAGACCGCGATATCTTCTGGTGTCTGCGTATCTAAAGCAAAACGCATTCGTTCTAATGGACGTTCCTGCGGATAATCAAAATGAATCACTTGCCCAATTGCATGAACTCCCGCGTCAGTCCGTCCTGAACCAAAAATAGTGATTGGTTGATTATTGTTCATTTTTTGCAACGTTTTTTCAACTTCCTCTTGGACTGTTCGACCATTCGGTTGGCGTTGAAATCCATTAAACCGTGTACCATCATAAGCAACCACTGCTTTGTATCTAACCATTTTTTTCTCCTTAAACCAAAAATTCTGCCGGAGTCATTATAACAGCTTTTTGACTAGAATCCAACGCGCTGTGCTGGATCCTCATCTAACTTCAACAAGCACAGCTGCTGAGAAATTTTTATTTTTATGTCCATTCAAGACGATTAAACAAAAAAAGCCTGGATCACTCCAAGCTTAACTACGTAAAAAAATCAACACGACTGTGGCTAGCCCAAAAACGACGATGATACTTGTATCACGTGAAGACCATTGTAATTTTCGATATTTGCTGCGTCCTTCACCACCACGATACCCGCGGGCTTCCATGGCAGTAGCTAGATCTTCTGCTCGATTAAAACTGCTGACAAACAGTGGAATCAGTAATGGTACAATCGCTTTAACTTTTTGAACTAGATTGCCATCATTAAAATCAACCCCACGTGCCCGCTGAGCATTCATAATTTTTTCCGTTTCATCCATCAATGTCGGTACAAAGCGCAAAGCAATCGATAGCATCAGTGCGATCTCATGAACTGGCAAATGAATTCTTTTTAACGGATTCAGCAGTGATTCAATGGCATCAGACATCGATAATGGGGGAGTTGTTAATGTCAATAGTGTCGACATGAAAATAATCAAAACAAAGCGACAAAAAATGAACAATCCGTTTTGGATTCCATAGGAAGAAAGGCTAAAGACGCCCCACGACCAATACAGCGTTCCGCCACGAGTAAATAGTACCTGCAAGGCAACTGTAAAAATGATCAGCCAAATCAACGGCCGGACACCCTTTAGAAAAAAGTTTAAATTTATCTTTGATAGAAAAACGGCGATCATAGTGAATACTGCTAAAAATAAATAACTCTGCCAATTATTTGCCAAAAAGATGATTCCAATAAAGTAGAAACTGGCAACCAATTTCGCTCGTGGATCTAATCGATGAATCAGTGAATCTCCTGGAATAAAACGGCCAAAAATCAATTTATTCATCATGAGCAGGACCTCCTGCGACTTTTACGATCCAATCAGCTAATTCATTTTCGGTTAGCGGTAATTTAGAAAAATTTGCCCCTCGTGCTTGCATTTTTTCTGCGAATGCACTGGCTTGAGGAACTCCTAATTGTTTTTCTTTTAACCAAGAAACGTCAGCAAACACTGATTGAGGATCGCCGTTTTTCACTACATGGCCCTTTTCCAAAACATAGACATAATCAGCAAAATTTGCCACATCATCCATTAAATGGGTAACTAAAACGATTGTCATCTTTTTTTCTTGATGCAAACGCCAAAACATTTCCATCATTTCTTTGCGACCTAAGGGATCTAAGCCTGCTGTTGGCTCGTCTAAGACTAAAACTTCCGGTTCCATTGCTAATACACCAGCAATTGCGACACGTCGCATCTGGCCTCCAGAAAGCTCAAAAGGCGAACGCTCAAGATATTCTTCCGACAAACCCACCAATTCTAAATTCTCTTTTGCCAAGGCTTGTGCAGCTTCATCACTAACACCAAAATTTTTTGGACCAAACGCGATATCTTTTGCGACTGTCTCTTCAAACAACTGCGCCTCAGGAAATTGAAAAACGATACCAACTTTTTTACGAACGGGTTTTAAATTCTTATTGTCTGTTGTTGGTGTAATTTTTCGATCTCCAATGAGTACTTGTCCATCCGTTGGTTTTAATAACGCATTCAAATGTTGCAAAAGAGTCGATTTTCCACTACCTGTATGCCCCACTAGAGCTGTATAAGATCCTTCGCGAATATTTAGGTCAATATCGTAAAGAGCACGCTGTTCAAAAGGGGTATTCGGTTGATAAACGTAGCTTACTTTTTCAAAACGGATGTCCATAACCAGTCCATCATCCCTTCCTCATCTAAATAATCCGCTGGTACAGCTACTCCACGAGCTTTTAATGCCGCTTTCAATTTCTCGGGAAACGGGAGATCTAATCCTAGCGAGACTAGTTTCGGACCAGCAGAAAAAATCTCATCCGGTGTCCCTTCTTGATACAGCTCGCCTTCTCTCATCACAAAAATCCGATTAGCACTAGCTGCTTCATCAATATCATGAGTAATCGAAATAACAGTCAATTCACTCTCTTCTTTGATTTTTCGAATCGTCGAGATAACATCATCGCGTCCTTCCGGATCTAGCATACTTGTCGCTTCATCTAAAATAATAATATCTGGGCGTAAAGCTACTACACCTGCGATTGCTACTCGTTGTTTTTGACCACCAGATAAACGTGCCGGTTCTCGGGTCGCAAAATCCTGCATCTTGACTTTTTCTAATGCATCTTGAACCCGATGCTGCATTTCACTTCGCTCGATTCCTTGGTTTTCCAAACCAAAAGCTACATCGTCTTCCACCGTTGCACCAACGAATTGATTATCAGGATTTTGAAAAACCATCCCTACCATTCGGCGAATATCCCAAACAGATTCTTCAGATAGTTTCATCCCACCAACTGTTACTGTTCCTTTTTGTGGTAAATGAAGGCCATTGATTGTCTTGGCTAAGGTCGATTTTCCTGAGCCGTTATGCCCCACAATCGCAATCCATTCACCTTTGTTTATTGAAAAGCTGACATCTTTTAATGCAGATGCCGCTTCTTCTTGATAACTAAATTCAATTTGATTGATCTCAATAATTGGCTCCATGGTTACACCTTTCCACTTCTTTGCAAATATGTACTAAGACTAGCAAAAAAGCCATGTTTTATCAATCCTTGTTACTCAATAAAATGCTTTTGTATACCTATCTGTCTTGACAGTATTTTTGGGTATAAAAAAACACTTTATGATGAGTGCCAGCTTCCCAGTCAATCTGGGAAGCGGCGCTGAGCTAGACTCGGAGAAAATCTCCAACATCATAACACTCTAAAAGAATCATCTATAAAGTGAAGAGTGATTATTATACAAGTTCCAAAACAACCATAGGGGCGTTGTCGCCACGACGAGGTTCAGTTTTTAAGATACGAGTGTATCCACCTTGGCGTTCAGCGTAACGAGGAGCGATGTCATTGAATAATTTTTGTAATGCAGATTCAACAACGATTGCTTCGTTTTCTTCGCGAACATCAGCGACTTCATTACGTACAAAGCTTGCAGCTTGGCGACGTGCATGAAGATCCCCGCGTTTTCCTAAGGTAATCATCTTTTCAGTAGTTGAACGAACTTCTTTCGCACGAGCTTCTGTCGTTACGATACGTTCGTTGATAATTAAGTCAGTTGTTAAGTCACGCAACATTGCTTTACGTTGGCTAGATGTGCGTCCTAATTTACGATAACTCACGTAGGTTTCCCTCCTTTGTCAACAATATTAATCGTCTTTACGTAGTCCTAACCCAAGATCATGTAATTTGGCTTTCACTTCTTCAAGTGATTTACGGCCTAGATTACGTACTTTGATCATTTCAGGTTCAGACTTATTCGTCAATTCTTGAACCGTATTAATTCCGGCACGTTTCAAACAATTATACGAACGTACAGACAAGTCTAGTTCTTCGATGGTCATCTCTAACATTTTTTCTTTTTGTGTTTCTTCTTTTTCAACCATGATTTCAGCGTTTTTCGCTTCATCAGTAAGATTTACAAAAATATCTAAATGTTCGGTTAAAATTTTCGCTGCAAGACTCAATGCTTCTTGAGCAATGATCGATCCATCAGTCCAAATCTCCATCGTTAATTTGTCGAAATCATCACGACGACCAACCCGCGTATTTTCAACTTGATAGTTTACTTTACGAACTGGTGTATAGATAGAATCAACTGGAAGGACACCGATTGGCATATCTTCCTTTTTATTTTCGTCTGCTTGAACATAGCCGCGACCAGGTTTTACTGTTAGGCGGGCATGGAATGTCGCACCTTCAGAAACAGTACAAATGTACATATCTTTATTTAAGATTTCAACGTCACTGTCAACGATAATATCGCCGGCAGTTACCGTAGCTGGTCCAGTAATATCGATCTCAAGGGTTTTTTCTTCTTCAGCGAATAATTTCAACGCTAAACCTTTAATATTCAAAATGATTTGTACAACGTCTTCTCTTACACCTTTGATGGTTGAAAATTCGTGTAGCACCCCATCGATTTGAATATTTGTAATGGCAGCGCCCGGTAAAGAAGAAAGTAGAATACGACGTAGAGAATTACCTAAAGTAGTTCCATAACCTCTTTCCAGAGGTTCAACAACGAACTTGCCATAATCTCTGTCTTCATCAATTTTTGTGATTCTTGGTTTTTCGAATTCAATCATTCTTGTTTTTTACCCCTTTCAAAACGAAAAGTGTCTTGTTCAATGACGTTCCTGTAAAACTCATAGAGTTGGGCACTCATTAAACACGACGGCGTTTTGGAGGGCGGCATCCATTATGAGGTACTGGAGTCACGTCACGAATTGCAGTTACTTCTAAACCAGTTGCTTGCAATGAACGAATCGCTGCTTCACGACCAGAACCAGGTCCTTTAACAGTTACTTCAACACTTTTCAATCCATGTTCCATTGCAGCTTTTGTTGCAGTTTCAGCAGCCATTTGAGCAGCGAAAGGAGTTGATTTTTTACTACCTTTGAACCCTAACGAACCTGCAGATGACCATGCTACGGCATTACCGCTTGCATCAGTAATCATGACGATTGTATTATTAAAAGTCGAATGAATATGAGCGATACCTGTTTCGATATTCTTCTTCACACGACGTTTACGATTGACTTTCTTTGCTACCATGAAGATTTAAACCTCCTTCACTAATTATTTTTTCTTGCCGGCAATAGCGCGAGCTGGACCTTTACGTGTACGAGCGTTGTTCTTAGTGTTTTGTCCACGTGTAGGCAAGCCACGACGATGACGGATTCCACGGTAAGAACCGATTTCCATCAAACGTTTGATGTTTAAGTTAGTTTCACGACGAAGATCGCCTTCAACTTTTAATTTATCAACTTCAGCACGGATAGCGTCTGTTTGTTCGTTCGTTAAGTCACGTACACGAACATCTTCAGAAACGCCTGCATCGGCTAAAATTTGTTTCGCTGTAGTATTTCCAATACCGTAAATATAAGTAAGTGAAATTACCACGCGTTTATCACGAGGAATATCTACTCCTGCAATACGAGCCATACTTAATTACACCTCCAATTATCCTTGACGTTGTTTATGTTTTGGGTTTGCTGGGCAAATCACCATAACACGTCCATTACGACGAATTACTTTACAATGTTCACACATTGGTTTTACTGATGGTCTTACTTTCATGATTATACCTCCTGAAGTTTTACGGAGTACAACTTACTTAAAGCGATAGGTAATACGACCACGGCTCAAATCATATGGAGAAAGTTCAACTGTAACCTTGTCTCCAGGTAAGATTCGAATATAATACATCCGGATTTTACCAGATACGTGCGCAAGAACTTCGTGTCCGTTTTCCAATTCGACTTTAAACATTGCATTCGGCAAAGTTTCGACGACTGTTCCTTCGATTTCAATCATATCTTCTTTTGCCACGCAGAGTACCTCCTTGTAGTTGTTTCGCATTTTCACACGATAAAATGGCGGAAACTGCAGTTCCCACCCTAATTCTAAAGTTAACTTCCAAAAAGCTAGAAGTCAGACTGACAAATTCTATCATAAAACATCGAACTTGGCAAGATAAACTGCATCTCAAGTCGGTAGGCAAATTATTTTTCGATAATTTTTTCTACATCCGCAAATACGGCATCAATTTCACGATCTCCATCCACTGGATACAACAGACCTTCTTCATCATAATAAGCTAAAATAGGTTCACTATTTTTAACATTAACAGATAAACGATTTTTAACAGTTTCTGGCTTATCATCTTCGCGTTGGTAAAACTCATGACCCCCGCAGCGATCACAAGTTCCTTCTACTTTCGTAGGGTTGAAGATTTTATGATAAGTCGCACCACAATTGCGGCACATGAAACGTCCTGCCAAACGTTCAACTAATACTTCTTCTGCTACTTGAATGTCAATCACAGCATCAATCTTTTTGTTCAAGTCCGTCAGCATTTCAGCTAATGCTTTGGCTTGATCCAAAGTACGAGGGAATCCGTCCAATAAGAACCCTTTGTCAGTGTCTTTTTGGGCTAAGCGTTCCTTCACGATACCGTTAGTAACTTCATCTGGGACCAAATCCCCTGCATCCATATAAGATTTTGCTTTCAATCCGAGTGTTGTCTCGTTTTTGATTGCTTCTCGGAACATATCCCCCGTGCTGATATGTGGAATATTGTACGTTGCAACAATTCTTTCTGCTTGTGTTCCTTTTCCTGCCCCTGGCAGTCCCATTAAGATCAGGTTCATTGCTTTCCCTCCTAGATTATTACCAAAGAAATCATTTGTTTAAAAATAATTTCCATTTTCATTCTTTATAACTTAATCAAGTTGAAACCGATATTCAATTCATTTAAAAAGTGAGAACGGCGTTGAGGAAATCCCTCAACACACGAATCTACTCTCCATCCATGAATCCGACATAACGTCGTTTCAACATGAGTCCTTCTAATTGTTTTGCCGTTTCAAGCGCAACCCCTACTACGATCAGTAGACTTGTACCACCTAAACCAATTGATTGAGGCAAGTTCCAAACCATCTGCGCGATAATCGGGATCAAAGCGATCAGACCTAAGAAAATAGCGCCCACCACACTCAAACGCATTAAAATTGCAGAAACATATTCTTCTGTTCCCTTACCCGGTCTTACACGCAGAATATAACTTCCTTGTTTTTGTAAGTTCTCTGCCAATTTTTCAGGATTAACCTGAACGAAGGCATAGAAAAAGGTAAATGCAACAATCAGAACCGTATAAATCGCAGCACCTGGAATCGTGTTGTAACTAAATAATTTCGTTAAAACATCATACCAGCCTTCCGCACTATATTTACTAGCTAATGCTTGCAGCACCGCATTTGGTGTCGCAATAAATGAGCTGGCAAAGATAACTGGAATTACTCCGGCAGCATTGACCTTTAATGGTAGATAACTGCTTGTTGGAGCGCCCACGACTTGTTTTGTATATTGAATCGGAATTTTTCTTTCCGCTTGTTGAAAATACGTAACAAAAAAGATAATCAACACAATAGCGACAAGTAAAATTACAACAAAAATAATTGATTTCCAAAGATCACTAGGATCAATGTTCACAAAATAATCATCATAGACATCTTTGATACTTTGTGGCAATCGTGAAACGATCCCCGCAAAGATAATCATCGATACTCCATTTCCGATTCCTTTTTCAGTAATCTGTTCTCCCAGCCAAGTCACAAACATTGTACCAGCTGTAAGAATGAGACCGATTGTGACGAACGTTTGAACATTACGGTTTGGCACGAAACCAAATTGAGCGAAATAGTCAAATCCAGCAGTGATACTCACCGACTGAATGAAAGCCAAGACTAAAGTTAAATAGCGCGTTGCTTGATTTAACTTTTTACGACCGACTTCCCCTTGTTTTGACCATTCGACAAATTTAGGAACGATATCCATCTGCAACAACTGAATAACAATTGAAGCAGTGATATATGGAGAAACCCCCATTGAGAAGACCGAAAAATTTTGCATAGCTGAGCCGCTCACCATATTCAGCATTCTGAAAAATGGCATTTCGCTCAATCCTTGCAACCCACGTGCATCTACTCCCGGTACGGTGATCTGAGCACCTAACCGAAAAACTAATAAGACTAAAACGGTAAATAAAATCCGTGATCGGATGTTCTTAACTTTGAATGCATCTTTTAAAAGTTTGAACATTAGATCACCTCGATTGAACCACCGGCAGCTTCAATTGTTTCTTGAGCATGTTTAGAGAATTTTGCTGCTTTAACGTTTAATTTTTTATCTAATGATCCGTTTCCTAGAACTTTGATTCCAGCTTTTTCGTTTTTCACGATTCCAGCTTCAACTAAAGCAACAGGTGTTACTTCTGACCCATCTTCAAAACGATTTAAGACATCTAAATTAATTACAGCATATTCTTTGCGATTCACGTTAGTAAATCCACGTTTTGGTAAACGACGGAATAAAGGAGTTTGACCACCTTCAAAACCTAAACGCACACCACCGCCTGAACGAGCTTTTTGTCCTTTTTGACCACGTCCAGCTGTTTTTCCGTTACCTGATGAAGTACCACGTCCAACGCGGTTGCGAACTTTACGTGAACCTTCAGCAGGTTGTAATTCATGAAGTTTCATTATATTGGGCACCTCCTTAGATTTAAATTAGCAAGTTGATTAAACTTCTTCTACGTCCACTAAATGAGACACTGTGTTAACCATACCTTTGATTGCTTCATTAGCAGGTTTAACTACTGTGCTGTTCATTTTTTTAAGACCCAACGCTTTAACAGTATCACGTTGGTTTTGAGGACGTCCGATAATACTGCGTTTTAAAGTAATTTTTAATTCAGCCATTTCATTCGTCCTCCTTAATTAGCTAAGTTTTCAACAGAGATGCCACGTAATGCAGCTACATCTTCTGCTTTTTTCAATTGAGTTAAACCTTCAACAGTTGCACGAACAACGTTGATCGGTGTGTTTGAACCTAAAGATTTAGAAGTTACATCGGCAACCCCAGCTAATTCCAAGACGGCACGAACTGGTCCACCAGCGGCAACTCCAGAACCTTCAACGGCTGGTTTCATTAAGATACGTCCGCCGCCGAATACACCAACAACTTCGTGAGGAAGTGTAGTTCCTACCATTGGTACTTCGACTAGGTTTTTCTTAGCGTCTTCGATTGCTTTACGAATTGCTTCAGGTACTTCTTGCGCTTTACCGGTACCAAAGCCTACATGACCGTTTTTGTCACCGACAACAACTAGGGCCGCAAAGCGTAGACGACGTCCACCTTTAACAACTTTAGTAACACGGTTGATCGCTACAACGCGGTCTTCTAATTCCAAATGTTTTGGATCGATATAAACCATGAATGGTGTTCCTCCTTCTCCTAAAATTCTAGTCCATTTTCGCGAGCTGCTTCAGCTAAAGCTGCTACACGGCCATGGTAAAGGTATCCACCACGGTCAAAGACTACTTTCTTAATACCTTTTTCTGATGCACGTTCTGCTACTAATTTCCCAACAGCTTGTGCTTGTTCAGTTTTTGTTCCACCTGAAATTTCTTTATCCAAGGCAGAGGCACTTGCTAGCGTCACACCCGCTACGTCATCAATTACTTGCGCGTAGATGTTTTTGTTAGAACGGAAAACGTTCAAGCGTGGGCACTCAGCAGTACCAGAAATTTTTCCGCGAACGCGCATATGGCGTTTTTGGCGTGTTTTATTCTTGTCTGGTTTTGTAATCACAATTGTCACCTCTTTAATTAAGCTGGCCTAAGCCGCGTGTCATTTTTCATAAGTCCGTTTCTTTCCAACTGTAAAATTTGTTTTTATGGTCCTAATCGGGCCTCGAAACAAATATATTATAATTGGTCTGATCGGACTTTGGTCAAAATGACTATTTACCAGTTTTACCTTCTTTACGACGTACGTATTCGCCAACATAGCGGATACCTTTGCCTTTATAAGGTTCTGGAGGACGAGTTCCGCGGATTTTCGCAGCTAATTCGCCTACTACTTCTTTGTTTGATCCTTTAACGACTACTTGAGTGTTAGCAGGAACTTCGATTGTAACACCTTCTGGAGCTACGATCTCAACTGGATGTGAATAACCAACGTTCAATACAAGTTTTGATCCTTGTAATTGTGCACGGTACCCAACCCCGATTAATTCTAATGCTTTTTGGAACCCTTCTGAAACACCAACAACCATGTTATTGAAGTTTGCACGAGTTGTTCCGTGAATTGTTTTCATTTCTTTGCTGTCGTTTGGACGAGTAAATGTTACTTCGTTTCCTTCGATACTCATTTTGATATCAGAAGAAAAAGTACGAGTTAATTCACCTTTAGGTCCTTTAACAGTAACGTCGTTTCCGTTTTGAGTTACTTCAACTCCTGCAGGTAAAACGACTAATTTATTACCAATACGGCTCACTTAAAGACACCTCCTCATGGATTGTATGATCTTACCAAACGTAAGCTAGCACTTCGCCGCCGACGTTTTTACTTCTTGCTTCTTTGTCAGTTACTAAACCTTCAGAAGTAGAAATGATTGCGATACCTAAACCGTTTAATACTTTTGGCACTTCGTCAGCTTTGACATAAGCACGCAAGCCTGGTTTAGAAATACGTTTTAAGTTCGTGATAACACGTTCGTCATTTTTACCGTATTTAAGGAAAACACGGATCATGCCTTGTTTGTCATCTTCGATATATTCAACATCACGGACGAAACCTTCACGTTTAAGGATTTCCGCGATGTCACGTTTGATTTTTGAAGCAGGCACTTCTACTGTATCGTGCTTTACCATGTTGGCATTACGAATACGAGTTAGAAAATCTGCAATTGGATCTGTCATGACCATTGAACTATTTACCTCCTTTATGCGAGTTTATTTTACCAGCTAGCTTTCTTCACGCCGGGAATTTGACCTTTGTAGGCAAGTTCGCGGAAGCAAATACGGCAAAGATGAAATTTACGATAAACTGAATGTGGACGTCCGCAACGTTCGCAGCGAGTATACTCTTGCGTTGAATGTTTTGCAGGGCGTTTGTTTTTAGCAATCATTGATTTTTTAGCCAATTTTTTCGCCTCCTTGATTATTTTTGGAATGGCATTCCAAGTTGTGTTAATAATTCGCGAGATTCTTCGTCAGTTTTAGCAGTTGTAACAACAACGATATCCATACCGCGGACTTTATCAACTAAATCATAATCTACTTCAGGGAAGATCAATTGTTCTTTAACACCTAAAGTAAAGTTACCACGGCCGTCAAAGGATTTTTTGCTTACTCCGTGGAAGTCACGTACACGGGGAAGTGACACAGTCACTAATTTATCTAAGAATTCATACATTCTTTCTCCACGTAGTGTTACTTTCGCACCGATAGGCATTCCTTCACGTAAACGGAAACCAGCGATTGATTTTTTAGCTTTTGTGATGATTGGTTTTTGACCAGAAATCAAAGCCAATTCTTCAACAGCTTTATCAAGGTTTTTTGCGTTTGATACCGCATCACCAACACCCATGTTGATGACGATTTTCTCAACTTTAGGAACTTCCATAACTGAATTATAGTTAAATTTTTCCATCAAAGATGGTGTAATTTCACTTACAAATTTTTCTTTTAGGCGGTTCATCTATAAGATCCTCCT
This sequence comes from Enterococcus dongliensis, assembly GCF_005405225.1. Lineage (GTDB taxonomy): Bacteria > Bacillota > Bacilli > Lactobacillales > Enterococcaceae > Enterococcus_A > Enterococcus_A dongliensis. The sequence goes on from NZ_BJDQ01000006.1 coordinate 88,273, forward strand.
TCCTTGTTTAATTATTTATCTAGAGCTTCGCCGGTTTTTTTAGAAACGCGGACTTTTTTACCGTCAACCACTTTATAGCCAACGCGTGTCGCTTCTCCATTTGAAGGGTCAATCACCATAACATTAGAAGCGTGAATTGGTGCTTCTACCTCAACGATTCCGCCTTGAGGGGCTTCTTGAGAGGCTTTTTTATGTTTTTTCACGATATTGACGCCTTCGACAACGACTTTGTCTTGTTTAGGAAGGGCTTCTAATACAACGCCTTCTTTATTTCTGTCTTTACCAGAGATAACTTTTACTTTATCGCCTTTTTTAACGAACATTACTGTTGCGCACCTCCTTTGGTTGAATCTTTCGATTATAATACTTCCGGTGCCAATGAAACGATCTTCATGAAGTTGCCTTCGCGTAGTTCACGAGCGACAGGTCCGAAGATACGTGTTCCTCTTGGGCTCTTGTCATCACGAATGATAACAGCTGCATTTTCATCAAATTTGATATAAGAACCGTCAGAACGACGAGCGCCTGATTTAGTTCGAACGATAACGGCCTTAACGACGTCACCTTTTTTGACAACACCACCTGGCGTTGCTTGTTTAACCGTAGCAACAATCACATCACCGATATTTGCAGTTTTGCGACCAGATCCGCCAAGAACTTTAATAGTTAAAATTTCACGGGCGCCTGAGTTGTCCGCGATTTTTAAACGGCTTTCTGCTTGGATCACTTGTGTATCCTCCTTTCAGATTTAAAGAACATCTATATAGGAAAATCTCGTATGATTAGATAATCACTGCTTTTTCAACGATTTCAACCAGACGGAAACGTTTGGTAGCTGATAACGGACGAGTTTCCATGATTTTCACGATATCGCCAATTTTTGCTTCATTGTTTTCATCGTGAGCTTTGTATTTTTTAGAATATTTCATGCGTTTACCGTAGATTGGATGGTTCTTTTGGGTTTCAACGACAACAGTGATCGTTTTGTCCATTTTGTCAGATACCACGCGTCCTTGATAAACTTTACGTTGATTTCTTTCTTCAGTCATACTGGAAATGGCCTCCTTCCACTATTTGTCAGCTTGTTCACGCAACACAGTTTTGATGCGTGCAATCGATTTACGTACTTCTTTAATACGTGCAGTGTTTTCTAATTGACCTGTTGCTAATTGGAATCTAAGATTGAACAATTCTTCTTTTAATTGTTTTTCTTGATCTAGCATTTCGGCAGTGGTTAATTCTCTGATTTCTTTAACCTTCATTCGATTCACCACCCATTTCCTCACGTTTTACGATCTTAGTTTTCATTGGTAATTTGTGAGAAGCAAGACGTAATGCTTCACGAGCAACTTCTTCAGGGACGCCGGCGATTTCAAACATGATCTTGCCGCGTTTAACTGGTGAAACCCAGCCTTCAGGAGCACCTTTACCAGATCCCATACGTACACCAATTGCTTTGGCAGTATAAGATTTGTGAGGGAAAATTTTAATCCATACTTTCCCACCACGTTTCATGTAACGAGTCATTGCAATACGGGCAGCTTCGATTTGGCGGTTAGTAATCCAATGTGAATCTACAGCTTGTAAGCCGAATTCTCCAAATGCGATTTCTTTACCACCCTTAGCTTCCCCACGCATTTTACCGCGGAATTCACGACGGTGTTTTACACGTTTAGGTACTAACATGATTATTTCCCTCCTTTCTCAGTGTTTTTCTTTGTAGGAAGAATTTCTCCACGATAAATCCACACTTTAACTCCTAGTTTTCCGTATGTTGTATCTGCTTCTTCCCATGCATAATCGATGTCGGCACGTAATGTATGAAGAGGAACTGTTCCTTCAGAGTATCCTTCTGAACGAGCGATATCCGCACCATTCAAACGACCAGATACTTGAGTTTTGATTCCTTTAGCGCCTGAACGCATTGTGCGTTGGATCGCTTGTTTTTGTGCACGACGGAAAGCAACACGGTTTTCTAATTGACGCGCGATTCCTTCTCCGACTAATTTTGCATCTAAATCTGGTTTTTTGATTTCAACGATGTTGATGTGAACTCGTTTACCAGTTAATTTATTTAATTCTTTTCTTAGGCTTTCAACTTCAGATCCGCCTTTACCGATAACCATACCAGGTTTGGCTGTGTGAATTGAAATGTTTACACGATTTGCAGCGCGTTCGATTTCAACCGTTGACACAGCGGCATCAGCAAGTTTAGTTGCGATGAACTTACGGATTCTCAAATCTTCGTGTAGAAATTCAGCATACTCTTTTTCGGCATACCATTTAGCATCCCACTCACGGATAATGCCTACACGCATTCCAATAGGATTTACTTTTTGACCCACTGATTATCCCTCCTTATTTTTCTGATACCACAACGGTAATATGACTTGTACGTTTGTTAATTGGTGAAGCTGAACCTTTTGCACGCGGACGGAAACGTTTCATTGTTGGTCCTTCGTTAACAAATGCTTCAGAAACTACCAAATTTTCAACATCTAAGTCAAAGTTGTTTTCTGCGTTAGCAACTGCTGACATCATAACTTTTTCGATGATTCCTGCAGATTTATTTGGTGTGAATTTCAAAATTGAAATTGCTTCTGCTACGCTTTTTCCTCTGATAAGATCGATTACTAAACGTGCTTTACGAGGAGAAGTGCGAACTGTTCTCGCAGTTGCCTTAGCTGATGTAATTTGTTCTGCCATGTTAATATCCTCCCCTCAAAATTAACGTTTTGTTTTCTTATCGTCGGCGGCATGTCCACGATAAGTTCTTGATGGTGCAAATTCACCTAATTTATGTCCTACCATGTCTTCTTGGATGTAAACTGGCACATGTTTGCGTCCGTCATAAACAGCAATTGTAAATCCTACAAAACTAGGGAAAATTGTTGAACGACGAGACCAAGTTTTAATAACTTTTTTCTTTTCAACACCTTGTTGCGCTTCAACCTTTTTCATCAAATGATCATCGACGAAAGGTCCTTTTTTCAAACTACGACCCATGGTGTACCTCCTCTCAAAATATGTGACACATAGTCAATGGTTTTATTTAGTCTTGCGACGACGTACGATAAGCTTGTCTGATGCAGCTTTCTTATTACGTGTTTTGTAACCCAATGCAGGTTGTCCCCAAGGAGATACTGGAGCTTTGCGTCCGACTGGAGCTTTACCTTCACCACCACCGTGTGGGTGATCGTTAGGGTTCATTACGCTACCACGTACAGTTGGACGTTTACGCATCCAACGAGAACGACCAGCTTTACCAATGTTGATCAATTCATGTTGTTCATTACCAACAGAACCGATAGTAGCACGGCAAGTAGCTAAGATCATACGAACTTCGCCAGAATTCAAACGAACTAATACGTATTTTCCTTCTTTACCAAGTACTTGAGCACTTGTACCAGCTGAACGGATCAATTGTCCGCCTTTGCCAGGTTTCATTTCAATGTTATGGATAACTGTACCAACTGGAATATTTTCCAATGGTAATGTGTTCCCAATTTTGATATCAGCATCTGATCCAGATACGACTGTCATGCCAACTTCTAAGCCTTTAGGGGCTAAAATGTAAGCTTTCACTCCGTCTGTATAATGAACTAATGCAATGTTTGCTGAGCGGTTTGGATCGTATTCGATCGTTTGTACTGTAGCAACCACGTTATCTTTATTACGTTTGAAGTCGATAACACGGTATTGACGTTTATGTCCGCCACCTTGATGACGTACAGTGATGCGACCGTTGTTGTTACGACCGGCGTTGTTTTTCAATGGTTGTAATAACGTCTTTTCAGGCGTTGAAGTAGTGATTTCAGCGAAATCAGAACTTGTCATATTACGACGACCATTTGAGGTAGGTTTGTACTTTTTAATCGCCACGTCTAGTTTCCCTCCTATTTACTAGTGATTTTCTAACGCTTATTCAGCGTCGAAAAGTTGGATTTCTTTTGATTCTTCAGATAAAGTCACAACAGCTTTGCGACGTTTTTTTGTGAAGCCTTGGTATTTACCCATACGTTTTGCTTTTGGTTTAGCATTCATAATGTTTACATTTTTAACTTTAACGTCAAAAGCAGCTTCAACCGCTTGTTTCACTAAAGTTTTATTTGCGCGAGTGTCCACTTCGAAAGTATATTTCTTTTCGTCCATGTCTAACATAGATTTTTCAGTGATCACTGGGCGTTTGATTACGTCTAGTAAGTTCATTATGCAAGCACCTCCTCAATTTGAGTAAGAGCGGTTTGCGTTGCTAAGATTTTATCATTAGCGACTACATCTAATACAGTAACGTTGTTTGAAGTAGTTACAGTTACGTTTGATAAGTTACGAGCAGCAAGGCCTGCAACTTCGTTTTCTGTTTCTAAAACAACCAATACTTTTGAATCGATAGACAAGTTAGATAATACTTGTTTGAATTCTTTTGTTTTAGGAGCGTCAAAGCTTAAAGCGTCAACAGCAACTAAGTTATTTTCAGCAACTTTCTCTGACAATACAGATTTGATTGCTAAGCGACGAACTTTTTTAGGAAGTTTGTAGCTGTATGAACGTGGTGTAGGTCCGAAGACAATACCACCTCCACGCCATTGTGGTGAACGGATAGAACCTTGACGAGCACGTCCAGTTCCTTTTTGACGCCATGGTTTGCGGCCACCGCCACGAACTGCGCTACGATTTTTCACAGCGTGTGTTCCTTGTCTCAATGAAGCGCGTTGCATAACGATTGCATCGTAAACAACACTTTCATTTGGTTCGATTCCGAAGATTTCTTCATTTAAAGTGATGTCACCGTTTTGAGTTCCATCTTGTTTGAATAATGCTACAGTTGGCATTCCTTAGTTCCTCCTTTCCTATAACTAATTATTTAGCTTTCACAGCTGATTTGATAGTGATTAAAGATTTTTTAGCGCCAGGAACATTTCCTTTAACTAAGATAACGTTGCGGTCAGCGTCAACGCGAACAACTTCAAGATTTTGAATTGTCACACGGTTGCCACCCATACGGCCAGCTAAACGTTTATTTTTAAATACACGGTTTGGTGCAACAGGACCCATAGATCCAGGACGACGGTGGTAACGAGAACCGTGAGCCATTGGGCCGCGGCTTTGTCCATAACGTTTAATAACGCCTTGGAATCCTTTACCTTTAGTCGTTCCGGTAACATCAATGATGTCTCCAGCTTGGAAAGTATCAACTTTCACTTCTTTACCTACTTCATAGTCTCCTAGCTCAACATCTTTGAATTCTCGAATGAAGCGCTTAGGAGCCGTGTTTGCTTTTGCAACATGACCTTTCGCAGGTTTGTTAGACAAAACTTCACGCATATCTTGGTAACCTAATTGAACAGCTTCGTAGCCATCGTTTTCCATTGTTTTCACTTGTAAAACAACGTTTGGAGTAGCTTCGATAACAGTAACTGGAATAAGTTCGCCAGATTCTGTGAAGATTTGAGTCATTCCCACTTTTTTCCCTAAGATTCCTTTGGTCATGATTACACCTCCATTTTCTTATTATAATTTGATTTCAATGTTCACACCTGATGGTAAGTCAAGCTTCATTAAAGCATCAACTGTTTTCGGTGTTGGGTTCACAATGTCAATCAGACGTTTGTGAGTACGCATTTCGAATTGTTCGCGTGAATCTTTGTATTTATGAGTCGCACGGATTACTGTGTAAAGACTGCGTTCAGTTGGTAATGGAATTGGACCAGACACGCTAGCTCCAGTTCTTTTTGCAGTTTCTACGATTTTATCCGCAGATTGATCTAAAATACCATGTTCATACGCTTTTAAACGGATACGAATTTTTTGTTTTGCCATCTTGTTCCCTCCTTCGCCTATTTTAAAAGTAGACATAGCTCCACGAAAATCTCCGTCACGCTCGTTCGTGGCAAAGCGTCCGGGCGTGTCGCAACCTCTCGTTTCAAAGCCGGTGGATTCTTTTTTGAACCCCCAGTGTTCATTTGCACTTCTGCAAACAGCACCTTTATGATTATATTACATGAGGTTAACGATTGCAAGGATTTTCTCAGTCTTTTTGGATTTTCTAGTACATTTTCAGAAAATGATCCAGATTTAACAATGATTAATTTTTTTCTTCTATATAATAAAGATATTTCTAAATCCATATTGTTTTAAGTTTTTTATCCATCATTACAAATAATTCGACAAAGAATATTTTTAAATACTTGCTTTTTCTTAAATCAATTTCATCAAAAAAAGAGCCGCCAGATTCTGGCGGCTCTTTACGTCCGAGCATAAGTTTTTAAATGTAAAGCTTGATTAAGCTTTGATTGCTGTTACAACGCCTGAACCAACAGTACGTCCGCCTTCACGAATTGAGAAACGAGTTCCGTCTTCGATAGCGATTGGGTGGATTAATTCAACTTCCATAGTTACGTTATCACCAGGCATTACCATTTCAGTACCTTCTGGTAGATCAACTACACCAGTTACGTCAGTTGTACGGAAGTAAAACTGAGGACGGTAGTTAGTGAAGAATGGAGTATGACGTCCACCTTCTTCTTTAGTTAAAACGTAAACTTCTGCAGAGAATTTTGTATGTGGAGTGATTGAAGCTGGTTTAGCCAATACTTGTCCACGTTGGATGTCTTCACGTGCAACACCACGTAATAATGCACCGATGTTATCGCCAGCTTCAGCGTAGTCTAACAATTTACGGAACATTTCAACACCTGTAACAGTTGTTTTAGCAGTATCTTCAGCGATACCAACGATTTCAACTTCGTCACCAACACGAACTTGTCCACGTTCAACACGTCCAGTTGCAACAGTACCACGACCAGTGATTGAGAATACGTCTTCGACTGGCATCATGAATGGTTTGTCAGTATCACGAACTGGTGTTGGGATATATTCGTCAACAGCAGCCATTAATTCTAAGATTTTTTCTTCGTATGAAGCGTCGCCTTCTAGGGCTTTCAAAGCTGAACCTGCGATAACTGGAGTGTCGTCGCCTGGGAAATCGTATTCTGTTAATAGATCACGAACTTCCATTTCAACTAATTCTAGTAATTCTTCATCATCAACCATATCCATTTTGTTTAAGAATACAACGATGTAAGGAACACCAACGTTACGTGATAACAAGATGTGTTCACGTGTTTGAGGCATAGGGCCATCAGCAGCAGATACTACTAAGATAGCTCCGTCCATTTGAGCAGCACCAGTGATCATGTTTTTAACGTAGTCCGCGTGTCCTGGGCAGTCAACGTGAGCGTAGTGACGGTTTTCAGTTTCATACTCAACGTGTGAAGTATTGATTGTGATTCCGCGTTCGCGTTCTTCAGGAGCGCCATCGATTGAAGCGTAGTCCATTGCTTGCGCTCCACCTTGTTTAGCAAGTACAGTTGTAATTGCAGCTGTTAAAGTTGTTTTACCATGGTCAACGTGTCCGATAGTACCAATGTTAACATGGGGTTTTGAACGGTCAAATTTTTCTTTAGCCATTTAAAATGTTCCTCCTAGTAAATGAGATTAGTTTTTTTGATAGGTACGTACTGCAAAAGCAGCACGAGCCCATATCATCAGTTAATAATATTACATGAAATACCGTTAAAAATACAGTTCTTTTGGCAGAAATCAATCAAAATTCAATTGACTTTTAAGAATTAGTCAGCTTTGCCGCCGTTTTTCTTAATGATTTCTTCTTGAACTGATTTCGGTACATCTTCATAGTGGTCAAAGACCATCATGAATGTTCCGCGTCCTTGAGTAGAAGAACGAAGTGTTGTTGCATAGCCAAACATTTCAGCCAATGGTACGATCGCGTTAACGATTTGTGAATTACCATGTGCTTCCATACCTTCAACACGACCACGACGTGCAGTTACGTGACCCATTACATCACCTAAGTAATCTTCTGGAACAGTAATCGTAACTTTCATCATTGGTTCAAGGATTGCTGGACTAGCTTTTTTCGCAGCCGCACGCAGCGCCATTGAAGCAGCTACACGGAAGGCTGTTTCATTTGAATCGACATCATGGTATGAACCATCATAAAGTTTTGCTTTGATATCAACTAATGGATAACCAGCTAACACACCATTTGCCATTGCGTCTTCTAATCCTTTTTCAACTGCTGGAATGTATTCACGAGGAACCACACCACCGACAATTGCATTTTCGAATTCGAAGCCAGCACCTTCTTCGTTTGGAGTAAATTCGATCCATACGTGACCGTATTGACCTTTACCACCAGACTGACGTACAAACTTACCTTCTGCATTTGTCGCAGCACGGAAAGTTTCACGATAAGATACTTGCGGCGCACCGACGTTAGCGTCCACTTTAAATTCACGACGCATACGGTCAACTAAAACGTCCAAGTGAAGTTCACCCATACCAGCGATAACAGTTTCGCCTGTTTCAACATTTGTTTCAACACGGAATGAAGGATCTTCTTCAGCAAGTTTTTGTAAAGCCACACCCATTTTATCTTGGTCAGCTTTTGATTTAGGTTCAACCGCAACTTCGATAACTGGATCAGGGAATTCGATTGATTCTAGGATAACTGGTGCTTTTTCGTCACACAAAGTATCCCCAGTCGTTGTATCTTTCAAACCAACAGCTGCAGCGATATCGCCTGAGTAAACCGTTTCGATTTCTTTACGAGTATTCGCGTGCATTTGTAGGATACGTCCGATACGTTCGCGTTTCCCTTTTGATGCGTTCAAGACGTATGAACCAGAATTTAGAACACCTGAATACACACGGAAGAATGTTAGACGACCTACGAACGGGTCAGTCATAACTTTAAACGCTAGTGATGAGAATGGAGCTGAATCATCTGCTGGGCGTTCTGTTTCTTCGTCAGTTTTAGGGTTAAATCCTTGGATTGCTTTTACGTCAGTTGGTGCTGGAAGATAGTCGATGACTGCATCTAGCATCAATTGAACACCTTTATTTTTGAAGGCTGATCCACATAGAACTGGGAAGAAATCTACAGCTAAAGTAGCGTTACGAATACCAGCTTTCAATTCTTCTTCAGTGATTTCTTCACCTTCCAAGAATTTCATCATTAGGTCTTCATCAGTATCAGCAACAGCTTCTATTAATTTTTCGCGCCATTCTTCAGCTTGTTCTTTGTACTCATCAGGAATTTCAGTCTCTTGGATTTCAGTTCCTAAATCATTTGTGTAGATCTCAGCTTTCATTTTAACTAGATCGATGATACCAGTGAAGTCATCTTCTGCACCAATTGGTAATTGGATTGGATGAGCATTCGCTTGTAAACGATCATGTAATGTGCTTACTGAGTAAAGGAAGTCAGCACCGATTTTATCCATTTTGTTACAGAATACGATCCGTGGAACAGAGTATTCTGTTGCTTGACGCCAAACAGTTTCTGTTTGTGGTTCTACACCTGATTGTGAGTCCAATACAGTTACTGCACCGTCAAGAACACGCAATGAACGTTGCACTTCGATTGTGAAGTCCACGTGTCCTGGAGTATCGATGATATTTACGCGGTGACCCTTCCATTGGGCTGTTGTAGCGGCAGAAGTGATCGTGATTCCACGTTCTTGTTCTTGTTCCATCCAGTCCATTTGAGAAGCGCCTTCGTGGGTTTCACCAATTTTATGGATTTTACCAGTGTAATACAAGATACGCTCAGTCGCTGTAGTTTTACCTGCATCAACGTGGGCCATGATCCCGATATTACGAGTATTGTCTAGAGAAAATTCTCTTGCCATTTCTTTGTTTGCTCCTCTCTTAAATTAAATTCAGCATTGTTAAATCATTTTTCTGTCGGCCTTGACCAACTGAAAAAATCTTACCAACGATAATGAGCAAATGCACGGTTGGCTTCCGCCATTTTGTGTGTATCTTCGCGTTTTTTCACAGAAGCACCAGTGTTGTTAGCTGCATCCATAATTTCTTTTGCTAAGCGTTCTTCCATTGTATGTTCGCCACGTAAACGTGCGAAGTTTACAACCCAACGCAATCCCAAAGTAGTACGACGTTCTGGGCGTACTTCAACAGGAACTTGATAGTTAGAACCCCCAACACGGCGAGCTTTAACTTCTAATACAGGCATGATGTTTTCCATTGCTTGTTCGAAAACTTCCAACGGATCATTTCCTGTTGATTCTTTGATTGTGCTAAAAGCATTGTATACGATGTTTGAAGCAGTACCACGTTTGCCGTCAACCATTACACGGTTGATTAAACGAGTTACTAACTTAGAGTTATACATAGGATCTGGCAAAACATCACGTTTTGCAATAATTCCTTTACGAGTCATACGTAACTCCTCCTTCCGAAAATATGTCTTATCTATTCGTTTGATTAAGCTTTAGGTTTTTTAGTACCGTATTTAGAACGGCTTTGTTTACGATCGTTAACGCCGGCAGTATCTAGCGCGCCACGAACGATATGGTAACGTACCCCTGGTAAATCTTTTACACGTCCACCACGTAATAGAACAACACTATGTTCTTGTAGGTTATGGCCGATACCTGGAATATAAGCTGTTACTTCGATTAAGTTTGACAAACGAACACGAGCATATTTACGTAATGCTGAGTTAGGTTTCTTAGGTGTCATAGTCCCCACACGTGTACAAACTCCACGTTTTTGTGGTGAGTTCACGTTTGTTTGAGCTTTCTTAAAGCTGTTATATCCTTTGTTCAATGCTGGTGAATTTGATTTTTCCACCTTTGATTTACGAGGTTTACGTACTAATTGGTTAATTGTAGGCATTCCTTGTTTCCTCCTTCCTCGATTCGCTTTCTAGTACCACACATCCTGGTGGTTCTTTTTTAGCGATAAAAAATAATGCATCCCTGCATTCTCTATCAAGTGTACTTCGACACAGTCAGCACGTCTCATGTGAGAGACCTGTTCACAAAGCACCTTTGATAGCATACCACGATTAGTTTTAGCTGTCAACAAACTATCTTAGAGTTTTTTCACGCTTTCATTAAAAACTATTTTTTATCACGAATGATCAAATAAGAAAAATCTTATTCTAACGAAAAAAATAAATAATTTATTGAAGGGACGCTGATTAATCGACTTTTCCTTTTTGGTCTTTTCTACTTAAAAAGCTATCTTTTTTCTTTTTTTCCGATTACAATAGAAGCAACTTAATAAAAGGTGGGATATTTCAATGAATTTGAAAGAGTTAGTTGGGATCGAGGCGGCCAAGTTTGTCAAAGATGGGATGACCGTAGGATTAGGAACTGGTTCAACAGCATATTATTTAGTAAAGGAATTAGGACGTCGCGTAAATGAAGAAGGTTTAAAAATTACTGGTGTCGTAACTTCTTCAAAAACTGAAGAACAGGCAAAAGAACTAGGAATTCCTTTAAAAGCCATTGATGAAGTAGATTCCGTTGACCTTACGATCGATGGCGCCGATGAAATCAGTGCCGATTTCCAAGGAATCAAAGGCGGCGGCGCAGCTTTACTTTTTGAAAAAGTAGTAGCAACTTATTCAAAAGATTGTATTTGGATTGTCGATGAAAGCAAAATGGTCGATAAACTAGGAAAATTTCCTTTGCCAGTTGAAGTAGTCCCTTTCGGCGGACATAACCTCTTCCGTTTATTCGAAGCAAAAGGCTACCGACCAACTTGGCGTAAAACAGAAGCTGATGAATTATTGACAACCGATGGCGGTCACTACATCATCGATCTGCACTTAGAAGTGATTGAAGATCCTCGCGCTTTGGCAAAAGAATTGGACGATTATGTCGGTGTTGTTGAACACGGACTATTCATCGATATGATTTCCCGTGCGATCGTAGGTACACCGGAAGGACCAAAAATTTTAGAAGTTCCGGCAAAATAATTGAGTAAATGCCTCCTTAAAGCGTCTGATTTGACAAAAATCGACTCAATTTAATGGAAATCGTAGTCGAAACATTGTACAATGAATCAGAAATTGAAAATTTCAGAAATTTCAAAAGGAGAGAATGATATGCCAAAATTAGTTTTTTCTCGTCACGGCTTGAGCGAATGGAACAAATTAAACCAATTCACAGGCTGGGCAGACGTTGATTTGGCTCCAGAAGGTGTCGAAGAAGCAAAAGAAGGCGGCCGTAAAATTAAAGAAGCAGGAATTGAATTTGATGTGGCTTATACATCAGTTTTAACTCGTGCAATCAAAACTTGTGACTTGATCTTAGAATATTCTGATCAACTTTGGGTACCAACTTTCAAATCTTGGCGCTTGAACGAACGTCACTACGGTAAATTACAAGGATTGAACAAAAAAGAAACTGCTGAAAAATATGGTGACGAACAAGTTCATATCTGGCGTCGTTCTTACGATGTATTGCCTCCATTGATGGAAGCAACTGACGAAGGTTCTGCAGCACAAGACCGTCGTTACGCTATGTTAGATCCTCGCGATATTCCTGGTGGAGAAAACTTAAAAGTTACTTTGGAACGTGCATTACCTTTCTGGCAAGACGAAATCGCTCCTGCTTTAAAAGATGGTAAAACTGTATTAGTCGCTGCACATGGTAACTCATTACGTGCACTAGCTAAACACATCGAAGGTATTTCTGACGAAGACATCATGGATTTAGAGATCCCAACAGGTCAACCACTTGTTTATGATCTAAATGATGATTTAACAGTCGCTAAAAAATACTACTTATAAGAATTTTCCCGGCTCATGAGTGAGTCGGGTTTTTTAAATAATATTTTCTGTTCTGTCAGAATAATTTTTTTGTGCTAGAATAAAGTATATATTTCTTGCGGTCGTGGCGGAATTGGCAGACGCGCTAGCTTCAGGCGCTAGTGGTAGCAATACCGTGGAAGTTCGAGTCTTCTCGGCCGCATAAATCAATTAATCGCCACATCGGTTAAATACAAGAAAAATATCCGAACGATCCAATGTAAAACGACTGTTTATCGCAACTTTGCGATAAGGCCCCACCGGACCACAGGCGTAATACTTCGATCATTCGGATATTTTTCTTGTCATAAGACGTATTCATTCAAGCCAATCTGGCAATAGATCAACTATTTATTTTTAATCATGATTCAAAAAACTAGCGACCTTTGTTGCAATCAAGTCGATGGCAACATGATTTTCGCCGCCTTCTGGCACGATGATGTCTGCATAACGTTTTGTCGGTTCAATAAATTGATGATACATCGGTTTTACTACAGACAAATATTGACCGATAACTGATTCTAATGTTCGGCCGCGTTCATTCATGTCACGGTTGATTCGCCGAATAATCCGAATGTCATCATCCGTATCTACGTAAATCTTGATGTCCATCATGTCGCGCAAGCGTTCATCTTCTAAGATCAAGATTCCTTCTAGGATAATGACTTCCTTAGGGGCTTGCACATAAACTTCTTCACTACGCGTATGAGCGACATAATCATAGATTGGAACTTCCACTGATTGATAGTGGGTCAATTCCTTCAAATGCTCGATCAATAGATCCGTGTCAAAGGCAAAGGGATGATCGTAATTTGTTTTTAACCGTTCTTCGAAGCTGATACCGCTTTGGTCCTTATAATAAGAATCGTGTTCCAGCATCATGATGGAATGATCGGGAAACCGATTGTAGATTGCGCGGCTGACACTTGTTTTTCCACTTCCGGAACCGCCCGTTACACCAATAATGATCGGCTTGTTTTTCATGTAAATAAAACCTCTTTCGTTTTTCATTAGTCCTATTATAGCGAAACACTGACAAATTGCTATCGAAAACTTAAAATTCTTCTAAAATCTGATAAAGGTCGGTTAATTTTCCAATCTGGAAGGTCGGTTTGATAGTTGTCGCTTCCTTTTCTTGTGGGTTCATCCAGATTGTATCGATTCCGGCAGTTTGCCCGCCTTGAATATCCGAAGTCAAAGAATCCCCAACAATCACAGTCTTTTCTTTTTTCAAATGAGGGATCTCAGCAAAAACTATATCAAAAAATTCTTTCATTGGTTTATGGACACCCATTTCCTCAGAAATAAATAGTTTCTTAAAGTAAGGCGCCAAACCCGATTTGGTCAACCGTTGATGCTGTGTTGCTGAAACACCATTGGTCACTACGTAGAGTTCTTTTTTCTGACTTAACTTCGCAACGACTTCTAAACTATCATCCATTAGCTGATATCCTTGATTCAAATATCGCCGGTATTGCGCTTCTGTCTTTGGACCATCTACTTCATGGTCATATTGTGCAAAAAATAAACGAAAGCGATTGTCTAACAATTCTTGTCGTGACAATACGCCTGCTTCATGCTCTCGCCAAAACCCTTGATTCATCTTTTTATACTCATTTTTTACTGACAGTGTTGGTTCTATACCCATCTCTTGAAGTAACCAACTTAAAGCTTGCTCTTCTGCCGCTTTGAAATCTAATAAGGTGTCATCAATGTCAAATAAAATCGTCTCGTAACCCATCTTCAAACCTTCTATCTAAAATATGTTTTTAATCGCTGTAATTCCTCAAGCGTCAAAGCCCGATAATCTCCTTCAGCCAGCTCTTCAGGCAGCCGCAAGGGTCCCATCGCTAAACGAGTCAAACTCGTAACTTTTTTGCCGCAAGCCAAAAACATTTTTTTGACTTGATGAAATTTCCCTTCACTAATTGTCAATAAAACTTCGGAATATCCTGACTCTGCACGTAAAATATTTAATTGTGCCGGCTGACAACGAATCCCACCATGAAAAACAATGCCTGTTTCAAATGCTTTTTTATCTTCAAGTGTTACTTGCTCATTAATTACAGCGTGATATGTTTTTGTGACTTGCGAATAAGGTTGTAAAAGATCGTAGCCTAATTGCCCATTATCCGTTAATAACAACAGACCCGTCGTGTCGCGATCCAAACGCCCCACCGGATACAATCCTGCCGGACGTTGCGCTTTCGCTACTAGCTCCGTTACGGTTTGAAACTGAGAATCTTTTTTAGCCGTCACGACCCCAGCTGGTTTATTCAGCAGATAATACACGTGATTCGTCAATAAATTTTTCCCATCGACAGTGATTTTATGCAGCTGACTATCAACGTTGCGTTGCGGATCATATTCGACCGCTCCATCAACGAATACTTTTTTCATCAGAAATAAGCGTTTCATTTCCTTACGCGTCGTCTGCAAATTTTGTTCGATCACTTTGTCTAACCGCATGCCAAACTCCTCCAAATATATCGGCCCTATTATACCGAACTTTCAATAAAAGACCAACTGCCCAAAGCAAGCAAAAACAGTAAAATTCATTTGAATAAATTTTTTTTATAATTTTTGCTTAAATCAAAAAGGGGTTATCCTTGCATTTTAGTCAAAGGAGTCCTACACTTAAAATATACGAGTCAGAGATTCGTATATTAAGTGAATCGACACTCCGGTGTCAAAGGTTTCTCATACACAGCGTTATGACCTGGTAGAGAAAGTTGAACTTAGACTTTTTTGGACAGTTGTGTAGACAGCTGTCTTTTTGCGTTTTTTTCGCAAAGCCATTGTGCTGAGAATAACCCATCACTTAAATAAAATCTGTCTGAACAACCACAGACAGTCACATTTTAAGGAGGAATTTGGTTATGGCAGTATCATTAAAAGTAGAAGAAAGAGCAACTCGTCCCCGTTCCATTCGTAATAAATTACGTCACGAAGGAAAAGTTCCAGCAATCGTTAATGGGTATCAAGTAGAAAGTACACCTATCTCAATTGACGAACGTGAATTTTCAAGACTATTACGTGAAAATGGTGCAAACACAGTTTTTGCCATTGAAATCGGTGGAAAAAAGGTAAATACGTTATTACGTGAATCACAATTAGATACCTTCACTCGTCACTTAACCCATGTTGAATTAGTATCCGTCAACCTATCAGAAGAAACCGAAGCTGAAACAGAAATCAACTTAGTTGGTGAAGCAGCTGGTGTGAAAGCAGGCGGCGTATTAACTCAAACACTTTATACAGTAACTGTTTCTGCAACACCAGAAAAATTACCAGAAGGTATCGATGTAGATATTTCTGGATTGGAAATTGGTCAAGCTCTTGCTATCAGCGATCTACCTAAGAACACTGATTACACGATCGTTACAGATGCCGAAGAACAAATCGTGGCCATCCAAGAAGCACAAGAACTTTCTGAAGAAGAAGCAACTGAAGGCGCAGAACCAGAAGTTATTGGTCAAGCAACTGAAGAATAAGAATTTAGACAGGCGTATCGAATTTCTTTCGGTGCGTCTTTTTTACATATATTGATAGCCATATGTCTGATATGACAAGCTTTTGATCCATTACTTATCCCCTAACATTTTTTCTAAAAAGATTATTTTTTTATTACTAATCAAGCGTAATGAGTGGTTTTTTTTGTAAAAAAGAATTACAATAAGGCACTACAAAGCTTATTTGTACTTTAAGTAAGTGATCCCAACTAAAGGAGGAAACATCTATGTTTGAAACATTCGATTCGAAAAAAAGCCGTTATGCCTCTGTCGGTGTGGTATCCAGCTTGCCAGGCGAGCTGATTGATAGTATCTGGTATATCATTGACTTGGATTTGAAGGGATTGATTCCCTTAGACAATATCTTAAGTTTTGACTTGATTAACAACGACGGTCACGTCACGATGCACTTTTCTCAAGAAGGCAGCGAAGTTGAGATGGGAATTGATCTACCCTTTGGTTATTCCTACGATTTCCCGCAAGAAGTCTATGCTTATGATGATGGTAGTCGTCAAACCATCTTATTACCAAATGAAATTCGCCAACGCTAATTTATCAGACAGCCTTTTTTCTAAGGTTGTCTTTTTTTTTAACTGAAAGAGTTTTTTCAGTCATTTTTATGGTACGATCAATCAAGAAATTTTATTAGAAAGCGGGAAAAAGATGAAAGAATTAACTCATGGGAATCCGGCAAAACTGATTATTTTATTTGCTTTGCCGCTGTTTGTAGGAAATGTTTTCCAACAATTTTACAGTATGGTAGACATGGTCGTCGTCGGCCAAACATTAGGAAAAGAAGCGTTAGCGGCTGTAGGTGCTACTAGCAGCGTCAGCTTTTTGATCATCGGCTTCGCTCAAGGATTGACCGCTGGTTTGTCGATTATAACTGCCCAACGATTTGGTGCCAAAGATACCCAAGGTGTTCGACAAAGTTTTGCAACATCCATTATCATTGGACTTGGTGTAACGATTGTTTTAACGACCTTGAGTTTAGTCTTTTTGCGTCCGCTATTACTTTTGATGCAAACACCGCCTGAACTTCTGGACCAGGCTCAGGAATTTATTTCAGTTATTCTTGGCGGGATCTTCGCTTCGATGAGCTTCAATCTATTATCCAATATGGTCCGAGCGTTAGGGGATAGTCGGACACCTCTCTTTTTCTTGGCCTTTGCCGTCTTAATCAATGTAATCTTAGATTTGATCTTCATCACTCGTTTTCATATGGGTGTAGCTGGCGCCGGTTTTGCAACTGTTATCGCACAAATTTTATCCAGTCTCATGTGTATCTGGTTTATTCGACGAAAAATCCCGATGTTACAAATCAGCCGTAAACATTTTACTTTTGAAAAAAATGATTTTAGAGTTCACTTAAACGCCGCTTTACCTATGGGATTTCAATCTTCGATCATCGCAATTGGTGCAGTTATCTTACAAGCAGCTCTCAACACTTTAGGAACAGATGTAGTAGCTGCTCAAACAACAGCAAGTCGAATCGATCAATTCGCGATTCTACCGATGATGTCATTTGGTATCACAATGGCGACTTTTACTGCACAAAATTTAGGGGCAAAAGAATATGGACGTATTTTAAAAGGAGTGAAACAGTGTTTATTGATGAGTGGAGCTTTTAGTATTCTCGCCGGCATTTTAGTCACGACTTGCGGGCATTATTTTGTTGCGCTTTTTGTCAATGGCAGTGAGACTCGTGTTTTTGAGCTAGCACAGACTTATTTCACTATCAACGGTTCGTTGTATTGGGTCTTAGCTATTCTATTTATTTTGCGCTACACCTTGCAAGGATTAGGACAAGCAAAGATCCCAACGATCGCTGGAATTATGGAATTGGTCATGCGTTCTTTTGCGGCCATCATCTTAACTAACGCCTTTGGTTTTACCGGAGCGGCCTTTGCTTCTCCTTTGGCTTGGATAGGTTCGACTGCTGTATTACTGACTTCTTATTTCAAAGCGATGCACAACTTAAAAAACTTAGATCAAAAACAACTTCAACTAAAATAAATAAGCGAGGCTGCGCCTCGCTTATTTAAACAATTTATATTTTCCGCTCTTTAAGCCATGTTTTTCTTGTTTCGCCTACGATCAATGGTACGGTCTCATAAGTAACTTCACTGTATTCAATCCCAAACCAACGTTCCGGTGCCACTGCATGATGTTTGATCGCTAGCCGTGCTTGCATGACTTGTCGATCCCATTTATCCATACGAGTCATATTGGTTAATTCTTCTTGGATCATCACAAAACGAAAATCGCCGACTTGTCGACCTGGCGTCAAAGAGTAGTGCTGCGGTTGCTCAGGTAAACGCCCTTGCTTCATAAGATCATGGATGATCTGGCGCAAGTAAACATTCACTTCTTGAGCAATCCGAAATCCTAAATACAGTTTTACTTTTACGATAAAATCCGTTCCCATCATATCCACGCTATATTCTTCAGTGTAAGGCTCGTCCGTGACTTCTACATTCACAAACCAATACGCTTTTGCTCGCTTTAATCGTTTATCCAAAATCGAATAAATAAATTGTTGTGGGATTCTATCCCCTTCTAACCGCGGGACTAAAAAGACCACATTGGTTTGATAATAAGGAATCGTGTCATCTTCATGCAATTCTCGTAATTGCGGCAAGTAATCTTTGAAATCGACGTCTTGACTAGCATCTTCTTGTACTCGATTGCTACGATGCCAAATATACATGATTCCTAATATCAATAAAGCCATCGCTACTGCTACAAAACCGCCATGGAAAAATTTCGTGACACTTGAGACAAAGAAGAATCCTTCCAGCGTACCGAAGAAGACCAGCATTAAACTTGCTAATATTCGCGGCGTCTTCTTTTGCAGCAAATAGTGATACAACAAGAAGGTCGTCATCAACATCGTGACAGTAATGGATAGTCCATATGCCGCTTCCATATGACTTGATGTTCGAAATGTTAATACAATCAACGAACAAGCTGCCCATAAAATCAAATTCACTATCGGGATATACATTTGTCCGATACTTTTCCCTGGATAGATGATGCGCATTCTTGGCAATAATTTTAATTTAATCGCCTCTGAGACCAAAGTGAACGAGCCGGAAATCAATGCTTGTGAAGCGATAACCGCTGCAATCGTTGCAAAAACAACGCCGAAAATCATCCAACCATCTGGCAGAATTTGGAAAAATGGATTCAAGTTCTCGATTCCCTCGATTGTAGGGTCACCCTTTGAGTGTAAAATCCACGCGGCTTGTCCAGCATAATTCAACATCAAACAAAACAATACATAAGGCCAACTGAAATGAATATTCTTTTTACCTACATGACCCATATCAGAATACAAAGCTTCAGCCCCAGTCGTCGCCAAGAAAATACTTCCTAAAATAAAAATCCCCATTTTATTAGTAGGATCAAACAATAGATGAATCGCATAATAAGGATTCAGCGCTTTAATTACCCCCAAATCATAAGGGATGTTTATCAGCCCCATTAAACCTAAAAAAGTGAACCATAAAAACATGATTGGGCCAAAAGCCTTACCAACAAAATCTGTTCCAAATCGTTGAATCAAAAATAAAAAAAGTAAAATCACTAATGTGACAATCACAATAATATTCTGATCATTCCCAAATCGTTGATAAAAATCAGGAATTCCTCGTAATCCTTCGATTGCTGTTGTTACCGTTACTGCGGGCGTCAACACTCCATCAGCTAACAAGGCGGCTCCACCGATCATTGCTGGGATAATCAAATATTTTCCACCTTTACGCACCAATGTATATAAAGAGAAGATTCCCCCTTCACCGTGATTATCCGCTTTTAAAGCAATCAGAACATATTTGACTGTGGTTAAAAGCATCACCGTCCAAAAAACTAACGAGACTGCCCCCAAAACAAAATCCTGCGTAACGGTGGTTATCCCACCATTTTCTTCTAAAATCGCCTTCATCACGTACAAAGGGCTTGTTCCAATATCACCGTACACAACACCTAACGTGATTAACAACCCCGCCGCCGAAAGTTTAGTATGACTTTTTTTCTTTTCCATTACACACACTCCTAAGTTAAATACTGAACCGCGTTTTTATTCCATACTAAGTTTTAAGTTGTAAACACATTCGCATGATTTTCGTTCATGCTTCTTCTAATGAATTGCTAGTATCTTATTGCGGCAAATCAACCTAAAAAAAGACCTAAACAACAGCTCTCACTATTGTTTAGGTCTTGCAAATTATCTCTTAGACCAGTGTTTCACACTAGTTGTTGATCTAAAAGCATAGAAATCTTCTATGTTGCTACTCCCCTAAAACTTATTCGTATTATCCAGTTTATTGGGGGAATTGTCAAAGAATATCCTCAGAAATCAGATTATTTTTCTTCTTTTTTGCTTTCTTCATCTTTTAGCAATGCTTTGCGGGAAGCATTTACACGGCCTTGACGATCGATCTCTGTCACTTTGACTAGGACTTCGTCGCCTAGTTTGACTACATCTTCCACTTTGTTCACTCGTTCATTTGCAAGTTGTGAAATGTGAACCAATGCGTCTTTGCCTTTAATTAAGTTAACAAACGCTCCAAATTTTTCAATCCGAACGACTTTACCTAAATAAACTTCGCCGACTTTAACTTCTTTAGTCAATTCTTCAATGATCTTGATTGCTTTTTTGATCATATCTGCATCAGAAGACGCGATGCTGACATTGCCGTCTTGATCGATATCGATTTTCACGCCAGTTTCTTCAATGATGCCATTGATAGTGTCACCGCCTTTACCGATAACCGTCTTGATTTTATCTGGATCGATTTTAATCATTTCAATCTTCGGTGCGTATTGGCTTAATTCTTCTCTTGGTGCTGCTAATGTATCTGTCAATACTTCAAGGATCTCCATCCGAGCTTTTTTCGCTTGCGTCAATGCTTCAGTTAAGATTTGTTCAGTGATTCCTTGAATCTTGATATCCATTTGCAAGGCAGTAATACCTTCTTTTGTTCCGGCAACTTTAAAGTCCATATCGCCTAGATGATCTTCCAATCCTTGGATATCTGTTAAGATAGTGTAATTTTCACCATCAGAAACAAGTCCCATTGCAATCCCAGCAACAGGCGCTTTGATCGGCACACCTGCATCCATCAATGCCAAAGTTCCGGCACAAATACTTGCTTGAGAAGAAGAACCATTTGATTCCAATACTTCTGCTACTAAACGGATTGTATAAGGAAAATCTTCTTCACTTGGAATAATCTGCGCTAAAGCTCGTTCGCCTAATGCACCATGACCAATCTCACGACGACCCGGTGATCCTGCCCGACCAGTTGAACCAACAGAAAATTGCGGGAAATTATAATGATGGATGAATCGTTTGCTTTCAACAGATCCTAAGCCATCGATGATTTGATGTTCCCCTAAAGGAGCCAAGGTACAAGCAGATAAAGCTTGCGTTTGTCCTCGAGTGAACAGTCCTGAACCATGAACACGCGGCAACAAACCTGTTTCAGCTGCTAGTGGACGAATCTCATCTAATTTACGGCCATCTGGACGGATTTTATCAATTGTAATCAATTCGCGGACCACATCTTTTTCAAGATCTTCAGCGATTTGTTTAACTTCTTTTGTGATTTGAACTAAGTCTTCGGTCTCAACGTTCGCAAATTTTTCAGCGTACACTTCTTTGACCGTTTCTTTGACTTTTTCGATTTCATCTTCACGCGCCAATTTATCCATAGTCATAACAGCAGTCTTCATCGTTTGATAATACCCGTCGAAGATTTCTTGTTTTAATTCAGGATTGACTTGCAATAAAGCAACTGACATTTTTTCTTTGCCGACTGCCGCAACGATTTCTTCTTGGAAAGCGACCAATTCTTTGATTGCATCGAAACCAAATAACAAAGCGCCTAACATATCTTCTTCAGAAACTTCTTTCGCACCAGATTCAACCATGTTGATTGCTTGTTTTGTTCCGGCAACAGTCAAGTCAATATCTGAGTCTGCATGTTGTTCCACAGTTGGATTCAACACATATTCGCCATTTACACGACCAACATCGACACCTGCGATTGGTCCATCAAACGGGATATCTGAGATAGATAGCGCCAATGAAGAACCGAACATCGCTGCCATAGAAGGAGAACAATCTTGTTCCACACTCATTACAACATTGGTTACTTGTACTTCATTACGAAATCCATCAGCAAACATCGGACGAATTGGGCGGTCAATCAAACGAGCAGTCAATGTCGCTTCTGTACTTGGACGACCTTCACGTTTGATAAAGCCGCCAGGAATTTTACCTACTGCGTACATTTTTTCTTCATAGTTGATAGTTAATGGGAAAAAGTCGGTATCTTTCGCTTCTTTAGAAGCAACTGCCGCACTTAATACAACTGTATCCCCATAACGAACTAATACTGCGCCATTGGCTTGTTTAGCAAGTTGACCGATCTCAACTTGCAGAGGGCGTCCGCCCCAAGTGGTTTTAAAAACTTGTTTTTCTGACATAATTTCTCCTCTTCCCTTTGACCAGTGTGACGCTACTAAACAAATGGAAACAGCGAAATTTTCGCTTCTTGCATTTGGTTAGTAGAGTGACCACACGCTAATCAAAGGTTTTCTTATTTTTTCTGAGCCTGACTCAGAATCTTTATATTCAACATATACATCCACAATCTAGCCGCTCATTGGTCAAGCATGGACGAATATAAAAAATCCAAACGATGTTTGTACACCTATATCATGCGAAAGAATCTGTGATCTATAACGTTGAAAATCCATAAATAACTTGCAGCTATTACTGACTGCGAAAAGCCTAATTGGCAAAAAAAGTGAGATTCCTAGGAACCTCACTTTCATAACGGTACGAATTAACGACGTAGTCCTAGACGTTGGATTAATTCACGGTAACGTTGTACTTCGTTCTTACGTAAGTAAGCCAACAAGTTACGACGATGACCAACTTTTTTCATTAGACCGCGATATGAATGGTGGTCTTTTTTGTGGACACGTGCATGCTCATTTAGTTGATTGATTTCTTCCGTTAATACAGCGATTTGTACTTCTGGAGAACCAGTATCTCCTTCATGGCGAGCAAATTCATTGATGATTTCGTTTTTACGTTCTTTTGATAATGCCATGGTTTTCACCTCTTCCTTTTTTCTTCCTATGACTGAGTAAAGCGTTGGTGAATCGCTCAACCAAGTGATAGGTGGTGCGCTATGCACACTCTAACACTTTACTTGATTTGTTCTAAAAAATCAAGTTGTACACCAATTTAAGCCTGTTTTTTATAATCATTATATTTTTTTTAAAGAAGCTAGTCAGCAAAAATAGTTTTTTTACCTTACTTACTTTTTGTGTTAAACTAACGTGATGAAATCATGTCTGAGAGGAGACTTTTTAATGATTACAATGGATGATATTATTCGGGAAGGCCATCCAACCTTGCGGGCAGTTGCTAAAGAAGTCCCGCTTCCTCCAACTGCTGAAGAAGTAGAACTTGGAAAGGAAATGCTGCAGTTTCTTAAAAATAGTCAAGATCCTGTAAAAGCAGAAGAATTGCATTTACGCGGCGGTGTCGGTCTAGCGGCTCCCCAACTAGATATTTCAAAACGAATCATCGCAGTCCATGTCCCAAGCGTTGATCCAGAAAAACCAGAAAACGGCATCAGCACTGTGATGTATAATCCAAAAGTCTTGAGCCATTCCGTCCAAGAAGCTTGCCTAGGAGAAGGAGAAGGCTGTTTGTCCGTCGATCGTGAAGTACCTGGTTACGTTGTAAGGGCTGCACGAATCACTGTTTCTTATTTTGATGAAACGGGTGAAAAACATAAGATTCGTTTGAAAAACTATGAAGCCATCGTAGTCCAACATGAAATTGATCATATCAACGGGATTATGTTCTACGATCATATCGATGAAAAAAATCCGCTGCACTTAAAAGACGGCGTATTAGTCATCGAGTAACGAAAAACACCATTCGCTAGGAATGGTGTTTTTCTTCATATAAAATTCCTTTTTCAGAAAGTGCTTGTTTGATTTTTGTTAGATCAGCTAATGACTCATAGGCAATCGTGTGAAGATGGATGCCTGCTGTCAATTCCGATAAAAGTGTCACATTCAGGTGCTCTGCTTCTTTTACAAAAGTATCTACGTCTTGGGCGGTTACTAAATGCAATCCTCCGACTAATTCTCCATATAACGGATGTTCCACTACTACATCGATCACTTCACCGCCATGTTCGATAATCGTATGCAATTCTTCAGCTGTCTGCTCGGGCGTGTGTTGAACCGCGAGCTTGCTAATCAATTTTTCAGATTCACGTTCTAACAAATACCCTCGTGCCGTTGCGATGATTCGCTCACCAGACGCACGTAACAACGCGACGTCCCCAACGACAATTTGCCGACTCACACCAAATTTTTTCGCAAAACTCGTTGCGCTAATCGGTTTTTCTGCTTGCTGCAAAGCAGCTAAAATATCCGCTTTTCGCTTCTCTCCATCAATCATTTGATCGCAACCGCCCTCCTTGATAATTTCGCGACTGTTTCATGATATCTTTGAACGTCTCAACGATGGTCTCACGATATTCTTCATCTTTCACTAAATGCGCCACATTCGCTAAAACAGCTTCTTCACGACTTGTATCTAACACCGCTTTTTTTGTCTGGGCTTTGTAAGCAGTGACTTCACTGACTGCCGACATCCGCTTTTCTAATAATCTCACAATTTCTCGATCAATTTGATCAATCTTTCCTCGCGCTTGTGCCAAAGCATCCTTTTCATTTTCTTCCTCGATCGTCTGGATAATCTGTGCGGGATTTCCTCCCACTACGACATTATTTGGAAATGATTTCGTCACCACTGCACCAGCTGCTACGACTACGTTATCGCCTAAAGTGACGCCAGGAACAATCACTGCTGAGCCGCCAATCCAAACATTATCACCAATTTTAATTGGTTTTCCCAATTCTAGACCGCTGTTGCGTTTTGCCGGTTCGATTGGATGACTTGCTGTGTATAGCTGGACATTGGGACCAAACATACAATTATCACCAATCGTAATCGGGCAGGTATCCAAAAAGATATTGTGGAAATTGCAATAAAAATGTTCCCCTACAAAAATATTATAGCCATAATCAAAAGAAATCGAAGGTTCCACGTAAACGTGTTTTTTTGTTCCGCCGAAAGCCGCCTTCACATATTCTTCACGCTTGTTCTTGTCGTGTTCTTGATTGATCGCCTGTAACTTTCTGCGAGCTTCTTTGCGATCAGCTATTAATTCAGGATCACCGGCAAAATATAATTTTCCAGCGATCATTTTTTCTTTTTCAGTCAGCTCCATTACGTTCCTCCTAGTCCGCACTTTCATCTTGTCAGTAACTAATACGACCGATGTTCTTATATTTGTTCAAATACTGCCACACCATTTGCTTGTACAAAATTATACGTACCAGCTAATTGAATCGGTGTTTGATTGATCACTAAGACTTTTGCATCACTGCGTTTTTCATAAATTAAATCACAAAATGGATGAACTTGGAAGCTCGTTCCAACAATTACTATCAACTCTGCCGCTTTAACTGCAGCAATTGCCTGCTGGATGACGCCTTCTTCAAATCCTTCACCATATAAAACAATATTTAGCCGAATTTGCCCCCCGCAATTTTTGTGGCGATCGTTCATTAAATAGTCGTGCCAATCCACCGCTTGCTGACACTTTTGACAATAACAATCATAAAGCGATCCATGAAAGTTTACTAGCTGCTGACTTCCAGCAATTTCATGCAATCCATCGATATTCTGTGACACTATCCATGTTTTTTTAGATTTTTCTAGTTGGGCCATTTTCTGATGAATAATATTTGGTCGCGCTTCTTCATGATATAAATGTTTAACAAATTGATAGAATTTTTCTGGTTCTCTCAGTAAACATTCACTGCTCAATAAATATTCCGGGGCTTCAAGTCCGTGATACACACCTTGCAACGAACGATAATCCGGCACTCCTGAAGGCGTCGAGACTCCTGCTCCAGTTAAAAATGTGATTGCGTTACTCTGTTGGATCATTTCTACCGCTTGATCGATTGTGATTTCCATTTTTATCACCTCAAGAACCAGTATAGTATAAATGTACGCTAAAATAAAAAATGATCGAAAAAATGATGCTATTGATTATTTGCCATTGTTCTAATACTACGAGCATAAAATTATCTATACTCCCTCAATAATTACAAAATCGGTATATTTTCGTCTTTTTAACAAAATAAATTTATTTTATTTAAGAAAACAGAACATTTTTTTGCTTGTTTCAGATGCTTTCCATTGACTTTTTCATTTCCAACCTTTAGACTGTGAATCATAATAACTGAATACGAGATGCCTCAGTACAATGAGGTAGAGGTCGCGAACCTTATTAACCCTATGGAGTGTAGAGACACGTTGAAATAGATCTAGGAAGTTTCGCCGAAATATACATAATTCTCTTTGTTTTGTATGTTGGGACGCAAGCAAATAACTTGCGGACTGTCTTAGCAGTGATGCTAAGTTGCGCTATGTTTTTGTAAGAGGGAACACCATCTTCTTATCATCTGCAGGCGGCCTTGTACACGAATCGGCGGCTTTTTTTGTTGCAGATTTTTAAAGACATCCACCCAATCTCGTTATTTCAAGAAAGGGAGAAATTATGAACAGAAGAAAATTTTCAGTTATCGCACTTGTCGCATTATTTATTACCTTTTTAGGTGCACCACTCACGCGAGCTGACGAAAAAACACCTGAAGGAGAATTACGAGTTGGGATGGAGGCTGGCTACGCCCCTTTCAACTGGACTCAAAAAGATGATCGAAATGGCGCTGTGCCGATTCAAGGCGACAAAGCTTATGCTGGCGGATACGACGTGCAAATGGCGAAAAAGATCGCTGACAAAATGAATCGGAAATTGGTCGTTGTCAAAACAGAATGGGATGGCTTGTTGCCGGCTTTGCAGTCAGGCAAAATCGATGCTATTATCGCCGGAATGTCCCCTACTGCTGAACGCCGCAAAGAGATCGACTTTTCTGATCCGTATTACGAATCACAACTAGTCATTGTCACACGTAAAGATACGAATTATGCAAAAGCAACTTCTATCAAGGATTTTGCTGGTGCAAAAATTACTGCTCAATTAAGTACGTTCCATTATGATGTTATTCCTCAAATCCCGGATGTGAAAAAACAAGGGGCCATGGATAATTTCCCAGCGATGCGGGTTGCTTTAGAGTCTGGGACCATCGATGGCTATGTTAGTGAACGGCCTGAAGGCGTAACTGCTGAAAGCGTCAATCCAGATTTAAAAATGGTAGAGTTTGATGAAGCAAACGGCTTCCAAACCAATCCAGAAGATGTACAAGTGTCTGTTGGAATGCGTAAAGGAGATTCTGATGTGGCACAAGTGAACCAAATCTTAGCCGAGATTCCACAATCAGACCGGGTCAATGTTATGGATCAAGCAATCAAAGATCAACCAGCGTCTGATGAGACACAAAATGCTACTGGTAAAAAAGAGAATGTCTTCATTCGTATTTTGAAACAAAACGGTTCGATGTTCTTACGTGGAACTGGCATCACTTTGCTGCTGGCCATTGTTGGGACGACTGTTGGGACATTGATTGGTCTATTAGTCGGTGTCTTTCGGGCAATTCCTGAGTCAAGTAATCGTGCCAAGCGCAGTTTACAAAAAGTTTTTGGTTGGCTATTGAATGCCTATATCGAAATTTTCCGCGGAACACCAATGATTGTTCAAGCAGCTGTTATCTACTATGGGATCGCGATGGCTTTTGGAATTGATTTGAATCGAACGATAGCCGCTTTGTTCATCGTTTCTATCAATACAGGGGCGTATATGTCTGAAATCGTCCGCGGCGGGATCTTCGCTGTTGATTCAGGTCAATTTGAAGCAGCTCATGCCATTGGGATGACTCACAGCCAAACCATGCGGAAAGTCATCTTACCGCAAGTCTTGCGTAATATTTTGCCGGCAACTGGGAATGAATTGGTCATCAACATCAAAGATACTTCCGTATTGAGTATCATCTCTGTTTCTGAATTATTCTTCCAAGGGAAATCAGCGGCAGGAACAAACTACATGTTCTTCCAGACTTATTTCATCATTTGTGTGATCTACTTTATCTTGACCTTCACAGCTACCCGTATCTTGCGAGTAGTCGAAAAGAAAATGGATGGTCCTTCAGCTTATGCTCGTTTGGATGACACAGATACAGCAGTCAGTGAAGAAAAATAGTTTTACCTTTCATTTTTACCTATTAATTGCGTTGTTCCTGATTGGAATGAATAAGGAGGATCATTATGAGCAGTATCATTGAAATCGAACATTTGAAAAAAAGTTTCGGCGACAATCTCGTCTTAAAAGATATCAGTATGAAGGTCAACAAAGGAGAAGTTGTCTCGATCATCGGTGCATCAGGTTCAGGGAAATCAACATTGTTGCGCTGCATCAATCTATTAGAAACACCAACTGATGGCAAAATCATGTACCAAGGAGAAAATGTCTTAGCTCCTGGCTATAGTTTGCCAAAATATCGGACACATCTTGGCATGGTCTTTCAATCATTTAACCTTTTCAATAATATGAATGTTTTGCAAAATTGTACAAGTGGTCAAATTACTGTTTTAGGTCGAAAAGAAGACGAAGCCAAAAAGATTGCATTGGAAAATTTGGAAAAAGTTGGTATGGATCGTTTTATCGACGCGAAGCCTGCTCAACTTTCCGGCGGACAAAAACAACGGGTAGCGATTGCACGCGCACTATCCATGAACCCAGAAGTGATGTTGTTTGACGAACCGACCTCTGCGCTAGATCCAGAGATGGTGGGCGATGTATTGCAGATCATGAACAAATTGGCAGAAAGTGGACTGACGATGGTCGTTGTCACACATGAAATGGATTTTGCTAAAGAAGTATCTGACCGAGTAATCTTTATGGACAAAGGTGTCATCGCTGAAGAAGGCAGCTCAGAAGATATTTTTGTTCACCCGAAAGAGGCTCGAACCAAAGAATTCTTACATCGCGTCTTGCATCCAAGATCGTAATAAAAACGCGCAGCAGAAGAATAAATCTTCTGCTGCGCATTTTTATTATTTTGGTTGTTTGTCTCACCTTTCAAGGACAAGATGAACATTTATTCTGTTCTTTCTTAAAATGCGGTGAAATTAGTTCATTCTATCCAATTTTACTCACTATTTATCAGTTATTAACTGACAGGTTTATGTAAATACAGTACAATATAGAGGAATATGCTTAAAAAAATTCAGATTAATAACCTAATTTAATAAAGGAGGAAAACAGATGTTATATGAGGAACTTATGTTTGACACGTCGCTCCTCTTACGTTTTAGTATCTTTAAATACTTAAACCAATCTACGAAAAAAATCCTGGCGATCAGCCAATTGTCAGAAGATTTAGATTTAAATTATCAACAAAGTGTCATCGAATTAAATGAGATCGACCAAGAATTGGCAGAGATCCGTCCAAACCATGAGACGATCATGATGCGCGCGGGCAAAGTGAATCTGGAAAATTTGAATGCTTCCATTGACGAGTACCGCTATCACTTGTTACAGCAAGCCGTACCGTTCCAATTTATTTTATACTTTTTAAATGAACAAGAACCGACCATTGAACAATTTTGTGAAAGCTATTTTGTCAGTCGTTCCACTGTTTCTCGTAAAATCGATAAATTGAAAAAATACTTGAAACGTTTCAACATTCGCTTCACCTATACAGAAGCGGGTATGTCGGGAGACGAACGCTTGATTCGCTTAGCTTTATTCGATCTTTTGTGGCTGGGAACTCGTGGCATCGAATGCCCACTGAATGTTGAGCCGCATCAATTGAATCGTTTAGTCGATACTTACAAAGATTACTTCCCATTGTCACGAACTTATTTTGGAACACAAGAAATCAGATTGTTCACGTCAATTAGTCTGATTCGGATCAATAATAAGAAGTTTGTTAAATACGATCCACGGTACAATTTCTTGATGAAAGACAATCCGTATTACGACTTTACTTCATTGCGTGAGTTGATCGATGTCCCAATGACGACGCGCCAGTTAAAAGGGGAATCTAGTTTCATTTATTTCTTGGCGCATTATTCGCCGTTTTACACGATTCGTGACGACCAAAGTTTAAAACAGACGCTTTATGATTTTGATGCACGCCCAAATCCAGTCAACGATTTTGTTACAGAATTTCGCAATTTTGCCAAAAAAGCCTTATTCCCTGATCGAACAGAAATAATGGATGATCCTTTAGTCGTTGCAAATATGTTGAATATCACTTTCGGCTACTTTATTTTTCGGCAGCCGTTTCCTAACATCGTTGATTTAGTAATGGATCCAAATGAGAAACAAACTCGCGGTGAATATATTTTATTCCAAAATATCCAAAATTTTATGCAGATGGCCAAAGATAATCCCTCTTACAGCTTTATCAATTCTGCTCATCCGCTGATTACGCGAGCCTTTAAACGTTT
This sequence comes from Enterococcus dongliensis, assembly GCF_005405225.1. Classification (GTDB taxonomy): domain Bacteria; phylum Bacillota; class Bacilli; order Lactobacillales; family Enterococcaceae; genus Enterococcus_A; species Enterococcus_A dongliensis. The sequence continues at coordinate 118,961 of NZ_BJDQ01000006.1, forward strand.
GTTATTGCCTTATTTCGATCAGTTCCCCTATGCACACAATCTAAAAATCGGAATCGCGTTGGAACATAATGCAATCTTTGTCCGCGAATTGTATCGCTTCTTAGAGGACTTACGTTTTATCGATGCTGAACCCTATGACGTCTCTTTGAAAGACGATTATGATTTGATCATCAGCTCCTCTTCATTATTGAAAAAAGAAAGACCAAATATTCACTTATATCAACTCGATTTTCCTTATACGAAGAATGAACTCATTCCTTTATATTTGGAATTGCGAAACATTTACGACAAGAAAAATCGAGTCTACGAATAAAAACTCAGGAGCGTATCGCTCCTGAGTTTTTAGCATTTGTTTTAAGTTTATTTTTAACTGCTCTCATTTTTTTAAAATTAATAGTTTCGCTAGTCTTTCATCACATTTTATTCATAACTCGTTGCTATTATATAAACATACCAACAAACAACCCTAACACTTTTTCATTTTTTAACTCCTTTGCTCATCGGCCACCCACCGATGAGCTCTTTTTTTAGCTCGTTAATTTTCATTTCCTTTAATTTTTTTTTACTTTTTTGCTAAACTTCATTCACAAATAATTCACATCTCACTGCTATTATATAAGCATACCAACAAACAACCCTAACACTTTTTCATTTTTTAACTCCTTTGCTCATCGGCCACCCACCGATGAGCTCTTTTTTTCGTTACACTTCTAACATTTTTTCAACAATCTGCGCTATCGATGGAATGATGAAAATCCCCATTCATTAAACTGCTGATTCAAACACCAATCAAACTAAACCTGGATGTATGCTAATAAAGTAGACAATTTTTCTGCTATACTGCTATTTGACTAGACACTATTTTTGAAAGGAATGTT
>NZ_BJDQ01000007.1 GCF_005405225.1 Enterococcus dongliensis
GTCTACATTGTTTGTCGCGTTGTTTCAGCAACTTTTATATCTTAACAGCTTACTGAGTGAATGTCAATAACTTTTTTCAACTATTTTGAAAGAAGTTTTGAAACTCAATTAGCGACCTCGAAATAATAACATTCAACAAAAGGCTTGTCAACAATTATTTTTCGTTGTTATATCAAGTTGTTTCAGCAACGTTATTGATAATATCATATTGAAAAATAATGTCAAACACTTTTCAATATTTTTTCAAAATAATTTCAAGTAAATAGAAAATGAGTTAGCAAATTGCTAACTCATCACTACCATTACACCATAATGATCACTAATTACAGATTCCTTTTTTCCATCAAAGACAACTCGATAGCTTTCTATTTCAAAGTTTTTAGAAGTGAAAATATAATCTATTCGTAGTCTTTCGGCGTTTTCATCCCAACCATCAATAGATTTTTCAACGGTGTATTCACCAGTTTTATTTCTCGCAGCAATAAAGGCATCTTGCAAAGCTAGCGAACTTTTACAGACTAGATCATAGCCTTCAGCTGCTTTTTTTGCATCATTGTTGAAATCTCCCATAACAATCAAGGTACCTTGTTTTTCTGACAATACCTCTTCTATCATGCGCCATTCGTAGCCAAAAGCCTCATCAACGGAATGCCACCAGGAAAAATGACTACTGATAGCTACTATTTTTTGCCCCTCGATAAAGGTTTCACCTAACATAAATCTTCTCGTATGATAATCTGTTGGATCTGAACTTTTAGAAATCAAATAACTAGCTGTTTTTATCGGCGTCTTTGACAATAATCCGATTCCTTCATGATAAATATCATATCCGATATGATTGTACGTCCAACTCCAATAATAGTGGCATCCTAATTTTTTTAGTCGTTCTGTCAGACAAAATAAGAAATTGTCTTGATGGATCGCCTGTTGGTTTGATGTTGGCTGAAAATACGTATCTACTTTTGCTAAAGGACTTGCAAGAAGTTGATTCACTTCTTGCAGACCAATCAAATCATACTCCTCTTCAGCAATTTGGTTAGCCAGCACATCGATTTGCTGCTGGTCTTGTTCTTCCATCCAGCTGTGCGTGTTTAACGTTAGTACTTTAATCGCTTTCGCCCCGCTTTAATAATCAATTGTTCCGATTGTCTCCCCACGTGAAACAAATCCTGTTTTATCATAATGGTAATTTTCGATCTTGTCACCATTTGTAAAGACGACAATCATCGTTGTTAGTTTCCCGGCTTCTTTAATTTTTGCTAAATCTGCTGTCGCTACGACTTTTCCTGCTTGAACTTTTTCTCCTTCAGAAACATTGATTTCAAATGCCGCTCCGCCTAAATCGACCGTATCAATCCCCATATGGAGCAATACTTCGATTCCATCCTCTGTTTTGATACCAATCGCGTGTTTAGTTGGAAAAACTGAAACAATCGTCCCTGAGACTGGGCTAGCAATCTCACCATTTGCTGGTACAACGGCAAATCCTTCACCCATCATTTTTTGCGAGAACACGTCATCTTGCACTTGATCAATTGGAATCAATTCCCCATTTGCTGGAGCAGCAAAGTTCATCTGCATCCCTTTGAAAGCAGCCGTTGTTTTTTCTGCTTTTTCTGCATTGTCTTGGAAATCACTCGCAGGTATTTCTACACCTGAATCTAACAGGTCTTGAATATCCGATTTAAGAATGTCTGCTTTAGGACCATAAACTGCTTGAACCCCATTGTCTTTTACTAAAAGCCCCATTGCTCCGGCTTTTTTCCATTGTTCCTCACTGCCGACAACAGATTTATCCGCGACTGTTACTCGTAAACGCGTCATGCAAGCATCAACGTCTGTAATATTCTGCGGTCCACCTAACAAATTGATAATCTTAACAATTTGCGAATCTGCTGAAACGGATCCGTTAGTTGCTGAACTTGTTGTTTCTTCATTATCGACTTCATAATTGCCGTTTCTTCCTGGTGTTGCATAATTGAATTTTTTGATCATAAAGTTTGCAAAGAAATACGTAAATACACCAAATGCGATACTGGTCAATACAAAATTAAGCAAATCACTGCCTAAACCTGCACGTATAGCCATTGGTACTCGAGTCAATAATTCAATATTTCCAAATGAGTGCACCCGTAGATTGATCAAATCTGCCATTGCAAAAGCTGCTCCTTGGATCACGGCATAACAAGCATATAACGGTACCGCAACAAACATAAACATAAATTCTAACGGTTCAGTGACGCCGGTTAGAAAAACGGCTACTGCTGCTGACAAGAACATTGATTTATATTTTTTCTTCTTATCAGGATCAACATTCCGATACATCGCTACCGTCAATCCCATTAAAATACCCGTTGAACCAATCATTTGCCCAACTTTAAATCGTGCTGGTGTCCATTGTGCTAATACATCTTGGTATTGAGATATATCCCCACTATTTTTTAAGTTCACTAAATCCGTTGCCCAAGCTAACCACAGCGGGTCTTGACCAAACACTTGGCTTCCCGCCTGTGCTCCAGTCAATATTTCATACGTGCCACCTAATTGTGTATAGTTCATTGGGATTGTCAACATATGATGCAGCCCAAATGGTAAAAGCAATCGTTCTAACGTTCCATATAAAAACGGTGCTAAAATTGGTGCAGTATCTTGAGAATTTGCAATCCACTTACCAAAATCATTAATCCCTGTTTGGATTACTGGCCAAATCAGTGCCAATACTAAGGCGACAATCACTGAACGCAAGATAACAACAAAAGGAACGAACCGTTTTCCATTAAAGAAAGTCAGCACTTCTGGCAACTTCCGGAAATTGTAGTATTTATTGTAAGCCGTCGCTCCGACAAACCCAGCGATGATTCCGACGAATACCCCCATATTTAATGCTGGTGCCTCTAGTACACTGGTAAAATAGCCATCCACCATGATTTTTTGACCAAACAATGTATGAGTCATCGCAGTAGGATCTGCCAACATTTCAGAAGTTATTCCGAAGATTGCACCGGTAATTCGATTAATTAAAATAAATGATAGCCCAGCAGCAAATGCTCCGCCGGCACGTTCTTTCGCCCAACTTCCGCCAATCGCTAATGCAAAAAGCAAATGTAGATTCCCGATGATCGCCCAACCAATGTTTTCAACAACTCCGCCGGTCGTGACTAACCATCCGATATTTTCATTAATCAATGGCAATGATTTTCCTATACTGATCATTAAACCTGCGGCTGGCATTACCGCGATTACCACCATCAATGCCTTCCCGAATTTTTGCCAAAATTCAAAACTAAAAATCTTTTTGATTCCTTCCATGCTCGTTCCTCCTAAATAGTATTGCAAATAATTTGCGCAATCGGTTTCGTTAAATTGCATTATATACTCATTATCTTTTTTTGTAAACTCTTTCAATTAATTTATTTTCTCTCAGTATAATCTACTTAAAAATATTTAAATAGCAGGAAATAGATTCATGCTTGACTTACGCAACCGGTTGCGTTTATTATGGAATTAACAAAACTTATAGATCTTATTTCAATGACTATCCAACAGTTTAATGAGTGATACCACTTTAATTGAATGGATCTCTAATGAATACTTTAAGGAGGACTACCATGAAAAAAGTTCAACGTCTTTTTGAAATCGACCCTTGGAAAATTAGAACTACGAAGTTAGACAAAGAAAATCGCCGACTACAGGAATCTTTGACTAGTATTGGTAATGGATACATGGGAATGCGCGGAAATTTTGAGGAAAGTTATAGCGGGGATCACCACCAAGGGACGTACCTTGCAGGAATTTGGTATCCTGATAAAACTCGGGTTGGTTGGTGGAAAAATGGTTATCCAGAATATTTTGGTAAAGTGATCAACGCGCTGAACTTTATCCAAATGAGCTTATTCATCAATGAACAAGAAATTGATTTAGCTGTGACAGATGTTGAAGATTTCTATTTAGAATTGGATATGCAAAATGGTGTTCTCACCCGCTCTTTTATAGTGACTGTCGATAAAGCAAAGATTCGCTTTACTTTTGAACGTTTTTTAAGCGTCGTAAAAAAAGAATTAGCAGTAATTCGACTTACGGCTGAGAGTTTAGCTGGAGAGGCACAGCTGAAAGTAATCTCTAAACTAGATAGCAATGTCCAAAACGAGGATAGTAATTACGAAGAGATGTTCTGGTTAGAAAAAGAACGTGGTCATGACGAAGATGTCCATTTCTTAACAACACAAACTATCCCAAATAACTTTGGCATCGAACAATTTTCAGTAACTGGTGCAATGAAACATCTTAGTTCCGAGATTGGTACACAGCATGACGATACGTTAGAAGTTAGCGAAACTTTCACCTATGATTTGAAACCTAAACAAGCAATCCGCTTAGAAAAACGTGTAGTCATCTTAACCAGTCGAGATGTTCCTGAAGCTGAACAAAGCAAAAAAGCTCGTGCCTTATTAACCGACTACACAGCTTCTTATGAAGAGTTGTTAGCAGAACAAAATGCTGCTTGGGCAAATCGCTGGGCATTAGCAGATGTCTTAATCGGTGGAGACGACGAGGCGCAACAAGGCATTCGTTTCAATATTTTCCAATTATTTTCTACTTATTATGGTGAAGATGAACGATTAAATATCGGACCAAAAGGATTTACTGGCGAAAAATATGGCGGCGCAACTTATTGGGACACCGAAGCTTATGCTGTTCCGATGTATCTAGCAATTTCTGAACCAAATGTCACTAAAAATCTATTGAAATATCGCCACAATCAACTGCCCCAAGCACAACACAATGCCAGTCAACAAGGGTTAAAAGGTGCTTTATATCCGATGGTTACTTTTACAGGAGTCGAATGCCATAATGAATGGGAGATTACGTTTGAAGAGATCCATCGAAACGGCGCCATCGCTCACGCAATTTATAATTACACGACTTACACCGGCGATGAAGAGTACATTCAAAAAGAAGGACTAGAAGTATTAACTGAAATTGCCCGTTTCTGGGCAGATCGGGTTCATTATTCAAAACGTCAACAAAAATATATGATCCACGGTGTGACTGGGCCTAATGAGTATGAAAACAACGTTAATAACAACTGGTATACAAATTACTTAGCCACTTGGGTATTGTCTTATACTCTGGAAAATTATAAAAAATATCAAACGCATGCGACTGTGACAATTTCTGCAGAAGAGCAAGAAAAATGGCAAGATATTATTGAACACATGTATTTCCCAACGGATGAAGAATTAGGTATTTTCGTCCAACATGATACTTTCTTAGATAAAGATCTAATGCCAACTTCCAAACTACGTCCAGCAGATCGACCATTAAATCAAAATTGGTCTTGGGATAAAATTTTACGTTCGTGCTTTATTAAACAAGCCGATGTTTTACAAGGAATCTACTTCTTTGGTGATCAATTCACTACTGAAGAAAAACGTAAAAACTTTGAATTTTATGAACCGATGACTGTTCATGAGTCGTCACTTTCTCCTTCTATCCATGCAATTTTAGCCGCTGAATTAGGCATGATAGACAAATCGATGGAGATGTACCAACGAACAGCTCGTTTAGATTTAGACAATTACAATAACGACACAGATGATGGACTGCATATTACCTCTATGACCGGCAGCTGGCTTACAATCGTCCAAGGTTTTGCCCAAATGAAAACAAGCTCCGGTACATTGAGTTTTGCCCCATTATTGCCAACAAATTGGGAAGAATATTCCTTCCATATTAATTATCGAGGCCGTCTCTTAGCTGTAAACGTAACCCAAAAAGAAGTTCAAATCGACTTGAAAGATGGGCCAGCCTTAGCTATGATGCTTTATGAGAAAGAAATTCTCTTAAGTGATTCAACGACGGTTCCATTAAAAAAGGAGGAACCAAATGTTTAAAGGCGTTTTATTTGATTTAGACGGTGTTATCACTGATACTGCAGAGTATCATTATCTGGCTTGGAAAAAATTAGCAGATGATTTAGGGATTTCCATTGATCGGCAATTCAACGAGAAATTAAAAGGTGTCAGCCGAGAAGACTCTTTGCGACTCATCCTAGCACACGGCAATCGTGAAAATGATTTTTCTCAAGCAGCATTTACGGAGTTAGCCAAAACTAAAAACGATCACTATGTTGAAATGATCCAATCTGTCTCACCTAAAGATGTCTATCCAGGTATTTTAGAATTACTGAAGTCTCTAAAACACGCCGGGATCAAAATCTCTTTAGCTTCTGCCAGCAAAAACGGCCCATTTTTATTAGAACAAATGCAGTTGACTGCTTATTTCGACGGTATCGCCGATCCAGCAGCGGTGCAAGCTGGAAAACCAGCTCCAGATATTTTTAATTTAGCGGCACAAGTAATCGGCTTAAAACCTGAAGAATGTATCGGAATCGAGGATGCTCAAGCAGGTATTCGTGCCATCAAAGCCAGCGGCGCTTTACCTATCGGTGTTGGAAAAGCCGAACAATTAGGTACGGATATTCCTTTAGTAGAATCAACTAGCGAGCTGACTATAGCGTTTCTAGAAAAACAATGGGCAAACTAATCAATTAAGAAAGGAGAGCGAAAAATTATGACTACCGTTAAAGATGTGGCGAAAAAAGCAAACGTCTCTCCTTCAACTGTTTCCCGTGTAATTAATGATCACCCTAGCATCTCTAGTGAAACAAAACAGCGAGTCCGCAAAATTATGGATGCAATGGGCTATTATCCCAATATCACTGCGAGAAATCTTGGTACACAACGAGCCAATTCGTTAGGCGTGATCTTACCACCGTTAGATTCACGTGAACGCTTAGGCAATCCACTTTATTTGGAATTACTAAATGCAGTCAATGAGACAGCTGCAGAATTTCAAGTAACGACGGCTGTTGCCTCAGCTGATAACAGTCAGACTCTTTTGGAGAATGTCACACGGATGCATCGCCAAAAACAAGTCGACGGCTTTATTCTCGCTTATTCTGAAAAAGATGATCCTGTTGTTGACTATCTCTATCACCACCAAGTACCTTTTACATTGATCGGACGTCCTGCAAAAAGAGAAACTGACATTGTTTATGTTGACAACGACAATCAATTGCTGGGAAAACAAGCAACCGAGCATTTACTCGCAAAAGGACATAAAAATATCTTATTCGTATCCAATGTGAATCAAGAAGTCATTTTCTTTGAACGTTACTTTGGTTATCAAGAAGCGATGATGTTGCAAGGCTTACCTACTCACCCGCCCTTGACGATGCTGCAACCAGAAGATTACACTCAATTCCCTGAACTAATCAAAGAAACTGGGGCAACTGCGCTAGTTGTGATTGATGATATTTTTGCCTTACGTATGATTCAATTGGCAACATTACATGGATACAAAGTCCCAGATGACTTATCTGTGATCAGTTTTAATAATTCCATTTTTGCAACACTAGTCCATCCATATTTAACAACGATCGACATCGACATTTCAGATCTCGGCCGTTTAAGTACGCAAAAATTAATGGAACAAATAAACCATCAACAATCAAGCGGGGTTCAATTAGTCGTACCGCACCACTTGATTCAAAGAGAGACAGTCCGTACAATCTAAGCCTAAAAGCGACCTACCTAAGTGCTGGTAGATCGCTTTTTTAGTCCTAATAATCCTATAATATTAAAAATAATTACAAATAAAATGATCGAGTTATTGTTTAGGTTAATGATAAAACCAACTAAAGAAGGCATTAAAAAATCGTACCTTAAACAAGGTACGACCAATAATTATTTGATTTACTACTTATTAAGACTTAGGAATTTTGATAATAACCACCGATAGTTTGGCCTCTAGCATCCTCGCCAATCGAAATTACACTACAACGAACTGCTATCAAAAGCTACTTTCTTTTCCCAAGGAAGAAAGAAATTACTGCAACAACAATGACAGCACCAACAATAGAAGGAATCAATGCCATCCCTGCTAAGCTAGGTCCCCATGATCCTAGCAATGCTTGACCAAGGGCAGCACCAACCAGACCTGCGACAATATTTGCGATCCATCCCATCGAGCCGCCTTTTTTAGTAATTGCACCTGCGATCGCACCGATTACTGCACCGATAATTAATGTCCATAACCAACTCATTTGTCTCTCCTTCTTTCTTTACAGAATAATTACACCATTATTTTATAAAGTATCTGAATTTTTTTCTATTTATTTGCTTAAAATATAACCGTCTCAATTCGTTGATGGTTTTACAAACACCTTCCCCTTAGGCTCTCTCACTGATTTAATAGCTACACCAAAAAATTCTATTAACTAGAAATTTTTGAAGATGTAGGATTCATATGGATTCTCTGTCTCTTTACTTTCTCATCATTTTATACGAATGCCTGTTTTTAATCTAAAAATGAAATAATATTTTTGTTTTTTAATGAATTAGAACTAATTATTTTTAAAAAATGAAAATAAAATGAAATTTCTTTCATTAGAATAAAATTGTCTGAATGTTTTGGTATTATAGACGGATAATTATCTGAATATTAGCAATCTAAAAATTATTCTATCTATTATAGAAATTATAGGAATGAGGAACTTTATGGAAAATAAACTACAAAAACAAATGACTTCTCGCCACATCATGATGTTGGCCCTTGGCGGTGCAATCGGTGCGGGATTATTCAAAGGCAGCGGCGAAGCAATCGGTATTGCAGGTCCTTCGGTTATCCTCGCCTTTTTACTTGGTGGGTTGGTTCTTTTTATCGTTATGAATGGTTTAGGCCGTTTAGTTTTAAATGGGGACAACGTCCAAGGGTTATCAGGAATCATCAAACCATTTTTAGGAGAACGAACAGCCGATTTTATTGACTGGTTGTACTGGTCATTATGGATGGTCAATATTATCGCCGAAGCAGTTGCAGCAGCAAGTTTTATGCAATTATGGTTCCCTCATGTGCCTTCCTGGGTCTTTGTATTGCTCTTAGCGCTTCTGACGACAGTGATAAATTTGTATTCTGTTCGCTTGTTTGCTGAAACGGAATATTGGTTGGCTTTTATTAAAATTGCTGTGATCATTATTTTAATTATTTTTAGTACGTACCTAGTTGCTCATGAAATATTCAACATCGGATTTCTTGATACGATTTCTCGCATGAACAGTCACGGTGGATTTGCTCCTCATGGATTGAGCGGATTAGTTAATTCTCTTCTAGTCGTTATTTACTCTTACGGCGGATCTGAATTGATCGCTATTACTGTTAGTGAGACAGAAGACCCTAAAACAGCAATCCCTAAAGCCATTAAAGGTGTCATGGGAAGAATCATTTCATTTTATATCATCCCTATGACTTTGCTTTTAATCATTTATCGCTGGGATGCTTTAGCTACAACGACTGCCAGTCCGTTTGTAATGGTCTTCCAAAAAATGCACATCCCTTTTGCAACTGATATTGTCAATTTCGTTATCGTATTAGCACTGTTTTCTTCAATCAACTCCGGTGTCTATGCTTCGTCACGAACATTGTATTTCCGAGTACGGGAAAATGCTGGATTTACTTCTAAGTTAGCTGTTTTAAATAAACATCAAGTCCCACAACGTGCTGTTTTATTTTGTACAGGTACACTTTATCTTGGAGTTGTTTTATCTTACTTCTTAGGTAATAAGCTATTTAATTACCTAGTCGGTTCTTTATCTTATTCTGTTTTGCTTACTTGGTTATTGATCAGTGTCGCCTCCCTTGTTCTAGCTTTGAAAAAAGGGACCCGCAGCGAGCGTTTCTTCAGCGGTTTAGTGATCCTCGTTCTAGGATTGATTTTTATAGGTATCCTGATGAACAATCCAATCGGTGTCACAATCTTTACTGCTGGTATTTATCTGGTGATTCTTTTTAGTTACCGGAAAAAACAAGTCGACGCATTATCAGAACAAGCCTAAAAAAAGATCTTATCACTTGGATGTGATAAGACCTTTTTTAATACTTCTCTATTTTTGTTAAAACAAAAAATCTCCCATCATTGTGGGAGATCAATCTTTTATACTAATTTGACTTCTACATCAATATTTCCTTTAGTTGCTTTTGAATATGGACAGAATTCATTCGCTTCTTCAACGACTTTTTGTGCCTCTTCTTTTTCCACACCAGGTAGTGAAACTTCTAAAATCACTCCGATTTGATACCCGCCATCATCAAGCTGGTATAATGATACACGAGCTTTTACTTCGGCATCTGACTCAAGTTTATGTTCTTCCAACATATGATGAACGGCACCATTAAAACAAGAAGCGTAGCCTGCTGCAAATAATTGTTCTGGGTTTGTCCCTTCTGCATGAATAGAAGGTGCTTCAATCTTCATCTTCATACTGCCATTTGGTGCTTGGACTTCTCCGTCACGGCCTCCATGATTAATCATCGCTGTTTCGTATAGTTTTTTCAAAATTTATCACTCCTTTTCTTCTTATTATTAGTCTACTCATTATTATTTAATAATACAAAGAACTTGCTCAAAAAGTAACCGCTGCCAAAAAATATCCATTTCGCTTAATCTCTACACTACAGATTAATTTTACTATAGGAAAAATGGCTAAATCTATATTTGATTCTCGCCTTTTATCTATTAAACCAGAAGACCTCATAAAGCATCAGCTGAAGAACATCCCTAATTTGTTCGACTCATAAAATAAATTTTTTTATTTATATATAATTATTATTATCTGTGATATATTTTATCTATTTCACAGATATACACGATTATTTACGACATCTATTGACAGCGCTTTCTATTTCTTCTATAATCGTCACAGACTATCTGAAAGGAGCAACGCTCTTATGTATACAATTATTGTCCTACATAGTTACATTACCGCTAAGGGCAAGAGAACACATGATAAAAATTTAGCATGGCGTTTTAATACCGAAGAACAAGCAACCAAACTTGCTGACAAGTTAGGCGGGAGAGTAGCTAAAATTGGATAATCTTATAGAATAAATGAGATCAGCTTAATGATAAGCCGGTCTCATTTATTTAAATCATCAGCACAAAAAAGACTAGAAGCCTTGATTTAACAAGGTTTCTAGTCTTTAAATAATTTGCAAAAATTATTTTAATGTTACAGATGCGCCAACTTCTTCTAAAGCAGCTTTTAATGCTTCAGCGTCTTCTTTAGATACATCTTCTTTAACTGGTGCAGGAGCGCCATCAACTACAGCTTTAGCTTCTTTCAAACCTAAGCCAGTTGCTTCACGAACTGCTTTGATAACTTTAACTTTTTGGTCACCTACAGCTGTTAATTCAACTGTAAATTCTGTTTGTTCTTCAGCAGCGCCAGCAGCAGCTCCGCCAGCTACAGCAGCTACAGGAGCAGCAGCAGTTACGCCAAATTCGTCTTCGATAGCTTTAACTAAGTCGTTTAATTCTAAGATTGTCGCGCCTTTTAGTTCTTCGACAATGTTTTCAATGTTCAATGCCATTTTAATTTCCTCCGTTTAGGTAAGTTTTTTATTTTTTAATTAAGCAGCCATTAAGCTACTTCTTCTTCTTTTTCTGCGACTGCTTTCACAGCGTAAGCCACGTTGCGGACTGGCGCTTGAAGGACAGATAATAGCATAGAAAGAAGTCCATCGCGGTTCGGTAGTTTTGCAAGAGCAGTAATTTCTTCGATAGAAGCTACTTTTCCTTCAATGATACCGCCTTTGATTTCTAGTTTTTCAGCTGTTTTAGCGAATTCATCGATAATTTTAGCTGGGGCAACTACATCCTCATTACTAAATGCAACAGCAGTTGGTCCTGAGAATACTTCTTCTAATCCGTTCAAGCCAGCTTTTTCAGCGGCACGAACCAAGATAGAATTTTTGATAACTTTCATTTCAACATTAGCGTCGCGTAATTGTTTACGTAATTCAGTCACTTGTTCTACAGTTAAACCACGGTAATCGACGATAACAGCTGAAGCTGCTGCGCTGAATTTTTCAGTGACTTGATCAACGATAGCGGCTTTTTTAGCGATTGCTACTTCACTCATTATATATTTCACCTCCTGATTTTGATGGAAGAGCATTTTTTGCAAGAAAGCAAAAAAATACCCTATGCCACCGTAGACATAGAGGGACTATTGAATGTTCTCAATAAATGTCCTCGGTAGGAAATTAAGACTTGCGTCACCTACTGTCTTCGGTACAGTTAATAAATTAACCTCGACTAACTTACCACAGATAAGCTAGCCGAGTCAAGTATTTTTCTAAAATAAATTAGATAGCTGTTTGTTCAACATGGATACCAGGTCCAAATGTTGTTGTCAATGAAATGTTTTTGATGTATTGACCTTTAGCTGTCGCAGGTTTTGCTTTTACTAAAGTTTCATTGATTGTGTTGAAGTTTTCAACTAATTTCGCATCATCGAATGATACTTTACCGATTGGTACATGAACGTTACCAGCTTTATCCACACGGTAAGTTACTTTACCAGCTTTTACTTCTTCAACAGCTTTTGTAACATCCATTGTTACAGTACCAGTTTTAGGGTTAGGCATTAAACCTTTTGGTCCAAGCACACGACCTAATTTACCGACTGTAGCCATCATATCAGGTGTTGCTACAACAACGTCAAAGTCGAACCATCCACCTTGGATTTTTGCAACCATGTCGTCGTCGCCAACGAAATCAGCGCCAGCAGCTTCAGCTTCTTTTGCTTTTTCGCCTTTAGCGAATACTAAAACAGTTTGTGTTTTACCAGTTCCGTTTGGAAGCACAACTGCTCCACGGATTTGTTGGTCTGCTTTTTTAGGGTCTACGTTCAATTTGTAAGCAACTTCAACCGTTGCGTCAAATTTTGCGAAGTTAATTTCTTTTGCTAGTGCTACTGCTTCTCCAACTGGGTAAGCTTTAGTAGTATCAACTTTTTTTAATGCATCTTGCATTTTTTTGCTCTTTTTAGCCATTTTGTTTCCTCCTTGATGTGGTTATAACGGTAGAACCTCCCACGTGTTCCGTATCTTTAGATAGGGAGCCAACTGAGAAGCTACTTTCTTGGGTCGTCGATGATTATTCGACAGTGATTCCCATGCTTCGTGCAGTTCCTTCAACCATGCGCATTGCTGACTCAACGTTAGCAGCGTTTAGGTCTTGCATTTTCAACTCAGCGATTTCTTTTACTTGGTCGCTAGTAACTTTTGCAACTTTAGTTTTGTTTGGTTCACCTGAACCTTTTTCAATTTTAGCTGCTTTTTTCAATAATACTGCAGCTGGCGGTGTTTTTGTGATGAATGTAAATGAACGGTCTTCATATACAGAAATCACAACTGGGATGATCAAACCTGCTTGATCAGCTGTACGAGCATTGAATTCTTTTGTGAATCCCATGATGTTGATACCCGCTTGACCTAGTGCAGGACCTACTGGGGGAGCTGGTGTTGCTTTCCCTGCAGGAATTTGCAATTTAACTAATTTTTCTACTTTTTTTGCCACGAGACAAACCTCCTTGAGTCCGTGATGTGGTTAATTGGAGATCAAAATTTCTCCTCCCACTTAAAACAGTGTGTACAAAGACACACTTTGATATCATAGCAGATTATGTATCAAAACGCAAGATAGATTTCTTACTGTTGAAATTTTTTGACAATAATAAAACGCTTCACAATCTCTTTAACTACTATGAGAATAACAAAATAAATTATTAATCTAGCTATTTTCAGAAAGCGGATATGTTACACTATGGTCGAATTGATGAGGCTTTTCATCGGATAAATTAAGGAGGGTTAAAATAATGGAAGTTTTAAAATATCGAAGTGTTTTTGACATTATTGGTCCAGTGATGGTGGGACCAAGTAGCTCACATACTGCTGGCGCAGCAAGAATTGGAAAAGTGTGCCGAATGATCTTTGGAGAACGTCCTGATTCAGTCGAATTTGATTTATATGAATCATTTGCCAAGACTTATCGCGGACACGGTACAGACATCGCGTTGGTTGGCGGTATCTTGGGGATGGAGCCAGATGATCCTCGTTTATCCGATTCTTTGAAAATCGCTCACGAACAAGGAATGGAAGTTTTATTCGTACCAAAAAAAGAAATCGCTGATCATCCAAACACGGTTACTCTCCGAATGATCAAAGGTGATTTAGAAATGTCTATCACAGGTGTTTCTATCGGCGGCGGTAACATTCAGATCACTGAATTAAATGGCTACAGCATCTCACTTGCCATGGGGAACCCGACTTATATCATTATCAATAAAGATGTACCTGGTTTGTTATCACGCGTTTCTGCAATCTTCATGAAACATGGATTAAACATCGGAAAAGTAACGATGACTCGCCAAACAAAAGGCGAAAATGGAATTGTTCTTTTAGAGATTGATGATACACCTGAAGATCCAGAAGCTTTAAGAAAAGAAATCAAACAAGAAAGCGACATTTTAAGTGTGACCTATTTCAAATAGGCAGCGTTTTCTCTTTTAGACTCACGGATTCTTTAAAAAAATCGCTCGCTGCAGCCTATTTTCAACAAAGGCTGTTTACATTAACACGAATGAGGAGGAATTGTCATGTTTTACTCAATCCAAGAACTTGTCGAACAAGTAAAGGATTATCCTTCAGTTGGTGAATTGATGATCACAACTGAAATGGAATTAACAGATCGTACACGCGAAGAAATCATTGCGTTGATGGAACGCAATTTAGAAGTAATGGAAAACTCTATTGAAGAAGGCATCCAAGGTGTGACTTCAGTAACAAAAATCACTGGTGGCGATGCAAAACGAATGAATGATTACATTGAAAGCGGAAAATTCATGAGCGGCGAAACAATTTTGACAGCTGTTCGTAACGGGATTGCTGTCAATGAAGTCAATGCGAAAATGGGATTGGTCTGTGCCACTCCAACTGCTGGTAGTGCTGGTGTTTTACCAGGTGTTTTAATGGCCGCACGCGAAAAACTAAATCTAAGTCACGAAGAACAACTTGATTTTCTATTTACTGCAGGCGCTTTTGGTTTAGTTATGGCAAATAATGCTTCTATTTCTGGAGCTGAAGGTGGTTGCCAAGCTGAAGTCGGTTCGGCTAGCGCGATGTCAGCAGCCGCTTTAGTTGCTGCAAATGGCGGAACACCAGAGATGGCTTCTCATGCACTAGCGATTACTTTAAAAAATGTGATGGGCCTGATTTGTGATCCGGTAGCAGGATTGGTAGAAGTCCCTTGTGTCAAACGTAATGCAATGGGTGCTTCTCAAGCCTTTATCTCAGCAGATATGGCACTGGCTGGTATTCGTAGTGTGATTCCACCTGATGAAGTTGTTGAAGCCATGTATAAAGTTGGACGGGCAATGCCGCAAGTCTTCAAAGAAACAGCTGAAGGCGGTGTCGCAACTACACCAACTGGCTTACGTTTGCAACGTCAAGTTTTTGGTAATCCAGAAAAAGCGACCGTTTAATTTTTTGAATCAAAAAAGGAGTTGTGACAAAATTTTGTCACAACTCCTTTTTCTTTATTTCAGCTGTTTGTTGAACATCTTTACCACAAGAAGTCAGCGACTGCTTGATCGACTTCAAGGTTTTCATGTAATTGACTATGTTGTGCATGTGGTCCGGTAAATACTTGATACGTGATCGGATTACCATGAGCTTTTAGCAGCGGATAAGTCGCTAATGCACTCGTCAATGGAACAGTCCCATCCGTTGTGGAATCTTCAGCTAATTTTCCCGCTAATAATAAAATCGGCAATTGATCAGGGATATTATCGATTCCATTTGTATAATCGACGTAACGGCTAGCTTCTTGACTAGGTCCATTTTGTAATAGATTATCGATTGATTGCTCTCCAGAAGTATCATCGAAATCATTGAACGGGGCACCGATAGAAATAAATTTTTTGATCATTGGTGCATCTTCTGGTTGACCATAGGTTGTCAAATAGCGTAATGAACTAACCCCACCCATCGAATGTCCAACTAGATTTATTTGATCTGCCCCTTGTTGTTTGACATATTTCAATACTTCATAGATCCATTTCGTTTGATTCCATTCATTATCTTTATTAGCTAAAAACAATACTTGGATACTTGGATTATTTTTTTTCTTGCTCAACTGACCATCAACTTGTAAACTGCCATCTGTTTGAACAGTAATGACCATCTCTCTTTGTGTTTTACCTGCATTTGTTAAGCGTTGAATCATCCCGCCGAATGAATTGGCGGTACCGCCATACCCGTGGATGAAAACTGTCGGCACTGTACTTTTCTCCACGTTTTCACTTGTCTTTGCAGCAGCTGAAGCTTGCAGCTTCTCTGTTTTTCCAACCTCCTGACTTTGTCCAACACTGCAACCAACAAATACCAAAAGAGTTGTTAGCATAAACAATCCGATGAATCCTTTTTTCAACACTTTCTCCCCGTTTCTCAATTCAATTTTTCTCCTACTATAAGCTCAAAGAAATCAGCAAATCAATCTTAAATTTATTATTTTTAAAAAACTTAGTTATTTGGCTTGCTCTCATCAAAAAAAAGGCTGCGACAACAGTCACAACCTTTTTGCTTTAAATTTTATCGACTTGATCGAAATCTAGTTCTGTACTTGTTTCACGGCCAAACATATCGATATTGGCTTTAATTTTATCACGTTCTTCATCAATCTCGGTGATCACACCTTCGAGTCCTGCAAAAGCACCTTCAATGATTTTCACAGTCTCGCCAACTTCTACTTCAAGTTCATGCTGACGCGTGCTCATACCTAATGAACGCAAGATATGATTGATTTCTTCTGGCATCAATGGCGCTGGTTTGCTTCCGGCTCCATGAGAACCAACGAACCCAGTTACTCCTGGTGTATTACGAACCACATACCAAGAATCATCTGTCATGACCATTTCTACTAACACATACCCAGGAAATGTTTTATGAACGATCTCTTTTTCTTTGCCGCCCTTAACTTCTGTTTCTGTTTCTTCAGGGACAACTACTCGAAAGATATAATCTTCCATACGCATACTTTGTGCACGTGATTCTAAGTTTGCTTTTACTTTGTTTTCATAGCCGGAATAAGTATGTAATACATACCATTGTTTTTCAAAAGATTCCATTTTCGCCATCGGCTCCTCGTCCTAAAATAAAAAAACCTCAGCATTCCCAAGGTTTTTTCTCTCAAATAGTATAACATGCTTTTTTAGAATTGGCTACTAGCGAATGATCAAATTGATCAGTGCTTGGATCGCTGTATCCATGATGAAAAACATCAAAGCGAAAATAATCGATGTTTCGATTACAACTAGCGAATCATGGCGCAATTGTTTTTTTGAAGGCCATGTAACAAGCTTCATTTCTTCTTTTACACTGCGTAAAAAACTCAATCGATTCTCCCCCTAGTTTATTAATTATTTTGTTTCTTTATGTATCGTATACTGATTACAATGTTTACAAAACTTATTGATCTCTAAACGCTCCCCGCGTTTGCCTTCACTCACTGATTTCGTATAATTTCTCGAACCACAGACTGTACAGGCCAAAGCCGCTTTTTTTGCTGCCATAGCGATCTACTCCTAATTCTTATTAATAATTTTTTATCAAGTTATCTGACATTTTTGTGGTGTATTATTCTTTGTTACTGCATAGTACAATGCTAACAGTTCCAATGCTTAAAAAAGCACAGTCATTGTCCCCACAAAGTTACAGACTAACAGTATCATCTATCCTTTTTTCTGTCAATCATCGATTAACCATTCTTTATTCGATGGAATAGATAACAGATTAGACTTATTGCCAAAATAAATTTCTTTCTCAGGTAGAATATGATAGTATGATGAAAGAATGAATAGCTTTATTGGAGGGTTATTGGATGTTACTAAAAAGTCTCGTTTACCCCAAAGAGAATTTGACAACGATCAATGAATCAACAACATTACAAGAGGCGCTGGACATTTTAGAAGGCACTGGCTTTCGTTGTGTCCCAATCCTGGATGAAAGCGATCAAATTTTCCGAGGCAATATTTACAAGATGCATATTTATCGGCACAAAGCAAATGGCGGCGACATGAATCTGCCTGTCACTCATTTACTTAAAAATGCAACAAAATTTATTTCATTGGATACTTCTTTTTTCAAGATTTTTTTCACGATCAAAGAGTTGCCATATATTACTGTTCTAGATGAAGATCATCACTTTTATGGCATTCTGACCCACAGCACTTTACTAAGTATGCTGTCACAATCTTGGAATATCCAAACTGGTAGCTATGTATTGACAATCGTATCAGCTGGAAAACGCGGCGACTTGGCGGCAATGGCCAAGATCATCTCTAAATTCACGCCTATCGCAAGTTGTATTACTTTAGATGTCGGCCAAGATTTTAAAGGACGACGGACATTATTCACCTTACCTGCAGGTGTAGATGAAAATAAATTGAATCAAATCATCGATTATCTTGAACGGAAACACTTTGAGATTCAAGAAGTAGAATCTTTGACGATGCATGATTAATCTTAAAATGGCGATCCTAAAATTAGGATCGCCATTTTTTATATTTGTTTTGCAAAATGTAAGCGCGTATTTAAATAATACATGATTGGCGCTGAGATTGTCATAATGATTGCTTCACTTAATGCTGTCCAACCATACGTCGGCCAAAATGGCAATTGAGCAGTTAGATTCAACATCCACGCGATCAAAAACATACTTGCGCTAAAAAATACGACATTCAAGACTAAACGAATTTTGGTATTTTTCACGATAGTTTGTAACAACGCCGTCAAAGATAATGCTAAAAGCGTTTGGCCACCGCCAAAGACGACATCCAGCCATCCCATACCAAAGATTGCATTGTAGACAACAACACCACCAAAGATTCCCCATAGGTATCTTCGATTAAAAACGACTAAATGATTCAAACTTTCTGAAATACGAAATTGGATTGCTCCAGAAGCTACCGGCGATACTAGGATTGTCAAAGCTAAATAAAGTGCCATGATGATTCCATTTGTCACTACGAGAGTAACTCGATTTCTTTCCACCATATTCATAATTATTCCTTCTTTCTCCGAGTTTTTTTAAAGCGGGATGGTTGATGAACCGCTGGAAATCTTTTACAGCATACGTTGTTTTAAGAATCAAGTCAACTCCTTGATTATGTTTTTAAGTGTAGCAAAATTGAAATGCGCCGACATTAAATGCTACAATTGCTTTACTTTAAGGAAGGACAGGCGATGGCTATGCTAGGTATCGACAATGAATTAGAACAACTCTATCAACGTGCACAACAAGATGGTGAGGCAGTCATTAAGGGGCAATGGACTGCTGGAAATTACGGTTGTTGCAGCACTCGAGCTCCTTTAGTCGAAAAATATAAAATCACAAGTAATGATGCCCATACGGCACTTTATTTATGGGGCAACTTAGTGGTACAAATAGATCGTAAAAAGCAAGCTCCAATCCTCAATAAGGAATTTGAAGCAACCAACTACGAGAAAAAAATCATTAACTGGTTCATCCAAACCGCAGTTGATGGTCTTGCTTAAACGGTAAATTTTATATGAGCCTATAAGTCAAAAGAGGACTAGTTGTGATCTTGATTTAATCCTATCGTAAAAAAATGGTTCATTCTTCTACAGTTCCTCTCCCTACTCTGTTATAATCATTTTTTGAAAGGATCGAGGACATGAAGTTTCATTATCATATTTTAATTAATCCCGCAGCCGGCAGCGGCAATGCGGCGAAAACAGCAGAAAAGATTATCCAATTATTGGATGACGGTGATTATACATATACACCTTATTACACGAAAAGACCAGGTGATGAACGCGCGATTGTTGAACGGATCGTTGATTTATTGAGTTCTTGGTCAGAAACTAGCGAAGAAGAACATCTTGATCGTTCCTTCCATTTACTAGTAGTCATTGGTGGTGACGGCACTTTGCATGAAGTCGTCAACCAGTTTTACACTCTGGATCGGCAACTGCCTGTCAGTTATATCCCAGCTGGTTCAGGAAATGATTTTGCTCGCGGAATCGGTCTATCTCGTGAACCAGAGAAAGCTTTCGAACAAATCACTTCGGCGGTAAGACCTCAACCGATTAATACATTTCATTACGAAGAAAAGATTCGAGAAGAACAAGGAATTATTTTAAACAATGTCGGTATTGGCTTGGATGCGTTAATTGTTGCGACTACCAATGCCTCTACGTCAAAAAAACTTTTAAACAAGTATCATCTAGGATCGGCTTCTTATGCTTTGTACTTGATAAAAGCGATCTTTACACAAAAAACATTTCCGATTCTCGTTGAGTTGAATGGTCAATCATTAAGTTTTGAACGGACGTTTTTATGCACTACCACAAATATCCCTTATTTCGGTGGCGGGATAGCAATCGCACCAATGGCAGATCCTAAAAAAGACATGATTGATCTAGTAGTTGTAGAAAAGCCCAACTTACTGGCAATCTTACGTTTCTTGCTCCAACTAGTACGAAAAAAACATACGCAAAATAAACACTACAAACACTACACCAGCTCTCGGATTCGAATCGTCTCGGTTGTCCCTCAACATGGTCAAGCAGACGGCGAAGCGATGGGAGAACGCTCTTTTGATATGAACTTTTCCACCGCAACACAATATATCTGGTATGCTGATAAAAGGACTGAAAAATAAATCGTTTGATTTATTTTTCAGTCCTTTTTGATTGTCTAATCAATTTTTCCAAACAACTAGCGCTTTATTACTTTAGATGACTCGATTCACTTATTACATAAACATCATCGGCGTCACATTTTCCATCCCAATCATAGGATCTACTGTTTGTGATGCGATTAATTTTGGAGTCAAAATAGTCGGTTCATTTATTTTTGATTGCTGCTCTTCTTTTGATGACTTAAATGGTTCTTTTTTTGGCGGAACTGGAGCATCTGCTATTTCTTTTGATGTGATACGTTCGATCAAAGTCGTCTTTCGAACCGCTGATTTTCGGCTCACGCATGCTTGAAAGGCTTCTTCTTCACCTAGTAAGATCAACAGGTCTTTGCTTCTGGTCACTGCCGTGTAAAGCAAATTACGCTGAAGCATCCGTGAATATTGTTTGACCATCGGCAGTAAGACCATTTTAAACTCGCTACCTTGGGATTTATGGATTGAACAGCAATAAGAGAGTTTGATCTTGTTCCATTCAGAACGCTTATAACTAACCTCATTGCTATCAAATTGGATAACCAGTTCATCTACTTTGTCTTCTGATTCTTTTGCAGGTATAATGCCGACAATCATTCCCATGTCTCCATTAAAAACATTTAATTCTGGATTATTAACTAATTGTAAGACTTTGTCGCCAATGCGATAGACAACATCGTTCCACTGAACTTCTTTTTTTTGCCCATCATTAGGATTAAAAATCTCTTGCATCATCTTATTGATTGCGTCAATTCCCGCTGGCCCACGATACATGGGCGCCAATACTTGGACATCTTGTGCTGTATACCCTTTTTTCTTGGCACGTTCAACAATCTGTTTGACAACTTCTTCCATTTGAAATGCATGACATGAAATAAAAGAACGATCCTGTTGATTTTTGCGAAAATCATTTGGCAATTTACCTTCTTTAATCTCATGAGCTAGTGGAATAATCGAAGAGCCGTCACCTTGTCGATAAATATCCGTTAGTTCCATTTTAGGGATGTCATCAATCTGCAATAAATCGTGAAAAACTTGACCTGGGCCAACAGAAGGCAGCTGATCTTTGTCCCCAACAAAAATGACTTGCATATTATCAGGGATTGCTTTTAACAAAGTATTGGCTAGCCACGTGTCTACCATTGACATCTCGTCGACAATCAGTAGACCGCCATCTAATTCTTTAGCTTCAATGTCTGGCGTATCATCATTGGCATTTAACCCTAACAAGCGATGGATCGTACTAGCTGGTAATCCTGTTGTTTCATTCATTCGCTTTGCAGCCCGTCCTGTCGGTGCTGCTAGCAAAATTGGAAAGATTGCATTCGTATAATCTTTCGGATCTAAAGACAGTCCATTTAACTCAGCAAACATTTTGACGATTCCATTGATCACCGTAGTTTTTCCTGTTCCCGGACCACCGGTTAAAATAAATAGCGGTGAACGGATTGCTTCTTTGATTGCTTGGTCTTGCGAATCGCCATAAGTAATCTGTAGTTGCTTTTCAATCATGCGTAATTTTTTATCGATTGTCTTCTGAGGATAGTCTATCTCTTTTTTCCGAGCCAACAAACGTTCAATCGAAGAAGCAATACCCCACTCACTATAAAATAAAGTATTTTCATAAATTTTCGTTGCTTCTTGTTGGATTTTTTCTTCTTCAACCAATTGAATGATCATACTTGCAATCTGATCCGGAGCAATCTCAACCGGACGAGTCGTCTCTAGCAATTGTAAGACTTCAGTCAACAACTGTTGGGCTTCGACATATGTATCCCCACTTTGATTGGCATCTTCATTCACTTGATGAAAAATTGCTGCTCGGATACGTTGCGGACTGTCTGCTGCGATACCTAATTGTTCAGCTAAACTATCTGCCTTTTTAAACCCGATTCCTTCAATGTCTTCTACTAATTGATAAGGATTTTCTGCAATGACTTCTAACGCTTCATTTCGATATGTTTGAAATATTGCAAAAGAAAGTTGACTACCAAAACCATAGCGGCTCAAGCCAACGATGATTTGTTCCATCCCATGATTTTGACGAATAGTATCCACGATAACTTTTTGTTTTTTGCTATTCAAATTGGGAACTTTGGCTAGTACAGCTGGATTTTCCATAATTTGATCGATAGCTTCTTCACCTAAGACTTCGATGATTTTTTCAGCCGTTTTTTTACCGATACCAGGAAATTTCTCGCTAGCTAGATAATTGATCAAACCATTTGCTGAAGTCGGATGCGCTTGTTCATAACTTTCCACTAAAAATTGTTTGCCGTAGCGAGGGTGTTCTACAAAATGTCCAAAAAAACGATAATCTTCGTCTTCTTGCATGTCACCAAAACTACCAGTGACCACGATCTCCTGTTCAAGATAATCACTATTGGTCTCGCTGACTTTGATCAGCATGACTTTATAAAAATTACTAGGATTTTGAAAAAAGATCGCTTTTAAGGTCCCCACAATATATAACTGTTCCTCTGACATTTTGCTCCTCCCTTCTAAAAATTCGAACATTTAGTGATTGACGATTTACTATTATCACAATAACGAATCAGGTTTTGAACCGATTCCTTCTAAAAAGCTGACATCGTTCCAACGGATTAGTTCATACGGCGGCTTGCTGCTCGTTGCTTCTAAAATCGTTAGACTATTATTAAATAAACCGCCCATAGCTCGTAATTCACTCAGTGGTTTTCCAATTAATGCTTGAACAGCCGCCGTCAACGCTGCACCATGGCCAACAAAAAGCAACGGGCCTTCTTGAGATTCCTCAACTGCTTTTTCTACTAGGTCATTAATCCGTTTCAACATGTCTTCGATTTTTTCACCATCGAAAGGAGTGGGATCGTATAGATCTAAATGATGGCGTAAATTCACCATGTCTTCAGGGTAACGTTCCATGATTGCTGGTATTAACTGTCCTTCTAATTTTCCCAACCCAAGTTCTCGTAAATCTTCTGAACGAACGATTTCAGTTGGTCGGGTTAATTGTTTGTTAATACCTTCTGCTGTTAGATATGCTCGCTTTAAACTGCTCGTATAGATTTTTTCAAAAGGAATTTCTTTTAACTCTGTGCCTAAAGCTTTGATTGCTGCTTTACTTTCCGGCAGTAATGGGGAATCTCCCATCATACCTTGGAAACGTTTTTCTTGATTCCAGCGCGTCTTGCCATGACGAGTAAAATAAAGTTTCATAAAATTTCTCTCCAAGTCCTTTGATTTAGTCTAACTTATCGTGTTCGTAATGATGCGTCAATTCTAAATTGGGAAACGATTGCTGCCGTAAAGCTTCATAAACTACTAAAGCGACGGTGTTGGAAAGATTCAGTGAACGAACATGCTCATCATTCATCGGAATGCGCAGACATTTTTCCGTATTTTTACGCATAAATTCTTCAGGCAATCCAGTCGTTTCTTTCCCAAACATAAAGAAATGATCTCCCGTTGTATAATCTATTTCTGTATAGGTCCCATTGGCAAATTTTGTGATTAAATGTAATGGACGATCACCCAGATAGTCTAAAAACGCAGCGAGATCTTTATGATAAGTGATATCTACGTCGTTCCAATAATCAAGACCTGCTCGTTTCAAATGTTTATCGTCTGTAGAAAAACCTAGGGGTTCGATCAAATGCAACGGCGAGTTAGTAGCTGCGCATGTTCGGGCGATATTGCCCGTATTGGCAGGGATTTGTGGTTCAAATAATACGATATGGTTTGTCATGGTAGTTCCCTCGATTTTATTTAAGATTTATTTTCATAAAAACTGATTTTGAACAAAAAAAAACGTACCAACTCGGTGTCCAGCACGGCGAGTCACTACGTTAGTGAAGCACTTTTCACTAACTTTTATCAGAACAGGAACCTGATAAAAACCAATGAAAAACAACTTGATAGTACTATAACATCACGAAGTAACAAATGCAACCTTCTGTTTTCATGAATTTCAATGAAAGCGATTACTCTAATGTCCTTTTAATATTTCTATATCAATTGTTATTTTCTTCAAAGGATCTTCAGCTAACCGTGCTTTTATCTCAGGTGATACTTGCCATTCTAGCGGTGACATCTCTAAAAGATCCAAGCGATTTTCCACTGGGATGTCAAATTCATAAGTCACTCGTTCCCGCTGATCAATCGTAAGTTCTTCTTCAAATCGTTGGATGACCGCCTCATTAGAATATGTTTCACCATCTGGATGATACACTGCGCGTAACTCCTTTAAGTACCCAGATTGTGGGACGACTTTGATTACACACCCTTCTGGTTTCATTACTCGTTTGAATTCACGATAATGTGACGGTGAAAAAATATTTAAGATTGTATCAAAAGAGTGGTCAGCAAACGGCAGATTGGTCAAGTCAGCAACACACCAAAAAGCTTCAATCGGCTGATTGCTGGCTAAGTAGATTCCTTCTTTAGCGATGTCAAAACCAATCGTTACAGGATTTTGTATGAACTGAGTAATTTGTTGCAAGAAGCTGCCTTCACCACAGCCTACATCTAATACGTTCCCTGTTTGGATTAATTGAGAAATTTTTTCGATGACTGGTCGATACATCCCTGAACGGATCATTCGTCCACGGGGGGCAAACATATGATTGTCATATTCGGTCTTGATTTGATGATCCAAAAAATATAGTGTGCCTTTTTTGGCCAAATCAAAGCGATGACCGTTCATACAGACTAAACTTTTTTCTCGTTGCATCATTTCGCGATGACATTTGGGGCAGATAAACAGCTCATGATGTTTTGCTAAAAACAACGCACTCCGCTCAATTTTTTTAAGCATTTTTTCACTTCCTTTTTGCTGACTATCATAGCATAGTTCTGCTATTCCTACTATCACTGAGATATGCTAAACTAAAGATAAGGTACTACTTAAAATCTAGCAGAAACGGTTTTTGTCAAAGTTGGCTTTCTTCTAACAAAAACCTCTTTTCTTCAATTAGTATTTTTGTTGGCAGTGACCTTGTAAATTATTTGATCAAAACTATTTTGAGCATCTTTTCATAAACTGGAGGACGAACCCTTGATTAAAGAATTTTGTACTGAAAACTATACAGATATTTCAAAAGCGATCCAAGCTGGTGCTGGTCGGATTGAATTGTGTGATAACTTAGCCGTTGGTGGAACAACACCTAGTTTAGGCGTAATCGAAGAAACGTTGGCTTTGGCAGGTGAGAAACATATCCCTGTTATGACTATGATTCGGCCACGTGGCGGTGATTTTGTCTACAATGACATGGAATTAAAAATCATGGAAAATGATTTGATTCATGCTAAAAATGCTGGGACTGACGGCGTTGTTTTTGGTTGTTTGACCAAAGAAAATGAAGTTGATGAAGAAGCGCTAGAAATGTTACTAGGCAATAGCGCAGGCTTGATGACGACTTTCCATATGGCCTTTGATAAACTTACTAAAAAAGAACAGTTCAAAACCATTGATTGGTTTGCTCAACTCGGGATTGATCGCATCTTAACCCATGGCGGACCAGCATCGACTACAATCGATGAAAATCTTCCTCATCTAAAAGAATTGGTGGACTATGCAGCCGGCCGGATCATCATCTTACCTGGTGGAGGAATCACCGCAAACAACGCGGAGGAAATCGCAGCAATTTTAGGAGTAAATGAACTTCACGGTACAAAAATTGTCGCTGAATAACAAGCTTGATTAAGCTACAGTAAAAGGGTCGTGACTATTGTGTCACGACCCTTATTTTTTTCGTTTATTGATAAATTTTTCAATCCGAACAAGCCAAGTATTTCTTTTAAATCGCCACCGTACTGGATAGCGTCCTGTTAAATAATCCCTGATTTGACGATGTCGATCAGGAAAAATATTCAACGGTAGATTATGGATATCAAAAAAATTAAATGCCGCATAATCTTGCGATTCCATCGGGCTTTGCGAGACTGTTTCTTGTACTTTATAAACATACGTGATCTCTTCGTGATACTCTTTTGTATAAATACCGATTAAATCCTCGACTGTACTCTCAAAAGAAAGCATTTCTTTGATTAAACGCCGCATTCCATCACGTTCTTTTTCATTTGAAAGAAGGTCGCCTCCAGGTAAATCCCAAATAGGCATTCCTGGTCGCCGAACTAATAAGATCAACCCATTACGGATAATAATGGCATAAGCTTTTTTCAAAATTTTTCACTACTTTCAGCATATGTCTTTTTCATTCATCAATTAATGTCCAATAAAACGTTCCATAAAGAGACTAGCGATATTGAAATAAATCAATACACTGGTAAGATCACTCAAGGTGGTGATAAACGGCCCGCTGGCAACTGCTGGATCAAAGCCCAAACGTTCCATCACCATCGGAATCCAGCTGCCGGCTAAAGTTGCCACCGTAATAGCGGCCATCATCGCTGCTCCGATGACGAAACCTAAAACAAAATTATGTTTCCAAATACCGACAATGACAAAGATTGTTATTCCTGTCACTAAACCAGTGACTAATCCTGTTAAGATTTCTCCTAGAACCAACTTGCCAAAATTTTTTTCATTGTCATCTGAAATCGCTAAACGCCGCACTGCGACCGCCAAAGATTGGGTTCCTGCATTTCCGGCAGTCCCTGTAATCAGTGAAATAAAAACGGCTAAAATACTTGCTTTACTGACAAGCGCTTCATAATGGTTGATTAACGTCGCTGTGGTCATCCCTAAAAACAGCAAAGTAATCAGCCAAGGCAATCTTCTTGAAGCTGCCTTGACAGGATTCTCATCAACTTCATCCACATTGACACCGGCCAAACCGGAGTAGTCGCTTGCTGCTTCATCATCAATTACGTCAATGATATCATCGACAGTTACGATTCCCAATAAATGATCTTCATAGTCTGTTACCGGCAAGGCAAGGAAATCATAATCACGAAATGTTTGTGCAACATCTTCTTGATCATCTCCAACATGAACTGAAATGACCCGTTCACTCATTATTTCCGAGACCATCGCATCATCTTCATTGATGATCAAATCACGCAAAGAGATGACCCCGACTAATTGATTGTCATCATTTACTACATACGTATAATAAATAGTTTCCGCAATTTGAGCTTCTTTTTTTAAGACGTACATGGCAGAGCGGACGGTTTGATTGGCAACAATCGAGACAAACTCTGTTGTCATCAAAGAGCCCGCCGTATCGTCTTCATAATGAAGCAAATCACGGATTTCATTGGCATGCTCAGAATCCATCAAACTCAAATATTTTGCCACTGGTTTTTTATCTAGTTCATTTAACAAATCCACTGCATTATCCGTATACATCTCAGACAACATGTCCGCGGCATATTGTGGGCGCATCTCATTTAAATATTCATCCACATAGTCGTCGTCTTCTTCAATCACATCAAACATGTCCGCCAATTCTTTAGGCGATAAATACGAATACATCAGTTGTCGTTCTTTTTGATTTAGAGATTGATAAAATTGTCCTTGATCATAAAAATGCATTTCCAAAAAATGATCACGAAATGACTGCAGTTCGTTCTGATCCAGTTCCTCCCGTAATTGTTGGAAATGTCTTTCTAGCTCTTCTTGGTTCTCATCCATCAATCTCACCTCACTCGTTTTAATCAATTATTTTGCGTACAAAAACACTTTGTTTTACAAAGTTTTTAAAATAAATTTCTTTATAATGTATCTGCAATTTCTTTCATATCCGCAGCCAAGGGCAGTTTAAATGACAACTCTTCTCCAGTGAAAGGATGTGGAAATGTCAGCGAATAGCAATGCAACGCTTGGCGTTCGATTCCTAGATTCATCGCGCCGTCATAAAGATCATCACCTAACAAAGGACAACCGATTGCTGAAAAATGTACCCGAATCTGATGAGTGCGACCCGTGTGTAATTGGACATCGACTAAAGCACAAATCAGATTACGTTTTTCTAACCAATATTCAGTCTCAGCTTGTTGACCAGTTTCAACTATCTGGCGTTTCAGTAAAGAAGATAAGTCTCGACCAATCGGCAAGGAAATATTCCCGTGCTGCTGCAACGTTTCGACATCACCAGCTACGAGTGCTTGATATTTTTTGATAAATTGCTTTTTTTGCAAGCTTTGATCTAACTTCGCATGAGCAAAACCATGTTTAGCAAACAGCATCAGACCAGAAGTATCGCGATCCAAACGGGTTACGACATGGACAACTTGATTCGGATACTCTTGTGCTACATAATAGGCTTTGACGCGGTTAGCCATCGTTCCACACGGATGATATTGTGCCGGGATAGAGGCAATTCCCGCTGGTTTATTAATCACTAATACATGTTCATCTTCAAACACGATTTCGATAGGGACATTATCTGCTAATAATGTTTCATGCGCCTCTTCGTCTGGAATCACAACAGTTACAATATCATGGGCATTTAAAGAAAACAAGACGTTTTGTTCCGTCCCATTTACTAAAATCTTCCCACCATGAAATTTAATTTTAGCGAGTAATTTTTTTGAGATGCCTTGACGTTTTAAAAAGGTTCGTACGAGCAGCTGATCCTGCTCTTGATAAGTCCATTTGAATTCCACAAAAGTTAATCCTCTCGAATAAAGGCATCTTTTACCCGATGCCAAAAATGCATATGCCGATATGACGCAAAATGAATCCGTTCGTCGGCAATTTTATATTTGATTGATGTAATATCTTTTCGAATAATATCAAGTTGATCGATCGTAATCAAATGTTCCTCATTACTTTTTAAGCGAACATCAATCCATTCATGAGGACCAATAATACTTGGTGAACCCAATGTTCGGAAAACACGATTATTCAAAGAAGCAATCTCTGCTAACTGCATCGCATTGATGCTTGGATGTACTACCGCACCACCAACACTTTTATTATACGCGGTTGACCCAGTTGGTGTGGAAATCGCTAGACCATCTCCACGAAAACGTTCGAACAATTCTTCTTTAATATAAACATCTGCTACCATTGTACGACTGCCTTTGCGGATAGTCGATTCATTCAATGCTAAAAAATGTCTCTTTTCTCCATCTCTTGTAGTCAAGACAACATCTAAAAGTGGATAGCTGACACTTTTTCCTTGCTCCTCACTCAAGCTATTGACTAGTTCAGATAACTCATAATCCCGCCAATCAGTATAAAATCCTAAGTGGCCCGTATGAACTCCTAAAAAACGAACCTCATTCAATCGGTGATTGTATCGGTGAAATGCTGACAGCAATGTTCCATCTCCACCGATCGTGATTATTAGTTCTGGATCACGGTCAACAATTGTTAAATCATCTTTTTCTGCTAGTAATTTTCGTAAACGTTGTAACACCCGAATTGATTTTTCTTCTTGATTATGGATGATTCCGATCCTTAGACTCATGCTGCCCCACTTCTTTCTTTGGTTCCTTACGATTGAACATATGTTGTGCTTCTTGAATCTCATCACGGATACTAGACATTTCTTCATCTAATTGATACGCTGCTTCAGCGGCTCGAAATAAACGTCTTTGGATGTCTTCAGGAATTTGCCCCTTATATTTATAATTCATTGAATGCTCGATCGTTGCCCAAAAGTTCATCGACAATGTTCGAATTTGGATTTCTGCTAAAAGTTTTTTCTCTCCTTCTAACATTTGAACGGGGTATTCGATCACCAAATGATACGAACGATACCCGCTGGCCTTTCGATTCGTGATGTAATCACGTTCTTGAATAATTTTCATATCGTTTCGTCGCCGTAAGATTTCCACGACTAAGGGAATATCCTCTACAAATTGACACATGATCCGCATCCCTGCCATGTCAGACATCTCATCTTCCAAACGGTTCAATGGAATCCCGCGCAGACCAGCCTTATTGATAATACTTTCTACTGGTTTGACACGACCAGTCACAAATTCAATCGGGACATGGCCGCCACTCGTACGGTATTGTTTGCGTAATCCGCGTAATTTTATTTTTAATTCAGCTACTGCCAATTCATAAGGCGCAAGAAATGTATCCCAGTCTCTCTCCATTATATATCCCCCGCTTCTATTTCCATTCCTTACTTATCTTATCATAAACTTTCATTTCAATAGAAAAAAATGTCATATTTTTGTCTCTTAACAAATATTACAAAACGCTAACATTTTTATCGATTCAATTCTAATTGTTTGACTGTCCCCCTAGTTTTATGTGAGGATACCTAATATTAGAAGTTTTTAGAAATCAGGAGTAAAATAAGTTTGAGTAAAGAGATTGAAATCGAATTTAAAAGTATGCTGACAAACGACGAGTATCAACAATTGTTGCATCATTACGCAATCACTGATGATTCGTTTGTGGTCCAAACAAATCTCTATTTTGATACTAGAGATTTTCAACTAAAACAGCACGGAATGGGATTGAGAATTCGCCGTTTTTCTACCAAAGCCGAGGCAACTTTAAAAGTGCCTCAAACTATTGGGCTGTTAGAAATCACCGATACGCTTACCCTCACTGATGCCCAGCGAGCATTGCAAAAAGAGCAATTCCCTTCTAAGGCAACAGAGATTCACACAAAACTTCAAGATTTAGGCATTTCCTTGCATGAATTACATTTGATTGGAGAACTAACCACAAAAAGGTCTGAATTTTCGATTGCTGAAGGAAAACTTGCCTTGGATGAAAGCTGGTATAGTGATCACCATGATTTTGAACTAGAATTAGAAGTTTCTGATGCTGCTTATGTTGAAGCGAACTTCAAAGAATTTTTGAAAAAAATGCATCTGCCTTATCGTAAAACACAAAATAAAATTGTCCGTGCTGTAGCTGCACGACAGAGTCGGGATAAAAAACGGAGGGATTCCAATGATTGAGATTTATTTATTTGTTAATCCAATTGGAAAAAAATGTTTGTCGATCGAGCGAAGAATTATCGATTTGATTAAGACCTATGATATGAAGATCCAACTACGTTTAATCCCGATTATGAATCTACAAACAATCTCAGAATTTATGACCCGGCTTGGTGCCTCTGAAAAAGATATTCACTTGCGCACGGCATTATCACAAGAGATTCATTCAGCTGCATTAGATGTCAAAGCTGCACATCTTCAAGGAAAAAAACGTGGCCGCGACTTTTTAATCGAACTGCAAAAAGCAGTTGGCGAACAAAAACAGCCCTATTCAAAAAAACTAGCGATCCAACTTTTCACTAAAGTTGGCGGCGACTTAGAGATGTTCTTAGAAGATCGCCACTCAGACTTTGTCCAAGAGGCTTTCTTAACAGACCAGCAAATCGCTCATGAAATGAAAATCACCTCTCATCCATCGACAGTCATCTACAATTACAGTGAAGGATGTCATTCAGGGATTCTCATTGAAGGATGCGATACAATCCACCATATTTTAGATATATACAATACTAAAGAAGCCTTGATTGCTTTTTTAGAATCACAAACTCAAAATGTCGCAATCTGTCATTCTGAGTTTGATCATCCTCTATCACTTATTTAATAAAAATGCTAGGTATATACTTATCAAGCGATATAGTTTACAAAAAGAGCAGAAGAAATTTCTTCTGCTCTTTAATCTTTTAATTTTTTAATGTCTCTACTAATTCCTCTAATTCATCTAAGCGACGAGCAAAAATTTCCATTGCATCTTCAATATAAGTTGGCTGTGTCATATCAACACCAGCTTTTTTCATCACTTCGATTGGATAATCACTACTACCTGATTTTAAGTAGTCTAAGTATTTTTCTAAGGCATCTGGTTCGCCTTCAACGATTTTTTTAGCCAACGCGCTCGCTGCTGAAAATCCCGTCGCATATTGATAGACATAATAATTATAATAAAAATGCGGGATTCTTGACCACTCGTCTTTGATCTCTTCATCATTTATTACGATCGGACCATAATATTTTGCATTCAATTCACTGTAAAACTCACTCAAGTGTTCACTTGTCAATGGCTTACCAGCAGCATCTTCTGTATGAATAAAATGTTCAAATTCTGCAAATTGTGTTTGACGGAAAATCGTTCCTTTAAAGCCATCCAAATAATGATTGATGATATACACTTGGACTTTAGGATCTTTTTCTGTTTCTAGTAAATAACTCGTCAAAAGATTCTCATTTGTAGTAGAGGCGATCTCAGCTAAGAAAATCGAATAATCCCCATAGACATATGGTTGGGTATGCCGAGTGAAATAACTGTGGACGCTGTGGCCCATCTCGTGAACTAAGGTGTAAAGTTCATCCAAACGATCATGCCAATTCAATAAAATATACGGTTGCGTGTCATAGGCACCAGAAGAATACGCACCACTGCGCTTTCCTTGATTTTCAACAACATCGATCCAACGTTCATCAAAAGCTTTT
This sequence comes from Enterococcus dongliensis, assembly GCF_005405225.1. Lineage (GTDB taxonomy): Bacteria > Bacillota > Bacilli > Lactobacillales > Enterococcaceae > Enterococcus_A > Enterococcus_A dongliensis. The sequence continues at coordinate 32,925 of NZ_BJDQ01000007.1, forward strand.
TTCACGACTTCCAAGTATTCCTCACCAAGTGGTTTCAAAGCGGCTAGAACTTTTTCTTGTGCTTCCTCGTAAGTAAATTTCATTGGTGCTTCTGCTAGAAGCGGTGTATATAGATCATACATATGAAGTTCTTCCACCCCGAGCAATTCTTTGCGCAACTCAACATAACGATGTAGCAGCGGTAGATATTGATTAACCACTAACGTCAATGTCTCGTAGACATCTTCTGGGATATGATTGCTGCTTAACGCAGCTTCACGAGCTGATTTGTAGCCTCGCACCTTCGCCTTGTAATTGTGTCCTTTGATGTGCGTACTTAATGTTGAAGCAAATGTATGACGAAATTGATGATAGACCTTATATAAAGCACTAAACGCTTGTTTACGAACAGTTCGATCCGTGCTTTCTAATAATTGACCATAAACACCGTGGGTCAACTGAACCTCTTCGCCTGCTTCATTTTTCACGATTGGAAATATCAGATCGGCATTATTCATGACAGAAAATGTATCCGCTGAACTTCCAAAAATCTCGCTAGCTCCTGCTAGTAAAGCTTCTTGTTCTGCGGGTAAAATATGTGCTCTTTCCGCAATAATCTGTTCAACAAAATGACGATATATTTCTAATTTAGGTTCTGTTTCAAAGAATTCTTTGATCTTTTGATCAGAAAGCTGCAGCATCTCTGGCTCGAACCAACTGACTGCTTCACTGACTTGCGCAATCAAACTTGATGCCCGTGCATAAAGTGCCTGATTGACTGTATCAGCAGTATCTTCATCATTTTTTAAATGGGCATAAACATAAATAACTTCTGCCTTACGATAAATATCCAAGATATATTCGATCGCTGTTAAAAATTCTCCAGCGCCTTTATTCAAACTGCCTTTGACCGTAGCAACTTCTTCTAATTCTTTTGACAAGTCTTGGAATTTTGCTTCAAATGCAGCATCATCTGCAAAGATTTTAGTTAAATCCCAAGTAAGTTCAACCGGTACTTCCTGGCGTTTGGGTAATTGTTTTGCTTCACTCATAAAAACACTCCTAATTCGTTTTTCAAGATGCTCGAACACATCACTTTGATACGGATACTTTCTCACATAACTACATATAATTATCCGTACCCTATTATTAATTCCAATCTTACCACAATTTGGCAAAAAGTATTTTTAAAAGCTTATCGGTTCGTTGAAACTTTAGCCTTTCTTTGACAAAAAAATTGCCTCAAGATATAGTCTTTCTAAAATTTCCTGCTGATCAATTTGATGGAAGATCCATTCTCTTTGATTTTCAGTACGATAGTTCAAAAATTTTTGAAAAATGAGCGGAGCATTCTTGGCTTCTTTTTGAAACAAGTAACGAAATACTAAAAGATCTTCTTGATAAAAAAAATAATACCGACTAGGAAAATACAGCCAATCGGGTAAATACAAAAGATGCCGTCGCTCTTGGTAAAAGTATTGTTGCAAGCGACGAATCTGTGGATGATTTTGAACTAATTTCATACTCAAAGTCTGTTTCCACTTGTTTCTATTTTCGATAGTAGGAAAAAGTGGGAGCGGTCGTTCAAAAACGGTAGATTGAAAAATTTCCTGCAACGATTGCGTATAGCTAGGCCAACAAATCTCACGGTAAATGAGCTGAGGCTCTTCACAAATATGATAGCGCAGACGAATTTGATTTTTTTCTAACAACCACAAATGAATCCCCTTTGCTTGATCAAAGGCACAAAATTGTCGCTGTAACTGAGTAAATCTGCCCGTTGGCCATAATTGTTCTCCTAGTAACCACCAATTTTGATACTCTTTTTGACGATAACCTGTCATTCGTTGAGCTAAACGCCGTCCATTTATCGCTGAACATTGAATTTCTACAGCTAATTTTCCAAAAAGCAGATCCGGTCGTTGATTTAAGTCAATCAAAGGGGCTTCCATTTTCCAACCGGTTTCAAAATGATTGCCCCATTTAAAGAAAAGTTGTTTTAATTGCAAATGCTCAAATGTCTCTCCTTCACTTAATCCAAGACACTTAGTGCTAGTCGCATGAGCAAAATGCGGGATCTTTATTTTTCCAGCTTTACGGATTACTAAGCTTCCACAATCAGGACAAAAACAGCTTTTGTTTGTAGTTTCAGCAGCGGAGACCATCTTCTTTTCTTCTGTATAAGCAAACAACATCTTCTTCACCTCAAAAAAAGATACGCAATTATTTGCCCAAAAAAAAGGATTGTGACTAAATAGCCACAATCCTTGAACACAAACCAGAAACTAATTTCTACTTATTTTAATCAACAGTCTTTAATTGAAATAAGAACGAGTCGTTTCAATCGCATCTTGTTTCATCAAAAGTTTCCCATACTCTTCCAACATCTCCGTCGATACGGTAGAATCTTGCGCATATTCTAAGATTTCTGCCGTAACATCAGAAAGTGCATGATCTCCAAAAGTTTCAGGATCAAAATAGACTTGTAAATAATATGTCTCATTTAGCAGATATAAATCACACCAGGCTTCATCTAAAAAGTGATAGCTTGCTAATTCGATCATATCCTCAAAACTCCCTAACTGAAAAACTCGCAAACGGTTGTTTTTTCCGTCTTCTTCCAGACTTTCAGAGTTAGCTAAAATTTGCTGGCGAATCAATTGATCAAAATCACTTGATTCAAACTCGGTAGAATCATTCATCTTGTTGAGATCTTCAGGTGTCAGATTTTTACTGATAAACAGTTCCAACCCATCATTTTTAGGAAGTACTTGGAAAGTAACTGCCTCGCTGCTTTTGAATTCATCTTCAATATCGACTTCTTCTAAGATACTATAAAAGAAAGATTCGATCTCACGATGATTTCCTAGTAAGTCTAAGAAAGTAATTCCGCGTTCAGCTAGATCTTCGTTTTCAATAATCACTCGGATCGTATTCTCATTGATGTGTTCCATCTCCATTTTGGCACACCTCACTTTAAAGATAGATTATATGTTCATTGTAACTGATTCCGTTTAAAAGTAAAGAAAGCCGTTGGATTTTATTAAAATCTATAAACAAAAACATCCATCGAATACAATAAGTGCTATAAATCCTTTAAATCCTCTTTTGGACAGTTTTTCTACTCCTTGATTTTTTCATGGATAACTTCAAAACTATCCGAATCATTTTCTTAAAATACAGGAACAAAAAAATGCCCCGTGAAGTCGGGGCATTGCCTTTTTATAATCCAGCCATCAATTGGGCCTGACGTAATTCATATTGACGAACGTCACGTGGTAAGAATCGACGAATTTCATCTTCATTGAAACCAACTTGCAAACGTTTCTCATCTATCATAATCGGACGACGCAACAATCCAGGATTTTCTTTAACTAAATCCAATAATTCTTTTAGTGACAAATCATCTAAATCCATGTTCAACTTTTGGAAAACTTTTGAACGTGTTGAAATGATTTCTTCTGTTCCATCTTCAGTCATTTGTAAAATGGCTTTCAACTCATCAATATTTAATGGCTCAGAAAAGATATTACGTTCAACATAAGGAATCTCATGTTCCTGTAGCCAAGCACGTGCTTTCCGACATGATGTACAACTAGGGGAAGTATATAGCGTTAACATACATATCACTCCTTTTCTTGACTCTCAATTTTTGTAACAGGTGATGACGTCTTCCTGCTATCTGTTTCTATTATACAAAAAAAAGGTAACAAAAAAAAGAGTTGGCTCGCTTTTTTTTTACAAATATTAACGTTATTTAATTTTTAGAAACCGAAGATATGCTGTCACGACACTCCTAATTTATCTAGATGAGAAAACAGTGATTCGCCTCTCATTTAAAGATGTAATATAACACACTTAGAAACTGTAGTATTTTTTATTTTATTTTCAATAAATTACTCATTTTATTTTTTTAAAATTTTTTTTATCCCATCAAAAATAAACACTAATATTTTATAAAAACTAAAAATAGCTCGCTAAAAACTTTGTATAATCAGCTCTCTTTAGAATCATTTTAAAATGAAATAATACCTAAAATATCATAATTTGGATTAAAAAGTTATTTTATTTTGTATTCCTAGATATTTTTCTGTACTAAATTTTTTGACAAATTTTTTTATTAGAAATAGATACAGTTTTCAAATCACCAAAAAAACTAAAAAAACTAAGGTGTTATAGAAAAAATTGAATCAACCTTTTTTACGTACTCTCCCTTGTTTCAATCATTATTTTTTTCTATAAGAATATTTTTGATTGGTTAGTTGTCATGTTTTTTTCATTCATTTGATCTCTGAATAACATAACACGAGCTATAATGATTTTCGATTTTTTCTTTTGATATCGTTGCAAGCAAGTTTTTTTGCTATAATAAATCTATTCAAAAATTAGGAGTGAGTCCATTGATTCAAGGAGTTGTATTCGATCTAGATGATACTTTGTATGAACAGCAAGCACCTTTCACAGCGGCAATTACTACCTTATTTCCATCCTTCCCACAAGAAAAACTAAAGGAATTGTTTATCAGCTTCCGTTATTACAGTGATCTGCATTACACAAAATCTATCACTGGCGAATGGTCTTTAGCTAAGATGCGGTATGAAAGAATTCGGCTGGCATTAGCTGATTTTGATTTTCTTCCAGCCGTTTCTGAATTGAATACCTTTCAAACAGCTTATGATCATGCATTACAATCAATCACATTGCCAGCAGAGATCGTGACTTCCTTAAAGTTTTTGAAACAAAAAGGCAAACTTGGAATTATTACCAACGGTCCTGTAAATCGGCAAACAGATAAAATCAATGCCTTAGGCTTAACCGATTGGATCGAGCAAGAAAATATTATTATCTCTGATGGTGTACAAATTCAAAAACCTGATCCGGCTATTTTTCATTTAATGGAAAATAAATTGAACTTAACTGCCGATTCACTTTTATACGTAGGTGACAGTTTTGACAATGATGTACAAGGCGCAAAAGCTGCTGGTTGGTCTGTTTGGTGGTTCAATCACCAAAAACGTGCGCGCTCAACTGCTCAAACAGCCATCTATGATGAAGAGATCACTAGTTTTGAAGACCTGGGTAAAGCATTGACCAACGAAAAAAGTTTGCAGCGCTAAGCACTGCAAACTTTTTTATTCGCCTAAACTCAAGATCATTCGGATATCTTCTTCAGTCAGTTTATTCGTTTGTTCTTCGTTGCCTTGGATAACTTTTTGGAATAATTCACGTTTTTCTTGTTGCAATTGGTTCATTCGTTCTTCAATCGTTCCTTCGGCAATCATTCGCCATACTTCAACGACTTTTTTCTGTCCGATTCGGTGTGCCCGACCAGCTGCTTGTTCTTCTACTGCAGGATTCCACCATAGATCATAAAGAATCACAGTATCTGCTCCCGTTAAATTCAACCCAGTTCCACCGGCTTTTAATGAAATCAAGAAAACATCTTTTTCGCCAGCATTGAACGCATCGACCATTTTCAAACGATCAGAAACTTTTGTGCTTCCTCGCAAATAAAAACTCGAGATGCCATCTTCTGCAAATTCTTCTTCAATCAGTGAAAGCATACTAGTAAATTGCGAGAACAATAATACTCGACGGCCATTTTCTTTTGCCGCTTGAACCAAATCTTTTACTTGATCTAACTTTCCAGATCCGCCTTCATAACCTTCTATGAATAGGCGTGGATCATCACAGATTTGGCGCAATCGAGTAAGTCCAGCTAAAATACTTACCCGTTGTTTTCGGAACGTAGCCGAATCCATTTGATCGACTTCTTGGCGCATGCGTTTAAGATAAGCCAAGTACACCGTTTTTTGTTCATCTGTCAAACTACTCAACACATTTGATTCGATTCGTTCTGGCAATTCTTGTAAAACTGTATTTTTATCTCGCCGTAAAACAAAAGGCTGGATCATTTTCGCAATCTCTGAAACGGCTAATTGACGGAATCGACCGATTGGCGGGAAAAATCCTGGCATGACCGTTTGGAACAATGACCATAATTCTTCTAAGTTATTCTCAATCGGGGTACCGCTTAATGCAAAACGATGAGGAATCGATAAATTACGTAAAGCACTCGATGTTTTTGTCGAAGCATTTTTTACCATCTGTGCTTCATCGAGAATCATATGCTGATATCCCATACTTTCGTGCAGCGAGATATCTTGTCGTAAACTTGCATAAGAAGTAATCACGATTTCATCAGCCGCCTGAAGAAGCTGCTCTCGCTCACCACGATTGCCAGAAATAACGATTGAATTCAAACTTGGCGCAAATTTTTTGATTTCTGCTTGCCAGTTATAAACCAGACTTGCAGGTGTCACAATCAATGCTTTGATTGGACGTTGAGCTTTTTCGGCCAAAAGGAATGTGATGACTTGGATTGTTTTACCAAGTCCCATCTCATCAGCCAAGATTCCACCAAAACCATAATCGCTTAACATTTTCAACCAACGGAATCCTGCTGCTTGATAAGGGCGCAGTGTAGCCTGAAGATTATCTGGTAAAGTCACTTGATACTCTTCTGGATGCGTCAAATCTTGTACCATCGCAGTGAAACTTTCACTAAATTGTGCTTGAGGATTCTCTTTTAAGCGCTGTTCTAATGCGATTCCTTGACTTTTTGGCAAACGGATTAGCCCATCTTTTGCACTGATTTTTTCCCGCAACTGGCCAATCATCTCACTCGTTTGTTGAAAAGCTTCTGAATCAAACGACAATACTTCACCATTTTCTAAAGTATAAAAGCGATCTTTGCGTAATAGACTGTTTAAAACTTGGTCGATTTCGTTGTCATTGATTCCTGTGACATCAAATTTGATATCAAGCCAAGAGCCTTCTTGATCGACTTCAATCATTGGTTGAAATTCGTCACCATCTAAGAATAATTGACGTAATTTTTTCCCCATACGAACCTCAGCATATTTTCTAAACTCTTCCACTTCCACTTTGAAGAAATAGTAGAGATTATCTTTGACCGGTATTTTTTTCTCAAATCCAGTATCAATTTTTTGATAGCGATACGTTGCGAAAAGATCTAAAATGTCTTTTTCTTTTTTCCGATCACGTAAAATCTCAACATTATTTGGAAGCTTGGGTTGATGAGATTCATCGGTTGAAAAATAGGCATTCCCGTAATGAAATTCTGCTTCTGCTTTGATCATGCCTTTGATTTTACGAAAAATCACGACCGCTCGCAACGGTTCTTCTTTCATGATTTCTGCAACATCTTCTGTGATGATGACTCGACCAATTTTTCTTAGATAAGGAAAGACTTCTGTAAATAAATGTGAAAGTTGTCGCTGTTCATAAGCAATCACTGGTTCTTTCAAGCGTTTCATCAATTGTTTCAATGTGATATATGTCTCTTGTTGTTCATGTGTCATTAAGTAATAGGAATTTCCCACAAATCCTAAGAAATAATTACTGTAATAATTGGTGAAGCCATCTTCAATTGTAAGAGCAAAATCATTTTCCCCACGTTTGGCTAAGGTGAAAGAAACAGGCAATTCCTGACCCTCATGAACCTTGGAATAGGTTTTTTCACCTAATTTGACACTCAGTTGTCCTGTTTTTTCCATCGCTTCTAACAATTCTTGCATTCGATGAACAGGCAGCAACAAGTAGCGCTTATCTAATTTCCCTTTGACTTGCAGACCTGCTTTTCCCAACAACTGGTAAGTCTCACTGATACCAACCAAATCTTCGATCAAATCTCGACATTTGGGATCAAAGGCTCCTGCCTCAATTTGAAAACGGTATTGTTTATTGACGCTATAGGCCGAATCTGTTTGATAGGCATGTAAAAAATCATACAAATTTTTTACAATATAGCTTCGTTTGCTCAAATGACTGCCGATTCTTAAAGATACCGCTAAAACATCCAACTCGGGATGATAAGGATTTGTCGGGATTGCTTCTACCACAAACTCAACAAATAGCGCTTGCAATGGTTCTGCTTCTTTTTCTAAGCGTGAAAAACCTTGGTTCAATAAATCTGCAAAAGAAACACTGCTCTCCATTTTTTTTGGTAGCACTGTCTCCGGCTTGATGACCCGTGACAATCCCTTTTCTCGCAGATACAACTCAACTGCGACTGTATGTTTGCAATACCCGTGTTCTTCCCAATAAGGACAAGCACAAATATCATTTTCTTTTCCACTGCCGTCTAAATCAACCAGATAAAGTTCACTGCCTAAAACTTCACCATGCCAAACCCGGCGTGCGAAATCTGCTTCAACAGATAAAACTCTGCCCTCTTTTAAATAGGTTCTGCCGCGTTCAATCACTTTTTCTGGAATACTCCATCTCATTTACGTTTCACTCCATCCTTCTAGCTGATAACGAATACTACTACGACCCGTTCCGCTAGTCTCCACAATAATTTGTTGCGGAATACGTTCTTTTAATTCCCTTACATGACTGATAATCCCAATCATGCGTCCAGCATTCTCGATCCCTTCTAAAGCTTCCATCGCCATTTCCAATGCTTCTTCGTCTAATGAACCGAATCCTTCATCGATAAACAGTGTCTCGATTGCCACTCCACCGGCCTGATTTTGGATTACTTCTGCCAAACCTAAGGCCAAAGACAACGCAGCGATAAAACTTTCACCACCTGATAACGTATGACAACTACGGCTTGCACCAGCATTGTCATCGTAAACATTGATTTCTAATCCGGTATTGCCTTTAGAACGACCTGTTTCTTGTTTCAATTCAAAACGATAACGGCCTTTGGTCAGCTGATTTAGTTGCTGATTGGCACTTTGTAAAACCTCAGCTAAATACCATTGCAGTACATAACGTTCTAAACTGATTTTTTGTGGATTATCACCATTCATCGTCTGGTATAACTGAATCATCTGACTTAATTTATCGAGTTGTTCTTGGCTTTGTTCGTGGAGCGCTGCAATAGTGTCCACCAATTTATACTGTTGTTGCAGTTGATTTTCTTGTGCATAATACTGTTGCTGCAATTGAGTAACTCCTGCTTCACATTCCGCTAACTGCTGTTGGAAAAGCTCCACTTCTGGTTCTTGCTGATTTTCTATCTTCGTTTGCAACTGGTTATGACGATCGGTTAAAATCAAAAATTGCTGGTCAAATTCCGCAATTTCTTCTTCTATTACTAAAAGATCAACGGAAGGAGCTTCTAATCGTTCAAGTTCTAAGTTGGCTTCCGTAAGTTTTTTTGTCAATACATCCTGTTGTTTTTGTAACTGCTCAGTTGTTTCTTGCTGCTGAATTGCTAAAACTCGTTGCTGTTCTTGCAGTCGAATTTTCTGTTGTTCAATTTCTTTTGTAAGAAGCTGATGTGTCCGCAAAGATTCATGATATTCTTCCAACGCCTGAGTCAATTCTTGAATCCGCTTTTCTAACTGTGCTAATTGCCAATTTTCTGTCTGTTCTTTGATACTAGTCAGACGACCGATTAATAGTTGCTGCTCATCTTTTAATGCCGTCAAATTCGTTTCAATCTCTTTTTTTTCGTTTTGATCTTTGGCAAGTTCTACTTCCAATGATTCCATTGCTTGTTTCGCATCGGCAATCTCAGCCAGGGCATCTGCCGTAGTTTTTTGGCAACTTGCAAGAAAGTCGCTGATTGTCGCTAATTCAGCGGCAATTTCCAACTGATAGGCTGTTTTGACCGTGGCTTGCAGTTGAACCAGCTGTTGCGTAAATGCCTGCTGAGCAACTAGTCGCTCGTCTTGTGTTTGATCAAAGTTTTTCAGTGCGACTTCATAGCGAGTCTGCGTCTGCTCACGAATCAACTCTAATTGTTTAATACGGGCTTCTTGTGCTTCTAGCGCCGTTTGTAATTGTCGACCCTCAGCTAATGATTGGTCATGTCGTGCTGGTTCAGGGTGTTCTTTTGATCCACAGACAGGACAAGGCTCACCTGGTAACAGATCCATACTTAAACGCGCAATCTCGGCAGAAGCCCACTGACTTTTTTGCTTTTTATACTCAGCAGTTTCACTCGTCAATTGATTACTGATTCGACTTATTTGTTCAACTTGCTGAGCTAATTTAATCTGTTGATCTTCTTCAGCTTCTTGCTGATCAAAAATTTGTTTTTCTAGTTCGTGTAATTGGGTAACTTTTTGTTGAAGCTGTAATTCCTGATAACGACGATCTTGCCACGTCTGTTCGGCTATTAGTTTTGTCGCCAATCTATGTTGGACTGTCTCTTGCTCTTTTATCTGGGCACTGATTTGAGTGAGCTTCGTTTGATAGTGTGTTTGTTGCTCATGTAATTTGGTTTGTTGTTTCTCCAGTTCTACTTGTTGCTTAACTAACGGCAATAGCGACTGCAAACTTTGCAATTCTTTTTCCTGTTTCTGCCAATCGGAACGACTCTGCTCAAATTCAGCTTCTTGTTTTTGACAATCTGAATATTGCTGCGCTAGTTTTAGTAACTGGTGTTGATTTTCTGCGGTTTCTTTTTGTTGTTGTATTTGCCGTACACTTAGTTCTTGTATGCGTTCATAAAGCGGTCGCAGCTGTTCAACTTTTTGTTCACAAGCCAACTGCTCTTTCTTTTTTTCTTGTTCTGGCAAGCATTCTTCCAATTGTCGAAGCTGCTGTTTTGTCTCTTTCAGTTGAAGAAACTGTTTAGCAAGCGCTTGTGCTTGTTGCAGCTGTTGGTATAAATTTTTTTGATCCAGTTGTTTTTTCGAAAGTATCGCTTTACTTGCTTGTAAAGCTTGTTCTTCTGCGACTAAATATGTCTGTGCATGTTTTAAGGACTCTTCAAAAGTAGCACCTTTTTCAGTCACTACTTGTTGAAATAGTTGGTCGATCCGCGTTGTTAAGTCGCTGACCGATTGTTCTAGCTCATTTTTTTGACCCTTCAAATATTCCGTGAAATTACGATAGACACTGGTTCCAAATAAACTACGTAAAACTGTCTCTTTTTCCGTACTGTTCGCATTTAAAAAAGTACGAAATTCCCCTTGCGGCAACATCACAATCTGACGAAATTGATCTTTTTGCAAATGTAATAGTTGATAAATCACTTCATTTACTGCATCTACTTTAGTATAAGCCTCAGCTTCTTGACCGGTATCATCAAAAATGCTCAACTGAACTTTTTGATTCTTAGTTGTTTCACCTTTCCCATTTTTCTTTGCTAAAGTTTGTTTCGGCCAACGTTCAATAGCATAATTTCTTCCTTGATGTTCAAAAAGAAATTGAACCCGCGTTTCTTCCGATGGTTCAGCAAAAGATGAACGGATTTCACTTGAGGCGCGAACACCTCCAGATGCATCTCCATATAAAGCGAATGTGATTGCATCAAAAATCGTCGTTTTTCCTGCTCCAGTTTTTCCACTAATCAAAAACAATGGTGCTTCTGACATTTTTTCAAAATCAACTTCTTCATGGAGAAAGGGACCAAAATTTTCCATGATGATTTTTTTAGGAAGCATCAGCGAACACCTCCTTTTTGCAAGATCTCATGCAGCCCCGTTTCGATCCAATTTTTTTGCTGCATAGTCAGATTGCTTTGGGAAACAGCTGTAAAAAAATCTTCTGTTAAAGCAATTGGTGATTTTTCTTTGATATTCTCGTCTTGCAACCGAGTCACAACCGTTGTCTCAAAGCCATTTGTCCGTTCAACTTGGATAATTCGCGGATAGACTTGACGCAGTTGATTCATTAAATTAGGAATGATTGCACGATCATCCAATAAAATCGATAAATAATCCTTTCGATTGATTGTTTCATAAAAATCAGGATCTAACAATTCTGAAAAACTAGCCTGCAATTCCGTTAGCTCATGCAGCGGGGTCAATTCAAAAAAAGAAAAATCCTGTGTCTCTGTATCCACAATCCAGACCCCTTTTGCCTGATTTTTCTCTGATAAAGAATATTTTAAGGGGGAACCGCTATAACGTGCATTTGCGAGTTTCAACGCATCTTTTCCATGAAGGTGCCCCAACGCTACGTAATCAAAATCAGTCAATAGATCTCCATTGATTCCATCCAATCCACCAACTTCAATCTTTGTTTCAGATTCAGTCTTGCTGCTGCCAGCTACAAAAAAATGACTAATTAAAATGTGATTTTTATTTGGGGCAAAATTTTCCTGTATTTTTTTAATCACTTTAGGCATAGCCGCTTGAATCGTTCGCAAATCGGGATCTTCAAAATAGATACGAGCATCTACTGGTTCAAAATATGGTAATAAAAAAAATTGTGTATCCTCCAGTTCTATTGGAACAAAAGCATCTTCTAAACGCGTACGAAGATAAAAATTGGTTTGGTTAAACCACGGCGCTCCCGTAGCTAAACGAGTCGCACTATCATGGTTGCCTGAAATCACTAGTAAAGGAAACCCTTCTGTGAGGTTCCATTTGGCAATTGTTTGATTCAATAATCGTACACTATCTTCTGACGGCACCGAACGATCATAAAGATCTCCAGCGATCATGATCGCATCTACCGCCTCTGTTTTGGCAATTTTTAATATTTGGTCAAGAATGTATGCTTGATCTGACAATAAATCATAGCCATGAAGTTTTTTTCCGATATGCCAGTCAGCAGTATGCAAAACTTTCATCGATCCACCCTTTTCCTAATTAAGTTCTTCCCAAAAGTATACCATGATTTGCGCTTTTTTTCTGCCTAGCAAGTGAGTCATATAGCAAAAAAGTAGGCTGATTCGTGCATTTCATCCGATAAACAAAAAACATATACTTGGTGGATGTTTTTTTGCTAAATCTAATCTTGCTTTTGAATCACAAAAGTTCAAAAGAAAAAAAACGCTGAATCAATCAGCGTTTTTTTCTTTTGAACGATAGTTATAATCAGGATTGATCTCATGGTCCAATTGATCAAATGCCTGTTGCACCCGTTTTTCAACTTCTGCTAGACCATCTTTGTCCATTTTTTTGATATCAGAAATATCAATCGGATCCCCAAAACGAACAATCACCGGTGTTCGTTTGAACAAATGTGAAAACTTCGTTGGTCCTTGATAAACCGAAGGAACGATTGGTTTTTTCGATAACCGTGAAATCAGTGTCATCCCGCCTTTTAATTCCGACGAATGGCGAGTCCCACTTGGAAACATGATCAAACTTTTATCTGTTTCTTTTAATAATTTGACTGGTCGTTTTACTACACTTGGTCCTGGTTTGTCGCGATCCACTGGAAAAGCGTTCAAATGGACTAAGATAAACCGCAGAATCGGATTTTTAAACAGTTCAGCCTTAGCTAAAAAACTGAATTGTTTCGGTGCTGCAGCCAAGGCGATATAGACCGGATCCCACCAAGTTCGGTGAGGTGCGACGAGAATATAATTTCCTTCGGGCAATTTTTCTTTGTTTTGATAGTGTGCATTGCCATTAATGATCGCTAAAAGGATGCGAACAATGGCTCGGATAAATTTAAAAAACATTTTTTCTTCCTTTCAGTTACCTAACTAAACGTAGTATAATACAACGGTATGATTTTTTTAAGGGGGCAAAAGAAATTGTTAAGAAAATGTGAACGAATCGACCAACTTTATGCCGAGGATATTCAGATCATCCAAAGCTCAGAAGTCTTTTCATTTTCCATTGATGCGGTCTTATTAGCAAACTTTCCACACATCCAAAAGCGCGGACAAATCATCGACCTTTGTGCCGGTAATGGTGCTGTCGGGCTTTTTTTAAGTCGCAAGACCTCCGCTAAAATCGATCAGATTGAATTGCAGCCGCGTCTTGCTGATATGGGTAAACGCAGTATCCAATTGAATCATTTAGAAAATCAGCTCACCATGCACGAGCTTGATTTAAAAGATACCTTTGATCACTTCAAAGCAGATTCAGCCGATCTAGTCGTTTGCAATCCACCTTATTTCAAGGAATCGCCGACTAGTAAAAAAAATCCCAATCTGCATTTGGCCATCGCTCGACACGAGATCCATGCAACATTGGAAGATGTCGTCAATGTAGCAGCAAAATTATTGAAAATGAATGGACGCTTTGCCTTGGTCCACCGGCCGGATCGCTTTTTAGAAATCATCGATTGCTTACGCGCCCATCGCATCGCACCAAAGCGAATCCAATTTGTTTATCCTAAACCAGGAAAAGAAGCGAACGTATTATTAATCGAAGGAATTAAAGACGGAAAAAATGAAGGATTGCGTTTTCTTCCTCCATTATATACTTATGATCAATCAGGAAACTACTCTTCCGCCTTACAGGAGATGCTTTATGGCAACTGAACACTTTTTTTATGTTTTACTCTGCAAAGACCATAGTTTTTATGGTGGTTATACTACCGATTTAACGCGACGGCTGACACAGCATAACGCAGGTACTGGCGCAAAATATACTCATCCCCAAAGTCGGCGACCACTTCAAATGATCCACGCGGAACGCTTTACTACACGCAGTGATGCACTAAAAGCCGAAGCTGCCTTTAAAAAACTAACACGCAAACAAAAAGAAATTTATTTACAAACCAATCAAATAAACAGTGTCCTTTCTGTATAAAAAATGAATGATCATCCTATCTATTCAATAAATGTAATCGATAAACTTTCTTGTGAATATGTTTTTCTATTTTTAAAATGGATAATAAAGAAACCCAGTTACCTGTTCTCACAGGTAACTGGGTTTCTTTTAATTTTACCTTATCGAGCCTGATTATTGGCCCTTAAGCAGTTCTTTTGCAATCAAATGGCAATATTGAATAGATCCAGCATCATTTGGATGGACTTGGTCATCGTAGAACCAATCAATGTGATTATTACTAAAATCGTACCAGTCAATCAGATGTACATTTTTATATTGTTTTGCTGCAGCTGCTAAATTGGCATTGACATCGTTTTGCCAACGACGAGTAGGTACATGTGTATTGATAACAAAAACTTGACGTTTGCTTCCTAAAACATTCATGATTTGAGCAAAATCATCTTGGCTAAATGGTCCGTTTGTTCCAAGACTCAATAAAATTGTTTCATTCAATTCATCTTTGTCTTTTAAGGTTTGGAGTAATGCCGGACTATCGCTCAGCTGTCGGCCAACTTCACCGTCAACTGTCATTTTAGGGAAGATCTCTGTCAGTCCTTTAGATCCAGCTAACAAAACAGAATCACCAAAAGCTGTGACTTTCATCTTTTTCGCTTTCGTCACTTCTCGATTATTTAGATTGTATTTGTCACCAATGCTTAGCGGTTTTTGAGAACTTTCCGTCGTCTGTCCAGATTGATCCGTCTCTGCTGATTGACTGTCTGTTGTCTTTTTCTCCGCAGCCTGTTTATTTTGTTCAATTTGTTGTTGCAAGGCTTGTTGATCAGCATCGGCTTTATTCGTTGGGGCAATGATAACCCCAATCAAGGCAATCAATGTGATCAAACTCGAAAAGATAAAACCAATTTTTCTGCGGCTTTTGATTGGTGCCCAGAAAGATGTTTTCAAGGTAGCAAAAGTTTTCCGATAATCAAAAATACGTAAAGGTCGCTCCACATATCGATAAGAAAGCTCCGTAACAAAAAGGATCAAAATAATTTCCATCATTGTATGCAGCCATGTGTGATTAGCCACATTTATTTTCGCTTCATAAAAAATCATTACTGGGAATTGATACAAATAAATCCCATAACTGCGCTTACCAATCCAATCAAAGACTGGATTTGTCAGCCAACGATTCAAACTTGCCCCAGGATGAGCGGTGATAGCGACTAGTAAGACACTCAATAAACTCACTAAAAATATGCCGCCATAATAAACAAAAGATAAATCGTTTCGTAAAAACAGCAATGATACGAGCAATAACAGCAACGCACCTAAACCGATACCGTTTAATATCCGTTTAGCTTGTAAAGGAATCTGTCCTTTCAACCGTGTGCTGGGCCAAATAAATGCTAGTGCTCCACCTAATAAAATAGAGAACAATCGCGTATCAGTCCCATAATAAACACGTGTAGGGTCTTGTCCTGGAACGTATAGAACAGCCATCAAAATAGCAGAAAACAATGCTGCTCCAACAATACCAAGAAAGATTTTCCCTTTATTTTTTACCAATTTAATCAGTAAGACAAAAACAATCGGCCACAACAAGTAGTTTTGTGTTTCCACCGCTAGCGACCAGATATGTGTAAAAGGAGATTCTCCAGAAAATCGATCAAAATACGACATTCCGTGGTTGATCTGCCACCAGTTATTGACGTAAAGCAAACTGCTGATGACATTGCCTCTTAAATTATTCAAAAGATTTCGTTGAAACAAGGTTATGTAAGCTGATGCACCAATCAACATTGTGACCAGTGCCGGATATAGACGTTTCATTCGACGATAATAAAATTGTTTAATATCGATACGTCCAGTCTGATTCCATTCCTGCAACAGCAAATCGGTGATTAAATAACCTGAGACTACAAAAAAGACGGCAACCCCTAAGTACCCGCCCCGCATTTGGGTAGGCATTAAATGATATAAAATGACGCCGATTACTGCTAGGGAACGAATCCCATCAAACCCAGTAATATAGCGGCTATGCTTCAATCTATTTCCCATATTTTTCTTTTCCAACTTTACTATAGAATATCAAACTAACTATACGTATAAATTCAATAAACTGCAACAATTTCTTAATAAAAAAAGGATTTCCTAAAAATTTAACTTTTTGCTTGATAAGATCATTGAATGACTTAGAAAGAAAAAAGTTGGGAGAGCTCCCCAACTTTAATCCATTGACTCTTCATAAAAACGGCCCATGATTCGCACATTTTCTGAAATACTGACAAAGGCCGCCGGGTCATTTTCCCGCATAATCGTCTCTAATAACGGCAACTCAAAACGAGTCACAACAGTAAATAAGACCGTTTGTTTGTCATGTTTGTACGCACCTTCGGCTTCATTGATGATAGTGATACCTCGCCGCATATGATCTTGAATCCCTGCAATCACCTTATCCGGACATTTGGTGACAATCATGACTTGCATCTTTCGCTGTTTGGTATACAGTGCATCAGTCAATTTTCCGCTCATAAAAATCGCCAAAGCCGAATAAAACATATACTGCCAGCTGAATAAAATTCCCGCCATAAACATGATCATCACATTGAAAATAATCGAGATCGAACCAACAGATTTTCCTGTTCGCTTACGGATCGTGATACTCAAAATATCTAGACCGCCAGAAGATAATCCATTTTTTAACGCAAATCCGATACCAACTCCCATAATCGCTCCACCAAAAATCGCACAGATAATTGGGTCACTCGTCAATGTCGTTTCTGGAATGATGTGAATGAAAAAAGATGTTAAAAAAACCGTGATGAAAGTGAAGATTGTAAACTTATGGCCAATCTTAAACCAAGCTAGGAAAAAAAGTGGTACATTGATCAAAAAAAGTGTGATTGACACAGGGACCGTAAAACCGATGACTCGATGAGACAAAGTCGTCAATATTTGGGCAAAGCCAGTTGCTCCACTAGAATAGATGTGTCCTGGTTGGTAAAAAAAGTTCACGGCAATCGCCGCTAAGAATGCATAAACAACTGCGACAGATAATCGGGTGGCATAATCATGGTGCGGCCATCCTTCTATCTTCTTTTTCATCATGTTATTCTCGCCTCATTTCAAAATTTCACTCACATTATACGTATTCCTATGAAAAAAAGAAAGCACCTACCACGATGGAAGGCGCTTCTCTTAGTATTTTCTTATTCTTCTACTTTTGTCACATCAATACTCAATTCATAAAGCTGCAATGGTGAGACCGTACTTGGTGCATCAGACATTGGATCAGCTGCTTTTCCGTTCTTAGGAAAGGCAATCACTTCACGAATATTGTCTTCGCCAGCTAACAACATTGCAAAACGATCCAATCCCAGAGCGATTCCGCCGATTGGAGGGAAGCCATAGTCCAAAGCCTCTAACAAGAAACCGAATTGTTCATTGGCACTTTCACGCGTAAAGCCTAATGTTTCAAAGACTTGTTCTTGTAATTCACGTGTATTGATACGTAATGAACCACCACCTAGTTCGTACCCATTCAAGACAATATCATAAGCTTGTGCATAAACTTTTTCAGGATGATCTTTTAAGTTTTCAATATCTTTTTCCATTGGCATCGTGAATGGATGGTGTGCAGAAACATAACGCCCTAATTCTTGGTCGAATTCAAATTGTGGCCAGTCCACTACCCATAGGTAATCAAAACGATTTTCATCGATTAAACCAAGTTCTTTTCCGACTTTTGAGCGAACTGCACCTAGTGCTGTCACAGCTGTTAAGAATTGATCTGCCGCAAACATTAAGACATCGCCTGCCTCAGCATTGGTCGCTTGCTTCAACTCTTCGCTGACGCCGCCCATGAATTTTGCGATTGGTCCAGTCAATTCACCATTTTCATCTACTTTGATCCAAGCCAAACCTTTTGCACCAAATTGTCCGACAAATTGTCCTAAACGATCTAATTCTTTACGTGAGTATTTGTCTGCAGCTCCTTTAGCATTCAACGCTTTAACCACGCCGCCATTGTCTGAAGCCATCCGGAACACTTTGAAATCAGTTGCAGAAGCAATCTCCGTTACATCAATCAATTCCATTTCAAAACGCGTATCAGGTTTATCTGAGCCATAACGTTCCATTGCTTCATCCCAAGTGATTCGTGGGAATGGTAATGTAACTTCTACACCGCGAACGTCTTTCATCACTTGTGCGATCATCGCTTCGGTATATTCTTGGATTTCTTCTGCTGTTAAAAAGCTAGTCTCAATATCGATTTGAGTAAATTCTGGTTGACGATCACCACGTAAATCTTCATCCCGGAAACAACGAACGATTTGATAATAGCGGTCAAATCCTGCTGTCATCAATAATTGTTTCAAAATTTGTGGTGATTGTGGCAATGCATAAAAATGACCTGCATGAACACGTGACGGTACTAGATAATCGCGGGCACCTTCTGGCGTAGATTTTGCCAAATAAGGTGTTTCGATGTCTAAGAAGTCATTGCTGTCCAAGAAACGACGGACTGATTGAGTCAAGCGATGACGCATCATTAGATTTTGTGTCATTTTTGGACGACGCAAATCCATGTAACGATATTTCAAACGAACTTCATCACTGATATTTTGTTCATCTTCAATTGAAAAAGGCGGTGTTTTTGCACTATTTAAAATAGTGATTTCTTCTCCTTTGACTTCAAAATCACCTGTTGTCATTTTTTTGTTGACAGAACCGGCATCGCGACGAATCACCGTTCCGGTAATCTCAACAACAAATTCACTACGGCATTGATCAGCGATTTCCCAAGCAGCTTTTGATTCTGCTGGATTGAAAACTACTTGGACAACTCCTTCGCGGTCACGTAGATCGATAAAAATCAATCCACCTAGGTCACGACGTTTTTGCACCCACCCTTTTAATGTAACTTTTTGATCCAAATATTTATCGGACACGCGTCCGCAATAGACAGTACGTCTAGCCATTTCTTCCACTCCTTCATTTTTTATAACTATCCATCTTTTTCTTTTAGAAAATAGAATGACGTTCATCCCGTATAATAACTAATTTGTTTACGAAAATTCAATCGAAAACAGACATATATAAACTAAAAAGTAATGCACTATGATTTTAGTCAAATTTTGGTGTGACCATCTCATCATAAATCGCAGCAAAATCAGCGTATACTTCTGCCAATGAGAAAGATTTTTCTTCCCGTGTTGCAGAATCTTTTACATTGATTACGCCTTTTGCTAATTCGTCTTCACCTAAGGTCAGGACGAGTTTAGCATTTTCTTTGTCTGCTGTTTTAAATTGGGCCTTAGCTTTTCGTCCCATAAAGTCACGATCAGCAGAAAAACCGAAACTGCGAATTGCTTGAACTACTTTCAAGGTTTCCATATTCGTAGTCTCACCAAGACCAACGACATACGCATCTAGGCTGGCTGCATTGGGAATCATGACTTCTTCTTGTTCTAATGTCAAAAGAATGCGTTCAATTCCCATCGCAAATCCGATACCTGGTGTTTCTGGTCCGCCAAGTTCTTCAACTAATCCATCATAACGGCCGCCGCCGCAAATTGTTGTTTGAGCACCCATCCCTGGTGCATCACTCATGATTTCAAAAATCGTATGATTGTAATAATCCAGACCGCGCACCATTCGGTGATCAATTTCATAAGGGATTTCTAGATATTCCAATGTTTTAGTAACACCTTCAAAATATTCTTTGGCATACTCACTTAAATAATCCAAAATACTTGGTGCTTTTGCAACGATTGGTTGATCTTTGCGATCTTTGCTATCTAAAACCCGTAATGGATTTTCATGCAACCGACGGCGAGAATCTTCACTTAGTGCTTCTTCATGTTCTTCAAGATAAGTGATCAACGCTGCACGATAGTTGGTCCGTGTTTCTTTATCTCCTAAAGAATTGATCACTAACCGTAGCTGATTGATCCCTAACTGTTTGAAGAAATCCATTGCCATTGCCATGACTTCTACATCAAGACTTGGGTTTTCACTGCCAAATGCTTCTACACCGATTTGATGAAATTGACGCAACCGACCTTTTTGCGGACGTTCATAACGAAACATCGGTCCAGTATAATAAACTTTGTAAGGTTTTTTGAATTCTGGTCCGAATAATTTATTTTCTACATAAGCTCGCACGATTGGCGCAGTGCCTTCTGGACGAAGGGTCACATGACGTTCCCCTTTATCATGAAAATCGTACATTTCTTTTGATACGATATCTGTTGTATCCCCTACGCTACGAGCTATCACTTCGTAATGTTCAAAAATCGGCGTACGGATCTCTTGATATTGGTAGTCATTGAACACCAACCGTGCTGTTTCTTCAACAAACTGCCATTTTTCACTTTCTCCTGGTAAAATATCATTGGTCCCTTTTGGTCGCTGATAACTCATGGTTTGTCTCCTCTTCTTGATATCACAAAAAAAGCCCTTGTTCGATTGAACAAGGGCGAAAATTCTCGCGGTACCACCTATTTTTTAAAAGAGTCTCTCTCTTTTTCTCTAGCAATTAACGCTTGCGTAACGGAGCGGCTTTGCACGCGCTCATCTCCAGACTGTCGTTCAATTACTTTTCACGAAATTGCTTTCAGCCAAGGCAATTTTTTCTGTACGTTTTTCTTGTAATTTACTGGTTCCTTCATAGATATTTCATTGATGTTTTTACCTCTTCCTAAGCTACTAAAAAAAAGTCAGAAAGTCAAGTGATTTCCCGACTGTAAATAAAAACAAGAAAGAATATTCGCATTTTTTTAGACTTTCTTTTAGACTAAAATAGAAGAACTACTTTTGCTAGAAAATAAAAAAATGAAGGAGTGACGGATAGATGACAGATGTTCGAATTGGAAAATCACAAGTTTACGCAAGTACTTTGGGGTTAGGAGCAAATGCTGTAGGCGGGCACAATCTTTACCCAGATTTGTCAGAAGAGGTAGGAAAAGAGGTCATTCGTACTGCCCTCAATAATGGAATCACGTTATTAGATACTGCCTATTCTTATGGCAATGGCCGCTCTGAAGAATTGATTGGTGAAGTCTTGCAAGAAGCTGCGTTTGATCGTTCCCGTGTGATTCTCGCCACCAAAGCTGCACATGATAGCCAGCAACCTGGAAAATTTAATAATTCTCCCAAGTTTCTCCAACAAGCAGTAGAACATGCTCTCCAAAGACTCCAAACAGATTATATTGATATTTTCTATATTCATTTTCCAGATGAAATGACACCGAAAAATGAAGCCGTTGCTGCATTACAGCAATTAAAAGAAGCCGGGAAAATCCGTGCTATCGGTGTTTCGAACTTTTCGTTGGAACAATTAAAAGAGGCCAATCAAGACGGCTATGTCGATATTGTGGAGGATCGATTCAGTTTAATCCATCGCGAACATGAAAATGATTTATTTCCTTATCTAAAAGAAAATAAAATCAGCTTCGTTCCATACTACCCATTAGATTCTGGATTGTTGACAGGAAAATATGACAAAGAAACTCAGTTTGCTCCAAGTGATCTTCGCAGCAAAAATCCTGATTTCAAAGGAGCGCGTTTTAAAGCAATCATTACCAAAGTCAATCAATTAGAACCCATTGCTAGAGACTACGATGCTACCATTGCACAATTAGTTTTAGCTTGGTATTTGAAACACCCGCAAATCGATGTGGTAATTCCTGGCGCAAAACGACCAGATCAAGTTGCGGCAAATGCTAAAGCTGTTGATCTTCAATTAACAGTAGAGGACTTTGGCAAAATCGATCAACTATTCAAATAGAAGAAAAAACTGTGATTAGATGCCTCTCTTCAAAAGTTAGAAAGAAAACAAACCTTTGAAGCCTCTTCTAGTCACAGCTTTTTTATAAACAATTAGGTGAGATTTGCCTAACTAACTTTTCTTGTTCACCCTATTTTTATCTTCTCCTGCTAAAAATGCTTGAAGATTATCTACAGCAATTTGCATTAATCGTTCTCTTGTTTCCACAGATGCCCATGCGATATGAGGTGTAATAAAACAATTTTTCGCCTTCAATAACGGATTATCTTTACTCATAGGCTCTTGTGAAACAACGTCAACTCCTGCTGCATAAATCTTTCCTTCATTTAAAGCTTTTGCTACAGCTGCTTCATCCAATAATCCGCCTCGAGCGGTATTCAAGATTATCACCCCTGTTTTCATCTGGCAGATGGCTTCATGGGCAATCATTTTAGTCGTCTCAGCCGTTTGAGGCACATGCAGACTGATGATATCCGCGTGTTGATACAATTCTTTTAAGCTGACTTGCTGTGCCCAGTTTACCTGTGCATGTTTTGGTCGATGATTCCAGTAGATGACTTTCATATTGAATGCATGAGCAATCTTGGCAACTGCTTGTGCGATAGCTCCATAACCAATCAAGCCGAGAACTTTTCCTTGCAGTTCCATCAAAGGTTTTTTCCAATAAGTGAAATCTTTGTTATTTTGCCACTCGCCTTGATGAACCGAGGTGTTGTGCACACCCACTTGATTAACAATTTCTAGTAACAATGCAAACGTAAATTGAGCTACAGCATCTGTTCCATATGCTGGAATATTCGTCACTGGGATATTTCTTTTACTAGCAGCTGCAATATCTACCACATTGTACCCAGTAGCAAGCACTCCGATATATTTTAATTGTGGAACTGCCTGTAAGATTTCTTCATCGATCGGCGTTTTATTTGTCAAGATTACTTCGGCTTGGCCGATTCGATCAATAATTTCTTGTTTATTTGTGTAAGAAGTCCGTTCATAGACTGTTACTTCTCCAAACCCACTCAACCCTTCCCAACTTAGATCTCCAGGATTCAACGCATAACCATCTAATACAACAATATTCATTGTCATTCACCTTCCCTTATAAAAACTATTCTACCAATTTTTTTAAGAGAGAAACAGTTTCGAATCCAAACAAAAAACAAGCCTGAAACAATCAATCAAGTAAGATCAATCGTTTCAGACTCTAAGAATATAACCGCACAGATCAACCATTGGGGAAATCAAATTCCCAACTATCCTGCTTACTGGTGGCTGATTGATTAACAGTAGTGCAAAAAAATATTTAATACAATGGCGATGCTGCGGCGGACTTCCTCAAATTAATAAGCACGTGCAATCCAAACAGTGTGTTTCGCTGGTTTTCCGCTGACGATATCAACTGTTTTTTCGACAGGTGGGTTAAATGGAATATTTCTTGTTGTGAAGCCAGTTTCTTCTTTAATCTTAGCTTCTGTTTCTTCAGTACCATCCCAACCGATTAAGACAAATCCTGGTGTTTCGCCAGATTCTTTCGCTTGAGCAATATGAGCTTTCAATTCATCTAGCGTATCAATATCGGTATGTTCATTTTCTTCGTAGCGTTTTTGTGCACTTTCAAATAAACGTTTTTGCATAACCGCTAATTGTTCAGTGATATATGCTTCAATACCTTCTAGTGAAACAGATTCTTTCTCCTCTAAATCACGCATTTTGATGACCACTTGATTATTTTTCAAATCACGAGGACCAAATTCAACACGCAATGGTGCTCCTTTTAATTCCCATTCATTAAATTTGAACCCAGGTGTGTTATCCGTTTCATCGATTCGAACACGCAACCCTTGTTCTGCTAAAGATGCTTTCAATTCATGAAGTTTATCAAGGATTTCTGGTTGTTTTTGCCAAGGACCAACTGGGATTAAAACAACTTGAGTCGGTGCAACTTTTGGCGGCAATACCAAGCCTTGCTCGTCTCCGTGAACCATGATTAATGAACCAATCAACCGTGTTGAGATTCCCCAAGAAGTAGTATAAGCATATTCATGTTCATTGTTCCGATTCAAGAATTTGATATCAAAAGCTTCTGCAAAATTTTGACCAAGGTAATGAGACGTTCCTGCTTGGACGGCTTTTCCGTCACGCATCATTGCCTCGACTGAATAGGTATCAACTGCACCAGCAAATCGCTCAGAAGGGGTTTTTTGTCCACGATAAACGGGAATTGCTAATGTATCTTCAATCAAAGTAGCATAAGCTTCCAAGATTGACATAGTACGTTCGCGAGCACTTTCTTCGGATTCATGTGCAGTATGTCCTTCTTGCCATAAGAATTCAGAAGTCCGTAAGAACGGCATGGTTTTTTTCTCCCAACGGAAAACATTGGCCCATTGATTGATTTCATAAGGAAGATCTCGATAAGAATTGATCCAGTTTGAAAATGCATCTCCAATCAATGTTTCTGAAGTTGGACGCAATGCATATGGTTCTTCTAATTCTTCATCGCCGACTTTTGTTAACCAAGGTAATTCTGGTGCAAATCCTTCAACGTGTTCTTCTTCTTTTTCTAGAAAATGTTTAGGGATCAGCATTGGGAAGTAGACATTACGGATATCTTGAGTCTTTAGGTATTTATTGAAGTCTTCTTGGATGTGTTCCCACAATTCCCAACCATCTGCTTTAAAAATAATACAGCCACGAACAGGGGAATAATCCATTAGGTCAGCTTTTTGAATCGTTTGTAGATACCATTTTGAAAAATCTTCTTTTTGTAAATTTGTCATTCATGCATCCTCCTAAAAATAAAAATAAAAAAACCGTTCCATCCCTACAATTGTAAGGACGAAACGGATAATTTCGCGGTACCACCTTGCTTGGTCAAACATTGTTGACCCAACTTTCAGCTCCAAATAACGCCAGAGTCGCGTGTTGTTTTCACAACAATCTTGTTTGGTAGGTTCATAAATCTCAGTGGGCATGTTGATCTTTCAGCCGGTGAATCAACTCTCTACTGCCGATAAAATTTATTACTATTCCAAATGCTTATCATCATATTAAAGACTTCTCATCAAAATTGCAAGCGTAAATTTCAATTTTTTCTAATCTTCTGGAACATAGCGTTCTTCTAAGCGGCTCATCCACCAACCTAGCGCCGCTCCTAAAACACATAAAACCGCACAGCCAAGAAATCCTAAAAAGCCGATACCACTGTAATTAGTTGGGATAATCATGACTGTTGAAGCAAAAACAATTCCTAAAATAAAATGATACATCGATGCATAAAAACGACCAAAGACCCAGTCCATTACTTTTGACAAACTTAAGACCGTCACCAAGCCGCCAATGCCGATTGGGATGATCACTCCCATATCGATTGTTTTAAATCCATCAGCCATCGCTTTGTACATTCCCATATAAACTAAGAAATTCGAAGGACTAAGACCGGGTACAATCAATCCTAACCCAATCAACGCTCCGGCAATCATCCAAGTAAAGAAGTTTTGATCAACGTGACCAAATAGACTCGAGCCTTGCCACAAGAACCAAAAACCTACGACAAAACTGATGAGCAAAATAACAAAGTCTTTTGTTTCTCGACCTTTTTTCCCAGCTTCTTTCCATAACGCAGGTACCGTTCCGATAATACAGCCAACAAAGAACCATAAAATAATCGTTTCAAATTGTCCTAGTAAAAAACTCACAGCGAACGAAAGAACAAAAACTCCGGTCAATCCACCCAAGCCTACTGGAATAAAAAATAATACATTTTCTTTGAAATTTTTCGTAATATGAGCCAAAAATGAAATGATTCGCTCATAAATACCAAATACTGCAGCTAAAGCTCCTCCACTGACCCCTGGTAAAATAAACCCAGAACCGATGAACATTCCTTTGACGAAACGTAAAATCCAGTCGCTTCTACTCGGCTGCGTAACTTTTTCGTTTTCCATAAAAAATAATCCTCGTCTTTCTTTTATATCTTAGCAAGTGTACCGATAAAAAGAAGTCGACGCAAGACCCACTAAGGACGATACACCGAAAATTTAAAGAAACTTTTGATATTTTGCCAAATGACTTTTATAGATAACAACTAATTCACTTAGAAATAAGCATTCTTTAGCCATTGTAAAACCACCACTGCAACCGATTACAGTTTTTCATAGACTGTTGCTAAATATGATTGACGTTCCTCTATACTTAATTTCTTTACTGAACCTAAATGATGCCAAGAAATATTACGCATCCCGATATCTGTTAATGTCGTAGTCAGCTGATGCTTATAACTACGCGTACAATGTTGCTCTAGACTTTCCATCGATTGATCTGATGTAGTAAAAACAACAACTGAATCAATCGTCAACAACGGCTGGATCCCATTGCCGCCATCAAAAAAAGCAAATTCATTCAACAACACTTTGTCCAGAAAACCTTTTAAACTCGCCGGCGAACTATACGACCAAACAGGAAAAATCAAAACCAATTGCGTTGTTTCCCGCAATAAACTCATATAATGCAAAACTAACGGATCCAAAACAGATCCTTGCTGATAAACCGCTAATTCTTCTGCCTTCATAACTGGATTGAACCCATCTTTATTCAAGTCAATCACTTGATAAATTTTCTGATCCTGTTCCAGACCAGCAATCAACCGATTCAACATCTCGTGATTAAAGCTTTCCTTCCACGGATGATCGATAATCAATGTTGTTGTCATTTCAACTTCCCCTTACCCCTTTTTGTTAAAAATAGCACAACATCATTGCAATTAGATGTCAGTTTGATTTCAAACAAACTAAGAACAAGATAACATTGCATTTTTCATTAGAAATCTCAGCCAATCACAATACTAACAATTAAAGAACCCAGCAAGAAAAATGAGACTAATAATCTTTCTAAAACATAAAATTTATAGTAAAAAAAGAGTGTCAAACTTATCTAAAGTTCAACACTCCCATACTAAATCAATTCATTAATCAAACAAAATTTCACTTATTTACCCAAACGTTCTACGTCACGAGCAATCATTACTTCTTCATCTGTTGGGATAACATATACTTTGACCCGTGAGTTTTCAGTGGAAAGCTCTGCTTCTTTTCCGTGAGTATTTTTATTGATTTCTTCATCTATTTCAATACCAAACCAAGTCATGCGTTCTAAAACCATTTGACGGACAGGATCTGCGTTTTCACCAACACCAGCTGTGAAGACAATCGCATCGACGCCATCCATTACAGAAATGTATTGAGCGATATATTTACGGATTCGATCACAATAAATATCTAAAGCTAGCGCAGCATCTTCATTGCCTTCTTCTGCACCACTTTCGATATCACGCATATCACTTGAGATTCCAGTTAAACCAAGAACGCCTGATTTTTTATTTAAAATATCAATCATTTCATTGATATTTGTGATCCCTGTTTTTTCCATCAAGTATGGCAATAACGATGCATCAATATCTCCTGAACGCGTTCCCATAGTAAGTCCTGCTAATGGAGTGAAGCCCATTGATGTATCCACAGATTTTCCGCCTTCAACAGCGGTGATTGAACCACCATTTCCGATGTGGGCTGTGATAATTTTTGTTTCTTCGATAGGTTTGCCTAATAGTTCTGCTGCACGTTCTGAAACATAGCGATGGCTTGTTCCATGGAAACCGTATTTGCGAGCAGCATATTTGTCGTAATATTCTTTTGGAATACTATACAAATAATTCGTTGCTGGCATTGACGCATGGAAAGAAGTATCAAAAACTGCCACGCTGACGATATTCGGTAAAATATGACGGAAGGCTTTGATTCCCATTGCATTAGCTGGATTGTGCAGTGGTGCGAATTCGCTTAGTTCTTCGATTTTTGCTAATACATCGTCATCAATCAAAACAGAATCTTTGAAGTATTCGCCCCCAGCTACTACACGGTGACCGACACCTGTGATTTCATCAAATGACGCAATGATTTTTAGATCAATCAATTGATCCAATAACATTTGAACCGCAACTTCATGGTCTTTTATATCTAAAATTTGTTCAAATTTTTGTCCATCTCCATATTTGATCGTAAAGATCGAATCATTTAAACCGATTCGTTCAACGATTCCCTTTGCGATGACTGATTCTTCAGGCATTTGATAAAGTTGCCATTTTAGACTTGAACTACCGGCATTGATTGCAATTGTTTTTGACATGTTAACTCTCCTCTATAATTAAATTGCTGGTCGCTCATTAGAGCGGCTTATAAATTAGAAGACTTCCAGTCTTCGAATTTTTTGAAAAATTCTGTTACTTGGCTTGGATCTTTTAACGAAGGTAAATGAACCAGTAAAACTTTTTCCGCTTGCTCTGCTGTTTCACCTGTTTTTTGCAACAGTAAAATACTTTTTCGTGAATGTTCTGATTTGAATAACTCATCTGGCAATTGAATGATTCCTTGCAATAGCACATCCTTTTTCAACCATTTCTGTAATAAAGGACCTTGCTCTGTCTCAAGAAAATTACTTGGAACCAAAAATAAACCAAATCCTGCTGGTTTGACATAATTCATAGCTTGCTCTAACAATAAATGATGCGCAAAACTGTGTTCCTTTTCAGAATGTGTCGTAAATTTCTTGGCTTGCTGATCATTCGGATAATAACCAACCGGCAAATCACCGATTACATAATCAACAGGATCTACTAATAGATCTTGTAAACTATCTTGATGAAATAATTTGACCGTCTCACCCATTAATAAACTATCAGACGCCGCAATCGCAAGTAAGGTTTCATCATTATCTACACCGACTCCATTGACCGAATAATTGGCTGCTTGTAAATTAATCAAGATGGTCAATAATAGATTTCCCATACCAACGGTAATATCTAAAATTTCCAAAGGTTGTTCTTTTTTCAGCGTCAACTGCTCAATCAAAAAGACAAACAAAAAGCCGATACTATCTGGTGTCAGTTGATGATTGGGTTGTAAATTTTCATCTTTCGATCCTTTAAGCAACAACAATTGTGTTAATTTTCGCCAATCTTCTTTGCCTAATTCCAAAGATAATAACTCTTGATAAATGGCTTCAACTTTTGCGACAGTGGCTTCATCTGGCTGTTGATCAAGCACACGCACCTTCGCATTATCAACTAAATTCTCTGTATTTTCGATGTACGCATCAAAAAAAGAAGTTCCTAATGATTGTTGCAATGTACTGATTGCTTCTCTCATCAAAGAAAACGCTGTCTCAATTTTTTCTGGATTCATCTTGCACCTCACAAACTAATATAACACTCACGATACCTGTTCTATTTTAGCGAACATATTCCAATTAATCAATCGCTTTCTTTTTTTTATCATTGTTTTCCTAATTCAACCAAAAAGTCTTTTTTTCAATCTATTTCCCTTCATTCCCTCAAGCCCCAAGCTATATCAGTCAAGTGAAGTTGATGTGCTAGTTTTTTCATAAAAATGATATGTTTTCTTTTTAATTTTCACAATTATCTTTAACTGTGTCGCTTCAGTTTCATAAGCCAATTCCCCTTTGTTAAACTTCCAGATGCCGTTATTCTTATGTAATTTAGGATATTCCGCTAAAAAAAGTTCTTTCGCAATTTTTGCCTGATACAATTGCTCGGTACGTATCGCTAAGTCAACGGTTTGATGATAACTAGTCGTCACATTTAACAGTAAAAAACTAAATAAAAAAATAGCCATTAAGACGGAAAGCAATACTCCGCCTTGGCTATTCAAAAATCCACGTTCCCTTTTTTTGTTTTCCGTCAGTAAAAGTAACGCTAAAATCCACGCCATGATTGTTCTCTTGACAAACAAATTGTTTCACTCCTGTCAATAATGGTTGATAGCCATTAGATTGGCTTTTGATTATTTTGTCTTGCTGCTTCTTGATAACCACTGATTTTTTATCAACTGTTTTTGTCCAAATTTCTCGTGAAGTCGTTTGTTCATACTGAAGAGTTGCCATTTCATTATCCAGCTGCAGCAAGAAAATCTCCCACTCCAATTGATGATAGCCGCTCAAGCCTTGTTCTATTTTATGGATATGCGTAATCAAACTAGATAAAAGCAAAAGAAGACCACTAAGCATCAGCAGTGCAACCAAGCATTCCATCAAAGTAAAGCCATTATTTTTTAACAATTGTGATCGCTCCTTGCTGATTAAATGCTTTTCCTTCCTCGAATGAAATATCAATCTGCGAATGGCTGGACTTTACTGAATGCAAGCGACAGCGACGCGTTTCAGTATAAAGATCGCGATAATGTTTCAATGTCATCAGTCGCTGCTGGCTTTCTTGCTGCATCTTATTTGTCACTTCTAAATAACTTGAGACGATTATTAATAAGATCGCCAGACTGATCAAACTTTCCAACAAAATATAACCATTACTTTTTCTCAAAACGACCACTTCCTAATTGAAATTGATACGTAATTCTTTTTCCTGCATCAGTAAAAACAATTTTTGGAATACTTCCATTTCCAGGTTGAGTAGTCGAACTGTTGCCAGTCCCGGCTTTGAATAAAATAGCATGACTACTTTCTAATTTAATCGCTGGGGGGATTTTCAAACTTTTCCATGGTAAAGTTGTATGGTTCGTAAAAAAAATGATTAATTGCGAATTGTTGTAAAGATCAATCCGAGTACCTCGGTGATCAGCAATTGCAACTTGCTGCAAGTGTAGAATCGATTTTTCAAACCGGTAGTAAAAAAATACTTTTTCTAGACTGGTCTGCCAATGCTTAAAAGCAATTGTCGGCAATAGGACGAAACTGCAGACGAGCATCCACACGATCAATGTCTCAATCAAAGTAAAGCCAGCGTTATTTAGCTTTTTGAACGCGTTCGTATGCTTCATATTGCGACTCCTTCACATAGCCTTGTTCGATCAACTCCTGCTTACTCGGCATTCTTTCGTTATCCAACTCAAAAACTTCAATCTGCGTTTCGACTACTTTAGCAATAGCTGTGTCACTTTGCTTGCTTGCGCTTTCTTTTTGACTGACTAACTTAGGTACAAATAATAATAAAAGCAAACTGATAACGAATAGTACAACGAGCATTTCCAGCAAAGTGAATGCAGAGCTTTGCTTTTTCATAAGATTCCCTCCAAATTGGTCAATGGCAGAAGCATCGTTAAATACAAACTGACAATCAAAAGTGCCACCAATAAAAAAATCAACGGCTGCAACCAAGAACAGAGAAATTCCAATTGATTAAAAAAACGTTGCCAAACAAATTGACTATAAGTCAGTAATTCCTTGCCTAAGTTTCCCCGTGCTTCTCCTTGAAACACGATCCGACTGAATTCTTTGGTTAAAAAAGGATAACGATTCAACTCTTCTGCCAAAGTCTTTCCTTGAGCCAAACGATTTTTCAAATCGGCCGCTAATTCCTGCATTAAAGATCGGCCTTCAATGACAAGAAGACACTCGATGATTTGTTGCAACTCTAATCCTTGTTGAAAAAGTTTTCCCCATTCCAACGCAAAATAAGCAGAATAGTAATTACTAAACAACCGACCAACAAAAGGAATCCTAGTAAGGAGACTAAAACGCATGAGATAATTTTGACTTTTCCCCCACGAACGCCAAGCCATCATCAATAAAAGCAACAAAATAATCAGAATCAGTCCAATTACAGGTACGGCATGAATCAATTGAACAGAAAAAGAATCAGCTTGGAGCATACCGCTAGCTAAAAGCTGAGGCAATAAAAAGAAACGCATACCAAGTAATAGTACAATCAAAAAAACTAATAACAACAATGGATAAGAGATTGCTTTAATAAAATTTTCTTGTTGCCGTTGGACCAAACGCATTTGTTGTGCGATTCCTAATAAGGTTTGGGCTAGGTCTCCATGTGACTCGGCCAATTCGATTTGCAAAATCTGGTCATTTGAATACTGGAGTACGCTAAAACTTTTTGCTAAACTTTTTCCTTGTTGAAGATCTTGCTGGAGAACTTCTAAAATGACGTGGGAAAAAAGATTTGCATTGATAAAAAAAGCGAGTGCTTGCTGTAAACTGAAACCATTTACCAGTAGATCGCCAAGCAGTTGAATAAAATCAATTTTCTGTTTTCTCGTCAATTTATTTTTGTTCCACACACGACAACCCTTCTTTCCAAGTAAAATGCAGCTTTTCTTGATAAAAACGATAACTGGCCAACAATCCGATTGTTCCATTTACTGCTAATAGTTCTTGGTAGATGATTCCTCGTAGACACTCCTTGAGTAACGCGGCTTCCCCGCCTAATTCAAAGATCCTGGCCTGAGCAGATTCTAAACTAGCTGCATGGAGCGTTGCATAGACACAATGACCGGTCAATGCTACTCGAATCGCTCCTTGGATAGTTTTTGGATCGCGAATTTCGCCGATGATTAAAACATCTGGGTGATGCCGCAATGAAAGTTTAATCAATTCATCGTAACTTTGCTGAATCTTTTCATTTACTTGTAATTGTAAAAAATCAGGCTCCTCGATTTCTACAGGATCTTCGATTGTAATGACTTGACCTTTATTTTCTCTTGCCAGTTTATACATCAAGGTCGTTTTTCCTGATCCGACTGGGCCGCAAAACAAATAAAGACCACGTTTCTTACTATTGTTTTGAAGTAATTCTAATTGTTCAGGCAGATGATAGACTTCTGGACTATTCCCAAATTGGTGCAAAAAACGAATAACTAAACTTTCTTGTTGCAAATAATCTCCTACTGTAGAAAGACGCAGCCTTTGTTCTCCGTGTGACAAAGGATAAGAGATTGCACCAAGTTGAACTTTGCGCTTTTCACTCACGTCCATTTGGCCTAAGTATTTGAAGCGATTGATCAACTGTGAAGCGATAGTCGCAGATAAACCATTGATCATGGGGGATTCATAAAAGGGACCTCGTCGAAAAAAACAGCGATAATTCTCTTTTTGAGGCAAGAAATATAAATCCTGCATTTGTTGTTCAAAACCATATTGGATTAATTCGTCTGAAAGTTGTTCAATCTCCATTTTTTCACCTCATAGATAAGGTACGTAAAAAAATAAAGATGAGCCAAAAAAATCGGCTCATCTTTATTTTTTTGTTTTATCTTGAAAACGGGCTTCAACGCGATAGATTCGTTGACCTTTATTTGAAAATTTTTCTTCGTACTCAGTCATGATATTTCCTTCATAGGAACTTTCATGTAAATCCAACCACACTTGTTCAAGTGTCATACCATATTTTGAAAAACTACTTAATGAATATTCAAATAATCCTTGGTTATCTGTTTTAAAATGAATCTGTCCTGCAGGCTTTAAAATCTCTTCATCCACTGCTAAAAAACTTGGAGAAGTCAATCGACGTTTTGTATGTTTTTTCTTCGGCCATGGATCAGAGAAATTCAAATAAATTTGATCGACTTCACTATCCGCAAAATAATTAGTCAATTCAGAGCCATCGACATGCAATAGTTGTAAATTAGGCAGCTCAGTTGCAACCAATTTATCCAAAGCAATCGAAATTACACTAACTTGCATCTCTACCCCAATATAATTGATCTCAGGATGCGCTGTAGCCATCCCAATAATAAATTGGCCTTTTCCCATGCCAATCTCAATATGAATCGGATGGTCATTACCAAAACGCTCAGACCAACGTCCTTTCCACGCTTCAGGTTCTTGTACGACATATTCTGGTCGAGCGGCTAGCATCTCTGCAGCACCCGGGCGATTTCTTACTCGCATTATTTTCCTCCTACATTTCCTTATCTTTCTTGACAAAACTAGAAGCTGAACGAAATGTTCAGCTTCCGGCAAAGATTCGTTTTAATTGTAAAATTGCTTGATTCATATGATCAAATTCATCACGTTTGTATTGGCGAGCAATTTCTAATAATAAACTCATTAAACCATACCAATAGATTCGTTCCATGTTTTCATCTGTTGGGCGGATACCATAACGAACAAGCCACTTACTCCAGCTCGACAGGGGTACATAACTGCCTAAGATCGTTCCGATGTCCAGTGCCGGATCAGCAAACATCACTGAATCCCAGTCAACTAAATATAAATAATTTGAAGACACCAACCAATTTCTATGATTTACATCTCCGTGTACTACAGTATAATTTTTTTTAGCATAATTTGGAACATTCTTTTTCAAATAATCATAAACTAATTTAATAAAAGCAGGTTGTTCAATCATTGTCGGCAGATTCG
Organism: Enterococcus dongliensis; assembly: GCF_005405225.1. Classification (GTDB taxonomy): domain Bacteria; phylum Bacillota; class Bacilli; order Lactobacillales; family Enterococcaceae; genus Enterococcus_A; species Enterococcus_A dongliensis. The sequence continues at coordinate 67,329 of NZ_BJDQ01000007.1, forward strand.
CTTCGTAGTCAGCTAGTAACTGTTGCGGTGAAACATGACGACCACCCATTTTTTTTAACATCATTTTTAACGAAGGCGAGTGATGCAAATGATACAATACATCTATCACATCATTACGCCGCGAGATTTCTTCCGGCTCCAATAGACGACCATCTAGCCATTCTTGTGCGGTCAATGTATCACCATTTCCTGTTCGCTTAATCCAAACAAGTTTTGGCGCGATCCCTTCACGCGATAAAGCCGCCAACATCGGGGTGGTATTTCGTTTAATGAACACGCGATCTTCATCACGATAGCCGATATATGTTTTTCCCGTATCGCCTTTAATCGGCTGCACGCGCCAGTCACTATCCAACTGAAATTCCATTCCCAAGGCCCTCCCCTAGCATTTTAAACGTATTTACTATTTTAGTCGCGCAAGGAGGCTTCGTCAAGAGCATGTATGTTCTTCTTTGATTATTTTTCATTACGATGTGCTTGAACAAATAGATTTATGGCTTCAATATAAGCTTTCAAAATTCTTTTTGTTACTTTACCAGGCATCCCATCACCAATTTTTTGTTTATCGATTTCAATGATTGGGACGATCTCAGCTACTGAACTAGTCTTAAAACATTCATCAGCAGCTAGCAATTCTTTTTTAGTAAATGCGACTTCTTTTACTTCGATCCCTAGAGCCTTGGTCAATTCCCGAATCTTCATCTTTGTAATCCCTGGTAAAATCAACTGGCCATCTGGATGAGTATAAAGAATACCATCTTTTACCATCCATAGATTAGAAGCAGATGCTTCGGTCACAAAACCTTCACGTAATAGAACAGCCTCTTCAAACCCTTTTTGTTTAGCCTCATCTAAAGCCAGGAGATTTCCTAACAAACTAATAGACTTGATGTCACAATGTAACCAACGTCTATCTTCTACAAATCCTGCACGAATCCCAAGATTTTGTTTAACACTTGGGCGTGATACTGGTTGGATATCTGCCAATAAAACTGGCTGGACTACTGCTGAATCAGGAAAATCATGCAGCCGCGGTTTAGCTACACCACGTGTCACTTGAAAATAGATACGTCCATTTTCTATTCCTACTTCATTTGCCAAGCGATGCAAACGTTGACTCAGTTCAACTTGGGTAAATGGCAAAGTCATACGAATTTTCTGTGCACTTTCCCAAAAGCGGTCCAAGTGTTCTTTTTCCATATACATACAACCATCATAAATGCGAATCACCTCGTAAATTCCATCCCCGAATTGATAACCACGATCTTCCAAGTCTATTTTTACTTTGGATTCATCGATTATTTGTTCATTCCATAATACTTTCATCTATTAATCCTCCATCTTCTTTATTCTAGCTGGGAGATAGAACCATGCAAACAAGCCAATTTCAACTAGAAGCAAGCCAAACAAACCCAAACTCTCAAAAATTGATAAATGAAGCAAACTACACAAACTGAAAATAAGTGCCGCTGAAAACAATAAAAGGGTCATCAATCGTTGCAAAGCCGCTTTTTTATATTTTTTCAGCACTGGATATAGCTGAGCCGCGCCAATGTAATCAAATTGACTATATAAAGGAATCATTTGAAACCCGATCAAATAAATAAACAAGGCGCTGACACCTGCAATAAAGCGGCTATCTGTTAATGAAAGCACTAAGATTGCCCCAACAATCAACAAACGGAAAAACAAGCCCCCAAAAACTGCTCCTCTTAAAGCCCCTCGAGCAAACAAATATAAAAATGTATTTTCCTGTCTAAAAGAGATTTTTGCTAACAGGCCATCTAAATATTTTCGTCGATGGACTTTGGCTTCAATCTCAGGAACATCAGTAAATAAATTGATGAATTGATAGATTCGATGCAAGCGTGTATTTTCTTGATCAATCATCTTGCTCCAATCTAATAGCCGCTCTTGTTCTTGTGTCAGAAAAACAAACCCAAAAGCAGTCACGAATGCTAAAATTGTCCCCAGCCACGCAAAACTATACAAACTTGAAAAAATAATTCCACCACTACTGATAAACCATAGGATCATCAAACGCTGTGTTTGCTTTTGCGTAGTCTGATAGCAAGCGAAACGCTGAATACGCAGATTTGCTAATTTCAAACTCCAGAGCATCACTACGAAAAAGAAAAAATTCATAAAACTTATTTGTTTAGCCAAAACGATCAATGGAAGCAACGCACCGCAGACAAACAATTCAATGCTAAACGGCCAAGCTAATGAGTGGCGCAATCCGCGAGATAAATAGCCGCCCATTTCTTTTTCCTTTGGTAACAAGAAGGCCATATCAGCTGGTTCGACTAGTGTCGCTAATTTCCCCAATGGTAAAATTACCCACCAAATGATTCCTACGATTGGTAAACTCCAAGGAAAATCCGGCGATAACTGGTTTAACAGATTCGAATAATAAAAGGCCAGACCGCCGGCTAAGAATAGACAGACTAAAACAAAATGATCATTTAACACATAACGCATGTACTTCATCATTTTTTTCTGATGACGTTGGCGTCTTAATAGAAAAAAATCAAGCATGGTCCTTCTCCTTTGTCAATGCGATATAGATCTCATCTAAAGAGGCTCCCGGCAAATGAAATTCGTCTTGTAATTCTTGCAACGTTCCCTGGGCCCGCACGATGCCTTCATGGAGTACAACAAAACGATCACAATATTTCTCCGCAGTTGCCAGAATATGTGTCGACATCAAAATCGCAGCTCCTTGTTTTTTCATAGTTACCATTAATTCCAATAAAGCATTGATGGCTAATGGGTCCAATCCTAAAAAAGGTTCGTCGATGATATACAAACTAGGCTGAATCAAAAAGGCACACAACACCATTACTTTTTGCTTCATTCCTTTAGAAAAATTCACTGGGAACCAATCCAATCGGTTTTCTAGACGGAATGTTTTTAGTAACACTTCTGCCCGCTGCATTGCGGTTTCTTTGGGAATATCGTACGCCATCGCGGTTACTTCGATATGCTCGCGTAAGGTCAATTCTTCATAGAGTGAAGGTGTTTCAGGAATATAACCGATTTTTTTGCGATAGTTCTCGGGCTCTTTTTGTAAAGTTAACTCATCAACTGTAATTGAGCCTTTTTGAGGTGTTAATAGACCAATAATATTTTTGATAGTAGTAGATTTCCCTGCACCGTTTAAACCAATTAACCCGATCATTTCTCCATTATCAACTTTAAAATTAATATCTTTTAAAACAGGTACATGACCATAACCACCTGTAACATGCTGAATTACTAAGCTCATCTTTTTCCCTCCAATTTCTTAGTTAGTATTATAGCAGAATCCTCCAAATAATTACGCGACTATTGACCTTTTCCCGCACAAGCATTATAAGTTATGGTAAAGTAAAAGTAGAATTTACCGTCATTTACAAGTTTTTACTGGTAATGACACAAAATAAAGTGATGATGAGTAATCAGAAAGGATGTTTGCAATGGAAAATTGTATTTTTTGTAAAATTATCGACCAAGAAATCCCTAGCTACAAAATTTATGAGGATGAAAAAGTCTATGCCTTTTTAGATATTTCACAAGCGACAAAGGGACACACACTCGTTGTACCGAAACGACATGTGACAGATATTTTTGATTATGACGAAGATTTAGCAGCAGATGTTTTTGCTCGCATTCCTAAAATTGCCCGTGCACTCGAGCAAGCATTTCCAGAGATGGAAGGATTAAATATTTTGAATAATAACAAAGAACTTGCCTATCAATCTGTCTTCCATTCACATATTCATTTAGTACCACGTTATAGTAAAAAAGATGATTTCTCGATCCATTTTGGCAACCACACAGAACAACAAACATCAGAAGATATGCAAAAAATTGCTAATCAGATCAAAGAGCAGGTGAAATAAATGGGCTTTTTCAAAGGAATTTTATTTGGCGCTGGTCTTGGTACCATAGGGGGGCTTTTATTAGCACCGCGTAAAGGAGAAGAAACCCGAGAAAAACTAATCACTTCTACTCGTGAACTAGTCGTATTAACTGACGAGCTAAACGATAACTTATCCGCATTCCGTGAATCTGCGGCTACTTTAAAAGAAACCATGGATACCCTCGTTCCTGCTTTTAAATCAGGCGTGGAAAAAGATGTCGAGGAATTTCGTTTTCAAGCTGAACCTAGAATCCAGCAGATTCAAGCCCAATTAGAAAAAATCAATCAGAGCTTATCTACTGATGAAACGAAGACAGTTATAAAAAAAGGACGCTTTTCTTTGACTAGACCTGCTGAAATCCCAAATGAATCATAATTAGTTAACTAATTATGCTTTTAGTGTGAATTTTCTCGGAAACTATTTTTATCCCCTTTCCTTTGTATTTTTAGATATGGTATAGTTGGAAAGAATTAATAAGAAGTAAATTATGAATTTAGGAGTTGTAACGTAAAATGAAGAAAAAGATTCTCTTAGCCACGGCTGGCTTGCTTAGCGTAATTGTATTAGGTGCCTGTTCAGGAAGTTCTAATCAAGACATCGCAACTATGAAAGGCGGAAAAATCACCGTCGAAGATTTCTATAACGAAGCGAAAAAAGAACAAAACAATCAAAGTTTAGTTCGTAACATGATCATCTATAAAGTATTTGAAAATGCCTATGGTGATAAAGTAACAGACAAACAAGTTGATAAAGAGTACAACAAGCAATCAAAACAATTAGGCGACAGCTTTGAAAGCCAATTGCAGTCTGCTGGATATACGAAAAAATCTTATAAAGAGTATTTAAAACAATCACTTGCTTTCCAAGAAGGCTTGAAAGCTCATGTAAAAATTACTGATAAAGATTTGAAAACAGCTTGGGATTCATTCCATCCAGAAGTAACAGCTCGAATCATTTTAGCAAGCAGTGAAGATGATGCAAAAGAAATCAAGAAACAATTAGACGATAAAGGCGACTTTGCTAAAATCGCAAAAGAAAAATCACAAGATACAACAACGAAAAAAGATGGTGGACAAATCAAATTTGATTCTCAATCATCTACTGTTCCTACTGAAGTAAAAGAAGCTGCCTTTAAATTGAAAGACGGCGAGGTTTCTGATGTGATCACAGCAACCGATGCCTCTACTTATCAAGCCAGCTACTACATTGTGAAGATGGAAAAAAATTCATCTAAAGGCAATGACATGGATAAATACGAAAAAGAATTGAAGCAGATTGCAGAAGATACAAAAATGGCTGACCAAACCTTCTCTTCTAAAGTCATCTCAAAAGAATTGAAAAAAGCCAATGTGAAGATCAAAGATGATTCCTTTGAAAATATTTTATCTGATTTCTTAACAACAAACAGCTCAGGTAAAACAACAACGACTGACTCATCAAAATAAGTTTTAGTAAAAAAGGAGAATTCCTAGCGGAGTTCCCTTTTTTTTTGTATTCATGCTACAATAAAGTATCGAATACTTATAAGAAAATGGGTGAACAATGCATGAAAGAATTTGCCTCTAAAGAAGCAGAAAAAGATTACTATGAACATGAAGCAAATGAAACAGATTTCCTTGCTTGGTATAAAAAACAAGATCATCCGGAATATGAAAAACCTTCTGTGACCGTCGATATTGTTATCATGGGTTATAACAAGGTAGAAGATCAGTTGAAGATCTTACTGATTCAACGTCGTGGCAATCCTTATCGTAATTCCTGGGCATTACCTGGTGGTTTTGTCGAGAGAAATGAATCAACCAACGACAGCGTTCGCCGCGAAACGGCCGAAGAGACTGGCCTGATCATTGGAAGAAAAAATGTTGAACAACTTCATACATTTAGTTCACCAAATCGTGATCCGCGCGGTTGGGTCATTACCGTCAGCTATTTGGCTTTCATCGGACAAGTCCCGCCGACAGCCGGCGATGATACTCAAGATGCACGTTGGTTCAATATGGAACGTCATGGTGATACGATTTGTTTAACTAGTGAAGAAGATATTTCCATTGAAATCGATCTAGCAACCGGAAAGTCTATCGGTAAAGATACCTTGGCCTTTGACCACAATGAGATTATTCGCAAAGCCTTTAATCGCGTCGTCAATAAAATGGATCATGAGCCGCTGATTTTACAAGTCTTAGGTGACGAATTCACGATCACTGAAGCACGAAAAGTCTTTGCGAAATTTTTAGGTGTTGATTTTAGAACCGTTGACCATTCCAATTTCAAAAAAGCAATGCTGCAATATTTTGACGAACTTGGCGAACGACCCGTTGGAATTGGTCGTCCATCAAAGATTTATCGTCTAAAAGATGAGATTGGTGAAAAAAAATAAATTTTTTACTTACATCAAATAGAAAAATCTGTTTATAATGGAGAAGCAAAAAAATTGTCTTTCCATAACGCAGTGAAGATTCCCAAAAGTGGTTGTCGTAGCGAGTTATACGATTGCCACTTTTTTGTATTCAAATATATTAGGAGGATTTTCATGCCAAGAAATAAAAGAGAAAGTTTTGTTTATACGATAATGATGTGTTTTGTGATGGTGTTCTGGATGAGTTTGTACAATATTTATTTACACGCAGGCACTTTCACATTAGAAGTTTTAGAAACTGCCTGGGTCGGTTTGCCTTTGGGTTATTTATGCGCGTTACTTTTGGACTGGTTTGTCGTATCAACGCCTGCAAAAAATTTCGCCTTCAAAATACTGCCTGATTCAGCGGGACCTGTCCGAAAGGTCCTTACCATTTCTTGTTGTATGGTTTTACCAATGGTCTTCTTCATGTCCTTATATGGTGCTGTAGAAGTATTGAGCCACACCCAAAATTGGGATCAACTCTTCATTATTTGGGGGACGAATATTTTGAAAAACATCGTTATGGCGATTCCTTTTCAATTATTTATTGCTGGACCCCTCGTTCGAAAAGTATTTAGAACCATCTTTCCAGTTGGTACGATTTTAGCATAATTTCTAGATGAATCTATAAAATAAAAAGATCCGAACCTCTATAATTGCTTCTGTAATAAACAGCGGCATTGTATTATAGAGAGTTCGGATTTTTTATTTAATTTTATACCGTAAGTTCGAATTTATTTGATAAAAAACTCTCCCAATAAGAGAGAGTTCAACATTTATTCTACTGCTGCTTTTTTCATTTGTTTGCTTCGTAATTGTCCGCAAGCCGCATCGATATCTGTCCCATGCTCTTTTCGGATTACACAATTGATTCCATTTTTTTTCAAAACATCATAAAAACGCAACACAGCTGCTTTGCTGCTACGTGAGTATTGGTCGTGTTCACTGACTGGATTATACGGAATCAAGTTCACATAGACAAGTTTTTTCTTATCTTTCATTAAATCTGCCAATTGCTGCGCGTGTTCCGGCTGATCATTCACTCCGGATAACATGATGTATTCAAAAGTCACCCGGCGATTGGTTTCTTCAATGTAATAATCGACGGCTCCCATTAGTTTTTCGATTGGAAAACTGCGATTAATCCGCATGATTGATGAACGAATCTCATTATTTGGCGCATGCAATGAAATCGCTAGGTTCACTTGCAACCCATTTTCCGCAAATTTTTTGATTTTCGGAACTAATCCACTTGTTGAAACAGTAATGTGGCGAGCACCGATGGCCATTCCTTTATCATCATTGATAACATGGAGAAAGTCCATCACATTGTTGTAATTATCAAAAGGTTCTCCGATTCCCATCACAACAATATGAGAAACACGCTCCTCTTCACCTCGTTCGTCAAAGTAATGTTGGACTAGCATAATTTGAGCAACGATTTCTCCTGCTGTCAGATCGCGTTGTTTTTTCAATAAACCTGATGCACAAAAAGTACAACCGATGTTACAGCCTACTTGTGTTGTAACACAAACAGACAAACCATACTCTTGGCGCATCAACACTGTTTCGATCATCAAGTGATCCGGCAATTCAAACAAATATTTGACTGTTCCATCACTGGCTTCTTGTACGACCAATTGTTTTAGTGGATTAATGATGAAATTTTCTTCCAGCAAAGCAATCGTTTGTTTTGATAAATTACTCATTTGTGCAAATTCTGTTACTCGACTACGATAAAGCCATTCCCAAACTTGGGTCGCGCGAAATTTTTTCTCCCCATGTTCTAAAAACCATTCGACTAATTCTTCTCTTCTTAAACCATAAATTGAGGGTCTTTCCAAAGTATTACCTCCTACTGTATTTCGAAACGTTCACTCGTTCTATTAGTAGAACAAGTGTAACAACAAAGTCAGAAATTCAAAAAGTTTCTCTTCTTCGTACGTCTACCTCTTTTGATCAACTGGATCTCGATACATTGTTATTATACAAAGATTCGAGTTCTCATAAATCCAGAATTATCCAGTTAAAAAATTGGCAACATCCGCTACATACTATAACCGATTCACAAAGAGAAAACAATTAACTTTGGAAAAAACAAAAAATAGTCTAGATTTCTCTAGACTATTTTTTACCCTTCCAACGGGTTTTCTGGTTCTTCTTCAACTTTTTCTAAAAGGACTTCTCGTGGCTTACTGCCAGTTGACGGTCCAATGACACCATGATCTTCTAATTCATCAACGATTCGGGCTGCTCGATTGTAGCCAATTCGGAAACGGCGTTGCAGTAAAGAAATACTTGCTGTCTGCATATCAACAACTAATGCCTTGGCTTCTTCATACAATTCATCTTGAGGATTTTCTGACGGCGAAGACGTTGTTTCTTCTGTTGGCATCATTTTTTCTTCATAATGAGCTTCTTGCTGATCAGAAACAAATTCTACAATCTGCTCTACTTCGTGATCGGAAATAAACGCACCTTGGACACGGATTGGTTTATTTTCACCCATTGGCAAGAACAGCATATCTCCGCGTCCTAAAAGTTTTTCGGCGCCATTGCCATCAATGATTGTTCGAGAATCGGTCCCGCTAGAAACAGCAAAAGCGATACGTGATGGCACGTTGGCTTTGATGATACCTGTGATAACATCAACACTTGGACGTTGTGTAGCTAAGATCATATGGATTCCAGCAGCACGTGCCATTTGAGCCAATCGAGTAATCGCATCTTCGACTTCGTTACTTGCTACCATCATCAAGTCGGCTAATTCATCAACGATAACCACAATAAATGGTAAAATTGGTCGATTTTGGCCATCTTCTAAATTTTTCTGAATAACCAATTCATTAAATCCTGAAATATTCCGTACACCAGTTGCCGCAAATTTTTCGTAACGCTCTTCCATTTCTTGCACGACCTTTTGTAAAGCCTGTGCCGCTTTTCTTGGATTGGTCACAACAGGTGTCAACAAATGAGGAATCCCATTATAGACATTCAACTCGACCATTTTCGGATCGATCATCATGAGTTTTACTTCATTTGGTTTTGCCCGCATCAAAATACTGGTGATGATCCCATTGATTGCAACAGATTTCCCACTTCCGGTTGAACCGGCAATCAGCAAATGTGGCATTTTTGTTAAATCTGCCGTTCGGACCATTCCGGAAATATCGCGTCCTAATGGAACTTCCAAAATTTTATCAGGATGATTCGGTTGTGATTCAATAATATCTCGGAAAGATACCGTACTGATTGTACTATTAGGTACTTCGATCCCAATCAATGATTTCCCAGGGATGGGCGCTTCCATCCGCACATCTTTTGCAGCTAAAGCTAGGGCAATATCATCTGTTAAATTGACGATTTTGCTGACTTTGACACCTACAGCTGGCTGAACTTCAAATTTTGTAACTGATGGCCCTAAACTAGCTTTGACAACTTTGGCATCAACACCAAAACTATTGAACGTTTTTTCTAATACTTTAATATTTTGCTCGATCTTTTTGTATTCATCGCTTTGATCCGTTGCTGGAATCGAGTCTAACAACGTTGAAGGCGGCAATTGATAATCGTGGTCTTCCGGTTCAGCATTGATTTCAAATTCTAATTCGCCTGGATCTTCGATTTCTTCTTCTAGCTGCGCATTTTTCGTAGTTACTGGTGTTGGTATTGGTTCTAAATTTTCTTGAAATCCTTCGATTGGTACTAAAGTCATTTGTTCGGGAGCTTTAGTTTCGCGTTCTGAACGGTTAGTTACTTGTTCTTCGTCTGTGAACGGCGGAATCTCTTGTTTAGCTTCTGTCCGCTCTGCTTCCATCCTAGCTTTTTCTGCTGCACGTTTTTCTGCTTGAGCTTGTGTTTTTTGTGCTTGACGTTCAGCTTTTTTAGCCTCTTTCAACGCTTTTTTTTCATCAGATTCTGCAAATTTTGTCTGGATTTTTTCAGTAAATTCCGCTAAATAATCTGTTACTTGATTAAATTCTAGGAGACTGAATAAAAAGACTCCTAGGACCAATAATAATCCTGCTATCAAATAGCTGCCGACTTGCGATACTAAAAAATGTGTCAAATTATAAAGAAGTCCGCCCAGCATCCCGCCACCGACATTTTGGGTAATCTGATTTCCTAAAAAATCAGACATCAATAAATCCCATGTCGTTTTTAAAATATTAGGATTTTTACTTTGGACATTGGCAAATAAACGTGCATGTAGAATCAATAAGATTCCTAAGTAGAATATGCCCACTCCGTTCCAACGCCGTGTCTTAGTTATGCGTAATTTATTATTCTTAGCTACAAGTAGCCCGCCATATCCTCCGAGTACTATTGCCAAAAACTGATACGTATTACCACCAATCAGCCGTAATACATTCGCTATCAAATTTCCTAAAAAACCTAACTTAAACAAGGAAAAAATCATGAACAAAATGAATAAAAGCCCGATACCGATAATTAGGCGCTGTTCTTGTAATTGTTTTTGTTTTTTTGTTTTTCTTTTTTTCTTTGTACGCTTTTTTTGCGCCATGCTATCCCTCTTTCCATTCTGTACCATTATACAAAAAAAAGAAGGCGAACAAAAGTTTTGTTCGCCTTTTCTTTCCGATTAAAGATTGTTTTCTCATTACTCTTTTGGTAAAGTCAACTCTTCGCCAAACCATTTCTTTGAGATTTCACCGTATTTTCCATCTTCTTGGATCTTTTTGAATGCACTATTGATTTTTTTCACTAGCTCTTTGTCGCCTTTACGTGCACCAACAGCAAAATCTTCATTTTTGAAACCAACGCTGAAAATATTGTACGTTTCTAATTTACCAGCTTGTTTCAAATAATAATCTGCATATACTTTATCGATTAATAATCCATTGATTCGGCCATTTTCTAAATCGATCATCGCTTCATTGAAACTAGCATATAATGTAGCATCATTTTCTTTTACGATATCTTTTAATATCTTTGTTTGATTATTGAATGCTTCATAACCAGAAGAACCTTCTTGTGCTCCTAAGATTTTGCCTTTCATCCCTTTTGCATCTATGATTCCACTATCTTTTTTAGTCACTAAGACTTGTTCATTTTGGGCATATGCATCTGAAAATAGAACTTTCTTTTCCCGTGATTTTGTTACTGTATACCCATTCCAAATCAAATCAATGGTTCCATTTTCCAACTCATTTTCTTTCATTGACCAATCAATCGGTTGGAAATCTGCTTTGACGCCATATTCTTTAAAAACTTCTTTAGCAAGATCTACATCAAAACCAACGATTTTACCATCTTCATCTTTGAAACCCATCGGAACAAATGTATCATCTAAACCAATCGTTACTTTTTTGTCCTTTTCAATGTTTTTCCAGCTGTCGTCACTGCTGGCTTCTTTCTGGCCACAAGCCGCCAATGTTACCAAAGTTAAAGCAGCTGCCATTCCCAAAACAATCTTTTTCAATTTCATACTTATTCCTCCTAATTTTTTTAAGCTTATAAAACAAAGCTGAGTTTGACGTCTTTTATTTAATTGGTTCTACCTTTAATAATTGATCCCCGATTTCTTCAGCAAAGACCAAGTCATGAGTAACAACGATTTGAGTAACTCCATCGGCTTTAAGTTCTAAAATCAAATTCGCTACTTGCTGACGTAAAGCCGGGTCTAATGCGCTGGTCGGTTCATCGTAAGCCAAAACCTTGGGATTCATCGCCATCGCACGAGCAATCGCTAAGCGTTGTTTTTGTCCACCAGATAGTTGATACGGATAATTATTTAATAATTCTTCGATGCCTAATAAACTCGCTAAATGTTGCGCCTTATTCGTATACGTCTCTTTGTCTTCTTTCAAAACTAACCGTGGACCAATGGTGATATTGTCTAAGACACTTAAATGTGGAAATAATTGAAAATCTTGGAAAACTACACCAACAACTTGTTCTTGTTCTTTTGAACCGGTCGGATCAAAAGGATTTCCATCTAGTAAAAAAGTTCCGCTGTCTGCTGTTTCCAATCCTGCCAGCGTTCTTAATAAAGTTGTTTTCCCACCACCGGATGGGCCGACGATTGCTAAGATCTGTCCATCAGGAATCACCAGATCCAAATTATCAATCACTTTCTTATTGCCAAACGATTTATTTACTTTTTTTAATTCAATCATTTTTTTCACCTACCTATCGATAATAATTCAGACGATTTTCTAGTTGTTTCAAGATAACGGACGTAATCCCTGTCAATGCTAAATAAATAATGGCTACTCCGAATAATGGGAGCAAGGTGGTATCTCGTTCCATCGCGATTTTTCCCGCCCGCATCACATCGGATAAACCTAAAATATACACAAGTGAGGTATCTTTTACTAAATTGATCACTTCATTTCCAACTGATGGCAAAACGATCTTGACAACTTGCGGAATGATGATTCGTGTTACTGTTTGAACAGGAGTCAAGCCGATTACTTTTGAGGCTTCGTATTGACCAACTGGAATGGATTGAATCCCGCCTCGGAAGATCTCTGCATAATAAGCGGCATAATTCAATATGAACGCAAACAGTGCGGCTTCGAAACGATCAAAAATAATTCCAACCAACGGTAACCCATAAAATACAAAAATCAATTGTAACAGTAATGGTGTCCCACGCATGATCCAAACGTAAAAACGTAAGATCCATTGTAATGGTCTAAAACGACTAGCTAACCCAAAAGATAGCAACACTCCTAACGGCAATGAGCCTAATATCGTATAAATAAATAATTTCAGTGTTGTTGTTGCCCCTTGTAATAATTGTGGCATGACTTCGACTAGATAATTCATCTCAATATCCCTCCATGTTATCGAAATTTGTACGGCCTAAAAATACTTAATCTTGACTCCAGTGATTCTACTTGAGGCCGAATTGGCAACAGCTAGTTTCCTATGAAAGAAATCTTTTCCCATATTAGCTTCATGCATACCAGCCAACTATACTGATGTTGGCTCATACTTTACTGATTGCAACAAACTACGTTAGATTGACAAAAAAACGTCCTCTGGTATTTCTACCAGAGGACGTTAACTACGTGGTTCCACCTCATCTTTGTTCTTTTTTCACAAAAAGAACCTCTATGGGTCAGTTTTCCAAACAGTGAAATAAAAAAAGTCCTTTAGTCACTAGGACTAAAGGACGTAATTACGTGGTTCCACCTTTTTTTATCGTCGTCTCACAACGAACGATCTCAACTGGTCAATCTGACCTCTGCGCTAACGGGCTCTCCCGGATTGGCCTACTTATTCAGCCAATCGACTCAAAGATGTGGTTCACAATTAATCGCTGTCTCTTTTCACCAACCAGAGACTCTCTTAAAGCAAATAAACTGCTACTCTTCTTTTCATTGTCGTTTGATTAAGTTGAATCATACTTTACACGCCTTCACAGGATTTGTCAACAAATAATCTTCATCTTTTTTTCATTTGTTTCAAATTTAATTTTCAGGAACAAATTGAAATTTCGTCCAAGGCTTTAAAAAGTCCAATAAAATCCGCGCATCTTGAGGGATCTTCCCAACTAAATTTTTTCGAGAATCACTATGCGGCTCCAAAACGATTTGTAATTCATTTTTATATTTCCCAAAATCATCATTACCGACAACAACATCACCAATTTGAAATTCTTGTGTATTATCGTGAACAGGATTTGCTGTATCTTTATAAACTACACGCGTCATGGTAGAACGAGCCGCCATTGATGTAATATCTCCTCGGCGAAAATGATTTGGATAAGCAATAATCTTGCGTTCCACATCAGAGATATCTGGTACCAGTTCAATTCCTAAACTCAATTTGTATCGATCGACTGCGGCCACTTTTTCTAATTCTTCATCAGAAGCATAGGCATTTCCGATGATTACGGTATCAATCAATCCTGTCGCAAACATGTGACGTGCTTGCAGATCAATCGGCAAATGGCGATGCATTTCCAAAGTCGGCAACCCATCATTCACATCCCAAGGACCATATTTTGCCTCATGACTTGTGATAAAAGCAGCTGTTTTGATGCCATGGCCTTTAAACCGTTTGCTGCAGCTGACAAAAAAATCATAAGGCAATGCTGAACCTTCTTGAGGATAGAAGTTATGACATCCATAAATAAATGGTTCATTGGCTTCATAAGATAAAATATTATCAAGATAAGCCACGTTGTTACTCATGTTCAATTCAATCGCTAAACCTTCAGGATTATAGCTTAACATCGCTTCTTTGTTTCCATCAAAACCTTCATCCAACCGAATCCCTTCCGCACCAAGCTCTGCAAAAAAATGTAGATTATCATAAGAGATTCCTAAATCATCAAAAATTGAAGGTGCGATATCTAAGACGGTTTCAAACCCTAAATCTTTTGCATAGTGGATGATATTACCAAATTTTTCACTGACTTTTTCTTTTCCTTCAGTTACTTCTAACATACTCATAAAAATCCGAGTATAACCTAACTTCGCTGCTTTTTGGATGTACTCACGATCAGCTTGCGGATCACTATGGTCAGGATAGATTGAGATGCCTAATTCACGTTTCATTTATTTTCCTCCTACTCAATTAGATGAATCTTCCAAACCATTTCTTTTTGTTACTTCTTTGAACCAGTAACCAGACTTTTTGATAGTCTTGATTTGGGTATGAATATTGTTTGAAATGAATCCATAACGATTTTTATAAGCATTCAGCCATGACCAGCAATCAATTGGTGTCCACATATGGTAACCAAAACAGTTTGATCCCTCTTCGATCCCTTTATGCAACCATTCTAGATGTTCCTGTACAAAATCAATTCGGTAATCATCTTCAATCACACCCTCAGCATTTTTAAAGCGCTCTTCATTTGAGACGCCCATGCCATTTTCAGATACATACCAAGGGATGTTTTTATAATTTTCTTTGATATTGATTGCAATATCATACAATGCTTTAGGATAAATTTCCCAACCGCGATCAAGATTCACACGACGCCCCGGCATATCATACGCATCATAATATCGATCTGGCATCCAAGCACCGACTGAGTTTGGCGCAACATCAGGTGCTTTTACTCGATTTGGATGATAGAAATTTACACCCAAGAAATCAACAGTATTATTTTTTAATATCTCTTTTTCTTCTTCTGTCGTTTCCCATAAAACATTGTCTTTCGTTAATAATTCTTCCAATTCAGCTGGAAAATGTCCATAGATTGCTGGTTCTAGAAACATTTTGTTGTTCCACAATTCCGCAATCCGTGCTGCTTCTTGATCTTCTGGTGCATCAGATGCTGCATAAGTTGGCGTAAGATTCAAGATTGTTCCGATTTGCGCGTCTTTGACGGCTAGTTTTCGAAACGCTTGAATTGCTTTAGCTGAAGCCAAATTCAAGTTATAAGCCACTTGTACCGCTTTTTTTCCATCAACAATATTGGGGTAATGGAATTGGAATAAATACTCGCCTTCTACTACAACCATCGGTTCATTGTGGGTCGTCCAAAATTTTACTCGATCCCCAAATAACTCAAAACATTTTTGTGCAAAGCCGACATATAAATCAACCACTTCTTTTGATTCCCAGCCGCCATATTTATCATACAACTCTACTGGCAAATCAAAATGATGCAGATTCAGCGTCGGTGTCATACCTTCAGCTAACATTGTGTCAATCACGTTGTTGTAAAAATCGACTGCCTCTTGATTGACAGTATTTGTTTCTAAATCATCGATTAAACGGCTCCATTGGATGCTAGTTCGCAGACTATTCATGCCGATTGACCGCATTAGTTTGGTATCTTCTTTATAACTATTGTAAAAATTTGAGGCAGTATCTGGTCCTACATGATCGTAAAATTTTTCTGGTTCAATCTCAAAATGGTAATCAAAGACATTGGCATGTTTTTTATTAAAACGTCCTTCACTTTGCGGACCAGATGTTGCAGCACCCCACCAGAAATTCTTGGGAAAAGTTTTCATTGTAAGTCTCCTAACTTAGCTAGTTTTTTTGAAATATTTTTCATGATCTAATCATAAAAGTTGAAAAAAGGGGGCAGGGATCGAGTGATCCATAACCCCCTAATAATCCTTACGCTTCATTCACTTTTTTTAGTTCTTGTCTTGTTGCTAATGAAACAAATGGGACATACATAATGACTGAGATTACTAAGTTCACTGCCGCTAGAATAGCGCCTGAGAAACTTGATGTCGCTAAGAATCCGCCAATGATTGGTGGTGTTACCCATGGTGGCATTACTGTCGCTGCTGGCACCCAACCGAACTTCGTTGCAAAATAAGCTGTTGTTACACAGACCATCGGTGTCAAGATAAATGGAATGAACATAATCGGATTCAATACTAATGGCAGACCAAACATCAATGGTTCATTGATGTTAAAGATACCAGGAGCAGCTGCCAAGTTGTTCACGACCATAAAAGGTTTATTTTTACGACCAACTAAATAAATAGCGATGACTAAACCAATTGTTACACCCGTACCACCCATGTTTACGAATGAGTCGATGAATGGTTTGTTAACGATATAAGGAGCCGCATCGCCTGCAGCAATCGCAGCATTGTTTGCTTCAATCGCTGGAGCATTGATGGCTTGCATGAATGGATCGATCATATTAGCACCATGTAATCCAAAGAACCACAAGAATGGTGTAATGAACGCAATTAATAATGCTGATCCATAAGAATTTGCTAAGCCCATAAATGGTTCTTGAACCAATGCATAGAATTCAGCAAACATATCTTCAACACCAAATCCGGCGATGATTGCTGCAATCAAACCAAAAATTGAAACCGTAATCATTGCTGGGAATAATGAAGCAAATGACCGAGCAACTGCCGGTGGTACGCCATCTGGCATTTTAACGATCAATTTTTCGTTACCAACTAAACGAGTAAAGATTTCTGCAACCACAATCCCGACAATCAATGCTACGAATAATCCTGATGAGTTCATTCCGCTTGTTGCCGCACCTAAAGTAAAGAACGAAGCAACGGACACGACACCTGTTCCGATTGGATCTTTTCCGTAGTGATGCGCTAAGTTGTACGCCACTAAGAAAGCGATGAAGACTGAAAGAACACCAAATGTTCCGTTCCAAACTGCTCCACCAAATCCTTGCCAAGAATCACCACCAAAAATACCGCTCATGAACTTTTGGAAAGCCGGAATCGGCAAATTGTTGAACATCACTGCTAAGGCGCCTAAAATCATTAATGGCATTGTTATTGTAAAGGCGTCCCGAATCGCGATCAAAT
Organism: Enterococcus dongliensis; assembly: GCF_005405225.1. Lineage (GTDB taxonomy): Bacteria > Bacillota > Bacilli > Lactobacillales > Enterococcaceae > Enterococcus_A > Enterococcus_A dongliensis. The sequence goes on from NZ_BJDQ01000007.1 coordinate 84,872, forward strand.
GACGTTGGTTACCGATTTTTGACGCATGTGGGATAAAGTGTTTTTCCATAAAATTAATAAATCCATCCATTATTTAATTCCTCCTAATTAAAAATAGTCATAAAAACTTTGTTGCCCTTTTGAAAAAAGCTCAGCTTCGACTCCGTTTGAGACAGTAAACTTACCTAAGAAGATTCCTTCGGCTAAAGTTAATTCTCCCAATAATAATTCGCTCCATCCATGAATAGAAGCACTGATATCACCTGATTTTTGTACTTTTTGACAAGTCCCCTGACTGATCAGCCAGCTGCCAACATTCCAAGGACATTCTTTATCTTCGGTCACTTCTAAAATAATTTCTTCTTGGTGTATCGGTAGTTTCATTAATAATTGCTCAATGTCAATAATTCGACTCATCATATAAGGTTCTAAAGTAATCGTAAGACATTCTTGTTCTTGAAAGCATTTTTCAATGCGTTCATGAACAGGTGCATGATAAAGAAATTCTTCAAATGATGAGACATGGGCCTTCAAGTACGTTAATAATTTTTTCAGTGCGAATTCATTTTCATAGGCAAGCTCATCAACAACTAATGTGCTGCCTTGCATACGATAAATAATGTAGCCTTTTGCTGTAGCGGTATCATCAAAAGTTACAGCATAAAAACGATGGGGATAATATTCATCCAAACGTTCCCACCACCAGTCCTCGCGAACAACCGTTCCAACTTGTCGTTCAGTCAACAAATGTTGGTAGATTGATTGGATCAACGGTTTCATCTGTTGCCAAGTTCCACGTTTCACACTCCCTCTTTTATCACTTGTCAAATAATGAAAGGCGTTTGCTGGTATGCGATAAGTTTTTCTGCGGCTTGTCGGTTCATAACCAAATTTCCGATAAAAAGCTTCTGAAAAAGGAGCCAATTGAGAAACAGCTACACCTTGCTCATAAAGATCGGACAAAAGTTCAGGCATGATTGTACTGATGCCGCCTTGACCTCGATATTCTGGATAACTAGCCACATAACCAACACCGGCCATTTTGACTCTTTGTTGAAAAAGTTGTATCTCAAAATGATTCGCCATGACTAAATTAGTCAATTCATTTTCCTGATACACACCATAACAATCCGCGTGTTCATAACGAGATAAAAATAGCGGGTCATCGATGATGGATTGTTGTTTTTTAAAAGCGTATTCAATTAAATCGGTGATCGCCTTCAATGTTTGATGATCACGAGTTAGTTTCACGAGATCACTTCCTTACTCATTTCCCAAACGTTTATAAAGATCAACGACTTCTTTTGCCATGTCGTTGAAAGTGATACTCGTCATTAGATGGTCTTGACTATGCACGGCTAAAAGTGTAATCGTCATTGGATTTCCGCTAGCTTCATCTGTCAACAACCCCGTTTGAGAATGATGCGCTTCAACGAGGGCTTGATCAGCGGCTTTTAGTTTTTCTTCCGCTAAAGCAAAATCACCTTGTTTCGCTGCTTGAATCGCTTCCATGGCATCACTTTTAGCATTGCCCGCATTGATGATCAGCCCCATTACTGCTTCTAATTGTTCTTGACTCATTGTTTCACTCATCTGTTACACCTCTATTTCATAAGATTAAGGGCAGTAGTTAAAACAGCCTCGCCGTTCATCATACCGTAATCTTTCATATCGATAACCGCTACTGGGATTCCTTGATCCGCTAGTTTAGTCTCAAATTGATTCTTCATAAAACGAACTTGCGGTCCTAATAATAAAACGTCGACTGGTTTACTGGTATCTTCTAGTTTTGTATCTGCTTCTGAAGCTGAGACTGCAAAGATTTCTGATTCAACACCTTCTGCTTCAGCTGCTTTTTCCATTTTTGTTACTAATAAACTGGTGCTCATTCCTGCGGCACAAACTAACATGATTCTTTTCATCGTTGACACCCCTTCAATTTTTTCTTATTCACTTTATATAATGCAAGTTATATGCCAACTTTTTTCACCACACAGAAGCTTTAATGATAGGGTTTTCAATTTACACACAAAAAAACCGAGATTACACACTGTGTAACCCCAGTTCAATTCGATTATCTTCAAGTGTTTTAACAATATAAGCAATATCATCTTCGGTAAAACGAATAGCAAATTGTTTTTCAATGATAGATAGATTAGCGGCAGTTTGATTAAACCGCTTTTGGTGTTGCTGATGGAAATATTTCACATTCTCAAACATTGGCCGCACTTCAGCTTTTTTGATTTTATCTACTAAAAAAGCAATGTGGACACTAAGCGCTTGTATCGCAGTATTCTCAATAATCAATTCTTGGTCTTTTCGAATTCCTTGCAATACATCATCAATCAATAAAAAGAGTGTTTTTACATCGATCTCAGGAGAAAAATCTTTGGTCAACGAATCCACCATCTCTGGTAGTGTGATTGTACTTCCTAATAAATCTTGGAACTCTAAGATCTTATCTCTTTTGAATAGATTCATCGCTGGGATAAATGGAATCTTTTGGTAGTGAATCTCCATCGTTCCCACAATCGCCACGATGTCTTTATGTGTAATCAACTGATCAATCCGATGCTTGAAACTTTCCCGCTCTAATGACTGCATCTGAATAATCTCAAATTCTTCCAAATTGACAATCTGGGAAACAACTTCGTTCAAACGCTTAGAAACTCCCTCACCAGTAAAACAGGCGACGATGATTACCTTCTTTTCATCTTTTTGTGTGGGTTCTTCTAGACGGACCATGCTTTGGAACATTGAGATGACACTTGTATAAATCTCTTCTAATGAGCGACCAAGTGTTGCCAAACGCAAGCTTTCTAAGACTAGCATCGTACTAGCCATCGAAATTACTCGAGTGCGGATTTCCATCTCATGAAAGATCAAATTACCAAAATTATTCGGTGAACCCATATCTGTCAATAAGATGATTCCTTCTGAAAAGGACTCTTTTCTTCCTTGGATATAATTTTTAATCTGACCATACATTGTCTCCGTATCCAAAGTCAACGGCATATTAAATGCGATTCCCTTTTTCGTTCCTAAAAGATCTTGGACTGTCTCTAGCATACTGGAAGCTGTTGATTTTCCATGCATAACGACAAATACTGTCACTTGCCGTTCATCGATTTTTTGAGCTTCTTGATTATCCATAGTTAAAAACATCGTGATAAATCCAATTTCATCCAATGGAATCAATATATTATAAGCTGCTTCAATTCGATTAGAAAACTCAATGGCCAACTGGAATTCTTTTGAATAATTGCGACGAATATCATTCAAATTGGGATGTGTAATGAATTGGTTTCCGCGGATCCGCTCAATTGTTGAACTGATATGCAGCGCGAAAGCAAAACGTACTTTTTCATCATATTCACGCTTCATTTGGCTAGCGGCAAAATCATAGAGACTATTCACCAGTTGCCAAAGTTCATCAGAGATAATCTCGCGATAAGCATTTGTATGAGACAGTTCCTCAACATATGTCTCAAAATATTGATCGACATCATCAGAAATCAGCTCCTCCAAATCAATCTCCGATAGATTTTCACGTCCTAATTTTTCTAGTTTATACGTAATAGAATGATAAACTTCCATGTCTTTATTGGGATCTTGTCCCCAAACAACTTCTTCAGTACCAGGTTTCAACGTGGGGTAAAGATTTTTCTTATCCATAAATGGTGTTAATTTGTCTTGGACTTCATTCATTCGAAGCAAGCCTTTTTGTACGACTAGCGGCAGGTCCTCTTCTACGATCATTAATTTTTCTAACTGACTGTTGGTTTGGTGATGTAAAAATGCCTTGGCACAGACCAACTTCAAATCCCGTTTTAATTGACCGATGTTTCCTTCAGCGTGGTAGAGCAAAAATGCCAGCAGACTTCGTTTATCAATCGCAATCTCCTGCAACAAGCGATTGGCTTCTTGTTGTAAAAATTCTTTAATAATCGCCAAACGCTCATCTAATGAACGTTCTGCTAAAGACGGTAGTTCGATCTGCATTGGGATACGACGATTGAATGTCGACAAGAACATTGAGCTTGTTTCCGTAGTAGCACCAATAATCTGTACAGAAGCATGTTTTTCTTGACTGTCTCCCAATGAACGAAATGTTCCTTTGTCAATAAATGTAAAGAGCATTTCTTGTCCTTCCGGCGGCAATCGATGGATCTCGTCTAAAAACAAAATTCCCCCATCGGCTTTTTCCATCAATCCTTCGCGAGTTTCTTCAGCACCGGTAAAAGCACCTCGTTTTACTCCAAAGATATGACCATAAAGTAATTGTGGATTTTGCGCATAGTCAGCACAGTTGAAGGTGATGAATGGTGCATGTTCATCTAAAACTTCTGCAGAAACAGCAAACCGATACATACATTCAGCAAACATCGTTTTTCCGGTCCCTGTCTCGCCAAAAATAATCGTATGCAATCCATGGGGCGGATATAAAATCGCCGCTTTTGATTTTTGAATCTGACTTTTAAGTGAGTCCTCGCGGCCGATCAAATTATCAAAATTGATATGTTTTTCAGTGGATACTGCAGCAATTTGAAACTTTACTGGGCGGCCATCAATTTTTTTGACAGTACCGTCTTTTGTCAGCTCATTCAAATAACGACTGACATTCGTCCGGTCAACTCCCAGTTGATTTGCCAATTCTTGTGCCGTTTGTTCGTTAGGATTTGCTCTCAATGCTTCCAATACTTCATCTTTTCTTGATTTCAAAAAAATCCCTCCTGCAAATGGTCTAAACCTTTTATATTGTAACCCTTTTCTTTTTGGATTTCTACTAATTATCCCTGAAATAGCTGAGATCCTTTTTATCGAAAGGAAGAAAAAATTCTTTCCATTGCCTGTGCGATTTCTATTTCAGAAACATCGTTCATTAAGTAATGTTCCAATAATCCAACAAGTCCGTGAGCAAAAAAGATCGTTGTTAATTGTGATTGCCCCATCATTTGTTCCATTAAGTGAGCGATTAGAAACTGAGCAAAAAATCCTTGCTTGTCTGCGCTAAGCAATCGGCCTAATTGTCTCCGATGATCTCGGATATAGTCAAATGTCTTCTCCAACTTTTGCTGATTACTCATTTCACCATTTTTCTCACAGTAATCGACCAACTCCTGCATTTCATGAGCAATGCTTTTTTCAAGTAGGTCATCTTTATCAATAAAATGAAGATAGAAGGTCCCGCGATTGATGTCCGCTATCTGGCAAATCTGACTCACAGATATTTCTTCATAACTTTTTTTCTTTAAAAGTTGATAAAAAACTACTGTGATTACTTTTTGTGTTTTTCTCTTCCGTCGATCCACTTTTTTCTCCAATCAATTTTTTATTTCTGTTCATTTATCAACAAAATTACTTTTTTGTTGATTGAAAATGCTTCATCGTCAATTTATTATAGTGTACATAAGTTGATTAATCAACAGCTGTTGATTTTGGAGGATTAAATAAAATGAGAATCTTAATATACGGTGCTGGCATCCAAGGAAGTTATTTGGCCCATTCACTGATTAATGGAAATAATGACGTCACACTTTTAGCTCGAGGAAAAAGAAAGAAAAAACTGATAACCAATGGTCTAGTATTGCATCACTCGATTCAGCGAAGACAAACTACCGATTCCGTCCGCGTGATTGAGACACTTCAACCAACAGATACTTATGATTTGATTTTTGTTACGATGAAATACAGTGATTTTCCATTAATCATTGACCAACTAGCCCAAAATAGCAGTTCAACGATACTATTTATTGGTAATCAGATAGATGCAGTGACCTTAGAAAAAGATTTATTAGAAAAAAGTTCACAGCACAAAAACATTTATTTTGGTTTTCAAATGACTGGCGGCACCTATACCGAACAGGGAACCTCTGTTTTACGTTTTGGTAAAGGTCGAATGAAAATTGGTTCATTGCATGCCGATTTTAAGCTTGCTCGGTTATTAGACAATGCATTTGACGGAACAAACTATAGTTGGAAATATGAGGCGAAAATGGATGATTGGTTAAAAAATCATGCTACCATGATTTTAGTTCAAAATTCTTTTGAGTATATTCATGATTTTTCACCATCAATCATCCGAACAGCGGATAATCTGTCGACTCTTTCACTCTCATTAAAAGAAAGTTTTGAATTATTGGAAGCTAGCGGCAGCGAAATTCTGCCTAAATGGCAAAAATTCTTCTTTCAACATCCTGCCCTTACAAAAAGCTTTTTTTCACTTTACTATCGCTCTCCCATCAGCCAGATGGTTCAAGGAAGTTTCAAAGAGATTTATGAGTTGCTGATTGCTTTTGGCCGTTACCAGACAAAAGCCAGTCCAGAGCTTGATTCTTTGCTACAGAAAGCCAAAGAAAAATATGAAAAAGAACAAGGAACCTTGTCTTGAAGTTGCTAAATAAGTTCACAAAATAAGCCGCTAAGATTTCTTTATCTTAGCGGCTTATTGTTAATCATTGTTTTCCATTGCTGCTTTTAATGCTGCAGCGAGTGCACTTTCTTGCGGTTCTTCTTCCGTATTGATTTTTTTCAATAGGCGACGTTCTTCGTGTTTTGTCATTTTTTTCGAACGCTCTTTCTTGTCCAACATCTTCTCAGTTGTCCCATCATACTTGCATCGGAAGTAAGCGCCGTTTTTGCCATCGATAATTTCCATTTTTCGGTGACATTGCGGACACCGATGGTTAGAAACTTTAGGATCTTTCCGTCTACGATAGGTACATTCAGGATTGGTACAAATATAAATTTTTCCATCACGTGTGTTTTTTTCTCGTAATGGAGCACCACATTCTGGACATTTTTTCGCGGTGATTGAAAAGTCTTGATACTTTTTATCACTATATTTGACTTCACTGACTAATTTCTTCGTATCTGCTTCAATCTCTTGTAAGAATTGTTTACTACTGTATTTGCCATTAGCGATTGCTTCTAATTGTTTTTCCCATTTTTCAGTTAGTTCGGGCGTCACTAATGATGGATTGACTAATTCCAATAATTGCTTGCCTTTAGGCGAAACGGCTAAGCCTGAAGTGGTCCGTTCCATCAATTCAGATTTGATTAATTTTTCAATAATCTCTGCGCGGGTTGCAGGTGTCCCTAAGCTATGTTTTTCCATTTGAGCAAGCAACGTGCCTTCATTCAATGGTTTTGGCGGTGTCGTCAACGCTTTTTCAATCGTAAAATTTGGGACGATTTTCATATCTTTTGACCATTGAACAGCTTTTTTTGCTTCTTCTACAGGTTTCCAACCAGCTACTAAAACATTGTTGTGTCGGAAAGTAAAGCTTTCTTTTTGAAAAGTCACTGTTACTTTTTGCTGGCTTTCTTTATGAGCCTCAGCAAATAAACCCAAAAAGCGTGTCACAATCAGATGATAGATCCGTTGTTCATCAGTGGATAATTTTTCATATCTCGGACGTTGTTCGGTGGGAATCAATGCATGGTGATCTGTAACTTTATTATCTTGGAATACTCGTTTTTGTTTAACCTGTGCACCATTTTTGATATACGTTTTTACTTCTGGTGCAAAATCACTAATTGCTTGTAAGCGTTCCTTCATAGTCGCTTTCATATCATTCGTCAAATATTTACTATCGGTTCGCGGATATGTCACGATTTTATGCGTTTCATATAGACTTTGGACTAGTGACAACGTCTTTTTAGCAGAAAATTGATACCGCGCGTTGGCTTCTCGTTGAATCTCTGTTAAGTCATAAGGCAACGGTGCCGGCTCGCTTTTCTCTTTTTCAGTAATCTCTGTTACGATTCCTTTTTGCTGCGACATTTCTTTGACTAATTTTTCAGCCGCCTCTCGTTCAGTAATACTGTAAGGATTTTTTTGGTTTAATTTAGCTTTTTGACCATTGGCTTCTAAAGAAATCACAAAATAATTTTGTGGACGAAATTTTTCAATCTTCTTTTCTTGCTGACGGACCATGGCAAGTGTCGGTGTTTGGACACGCCCCGCTGATAAACTATCTTCGTATTTTACAGTTAGTGCACGCGTGACATTCAAACCCACTAGCCAATCTGCCTTTGCTCGTGCTAAAGCAGATTGGTACAAATTATCATACTCTTTGGCCGGTTTTAATTTTTTGAATCCATCTTTGATCGCCTTATTGGTTTGAGAAGAAATCCACAATCGTTTGACCGGTTTTTCAAATCGAACATATTCTAAAATCCAACGAGCAACTAGTTCCCCTTCACGACCGGCATCCGTAGCAATTACTGCCTCTGAAATGTCTTTACGTTTCGCAAGTTGCTGGATAGATTTTAATTGGCCACGAGTTTTCGGTAATGGTTTGATACCGATATACTTAGGAATCATCGGCAACGTCTCCATTTGCCAACTTTGCCACTCTTTATTCAAATCCTCCGGCATTTTTAAACTCAATAAATGACCAAGGGCCCAAGTCACGACAACATTGGGTCCTTCAAAATAATTTTTATTTTTTTGATTGGCGTTAAGCACCTTGCTCAAATCTCTTGCAACACTTGGCTTTTCCGCTATAATGAGCTGTTTCATAAAATTCCTTTCTGCTATCAACCGTTACAGGTTGTTCATCTTTTAATAGCGCAAGTCCCCAATACTGTTGTAAATAATCATCACATTCTTCACACCAGCGTTCGTCTTGTTCTTTCCAAAATGCGCTTAAATAATTATGTTTAGCACTGCTATATGTATTAGTTTTTTGGAGCTCGCTCCAACGATGTTCATAATAGGCCACAGCCGCGTCAAATTCTTCAAACGTCGCGGTCTCTTGGATATCTGTCTGCCAATTTTCAAAGAACCACCAAGGTTCATTATCACCGTACATGGTAATTACCTGATACATCTTGCTCTCCTTCTTTCTACCCCAATCATAAGTATCATGAAATGAAAATACAAGAAAAATGTTCTCAACTGAAATAAGAGCAATAAAAATTTTGAAAATCATAAAAAATTTGCAGAAAAATGTTGTTTTTCCTTAGTTGTATCCTACCACAAAGCAGCGAAATTTCCTATGGCTTCTATAAGTCTTGGGATAAAATTTCTTAAAACATATCTAAACATTCTGACCGATAAACTAATAAAAAAGCTTATAAAGTTTAAGTCTTATTAATAGCAAAATTTCTATTAATTTTTTATACTAATAACTAATCATAATGAAAGAAGTGACGAACATGCTCGATGGACAATTAAAATTTCTTGATTTCTTTCTCAACAATACCATTGAAGGAAAAGAAGATGAAGCAAAAGAAATCTTGATCAAAAGTTTCGCAGATCAAGAGACTGATGCATTAAGTCTATATGAATTTAAAAAATTGCAAGAACAACTTTTCCCTTTGATCAAGCCTGAAAATTTAGCTGAAGTCAAAGGGGCAATGGCCCACTTTGCTCAAAGTCTTGCTTAATAAAAAGTAGTCAGCGTAGAAATTTCTACGCTGACTACTTTTTTTCACAATATGTTTTCGTCATTTAGCCTAAATGTATTGCAATTCTTTTGTTGCTTGATAAGCATGATCGATTAAACCGCCGCCTAGACATTCCATGCCATCATAAAAAACAACAGCTTGTCCTGGTGTGATTGCCCGAACAGGATCATCAAAGATCACTTCTGCACGATCTCCTTCAAGTAATCGAACTGTAACCGGTACGTCTTGTTGACGATAACGGAACTTCGCAGTACATTTAAATTCTTTCAATCGATCTTCATTTGTAGTGAAATGAATCTCGCTAGCATCTAAACTTGTCGCATACAACGCTTCATGATGGAAACCTTGGCCTACGTACAAAGTGTTTGTCGTTAAGTCTTTACCGACTACAAACCACGGATCATTAGTTTTTCCGCCGCCGCCGATCCCTAGACCTTGGCGTTGACCAATTGTATAATACATCAAACCATCGTGTGTACCTTTTTCTTCACCATCTAAAGTAACCATCTTGCCTTTTTTCGCAGGTAGATAGTTGCTTAAAAATTGTTTGAAATTCTTTTCCCCGATAAAGCAGACACCGGTCGAATCTTTTTTCTTCGCAGTAGCTAAACCCGCCCGTTCAGCAATCGCACGAACTTCTGGCTTTTGCATACCGCCTAGAGGAAACAACGTCTTTGCTAACTGTTCTTGAGATAGTTGACTCAAGAAATAAGTCTGATCTTTGTTATTGTCGACACCACGCAACATGTGTACGACTCCGTTTTCGTCTTTTTCAACTTGAGCATAATGACCTGTCGCCACATAATCTGCCCCTAATTCCATTGCGTAATCTAAGAAAGCTTTAAACTTGATTTCTTTGTTACACATCACATCGGGATTTGGCGTACGTCCAGCACGATATTCTGCTAAGAAATATTCAAAGACACGATCCCAATATTCCTTTTCAAAATTGACAGAGTAATAAGGAATACCGATTTGAGCTGCGACTTTCGCCACATCCTTATAATCTTCTGTCGCGGTACAGACACCATTTTCATCCGTATCATCCCAATTTTTCATAAAAATGCCGACTACATCATAGCCTTGTTCTTTTAACAACAAAGCCGTAACTGATGAATCGACGCCGCCGCTCATTCCTACGACGACTCGTGTGTTGCTGTTAGACACAAATATCACCATCATTTCAATCTAGATTCCGAAAATTCCACGATTTGAAGGTCGCAACTTTTCAGTAACATGCATTATACAACATAAATCCTAAATTTTCGATAAATTATTCTTCATGTAAACTTTCTTGTCTTTTTGTATTGTTTGTATTAATATAAACAATACAAAGGAGGCGGATAAAAATGATTTTAGAAATCAATCCTCACTCAGAAGAGCCGATTTATCTGCAATTACGCAAACAAATTATTATTGGAATTGCTAAAGGTGAATTAAATCCTAACGAACAGTTACCAACTGTTCGACAAATTGCTGATGAGATCGGGATTAATTCAATGACTGTGTCAAAAGGCTATCAACAATTGAAAGAAGAAGGTTATATCCTGACAGATCGTCGTAAAGGAACTGTCATAGCCCCCTTACCAGTTGAATCCAATAAATCCAATGAAGAAAATTTGACACTTTTATTAGCGGAACTTTACTTGGCAGAACCTGACGAAAAAAAGCTGACTGACAAAATCCAAGCTATTTTGTCGTCTTTTAGAAAGGATGAAAACTAATGATGGCACCAATGATTTTATTAATTTTGATTGCATGTAATGTTATTATGGCTTTTGTCAGCAGTCTATCAGCTAAGCCCCACAATTATGTAATCCTTGAAAATACTTTTCCAGCAGATAAAATCGATGATCCAACAGTCATCAATTTTTCAAAAAAATTTCGCAAGCGCCAATTTCAATTAGCCTTTATTTTGACCCTACTTGATCTGACTTTATTAATCCCCATGAAGGATTCAAGTTTTATGTTGCTATTCTTTTTACTTTTATATTTGACCATCGGTATGAATTATCTACTCACGTTGCGCTACATTCGTAAAGGCCATCAGTTGATTATTGAAAATAATTGGCAATTACCGACACAACCGATTCAAATCGATACTCGTTTGATTCTTGAGAAAAATCGCAAACTTGTTTCTCCTTGGTGGTTTTTAGTATCACTAAGTCTGATTTTTTTCCTTAGTATTGTTCTTTACAAACAAAAAAATCCCGACATGGCCTGGATCCTTCTAATCACGAATGGATTGATCTGGTTTGTGATGGTTTTTACCTGGCGCGTTATTCGCCGCTTGCCTGTACGTCCTTTGACAAATGATCCAAAAATCAATCAACAGTACAACGATCTAACCAAGTTCTATTGGTCGACCTTCTCTGTTTTTATGAGTGGTCTCATCAGTTTGATTGTCTATATTCCTTTATTGACGATGACAATCAGCACAAGATTTTTTACTATCCTAACTGCTATCGAATTTTTATTGATTCTTTTGTTTTGTGGCGCGTCCATTTGGTGGTTGATCCGGTTACGGAAAAAACAGGATCAGTTACTTACTACCTCTACTACTTTTCGTTATTTTGGGGATGATTACTATTGGCGTTATGGGATGTATTGCAATCCAGATGACCCTCGTTTGATGGTTCCTGATCGAATTGGTATGAATATCTCCATTAATTTAGGAAAAATTGCTGGCAAGATTTTTTTAAGTCTTATTCCGCTAATTTTGATTGGCGCTATGGCGGTTGCCTTTATACCGTTATATGTACTAGATTATCATCCAGACCCGCTAAGTTATGAAATAAAATCTGAAGCAGTTATTCTTGATGGGCCGCTTGTTAAAGCACAGCGAATCCCATTTGCTCGTATCCAAAAAGTGACGTTAATCGACCACATGCCGAATCGCCAAATTCGAACAAATGGTCTTGCGACAAATGACTATGCGATTGGCCATTTTCAAATAGCTGGCAAACCCGCCGTGTTATTTGTCGATCACCAGTCAAAACCGATTTTGACAATCGTTACTAAAAATCGTACGTACTATTATACAAATAAACATTCCACAGAAACAAAGCACCTTTATCAAGAGCTCCAGTCAATTGATTAACAAAAAAAGCACAAGCATGATTCAGTGAATCATGCTTGTGCTTTTTTCATTTTTTAGTTCTCATTCTCAGTTTCTATTTTAATTTTTTTATTTCATTTTCTTTGTACCTAGCAATCTCATCAATCAAATTTTCAGAAATCGGTGTACCAAATGGCAGTGGCGTTTGTAAAAAATCCCGTTCTGGTGCGTCTACACCAACATTGATATCTTCAGCGATCGGCATACTATAATTATGAATATGACCATGTAAATTTCGAATGTTCAGTGTCTTACCTAATAACATCGGATAGTGGGTCAAATAATACTGATGATGATTAAACTTGACGATGGCGCCAACATCCTGAAATTCAAATTTGTTCTCACCGTTTGCTCGTTTGGGGTCATGGGCTGCTAAATATTTAAAGAACGTTCGCGAATCATGGTTTCCCTTGATAAAGACGATTTTTCCTGTTAATTGTACCAACTGTGCCAAAATATCTGGAAATCCGTTTTCATATTGCGGATGCATCGCCACATCGCCCAAATGATAAACTGTATCTGTTTCCTTCACCACAGCGTTCCACGCATCGATCATTTGCTGATTCATCTCTTCGACGGAAGCAAATAAACGTGGAGCAAAATCATTATTGCCTAAAAGATTCTCATGAAAATAATGCGTATCTGCTATAAAATATTTCACTTTCATCACCTACAGAAGAGTTCTATTTCTTTTATTTTACCATCTCTCTTGAAAAAATGCGCTTTTGTACCTATGAAACAAGGCCACCAATTTAGATTTGGTAGCCTTGTTTTTGTAAAAGTGCTTGGTATTTTAATTTAATAATGGCAATAACAATCTCTAATTGTGTTAGATCTTCTACTCTAGTCGCATCGAATTCTTTTGTACGTCGAAAAGACTTTCCCGTATCAATCAAGTGAAAGATTTGGTTCCATTGTTCGAACTCGGAAAGATTATTGAGATTAGCGATGGGAAAAGCCGCGCCATCACAAATCTCCCACAAGCGAAAAACCAAAAATGCAGTGTCGATCACTTGCTGTTTATTCTTTTTGCAGCGAATAATGACTTTTTCTGGATTGTATTTTAAGTACCAATCTAAAAGAAGAAAAAAAGCTTCCCAACGGTAAGTATCATGGAACATCTTTTGTGTGTCCGGTGTGTCGCGAAAAATCAGTGGGATCAAATATTGCTTTTTGTATTCCCAACAAGGAATGCTGTCAATAAAATAATCAACATACCGCGTCAAATAACTATTACCTTCGTAATTACTAATGTAATAATCCTCTACGCCATATTCTTGAAATGCCTTTGTCAAATACGCACAGTCTTCAATCGAAACGGTTAGCCCTGACAAGAGACGAAAATCTGAAATAATTTTATGATGCTTGATTGTGTCTATCTTGTGAACCAACTTCCCACCTACATTTCCAACAATTTTCTTATCTTTAGTGTACCATAATCTACTAAACTTGAAGCTTTTAAGTCTTAAAAAAACTCAAAAAAATCATAAATACCGCGAAATATAAAACGGTTTCTATTTGGTGGATTTTCTTACTCTCCTTAAAAGCTTTTTCTAAAAAAAGCCCTTATCTTCTCAGATAAGAGCTGCTACTTAAATTTCCTCTTTTACAAACAATCCGCGATCAATCATCCCGTCCATTAGAAAATAAAATTTTTCCTGAACCATCGCTTGTCGTGCATCTTTAAAAATATCTACGGCTTTTAATCCATTAGCTGTCGTTACTGACATTTTTAGAGCACTGAGATCCTTTGTCACTGTGATTTTTAGTTTGAATCCTTCTTTGCTTTGGGGTGTTGCTTGCAACGGACGTATCAATTGAAAATTTCCTGAACTCGTTTCAGTAAATCCGTTATCTCGCAGTGTGTATCTTTTCGCTGTAGGTGCTAAGGTATACTGATAGTTAGCTCCTTTAACCGTCGCTGTCTTCGTGAATGCCATTTGCCCACCTCATCTGTGATTTTTGATTATAAAAAGACCTCTTCGTTCGTCTAATTTATTTTGTTAGTTCTTGTAAACTAGCAATAAGTTGTTCTGTAAAATAATCTATTTGTTCCATCGTGTTGCCATAGCCAAAACTTATTCGTAAAGATTCCTTCACTTCAGGTGCATTCTTGCCATACATCGCTTCTAATACGTGAGAAGGATCAATCGTTCCTGCAGTACATGCCGATCCAGTAGAAACCGCGATGCCGCGTAAATCTAGTTTCATCAGTAATAAGTCATTAATGATCCCTGTAAAGCGAAGATTTAACACATGCGGCAATTTATTCCTTAGATCACCATTTACTTGATAATCAATCTTTGCATCATCTAGCTTTGCCAAAATTTTCTGAGTGAATTGATCATATAATTGACGATGGGACTTACGTTTTTCTTCTGTTAGTAGTTCAACTGCTTTTGCCATTCCACAAATGCCCGCTAAATTTTCGGTCCCCGCACGACGTTTTTCCTCTTGCTCGCCGCCACGAAGCAGCGGGATAAGTTTTACCTCATCACTTTTGTACAAGAAACCGACACCTTTTGGCCCATTAATCTTATGAGCAGAAGTACTTAGAAAATCGATTCCTAGTTCATGGGGTTGGATCATTTGATTGCCGTAAGCTTGGACAGCATCTGTATGGAAATACGCAGGATGTTCTTTTAAGCGTTCGCCGATTTCCTTGATTGGCATCAAATTACCGATTTCGTTGTTGCCATACATAATCGATACTAAAGTCGTATCCGGACGTAAACTAGCTTCGAAATCTTCCAATGAAATATTTCCTTTGCGATCGACTGGCAAATAGGTCACTTCAAATCCTTTTGTCTCTAAATACTTCATTGTATTAATGACTGCTGGATGTTCGATTTGCGTAGTTATCAAGTGTCGGCCTTCAGCTTGACGACCAAAAGCCGTACCTAAAATCGCCGTGTTATCTCCTTCTGTTCCGCCGCCATTAAAGATAATCTCGTGATATTTTACACCAAGGCTCTTTCCAATAATTTCTCGAGCCATTTCTAATTTTCCGGCAGCTTGGCGACCAAAATAATGGACGCTAGATGGATTGCCAAAAGTTTCAGACATGACCTTTGTCATCTCAGCGATCACTTCTGGATGCATAGGACTTGTCGCTGCATGATCTAAATAAATATTTTCCATAAATCTTCGAACCTTTCTGACAGCTGGCCATTTTTATACGATCATTTTTCACATTGTTTCCAAGCTGTTCGATGTATTTTCATTACAAGTCAGTCCAATGACCAAATCACCTGATTTTAAACAAGTAATAGCCTTCAGGCTGGAAAATTAAGCTGACAAAAAAAGGACACAAGGCCCTTTATTTAAAATCTTTTTGTTCCATCGTAAATAATGGGCTGACTGATTCATTTTTATGGATTCGTTTAACGGCTTCCCCCATTAAAACGGAACAACTGACGATCGATAACTTCTCAGGATGACGATCTGGTGCGGTCAACACAGAATCTGTGATACAAATATCTTCAATATCAGCAGCATCTAGATTAGCCTTGGCTGGAGGTGACAATAATCCGTGGGAAGCACAAGCAACCACTTCTTTAGCACCAGCTTTTTTCAATATTTTTGACGCATTGGCAAATACTTCACCAGTATTTAAAATATCATCTACCATGATGCAACACCGGCCATCGACATCTCCGATGACATAACCAGAATCTGGATTTCCTTCTTCAGCCACATCAACAATCGCAATCGCCGTATCCAAATATTCTGCTAAACTACGTGCACGCTGTACCCCGCTATTTTTGGGAGATACTACAACATAATCATCTCCAACCATGCCGCGACGACGATAATAGTGTGCGAACAACGGCATCGTAAATAAATTATCAACGGGGATATCAAAGAATCCTTGGACCTGCACCGTGTGCAAATCAAGTGTTAATACTCGTGTTGCACCTGCATTTGAAAGTAAATTTGCTATTAATTTAGCAGTGATTGGTTCATGCGGTTTCGCTGTACGATCTTGTCTGGCATAACCATAATATGGTAAGACAACATTGATCGTTTTTGCACTGGCACGTTTTAATGCATCGATCATAATCAATAGCTCCAGATAATAATCGTTCACGGGTTCATTGGTCGATTGGATCAAATAAACATCAAAGCCGCGGACTGTCTCTTCCAAGTTGATCGAGATCTCTCCATCACTAAATTGTTTGACCGTGCTTTTCCCTAATGGTACGCCGCAAACATCGGCGATTTTTTCAGCTAATGGTTTATTTCCGTTAAGGCTGAAAATTTTAAACTTTCCATTACTTTCTTCTGACATGGTGTCCCTCCAAGTGTTTTTGTATCATTAGTTTAACATATTTTAGTTATTTGCTGTAGATTTTACTTTTCTACGAAAAAAAACGCCACGTGTGCAAGATTTGATGACTAAGGCTTCTTTTGAGAAACCAAAGAAATCGTACCATTGGCCCATTTTGCCGGGACGATTGCTGCACTCTTTCCCCAGTTATCATGAATCTTATAAAATCTTTGTCCATCTGAAGTTTCCATGAAGCCATGTGCAACGACCCAATGATTTTTATACTTACTCCCAAGTATCTGCAAAAGTCCAATCATGACCGGTTCTCCTGCAGCAATTCGTTTAGTCGTCCGTTGCCACGATCCAACCGCTGTTGCCCTTGCTCGATAAGGAATGTGATAACGGCGAAAGAACCGATTTAACCCTAAAGAAATTTGTATAGGGACCGTTGGATAATCGATTGGCTGTAAAAAAGCCTGCAATGTTCGAATCAGCGCGTCATTTTGACTACTATTTTTTCTCTAAGTTGGTTTACTGAACATTGTTCATCTAACTGATCTTGCCAGTAGGCCAATAATACACTGCTAGCATACGTTCCGCATAAAAAACCTCTCGGTGTTTTCCATTCACGATATGCTTCAAAACTCTTTAATTCTACCCATCGATTCCGTAAATCAATCATTTTCTACCACCAGATCCTTTCATTTTATCTATTTTTTAAAATGACACAGAATAAACGCGAACTACTCCGAGTTTATTCACTAGTCAAACCACAATTTTTTTCAAAAAGACCCTTTCCTATGAGTAACTCAGCAATTGTTTTATTATAGTATAGAACAGTAAAGACAAAGGAGCAGAATTTTTATGGACAAAACAAAAATCAAAGAGAATCTATATGAAGCAATCAACGGTGAATGGCTCAAAAAAGCAACTATTCCCGCAGACAAACCAGCAACCGGTGGTTTTCAAGATTTAGTCGATGAGATCGAAGACTTATTAATAACTGATACCAAAAAAATGAGTGCAGATCCTTCACTTATTCCTAATCATTTGATGAAAGAGTATATTGCTTATTTTCAATTAGCTAATGATTATCAAAAACGGGAACAAGATGGCGCCTCTCCAATGCTGCCTTTATTAAATCAAATCACCTCATTAAAAGATCTCGCTGATTTAAATCAACAATTGACTCAGTGGGTCCTCGATGGCCTGCCTCTACCTTTTGGGGTAGACGTAGATGCAGATATGAAAAACACAAAAATCAATGCGCTTTTTGCTGGGGCACCTAGTTTGATTTTACCAGACAAAACATATTATGAGCCTAATCATCCTCAAGCCTCACAACTTTTAGCGATTTTCAAAGAAATGACACTAAAACTTTTTGCCCTTGCAGGATATGAAGCAGATACAGCTGAAAAAATTACCGATGAAGCTCTTCAGTTCGATCGATTACTCGCACCTCACGTAAAAAGTGCCGAAGAAAATGCTGACTACAGCAAGATGTATAACCCTGAAAGTGGGGAAGAGTTTGTTAAGCACAGTCACTACCTTGATTTAAAAAAATTATTCACCGAGTTAGTTGGTGAAGTTCCAGAAAAAATCATTGTGACAGAACCGCTGTTTTTTGAAAATCTCGATGCTCTTGTTACTCCAACAACTTTTTCACAAATGAAAAGCTGGATGCTCGTGATGACAATCAACGCTCTTACTTCCTATCTTAGCGAAGAATTCCGTCAAGTTGGTGGAATCTATAGTCGCGCGCTTTCTGGGGCACCAGAAGCACGCTCGCAAGAAAAAGCTGCTTTTTACCTCGCTTCTGGTCGTTTCGATCAAATCATCGGTGATTATTACGGAAAAAAATATTTTGGCGAACAAGCCAAAAAAGATGTTGAACAAATGGTGACTCGGATGGTGGGCATTTACCAAGAACGCTTGCACAACAATAGTTGGCTCAGTGAGGCTACTCGAAAAAAAGCCATTACTAAGCTGAAAACGCTTGGTATCCATGTCGGTTATCCAGAAAAAATTCCACCAATTTACACCCAATTTAAAGTTACACCAGCAAAAAAAGGTGGAACATTGTTGAACAATGCACTGCAATTCAGTCACTTAAAACGAAAAGATGATTATGCCAAATGGAACAAGCCGGTAGAACGAGATGAATGGGAGATGAGCGCCAATACGGTGAATGCTTACTACCATCCGTTTCGCAATATCATTGTTTTTCCGGCAGCGATTTTACAAGCACCTTTTTACAGTCTGACACAATCCAGCAGTGAAAACTTTGGCGGAATCGGTGCTGTCATCGCTCATGAAATTTCCCATGCGTTTGATAATAATGGCTCGCTTTTTGATGAATACGGTAATCTGAACAACTGGTGGACCGTTGACGATCAAAAGCATTTTCAAGAATTAGCCGATCAAATGATCGCTGAATTTGATGGATTGGAAATCGCTGGTGGAAAAGTAAATGGCAAATTAACCGTCTCAGAAAATATCGCCGATGCTGGCGGATTAAGCTGTGCCTTGGAAGCTGCTAAAAAAGATGAGAACGCTGATCTTTCAGGTTTTTTTATCAATTGGGCAACCATTTGGCGGATGAAAGCACGCCCCGAATACACCCAATTACTTTTATCAATCGATGTGCATGCACCAAACCAATTGCGGGCCAACGTCCAAGTCAAAAACTTGGCAGATTTCTACCAAACTTTTGATATCCAACCGACCAACGCCATGTACTTACCACCCGAAAAACGAGTAAGTATTTGGTAGACGCATAAAAAAACTGACATTTGTTTGTCAGTTTTTTATTTTGGACTTGAAATACAACCGTGTGATTATTATTAACATGAAACTTAAAATCAATCAAAAAAATCCACTTATAACACGCCATAAACTTCAAAGAATTTGTCTTAGCTCATTCAAATCCAAAAGAGATTGTTTATTGACCATTTTCGAAGTGAAAAGATTGTTTCCTTGTCCATTCTGTGCTACTATTTTTTCGGGGTCTTCCCCAAAAAATCAGAGTAGAAAATAAAGCGTTAAGTGCTAGAGGGATGGGATGTTGTCCTCTGGACGAAAGACTTAGTCTGCGGTTTTGTTTTCGCATTCGCTGCATGAAGATGTAGCAGCTCTATAAGGAGATGCTAGGAATGAAGAAACAACTCGATGCTAGAAGCATCACAACAATGGCACTTTTGATTGCCATGATGGTTACTTTGTCTCGTATTTTAGGAATCGAGACACAATTTCTCAAAGTCAGTTTTACTTTTATCCCAGAAATCATAATGGGCATGCTTTTTGGACCAATATGGACCGGAATCGGCTCAGTTATTGCTGATTTTATTGGGATGTCACTTTTTGCGAAAGCGCCATTTTTTATTGGGTTTACAATCAATGCCTTTCTTGAAGGAGCTATCTATGGTTACTTCTTTTATAAGAAAGAAATTACTTGGAAAAACTCGATTCAATCTGTGTTAGTGTCAACAATCTTGATCAACTTGATCTTAACACCGCTTTGGCTGGCAATGATGTACCACGTCCCCTTGAACAGTTGGGTGATTTGGACACCGCGTTTGATTAAGACGGTTATTTGGATTCCGATTCAAACAGCCATCACCTATTTCTTAGGTGGTGTATTGCCTTATAAACAATGGATCGCACGTTTCAATCGTGCCCACTAATTTTTACGCAAACATAATGTTTATATAGAAATAGTTATTTCTTTCACACGATAAATCACGATAGAGACTGTCTCATCCCATAGACAGTCTCTTTTTTTGTATTATTTTTCGCAAGCATAATAATCGCTATTCACGTAAGAAAGCGCTATGCTGTGAAAAATCTGAGAAGAAAGCTGGGAGAAACATGAAAAACTCTGATGTATTGATCGTGCCTAAAGATCGTTCGCTTTATTTTTTCCCTGCCCTATCGGAAATCAGTGTTTGTTCAGGGAAAGAATTACTTGTCGCAAGTAATGACTACTTACGGCACTACTTAAAGACATTTCAACTGATCATCTTTTTAGATTATGGTTTTGAACCGATAATGGCAGCAAAGATTCGGCCATTCACTAAAGCAAAAATCGTTCTGTTTTTTTGGAACCACTTTAAATTGGAACACTACCGCAAGTTAGCTGCCAGCCAAAAAGAAACTGCCATCGATGAAATTTACCACTTCGATCCTTTAGAAGCTCGCGATCTGCAATTAAAACACAATAGTTCGTTCTACACACAATCAGTCGGTGAACCAGCAGATCAGATAGCCTATGATATTTTCTTTGGTGCAAGTGACAATGGCCGCAAGCAACAAGCACTAGCATTAAAAGAACGTTTTGAGTTACTTGGACTTTCTACGTTTTATCATATACTGCCTAAACGCGGAAACGATCAAGCAGGTTATTTGCCTTATACAGATTACTTAACCCTAGTCAAACGCAGTAAAGGGATCTTAGAAATCTTGCGGGCGGGGCAATATGGTGTAACTTTACGAACCTTTGAGTCTCTTTTTTTACAAAAAAAATTACTCACAACAAATAAGATGCTTCCTTTTTACCGACTCTATGATCCTAGAAATATTTTTATGCTCGGTCCAGACCTCAGCCAATTGACTGCTTTTTTAACTACCCCTTACCAACCTATCGATCAAAAATTACGTGATTTTTTTGAAGCGAGTCATTGGGTTCAGCGTTTTGTTGATCATCAACCAGAACTCTTTGAACAATTCGAGTATTATCCCGAACTGATGGCCCAAAAAAGTGCTCTGTAACTTTTTATAACTAAAAAAAAAGCTGCGACTAATCGTCGCAGCTTTTTCTCTATTTATTCGCACGTTTTTGATAAGTACCTTCTTGAGTATTGATCTCTAGCATTTCGCCTTCTTCAATAAAATCAGGAACGTTTACGACTAGGCCTGTTTCCATTGTTGCTGGTTTACCAGAGCCTGTCACAGTAGCACCTTTAATTGATGGTTGTGTTTCAACAACTTTCAAGACAACTGTTGTTGGAGGCGTTAATCCAATCACTTCGTCACCGTAAAATTGGATTTTTACTTCCATATTTTCAAGGATATATTTCATTTCTGCTTCAATTGTTGAAACTGGAATCTCGTATTGTTCATAAGTTTCAAGATCCATGAAGATTGCGACATCGTCTTGGCTGTATAGATATTGAACCGTTTTAGTTTCCATCATCGCTTTTTCGAATTTTTCTTCTGGGCGGAAAGTTGTGTCATAGGTTGAACCTGTACGCACATCGCGTAATTTCATCCGCATAACTGTATTTCCTTTACCTGGTTTGTGGTGGCTGGCTTCTAAGACTTTGATCAATTTTCCGTCTTGAATGAAAGTCATCCCCGCACGTAAATCGCTTGCTGAAATCATTAATAAGCACTCCTCTTCTACTATAAAATGAACCTTTATCATTGTAGCAAATAACCCTGATAGTTACTAGGGAAAATAATTATCTATTGGGAAAAACAACGTGATTCATTTATTTTGCTTCTTGAATTCGGAAAAAACTTAGTTTGGGTAAGTGATTCAATGTTAACTCTAAGGACGGTCCCATTAAAAGCAATACAATCAACGTGCCAAATCCAATATGACCTCCCAATAAAAAACCAGTTAAAAAAATGAGTGCATCCAAAACGATTCGAGCCGTTTTTACTGAGCTTTTCAATACTCGCTTTAATAAAATCATCAAAGATTCATACGCCGCAGAACCTGCATCTGCTAAAAGATAAATTCCTGTCCCAATCCCAAAAATAATTGAGCCGGCAACGATTGAGAAATAGCCAGTACCACTGGGAATCGTATGTAAGATACCGAGCCAGTCTAAGATATTTAGGCAAAAACCTAGACCAAAACTATTAATCAGACTGCCAAATCCGATCATCTTACGATCATAAAAGAAGATAATTACTAAGATGATTCCGTTAAACAGCATACTGACCGTTCCGAATTTCAACGGTGCGTGTTGCAAAACACCCAAAACAAAGGTACTGATTGCATCTGCCCCTAAACCGCTGACAACAATCAGCCGGACCCCGATTGCAGCGATGAATGTTCCAATAATAGTAAAAAATAATTGCTTGACGACATTTGGTTTGATAACTGTGTCCCTCTCTTTCATTAAATCAAGCAGCTGTAAATTTATTCTGCTCTTTAGTGTAAAAAATCTAAAACTGGTCAAAAAATTAGACACCAAACAAGTTTTTGTTTGGTGTCTAATGTGTTTCTATTAGTTCCAACCTTTTTTAAAACGCATTTTATATGAATTGAATCGCTCTACCAAAGGAACTGCAGCTTCTGCAATTGCACAATACTTATCGACTAACGTAACGATGTAGCCTTCCTTATATTTAGGAGGTGTGATTGTTGCGCCCCACATATGTTTGATAATGATATCACGTTCAAGATCTGACAATTCAGTAATCTTTTCAGCATTTTTCACAGCGATGCGCGGATGCATATATGCATGAGACCCTTCATCGAACTTAGTCGTCCGCCAATCATAGTAAAACAGGTCATGCAACAATCCTGCACGAGCAGTTGCTCGTACATCCCCGTGAAATTGTTTTGCTAATTTATAACTTGTATAAGAAACACTAATCGAATGTTCCAAACGTGTAGAGTTCATATGTTGAGTATAGTTTGCTAATTTTTGTACTTCTTCGGTAACTAATAAATCTTCAATATAAGAAACGTATTCTTCATCATCACGCCAGTTTTCTGTCATGGATAGAAAGCCCCTTTTCTTTGTTTCTGCCACCAATTATAGCACGGCTTTAAAAACTTGAATAGGCTTCCACAAATTTGAAAATAAAGTTTAATAGTTCCTTAACAAGGTTTAACAAATTGTGAAGATTTATTTAAGTAAATGGAACATCAATACACCAGCTGCGATGGCGACATTCAATGATTCTGCTTGTCCTTTAATCGGGATATAAAGATTCTGATCTGTCAATGCTAAAACTGCTGATGACATCCCTTGTCCTTCATTTCCCATCACCAGTGCAACATTTTCTGTTTTTTCTACAGTCAAATATTCCTTTGCATTTTTATCTAGGGCTGTTCCCAGTACAAGACTGCCTTGTTGTTGGAATTGCGGGATAATCTTTGTTAAATCAGCATTGCTGATTGTTAGATGATACAAACTACCTTGCGTACTGCGCAAGGTTTTAGGATTGTATAAATCGGCGCTGCCCTGTCCTAAAATTACACCAGAAAATCCAGCAGCATCAGCTGTCCGGATCATTGTCCCCACATTTCCGGGATCTTGCACATTATCCAACAACAACCACGCACCAGAAAAATCTATTTCCTTTTCTTGCGGCATTTCTGCTACGGCGATCATCCCCTGAGGTGCTGGTTGACTAGCCAAATGTTTCAATACTTCGTCAGAAACTAAATAATATTCTGATAGATTTTCTTCGATCCAGTCAGACCACTCATTTACCCCACGTTGACTGATGAAGACATCTTTTAAAACAACATCGGCTGCGTGTGCCTCTTGAATCAGATGAAATCCTTCTAACAAATAGGTCTGACTTTGTTGGCGATATTTT
Source organism: Enterococcus dongliensis (assembly GCF_005405225.1). GTDB lineage: Bacteria > Bacillota > Bacilli > Lactobacillales > Enterococcaceae > Enterococcus_A > Enterococcus_A dongliensis. Next base: position 109,219 of record NZ_BJDQ01000007.1, read on the forward strand.
TTTTGTTGCAATTTTTTTGTCTCTTTGATCAATGGATTTTTACTTGATTGGATTTCTTTCATGTTGGACTCCTTTTTACTGTATAGAAGATTTTTTCCAGCAAGTGATTGCCTGTCTTTTTCAAATGACATTTCGTCTGTCATTATAGCACGTGATTTCTTGTAACAACTAGTAAAACTCGGTATCATGGAGTATAAGCAAAAATTAATAGGAGGGTTTCTTATGAAGATGCATTTCAACATTACTGGTCGCGTGCAAGGTGTTGGTTTTCGCTATACAACGTATCAATTAGCCGTAGAGATTGGTGTAACAGGCACTGTAAAAAACGAGGCCGATGGCAGTGTGACCATTGAAGCAGTTGGAACAAGCGAACAGATCGAGCAGTTTCTCACAAGACTCAAAAATCCGCAAAATCCTTTTGCTAAAGTCAAGCACATCGAACAATATGAGGACCCTACGATCAAAGACTTTGACAAGTTTTCTGTCGTCTATTAAAAAAATGACAAGGTTGGCTGATTTTTCCGAATTTAATTGAAAAGGCTAGTGTTATCTAGTATAGTGTTTCCTGTATAAATTTTTATTAGCAGAGGAAGAAATAAATGACAAAATTTAAAAATTGGCTTTTAGGCTCTGGACTTTTGGGTGTTCTTTTAATCCTTTCAGGCTGTGTGCGATCGGATAAAAATGGTAACCCAGATACATCAGGTCTTGTGTACCGAATGTTGGTCGTTCCATTAGAGAACTTTCTAAATTGGATGGTCCAGAATTTCGATTGGTCTTACGGCTTAGCGATCATCGTTCTAACCATCATCGTACGTTTGATCATCTTACCGCTAGGCATTCATCAATCAAAAAAATCGTTAATCCAATCTGAGAAAATGCAATCTATCAAACCACAGATTGATGCTGCTCAAGCAAAAGTAAAACAAGCAACAACAAAAGAAGAACAAATGGCAGCACAAAGTGAAATGCAAGCAGTCTACAAAGAAAACAATGTCAGCATGATGGGCGGCATGGGATGTTTGCCTTTACTAATCCAAATGCCAATCTTCTCAGCATTGTATTACACTGCACGTTTTTCAGAAGGCATCCAACATTCTTCATTCATCGGGATCGACTTAGCAAAACCAAGTTATGTCTTAGTTGTCGTTGTCGGGATTGCCTACTTATTACAAGGCTATATCTCACTAATTGGTGTGCCAGAAGAACAAAAGAAAACCATGCGCAGTATGATGATTGCCTCACCGTTGATGATCGTCTTCATGTCATTCACTTCACCTGCAGGAGTTGCTCTTTATTGGGTAGTCGGTGGTATCTTTAGTTGCCTTCAAACTTTTATTACAAATGTACTGATGCGCCCTCGCATCAAAGCAAAGATTCAAGAAGACTTAAAGAAAAATCCGCCAAAACAAGTGGTGACTAAACCAATCAAACAAGCGGAACCAATCAAACCAAAACAAGTCAGTCAACCAAAGAATCAAGGGAAAAAAAATAATAACCATGGACGTAACGCAGGAAAACAACAACGGAAATAATCACTTCTCAGCAAGTAATTTTTTCTAAAAGTTTCTTCCTTGTCCACAAAAAAATCTAAGCAATTATGCTTAGATTTTTTTGTATAGTTTCGAAGAATACAATCATTGTCACTGAATGCACCTATGAGGTTGTATTTGTTTGTTGGATTTGTATAATCAGCTGATGAGAGTCGTCCTTTTTACTAAGAATTGTTTTTTTAGGTAAGTAAACTTGCGGGTCGGTTTGTTTAAGCTTGGTAAGCCCTGCCTTAAACTGAGCGATACTTGTCTTTTTTTCTGTTCCTAACAAGACAGTATATAAACTCCCTGGAAGATGATCAAAAACGACTTGACCTTCCTCATCTGACTGTACTACAAATGGCTTTCCTTCTCGCTGTAAAACTTGTTTTCCTCTACGATCAGCTAATGCTACTGAAAAGTGGCGCAAAGGTTCTCCTTGCTGATTTTGTAAATAAAAAACTAAATTCACTATTTTTTTTCGCAGTAGGTAACTCTTAAGCACACGATACAATAACAAAATTACACCTGCTGACAGACCGACGATTCCAGCTAAGATTCCCCATTGATACAATCGACGAGAACTGACCGCTTTTTGTGCATCTGAGGCGATCTTTTCAGTATAAGGAATTCGGTGACCACGCACTAACAATCGATGAGAATTGATCATATAGGGCGTACACGTAATCAACGTAACCAAATCCGCCCCTGGTACAATCTGCAGATCACTTGTCTCATTTGGTTCCACCACTTTGATCTGGTCGACTTGATAAGCAAGTTTCTCTCCTGCAATCGTTAGAACAAAGATATCTTTTTCTTTGAGCTTTGGTAAATCCGTAAATAATTTTCGTTGCGGCAGTCCACGGTGCGCCGAAATTGCCGCGTGTGTATCTACACCTCCTGTTGGATAGGAAGTTCCTTGTATAACGGTAGCTCCGCGCATCAATAAATAATCATTCGTAGTATCAAAAATCGGTACCTCCGTCTTGATTGCTGAAATCGTCAGCGTGCCGATCAAATGTTTTTCGATGTATTGTTCACTATCGGATAGATCTGCTGTCTCTTTAAAAGGATCTGTAATTGCCGCAGGATTTTGTTTATCGTCATGATTTGCTTGTTTCATTTGTGCCAAGCGCTGTTTATCGATCTTTTTTTGATAATTGTCGACCATTTTCTGATCGATTAAGCTATTGACTGCATCTGAATAAAAAGGATATAACGCAGTCAAACTTCCGATCAAAAAAATCAGGAGCATTAAAATCCGCGTAATGAGTTGTTTTTTCCCGCCTTTCTTCATCTTCTCACACTCCTACTAGTAAATACTTCCCATTTTTTTTAATCAGTTGATTTCTTTTGCCAATCAAACGAAACATTGGATCATGTACACGCCAAACTTTTGCTTTAAACAACGGTTGTTCATTTTTTGGAAAAGCACTCACTTTATAAATCCCGCCAGGAATCTCTGAAAAACAAACTTCCCCTTGTACGTTTTTCGATTCGATTACGGGTTTTCCTCCTAAAAGAACCGGTGTCCCATCTTTTTGCAGTAGTTGAAATTGATGTAGCGTTGGCTCTGAATTGAAAAACTGTAACTTGTATGTTTTTTTCGCTGCTCGAAATAACACTACTTTACGCCAAATCCAATAAAAAATGATGCCTAAGATTCCCACAAAAAGTACAATCAGTCCTGATAGACGCCAGAATTGATAGCGTCTGGTTTGATTGATCGCTGTTCCCATTTTTTCTTTATAAGGAATTCGCACACCTGTTACTAACAAACGATGAGAATTAATCATATAGGGTGTACATGTTAATAACGTCACGAGATCGCGTCCTTTTTGTACAGCCAAAACCTCTAAATTATCTGGTGATACTACTTGAATCTGATCGACTTGATACGCAAGGCGTTCATCCAATATATCGAGATAAAATTGATCGCCTTTTTTTAATTTTTCCAGATCGGTAAAGATCATTTTTTGAGGCAATCCCGTATGTCCTGTAATAACCGAATGGGTACTTGTTCCACCAATCGGGTAAGACGTTCCTTGCAGTAAGGTCGTCCCTTTTTCTAAAAGTACTTGATTCGTCTCACTAAAAATCGGTAAACTCGTACGGATTTTAGGAATATATAATGCTCCTAAAAGATGTTCTTCGTAATACGTTGCCGGATAATTTTCTTCAAGATTTGTCGTATCAAATAATTCTTCTAACAGACCTAAACCAGAAATACCCGTTGCTTCACTTTTCTTTGCATTCTCAGCGACCATTTTTTTTCGTACTTTTTCTCGATTTTTCTGATTTTGTGCTGCTGTTTCTTGCTGATGTTTTTCTACCATTTTCTGATCCAGATAGTTGTTCAATGAATCCACAAAAAAGGGATAGGAAAATATGCCGATGCCAGTTATAAACATTACCGCAATCAAGCATTTGATAAGTAGATTTGTTGGTTTTTTCCTAGCAGAGTGCGTTTGTTTTGTCATCGTTACCACTCCCTCATTCATTTTCTATGTAAAATTTAGAAAAACAGACTGAAACAGTCTCAAAGGAACTGATCCAATCTGTTTTTCGTGTTAAAAAGGAAGATTATACTTCAGAGGGTCTCTTTGCTTTTTTGTACCAGATGAATGCCCCTGTCATCAAGGCTAATCCAATCGCTAAGAATGCTAGGATCCCATTTCCACCTGTAGAAGGCAATAATCCTTTAGGCGTATTGCTGACTTTTGTTATTAGATCAGCCTTTTTGTAGTCCCCGTGTGTAACAGTGAATGAGACTGCCTCTTCTAATTTTACATATTTATCAGAAGGTGCCGCTGTTTCGATTAAATTGTAGTCTCCATTAGCAAGTCCGATTACTTTTAGTACACCGTCTTTTTCTGATGAGATTTCTGTCGCTTCATTCTCAGCCACCCAGCCTTTGAATGCATATTCTCCATCACCATTTAAGTTGAATTTTGCATATTCAGTGTCAGATTTTTGGACCTTAAATTTCGCACCCGCTAATCCTTGACCTGTATGTCCATCGATTTTAGTAAATTGATGGCCGCCTGTTCCGACTTTATCAGTTGTCAAATCAGACTGCTGACTCCCGTTAATCGAGACATATGCCTTATTCGTCTGTAATTTATCGATGTCGAAGCTATCCTTGAACTTCATTTGATACGTGATGATTAACGTTTTCCCTGCTAGACTTCCTACTGTCGTACTGCTTGTAGTCAGACTAATCACAAAGTTTCCATTTCCCTGAGTAAGTGTATAGTCCCCATCTCCTAGCAATTCTACTTCTGATGTTCCTTCTTTCGGTGTTCCTACTTCCGGTGTTCCCACAAGTTCTAATCCGGCACTTGGTTCATCTGTGATTGTAAATGATGTCAGCGAACTGATATTTTCTGGGATATTGATTGTTAATGTATAGCTGAATTCGTCTGCTGTCGTAGCGTTGTAATACAATAATTTTGTTGGATCATTTTCGTCATAAATTTTCTGAGTACCATAATCCGCTACTTTGCTATCTGTCGCCGTCTGGTTTTTAGGATAAAGATGGATATTTTCATTTACAACATCTGTGTAGGTAACGTTCCCGTTATCATCTAATTTAATTGATCCATCAGTATCTTTTACAATTCCATAGATTGGTAATGCTAAAACGATCGGTGCTGCTTTTTTTGTGATCGTTGTCGTAGCAGGCGTGCCCGTTTCGACAAATAGATACACTGCATCTTTTGTTACAGAATTTCCAGATACTTCATACGTACTTTTTGCTGGTAAATTCGCAAACGACGCCTTACCATCTTCACCTGTTGTCATCTCACGTGGTGTCCCGGCAGCAGCTGCAATCGCATCTGCTGTATCTGCTACAATCGCATTAGTCACAGCACTTTGTGAGCTTCCATTAATCTGTCCATGGTAATACGCTGTGATATCATACGCTGTGAACGTTACACCTGCCAAAGGTTCGCCGCCAAAATCCGATATTGCTTCTCCGGTATTTTGTATAGTTGAATCTGGATAATTAGTATTAAACAATCGTTTATTTAATGTCACACTGACCGTTTCCGACGTAGCCGCCTCTGCGATTTCTCCTGCGCCAAGTGCTCCTCCTATTAATAAAGGTAGTGCCATCAGACTGGTGGCTAACAAACCGAATATTTTTTTCATTTTCATCTCTTTTCCTCCTAATTTTTCTTTTTATAGTGGATTTCTTTTTCAACGTCTACTTTACTTGCAATGATCTCTATTCGTCTTTCGTTACTTTGACAGCGATTTTTCGACGATACCAAAAGAAAATCACAAGACCTACAATCACTAATCCAATCAGTGAAATAAGTGTTTTGGCTTCTCCCGTCACTGGTAAAAATGACTTTTTCGGTGGAGAAGATGGCTCGATAGGTTGTGCTGGTGTAGTCGGTTGCTCCGGTGTGGTCGGTTGTCCCGGTGTTACCGGTTTTTCCGGATCAGTTGAAACTTGATAGTTATACACACGCGGTTCAACTTTTTCATATGCAGATTTTGGCACCCCTCCTTCGATTAATTCATCCATATTTTGACCATTAACCGTTACATAACGCGGATTTCCATTCTGGTCCTCCCAATGCTCCGGTATGATTACTTCAATGGCTTTATCTTCTTCGGATATTTCATAACCAGGTATCCCTTTGACTTCTTCAAAATAATACGTACCCGATGCAAGAAAATGTCCTTTCATTGATACTAAGCCGTCTTTGTCTGAGACAAATCTAGCAATTCCTTGATCGTCAGAAGAAACCCAATCATTTTCCAAATCACTGTTAGGGTCGAGTTTTAAATACTTTTTCTCCCCGTTTTCTATCCGATAAAGAACAAATTCTGCCCCCGCTAATGGCACGCCAAGGCCTTCTTCAGTTTTTGTCGTTTTTCCATATTTAAAAAAGTATGGATCACGTAAATAGCCAACATTCTTAGGGTAAATATGAATTTGTTCTAATTCTTCATCTGGACTGGCTGGATTTTCAATCGGTAAGATTACTGCTAAAGGTACTGCCAACTTTTCAATATCTACATTCAGCTCTTGTTCCGAATCTACATGTGATTCAAACAATAAATAGACAGCATAACGTTCGCCATTCATCTTTGGAACAGTTACCCGAGCAATCCCTTCGCCAAACTGAGCGTCTTTTCCTGTTTCGATTGGCTCAGCGACTTCTTGCAGATTTTCATTTTTAATCAATTCGCTGATTTGTGTGCGTGACATCGTGGCTATCATCGTCATAAAACTTTCCGGTGATAGTTTATGACTCAGATAGTAATCCGTCATATCATAGATTTTGAAATGAGCACCGTTTAATGGGGCGCCTTTGGTCATTACGTCAGCATCTTCCGGAGCTTCCAATCCATTATTTGCAAATTTTTCTATTTCTTGATAATGGACATCTCGAATCATTCGTTTATGCACGATTAATTCAACATCCTCTGTTTGTGCCTCTGCTTGCAATGATGTGCCTAAGCCACCGACGAAAAACGGCAATAAAAGTAAAAACATGAAGAAATATCCTTTTAATTTTTTCATTTACTTTGCCCCCTTTCGGTTGCGATAGCCATAGTAGACACTGATTCCCATAGCACAAAGGAGTAAAATCAATGCAGTGAGCATAAACACTCTGCGCCCTGGACCACCAGTCGCTGGTAATAGTCCTTTAGGTTTGTTGAATACAGTGATTTCAAAAAGTAAGTTGTTTGTATCTTCAGACTTATTGTCTGAAATAGACGTGTATTCTCCCGCTCCTTCAGTAACATGGATTTTTCCATTTAGATCGATCGTAAACAAAATTTCTTTTGAAAGAATTACATAGTCTTTTGGCGCAGATGTTTCCGTTAACGTATAGGTCTCATTCACTTTCAATAGTGGATCATTTTCAAAGATCAACTTCCCAGTAGCATCCGTACTACCAGAAGCGATGGAGTCACCTGTTGCATCTTGAATCGTAAATTCCACGCCGCTGATTGGTTTTTTCGTATGTTCATCAAGTTTTAGAACATCGATTGCCAATCCTTTTGTTTCATTATTTAATTCAAAAATAAATGGATCCGTTAGTTTCGTAGCATTATCAATCACTATTTCAAACATTGGCGGATCTTCAGGATATTGTTTTGCTTTTTCTGTTATAACAACTGTCCACGGCCCGGCTGATTTGATTCCATCTAACTCTTTTAATTGTTCAGATAATTCGTATGTTCCTACACCTAAATCTGTAAATATCAAATCTTCTGGCACTGTAACTTTTTTATCATACTCAACATTTTCGATTGGTTCTTCTGTTTCAACAAGTTCTAAACGAAAACTTGGTGTAAACCCTTCCGGAAGTTCTCTTCCATCCAACGTTTTATCAATGGTTAATTTCGTCGTTAAAACTTCGACATTATGAATTACTGGACGGACATGCTGGTTACTACGTGGATAGGCGTCTGGTTCAAGATTTTTTATATCAAACTCTGTTGTCCCGTAGTTTGCCACATAATCGATTGCTGCTCCTTCACCGCCCGTACCAGCTGTTATCGTATGATCGGCTGTATACGTCTTATCCTCTCTTGGATAGCGTTCATAATCTTCATGAAAATCTTTCGTCACCTCATGTGTTGGATCAATACCCATCGCATCACAATTGGATGACCAAATCGATTCATCCTTACACCAATCTGAAGTGATTTCATCGATATCCTTAGCTGCTTGATTCAATAAAATAGTCTCATCCGTTTCCAACGTGATCGGTTTAAGAAGTTTCACATCTACATAAGGGGTATTGATGTTATACGGTTTTCCCTCACCATCAACTATGTCAAAGTTCTGAATCGTCGCCTCACCAGGGAATTTTAAGCCTGAATCATTTCCCTCATTCGTAGGGACTACATCCGCTCCGATGAATTTATCTTTTGCTTTGACTAAAATCGTTGTACTCCATGAATAATGAACATTTTCGTCCTCATCTGGCTCACTACTGATCAATTCGATATCAGTAACAGTAAATTTTCCCCCATCCTTTGAAAATTTTGGCCCGTCTTCTTCACTTTCAGGGATTGAAACAAACTCAAAATATTCGCTAAGTTCATCGACTAGTTCCAGATCATTGATAACCATTTTGCTGATTAAGGCATCAATCATTGCTTCCACAATGTCGCCTGATACATTATTATTGAAAAAATAGTTATCTTCGTCGGTAATTCCATAATCAACCCATTTACTATCTTCTTCTTCAGACTGTACAACAAATGTATTTTCTGCGGAGATATTTTCTGCTTTCTCTACATAGGTTTTAACCTTACCAATATCGTTGATAGTTGTTCCTACTGTATAGACAACGAATGCTTGATCAGCTTCCCCGGGTAAAAGTTCCTCGTTGATATATTTATTTGTTAGCTCTGCTGCTTTATTTGCACCAAATCCCTCTTTATCAAATGCAGCGATTTGTCTATCAAACATACTCTTTTTACTTTCTACACCTTCTACACCTTCTTCACCTTCTTCACCTTCTTCACCTTCTTCACCTTCGTCACCTTCGTCACCTTGCATGTATCCTAATAAAGTAGACACCTTTTTTGCTATACTATTAATTATTTAGACATCTTTTGAGAAAGGAATTTT
>NZ_BJDQ01000008.1 GCF_005405225.1 Enterococcus dongliensis
CGAAATGGAAGAAAAGTACTTTAATCATCTGTAAGTATCTGCTCTTTTCGTGTCTACTTTATTGACATCTATCCACATTTTCTAAAAGCATTTTTTTGAACTGTCTTTCTTCTCTGCTATTGCCGCTTCCTGCAATATGAATAGTAATGTCTGGATCTAATAACTTTGCTAATTGAATCAAATAATCTAGCCCTTTCATATCAATTTGAATTCTTCCTACAAAAGAGATTTTTTTACTTTTCAGATTAGCTCGTTTATTATCATTATCGATAGTAATTGGATTATGGATAATCGTAACATTTGGATTATATTCAGACCATTTTGCTGCAGTATACCTTTCAAGAGAAACGATTTGATCTGCAGATTGCATTGAAGAGAATAATTTTTTCTGTTCGTCTTTAAAGCAATTATTGACATAATTTTCAAAAATATTATGGGTCCAACAAACAACCTTCTTTGTTTTCAATAATTTTCGTATCTCATCTACAAACAATATATAGGGATTTAAAAGAATGACTATGTCATATTCTTTTTTAGCCAAAGTTTTCTTCAAATTTCGTAGATGCCAATCATCAGCTATCAATTTTTTATTGAAATTAAGGGTGAAAAAATGTTTAATTAAAACTAGAAACAAATTTAGTAGTTGAACTATTTTGTTCGGTCGTATCAGAGTAAATTTTGATAAATCAAAAAAACTATGATTTTCATAATAAATTGTCACATCATGTTTTTTCCCAAGCTCCTCTGCGATGGTAAGTAGTACTTTTTGTTGCCCACCCAATTTAAACTGAGTCTGACAAAACAATAATTTAAGCCTCTTCGCTTCCATAGCTCTCTCCTTTTTACAAAAAATACGAATTCCACGTTCATTGTTTAATTTTTCTTTTATTCTCCTATTCTTTCGTATGTTTTTATACCGCCATACATACTTCTATCATCTACTAAAAAATGACTCTTCCTAAAATTTAGAAGTTTGCCTATATCAATTAGCTGTTCTTGATAGTCTGTTCCAACTTTATTTTGCTCATAATTGTTCTATCTCAACTCTATTCAAAGAAAGCTAAACAGATACTAGCTACCAAAATCTATTTAATCCCTTCCTTGAGATATGAAAAATCTTTAGTTTTCATCGTAAATTTTATACTAAGCATTAAAATTTTTATCCTGGATAAAAAAATATTATTTACAGGACTCAGCCTGCCATAGGTCAAGATGTCTTTTTTTCTAATGATAAATCTTGCCAAATAACTAGATCCAATGATTTCGTTTCTTTGTGAAAAATTCTGATTTACATGTGAAGCTAAAACTTTATACTGTAGATCCAACTTCCGAATATTATCAAAAAAGAGTTGATCCACTTGATCTAAAAATAGTTGTTCATTATACACCATTTCTTTATAGAGCTGTAACCTTACCGTCAAACAAGAATTGATCGCGTTGATCCGATTGAAATTAATTAAATCTGCTCTCTTTTTATTTAAGATAAGTCTATTTTTTAAGTAACCATATTCATTAGGTGAGTAAATTATTCCTTCCTGACCTACTATTTTAGGCATAATCACGTCATATCCATCCTTTATCGCTAGAATTAATTCTCGGATAAATTTATTTGAAATTTCCGTATCATCATCAAGCCACATGAGATAATCTTCTTTATTGTCTTTGGGTAGTTGTTTTAAAATAGAATTATAAGCTCTAGATAACCCAATATTCCCGTTGTTATTCTTGTATTGGATAGCATTCGCTTCTGCATAGCGTTGATTCTTTCTCCTAATCGTTTCAATATCGCTGTTGTCTGAAAAAATAATCGTACAATCAATCCCATTGATATCCGTAGTTAAAATCTTGGAATGCTCGATTAATGAGTTATATAAAACAATTCCGATATACAGCATACTATCCTCCTAAATGCTCCTCATACTTATCAATGACATAATCCCAACAAAAACGTTCCGCGATTGGATTTGTTGGTGCTGTTGTTTCAAACAATCTATTTATATTTCCTTCCACTTCATGAATCTGATTTTTTAATGATCCTGCCTCTTTTTGCCAATACAATGCGCGATCTTCACCGACTTCGCGATTAAATCCAACATCTAGCAACATATTTAATTTCGTCATGGCCAAAGCTTCCAGCAATGAAGGATTCGTGCCGCCTACCTCATGACCATGCAGATAAGCAAAAGCCTGTTGTCGAATATATTTCAATAACTCTTGATCATAAACAGTCCCAACAAATTTGATGCGGGGGTCTTGATCAAATTGAGTCTGTTTTTTCAACCGATCATAAAACTTATTTTGCTCAACATTTGTGATCAAAACGAAATCTTTCTTAGTCTCCGATTGCATGAATTCTTGAATCATCGTTTCATAATTATTCTCAGGCACAAATCTGCCTACAACTAAGTAATAATTATTGGGTTGGACTTTTTTTTGAGTGAACCAAGCCTGGACTGTTGGACTAGAAGCAGTCAACTTTGATTTTTCTAAGTCCGTCCCATACGCAATATAAGTGGTTTTTGGATGGTATCGACGGTAGTCATTACGGATATATTTTTCGATTGTTTGACTGTCACAAATCAATAGATCCGCATGTTTTACCATTAGTCGTTCAGAATGTTTCCAATAACGCCGCACTGGATAACTCCATTTTTCCCGCTTCCATTCATGACCATCTGGATTGACAAATAATTTACCATTTAAATTACTGATTTGTTGTTTCAATTTGCCAATAAATGGACCGATTCGACAGGCCAAAATATAAAAAATAGGTTGATGATCCTGATTATCTTCGGCTAATCGAATTGCTTGCTTTAGCGCTGCAATATCATAATAGATTGCTCTTGCCGGACCAATATTAGGAACTGCCACATTGAAACATTTAGCTCCGTTATACTCAAAATCAGGACCATCAATACCTGATTTAGCTGAGTTTTCAGCCATGCAAGCGACATGGTATTGAATTTTTTCGTTTGATTGATATTCCGTTAATTTTTCAACAAACGTTTCAAATCCACCGTATTTTGCGGGAATCCCTTTTGAACCAATAATATAAACATGCTGTTTTTTTTCTCCCATAAAAACTCCTTAATAGGCGCCATCTCTTTTTAAGATTACTTTTATCGTTTTAGCAATCAAAGAAATATCGTACCCTAAGCTCCGCTTTTTGATATATTCCATATCGAGTTTCACCATTTCCTTAAATTGGATCTCGCTGCGACCACTAACTTGCCATAAACCAGAACAACCGGGTTTGACAAGCAAACGCTGTATATCCTGACGGGTGTATTCTGCAACTTCTCTTTCTAGCGGTGGACGTGGGCCGATTAAGCTCATATCACCTTTGATGACATTGAATAGTTGCGGCAATTCATCTAGACTAGTTCGACGAATAAATTTACCAAACTCAGTGACCCTAGGATCTTCTTTCATCTTGAACATAGCCCCGCTAATTTCATTTTTATGCATAAGATCACCTAATTGATCCTCTGCATCGACACACATTGAACGAAATTTATACATCGTGAATGGTTGACCATTTTGACCAATGCGCCGTTGTGAGAAGATCACCGAAGCAGCAGGATTTTCTTTATATACTTTATACGCAATCCATAGCATGATAGGTGAAATAAAAATAAGTCCCAAACATCCTAAAACGACATCGATGATCCGTTTGATCCGGTCATAACCTTTTTTGTGTTCGATTTTTGATTTGTCTAGCCAACTCAGTTTAAACTGCCTGCAATCAACGTGAATCTGAGTTTTCAAACTCTTCGTGATTCTATAGGGTTTCTTACTCTTCATCATTGACTCCCCCCAACAAATTATTTTGAGAACGCAAAGTGTGACTTTTTTATCCTTTGGTATGCGGATCACATGGTCGAATTACTAGTTAGTTGCCTGCATCGGGACCATAATAATAATATGCTTCATTGCCTTTTTTCTTTCCGTTATAGACCACTCCGATAATTTTCGCTCGAACTGTATCCAATAATTTTTTTGCCTCTAAAATCGTACGCATTTCCGTCACTCGTTCACGCACTACTAAAATCGTCCCGTCAACATAAGTTGCCATAATTTGAGCATCAGTCACAGGAACCACCGGGGGCATGTCAAAAATTACAAGATCAAACGAATCCGTCAACCGATCGACTAATTTTTGCATACGCATTGAACGTAATAACTCAGAAGGATTTGGCGGTGTCGGTCCGCTTGGCAATAAATAAAGATTCTCAATCTCCGTTTCGATCAACTGGCTTTCCATTTTTTCTTTTTTTTGTGCCAGCGTTTCTCCTTCATTGATAATGTTTGAAAAAGTATCATCAACTAAATTTTCTTCTACTAAGTAGTCACTCAAGCCATTGACGTTTGGAACCTTGAAACTCAAAGCTACGTTTGGTTTTCTTAAATCCGCATCTACCAATAACACTTTATTTCCAGCTTGAGCAAAAACGACCGCTAAATTCGCAGCAGTTGTCGTTTTTCCTTCTGAAGAACTTGAGGATGTTACTACCAATGAGTTGAATTTTTCCTCTGCAGAAGAAAACTCAACATTGGTTCGAATCTTCCGATATTGTTCAGCATGGCTGAAAAAGGATTGAGTTCTGAAACTAAGTTAACTGTTGAATCTTTTTTCTTTTTGTTTACCATCTTTCATCCACTCCTTATACTCGTTTCCGTTTGCAGTTAGGAACCACTAAATCATTCAGAATCTTATTTTCTTCAGGTGATTGTTCATTTTTACGCTTATACAGCAGATCTTTTTTATTGAACTCAGATACTTGACCTAAAAGCGGCAATTCTAAAACATCTCTGATGACTCGTTCGTCTTTGATTGTCTTGTTGAATAATTCTGTCAAAAAAGCCAACCCCATACCCAAGATCAAACTTAGCAAGGTTCCTACTATCAGATTCAATCCATTATTAGGAAAAACCGCTTCAGTTGGGATATTTCCTTTAGAGGTAATGAATACCTCAGTAATTGCTAAGATTTCTTCGGCTTTTTCTTGGAATATCTCTGCAGTAGTATTGACAATGATTGCTGCACTGCGCGGTTTGGTAGATGTCACAATGATTCGAAACATTTGGGAATTTTCCGCTTGTTCGATCTCAATCATTTCTTTTAACTGACTATTGCTATAGTTGTATTGGTATTCTTTTTTCAATTCTTCTTGAACAGCATCAATGACAATGTCGTCTTTGATCATATCTTTGTATGTGTTGATCAACAGTACATTTCCACTAATATTATTTTGCAGATTTCCATAAACATCGTTCGTTTGTTTTGTTTGTACTATTAATTGTGCTGAGGACTCATATTTAGGTGTTAGTACAAAAAAAGTGATTCCTGCTGTAAGTGCGACTCCAATAATTGTGACGAGGGCAATAAACAGACCTTTCTTTTTCAATATCAGAAATATTTGTTCTAAACTGACTGTCTCTTCCATGTTTTCTCCTCCGCAAATCAATTTTTTTGTTCCGCTGATCCTATAAAAACTTGAGCCAAAATCCGTAGCAAGACAATTACATCTGACAATGATTGTGTAAAAACTTGTTGGTACCATCGATTGATATTTTTTCAATCAAGACCTTGAAACAGTATTGCTTTTTGATCAGAAAAATTATAATAGATATTATTTATATTGTTATTTATAAATATATTTATATCATTTAAAGAAATATTTATTCTTACAACTTAGTATACTTGCTATTTATTAAAAAAACAATGCAATTACTAATTTAATTTTCATCTAATCATATTATTTATAATATAATTTATCATACTTCATTTATATAAACTATCATTAGCCTTAAAATAACTCGTCTGATTTTATGATACTACCGAATGAAACAACTTTTTTAACAAGATATCTTCTTGTACTTATTACCACCGTGACCATCTTGATTGGTTTTTACCATATGTTTCTTGGTTAAAACTCTCTAAATAAACTCATAGTTATACAGTTTCTACCCTATATTTTGATTGCGATTGATTGTTGAGAAGATTGATGATTCCAATATGATCTTCTAATTAACAAATCCGATTTATCGCAGCCAAATAACAATAATAAATCTGCTTTTCCACTTGTATAATTGCTATTTAATTCACTTTTAAGACATTTTCCATAAAAAAATACAAATCAACCTCTTTAATCTTTTTATAAAAAAACACACTTAATCTTTCTGCTCCAAAAAGTCTAATGAACAATTTAAATTTATTTCTATACTTAGTTGTAATAAAACGAATTAATTGTGTAATTTTTTCAAACGATCATTTTACCGAAATTAATACTATTTCAAGGAACAAAAAAGCTGACACTCACTATATCGTGAGCATCAGCTTTTCCTGTTTAACTATTTAATTCTTGTTCCCTGATATTTTTTTGTTTGTTTCAATAAACCTAATATACTTGTAGCACTCATTACAACCAAGCCCCAAAAGGATAACCGTTGTTCAGCTTGCTCACCTGTTTTGGGAAACTTAACTGCATGTCTTGGCTGATAATGTACATAACTAAACTATTAATATTTCGAGATACATCACCTGATAAATGAACCATTCAATTACTGCTGATTATTTGAGCGGGTTCACCATCTTATTATAGAACTCAATCAGTGAGTCTTTTAACTACTAGGTCAATGTTTGTAAGGATAAATTATCGCATTTATTAAGATATTTGAGTTTTATAGATGTCTATTTTTTATAAATATCCCAAATATCTTCTTTGGACCACGGCTGCATAAACCCACTGGATGAGTGTAATAAAATCAAATATCGGTAAGCCGGTTGCTTGTTGGATAGCATATGAATATGGCGGTAAATCGCTGCATTCTAATAAAATAGCTCCAATAGTGTCGGTCTCCGCCAATTCACTTAAAACGACCTCCACCAAATCGTTTTCCAAGCGTTGATTGTCCAAATTTGAATTGCCCCAGCGAATTGGTGCAAAACTTTCTAATGATCCGATCTCATGAATGATACAATCAGATAAATTAGCTCCCGATGCCTGGAAAAAATCTGCTGTTATATCTTTTCCGCTTGCAACTAATACTAAGATCTTTTGCTTCTTTTTAAGTCCTAATTTGATAATCGGTATTTGCGTTATACTAGAAAGAAAGACCGGAATAGCCACGGATTCAGCTACGATTTCTTGGAAATGACCGAAGTAGCCGCAAGCGCCAACGATTGCTCGTACACCTCGTTTTTCTAGTTTTTGAGCGGCTTGAATAATCTGCTGTTCAATTTCTTTGCTTCCTTCAAATAATTCTTCAATCTCAAAATCAACAACTTCATACAGTACAGGGAAATCAAAAGTTGTCGCGTTTGCGACATTGCCTGGCATCTTAGGATAATCCAAATTCACCGCAATAATCCCGATTGGATAACCTGAAAAAGGTGATGGAAAGAATTGCGGATTCTCTTGCAAGTCTTTTTCTGTTCTGATATTTCTATGTTTTAACATTCAATCACTCCTCAATTAAAAGACAATAAACAGTCATATGACTATAAAATGATTATTTGTATACTAAAAAAGTCCTTGATTTGTATTAAACAAATCAAGGACGACAAATCGACTTATCGCGGTACCACCTCAATACTTGCTATTAGGCAAGCAACTCATTGGCTACAAAAAAACTATAACCTATCACTATAACGGGTGAACCCGTAGTATTTCGAGAATATTCTCTTGATAACTATCACTCCAAGACCATTTTCATGACGTGCAAATACCTCTTCTCACCAATCAGAGGCTCTCTAAAATTTTTACATCATTACTTATCTCATCACAGTTTAACCATTTTATAATTTCATTAAAGAATACTCGTTATCTTTGATAAAGTCAATATCTTTTTATATTCGGATCACTGATTTATGGCGTTCATTTTTAGTCTGAAGTACAATAATAGGAGCTGGTGGACCATTAAAGGTACACCGGCTCCTATTATTGTCTTTAGGCAGGGCTTTTTTTCTGCATATCTAAATACAATAAAAACTTCGCCATATTTTTTGATGTGATTTTACGAATCTCCCGCGGAGTAAATTGATGGATTTCGTCTTCATTATACCCCACCTGAAATCTGGTCTCGTCAAAAATTAGCGGCCGTCTCAATAAATTAGGGTATTTTTCGATTAATTCGACCAGTTCATTAAATGATAATTCATCAAAATCAATCGCTAATTTTTCATATACTTTTGAGCGGGTTGAAATAATTTCATCTGTGCCTGTTTTAGTCATAGAAAGGATCATTTTGATTTCTTCTTTCGTCAATGGATCAGAGATAATGTTGCGTTCTTCAAAAGATAAGTTATTTTCTGTTAGCCAAGCCTTTGCCTTTCTACATGAGGTACAGCTAGCTGAAATATATAGTTTGATCATTTTATCTATCACCTTTCCGAATAATTTATTTTAAAATTGCTCTATACCGAATACGATACCGTATTTTTCTCATTTTGTTAACCAATTAATATTAATTAAATATCCTAAAATAATATTTTATAACTAAAAATGATATTTAAATAATTTAAACTACTGTTTTGTCCATTAAAAATACCGTTCCATTTTGAAATGATTCAGTTAGCACCGCGATTTTTAATCGCTAATAAAAAATAATGAAATAACAATAGTAATAACTTAGATAATGCTTACTCAATAATTTCTTTGATCGTGAAAAAGATGATTGTAACTATGATGTTAGTATGTCTATCATTTCATCTGCCTTGTTTCTTAGCAAAAAGGTATACTATAAAAAAATATCCGAACGATATATGTGTCACTTCTGCAGTAAACACACTATATCTAGTTCGGATATTTTCTCTGTCTTTTTAACTGATAACAGTCACTGTGACTGAACGACGTCCCCATTGAATACATTCTTCAACTGTTGAAAAATGACAATCAATGATATTTCCTTTAATCGCACCACCAGTGTCGCCAGCGATTGCAATACCGTAACCGGAAACTTCTACCATTGATCCCAATGGAATAACGCTTGGATCCACCGCTACCACTTGAGGATTTTGGCGTAAGTCAATTCCCATTGCAGTAAAATACGTATTAACTGATTCCGCACAAGAGTAGGCTGTTGATTCCATTTGCAATGTGCGGCCAGAAGTCGTCGGTGTACTTGGTACAGCTGGTTTTGCTGGTTCTGGTTGCTCGCTGGTACTTGCAACAGGTTGTTGTGAACTTGAAACTGACGGTGTCGTTTTAGCCGGCTGTGAAGAAGCTTGAGCTTTGACAGCTTGTGAGGCTTTTTTTGTTTCAGCTGCTTTTTTTATCGCTTCTTTTTCGGCTGCCTCTTTTTCAGCTGCTTCTTTTGCCGCTTGAGCTTTTTGCGCTTTTTCAGCAGCTTGTCTGGCTGTTTCAACTTCTTTTGCTTGACTGATTTTTGCTAAATTTGTTTTATTATCAGCTAATTCTTGTTTTAAATTTGCCATTTTATTGTCTAATTTGGCTGTTTCAGCCTCAAGTTTTTGACTATCTTTTTTTAATTGATTCTGTGTTTTTTCTTGAGTAGCCTTTAACTCAGTCAATTGATCTTTAGCTTCACCCAAACTAGCTACTTTAGTCTTTTCTGCATTTTGGATTACAGACATCGCAAACGCACGATTCAAAAATTCACCTAGATCTTTCGCTTCCAATAGCGCCTCGATTGAGCGATCAGTCCTATTATTAACTTGTGCTGTTTTCATTCGCTCGGCGATTACTGCTTTACGTTGTTCAATTTTTTGTTCAGTTTCGATAATATTTGCTTTGGTTTTTTTCAAAGTCGCCTCATTTTGGCTGATCTTTATTCGAATGTCATTGACTTCTTGATATTTCTCGTTGACATCATTTAATGCCAATTGTAATTCTCCACTGATTTTATCGCTTTGACGAACGATTGCAGATTCTTTTTTGTCTAAATCACTGAGAGACTCTGCTTGTGCAAAGACTGGTAAAAGTATGTTAGCCCCCAACAACAGCGTGGCAACGAACCCAAACATTTGCTTTTTCACTTAAACGTCCACCTTTCTACTTACCCTTCGTTATTATACGAGAAAAAAAGCGACTTTTTGTTTCAACTGTATTACAATTCATTACAAAATGAAGTAGTTTCTTGTAAGATGTAGATCATTTTATAGGAATCAGCGAAAAAATCGTCCACCCAAATCTGGGGGACGATTTTTTTCAGATATCTCAGCAGATCATTTCTTTCGCAACTCTTTAGCTAATTGCCGAATTTCTGTTAAAGGGCTCTTTATTTCCTTAGACTTCATATTGGGAAAACTAGTCAAAAAGCGGCGTTCTTGAAAATTCAACTTAGGTAATTGTTTACGCCACTCTGGTTGTTCTTTGATTTCAGTCAACCATTGGTGATTTTGCAATCGTTCTTCCGCCGCAACTTTCAACTCGCCAAGATCAGCTTGCACTTGTTCTTTTTTGTCCTGGATTGTTGTACTCATCTTGTTCATCGCTTGGCGTAATGAAGCTAGATTCGCTAAGGTGAATCCTAGATCAAAACTTATGACCATCAACAAGATCATAGGCAAAAACAGCCCAAAACGCTGTTGCCAACCAGTAATCAAATGCATCAAATAGGGATTTAAAACGCGAACAATAAACACACATGCTGCTCCCCAAAAAAGCGATACCGGTACGGCTATGCGTCCATTAATATTCAATGGAACATCCTTATAGTCCCACAGCGTTAAATGAAATATTTTCTCTAGCAAAAAACTCGTCAGATACTCCAATACCGTCACTAAAATCAGGGCTAAGAAAAAGAGTAAGACGATATTTTGTTGATACGGTTCAATCAAATACAACACACCTACAACGCCGAAACCATAGATTGGTGTGATTGGCCCTAATAAAAACCCGCGATACACGAAATGCCTGGCTTTGATCGAACAATAGACTGTCTCCCATAACCAGCCGATAAATGAATAGCAAAAAAACAATAGCACGACATTTGTAAAAACCTGTTCCATGTCATTCCTCCTAATCTTCAGTTCAATTATTCCATGGATGAGTAGAAAATGCTAGTACAGCAACTAATTCATAAAACTAAAAAATTTCAAAATTCGATCACTCTTTTAAATCACACGAGTTATCTCTTCCCACTTTTTAAAACGCCATCTTCAGATTTGGTTGACAAATACGTTACAATAGAAGCAATTCTATTTTGCTTATTAGCACTTATTGGAGGAACTTATATGTTTCAACTTTTACGTTATGCCAGAAATTATCGAAAAGAAATTACTTTAGGGCCTTTTTTCAAATTCCTAGAGGCCGTCTTTGAATTGATCTTGCCTTTGTTTATGGCACGCTTAGTCGATGAAGGCATCGCTTTGCATGATCAAAAAAAAGTAATTGAAATGGCTCTTTCTATGCTGGGATTATCGATTATCGGGCTGATTTGTGCCCTGACCTGTCAATATTACGCTTCGATTGCCTCTCAAGGTTTCGGGACAGTTTTGCGAAATCGTTTGATGGAAAAAATCAATCGTTTTTCCCACAACGAACTGAACCATTTTGGTACAGATACTTTAATCACTCGAATGACCAATGACATTAATCAAATGCAAAATGCTTTGGCGATGTTGATTCGCCTAGTCGTTCGAGCGCCTTTTTTAAGTATTGGATCGGTCATCATGGCCTTTTATATTGATTGGCAGATGGGGATTATCTTTTTGGTTTTGTTGCCGATTTTTTGTCTGGTCCTTTTTTTGATTATTCATTATTCTGTCCCTCTTTACAAAAAAATTCAGCAAAAATTGGATCAATTGAACCAACTAGTTACCCAAAATCTAAGCGGTGTCCGAGTCATTCGGGCTTTTGCTCGTACAAAGACAGAAACAGCCCATTTTACTGAAGAAACAGAAGAAATCTCACGATTAAATCAAAAAGTAGCAAATATCTCTGCCTTACTTTCCCCTAGTACGACATTGATTATGAATGCCGGCGTTGTCGCCTTGTTATATTTTGGCGGTTTCAAAGTAAATCTGGGGCATTTAGAACAAGGTCAAATCCTAGCTTTGATCAATTATATGAACCAGATGCTTTTAGCTTTGATTGTCGTTTCAAATTTAGTCATTCTTTTCACTCGCGCAGCTGCATCGGCTAATCGAATCAACGAAGTTTTTGCGACCGACCCATCATTAATCGATACTGGAACGATTCACCAAGTAATCGAACACGCACCGTTAGTTGCATTTGATCACGTAGACTTTCGTTACACGAAAAAATCTGGATTGGCCTTGCAAGATATCTCATTCACTTTGGAAAAAAATAAAATTCTTGGCATCACTGGAGCGACCGGCAGCGGAAAATCTACATTGATTAACTTGATTCCACGCTTTTACGACCCTTTTGCTGGAGCAATCCATTTTGCAGGCAGCAATGTCAAAGACTGGGCATTGGATGACTTACGCTCAGCTATCGCACTTGTGCCTCAAACAGCAGTTTTATTTAGCGGGACAATCCGTGAAAATCTACAATGGGGAAAACAAGATGCTTCTGATGCTGAATGTTGGGCAGCCTTAGCAACTGCTCAAGCTAGTGAGTTCGTTGAACATTTACCAAACGGATTGGGCACTCCTATCTTAGAAAATGGGAAAAATTTTTCCGGTGGACAGCGTCAACGTCTAACAATCGCACGTGCCTTGATCCGTAAACCCAAACTTTTGATTTTAGATGACTCTCTATCTGCCTTGGATTATCAAACAGACCTAGAGTTGCGCCAAGCATTGAAGCAAGAACTAGATTGCGGCGTCATCATTATTTCTCAGCGTTTGCGTTCAATCCAATCAGCTGAGACCATCTTATTGATGGACAACGGAAAAATCTCTGCTCAAGGTTCTCATGAAGAGTTGTTGAATACTTCTGAACTTTACCAAGAATTAGTCGCATCTCAAGCAGAAAGCGAGGCCAGCTAATGCTCACTAAAAAGAATTTTTTTCAGTCGTTAAAATTATTTCTACCTTACCTAGCAGCGTATCCAAAAGAATTGACCGCTGCAATCCTTTTAGGCATTGCTAGCGGAGTCACTTCAGTTCTGATGACTTATTATATCGGGGTAGCCGTCGATCAGATGGTTAATCAAGGAACCGTTGATTTTGATCACCTTTTTCAAATTCTGCAATTGTTCATCGGAATTTTTTTAGTGACCGTCGTCAGCCAATACCTCATCCAACGCTTAGGAAATACGGTCGCCTTTGACTCTGTCGCCAAGTTGCGGGAAGAAACATTCACACATTTGAATCAATTGCCCTTAAGTTACTATGATCAAAGCTCAAAAGGCGATATTGTCAGCCGATTCACTAATGATATGGATAATATTTCTACTGCCATCTCCGCGATTTTCAACCAATTATTCTCTGGTATGACTGTTGTTTTGGTGGCTTTCGTTTTTATGCTGCATCTTAGTCCGATGTTGACTGTAGTCGTCTTAGTCGCAACACCAATCATCTTTTTATTGACCTATATTGTTGCTCGTACTTCACAGCAATACTTTACAAGCCAACAACAATTAGTCGGCTCGATTTCAGGCTTTATTACAGAGATGGTTAGTCATCAAAAAATCGTCAAAGCCTTTCAGCGAGAAACTCAAAATCAACTACAGTTTGAAGCATTGAATCAAGAATTATATGTACGAGGACAAAAAGCACAATTTGCTTCAGCCATCACAAATCCTTCATCGCGCTTTGTTGACCATCTAGCATATTTGATGGTTGGACTAGTCGGTGGATTATTAGCTTTAAAAACTAATAGCGGTGTTACGATTGGGATCATCTCTAGTTTTACCATTTATTCCAGTCAGTTCACTAAACCCTTTATCGAACTTTCTGGTATCACGATCCAGATACAAACAGCCATCGCCGGACTTGATCGCTCATTTGAATTGCTGAAAGAACCGATTGAACAAGCTGACGCTCCAACCGCACTAGCCTTGACTGAAGCTAAAGGAAAAGTCGTTTTTGATCATGTATCTTTTTCCTATCAAAAAGATCAACGATTGATTGAAGAGTTTAACTTGACTGTTGAACCCGGTGAAACGATTGCTATTGTCGGAAAAACGGGAGCAGGTAAATCAACGTTAGTAAATTTGTTGATGCGTTTTTACGAAGTAGATCAAGGAAAGATTACCATCGATGGTACGGATATACGCAAACTTACTCGGGATAGTTTACGCCAACAATTCGGGATGGTCTTGCAAGAAACTTGGTTGATGGACAGCAGCTTACGTGCAAATCTTCGTTACGGTCGCAAATCAGCAACCGATGAAGAGATCTATGCTGCTTTAAATGATGCCTACATGTATGATTTTGTACAACGCTTACCTGATAAGTTAGACACAATTGTAGGTGCTGCTGGGATCAAACTTTCTGACGGACAACGTCAATTGTTGACCATCGCTCGAACCATGATCAGCCGCCCAGCCATGTTAATCCTTGATGAAGCAACTAGTTCTGTTGATACATTAACCGAACAAAAAATCCAGCGGGCATTTCTTGCCATGATGAACAATCATACTAGTTTTGTCATTGCTCATCGTTTATCAACAATCCAAAATGCCGATCAAATCCTTGTCCTCGATCACGGAAAAATTGTGGAAATTGGTAATCATCAAACCTTGCTAGAAAAAGATGGCTATTATAAAAAATTGTATCAAGCTCAGTTTTCACTGAATTAAATCATTTTTCTTAAAAACATCAATACACATGCTAATGATGTCTTGTACTTAATAATTCTTTTGTGATTCTCTTTTAGACTAAAACACACAGATAGAAGCTTGATATTGATAGATTTTCCCCTGAGATCTTATTATTTAGTACGTCAAAAAGGACTGGCTCTCAAAATTTGAGATTCAGTCCTTTTTATATAAATTGATTGTTTCTTTGTTTAATTATAATTACATCGTCCTTCAATCATTGAATTAATAACTTAGAAATCTGTAAAGAGCTGGATTCTCTCGACTACTGTGTTCTTATTTACTCTTTTTATTCAAAGACATCTATAATAGTTGAACCAATTAAGTAGTCATAAATTAAGTCATTTACTTTAACATTCATTGCTTCATGCCCATATTCTGGTAAGATTTTTATTTCCTTTTCTGTTTGTATTCGATTATAAATTGCGAATTGTGTTGACGGAGGACAAACGTCATCCTCCAATCCTGTTATCATTAAGACTGGACATTTAATCTTAGAAGCAAAATTTTTTACATCAATATAAGATAAGTTAGATAAAAAAAATTCTTCTGTATTATGAAATGGATCAGAAAACTTAAAATACCTAAATAATTCGTCATATGGTTCACTATGGTTTCCTAACTCCAATACCCGTTTAAAATCTGATAAGAAAGGATAAATCGCTACTGTTTTCTTGATTTTCTCATTCAATGCTGCACATATCAATGCTAGGGCACCACCCTGTGATCCACCACAACTCATTAAGTTAGTCTCATCTACAAAATCTAATGATGCCACGATTTCAACTAATTGATAAATGTCTAAATATACATCTTTGTAAAAAAGTGTTTCTTTTCCTTGAATTGCCCCACGAATTACTTGGCCTTTAACTGTCATTCCATCAAATAACCCTAAATCTTGAGACCTTCCTGCTTGACCTCTAACATCCATACAGACTACACCATAACCTGCACAAACATATTTTAAATTCTCTGTCCAATCAGGACTTTGACCTTGATAACCATGGAAGTAGAAAAGTGTCGGTACTTTATCAACTGCCTTTGGAAATAAACATT
Source organism: Enterococcus dongliensis (assembly GCF_005405225.1). GTDB lineage: Bacteria > Bacillota > Bacilli > Lactobacillales > Enterococcaceae > Enterococcus_A > Enterococcus_A dongliensis. Next base: position 15,754 of record NZ_BJDQ01000008.1, read on the forward strand.
TAGAATAAATCTGTGAACCATTTGTTCCTGTAAAAGTCAATTCATAGCAATCCACAAAATCAAGATTAAAGGCTTTTTTTTCAAGATGATAATTAGCTAAAGTGCTGACTTTATTCTTTTCATTCTGCCAGAATTTATCCATATCAATTGGCGGATCTTGACGACCTGTATAGTTCATCATTTCTTCGATAGTCATCGTTTCAATCATCATTAATCATCCTCTGTATGACGATTTCTAAAATGATAATATGCACCCAAAAGTCCAGCATCATTTTCATGATGGGCAAATGTAATTTTAGTTTTAGTCGCTAGACTACTTAATAGGTGTTTATTTACTGCTGTTTCAATTTTTCTCGCTAAATATTCCTTTTGAGCCATGATTCCGCCACCTAAGACGACCGTTTCTGGATTGATCACATAACAAATTGTTGCAATTCCTTGACCCAAGTAGTCAACCATTCGATCGATTGCTGCAATACACTGCTGATTTCCCATTTTAGCTTCCTCAAAAATACGGTACCCATCCCACTGCTCAGTATTTATTTTTTGGCCTTTTGATACGTAATCGACTAATGCAGTTGTCGATGCTAATTCTTGGAACGTTGAATCTGCCATTTTTAAATAACCGATTTCACAAGCACTATTACTAAATCCATGAAACAATTGATTACCAATTAATAGGCTGCCGCCAATTCCTGTTCCGATTGTCAAACACACAGTAATCTTACTGTTCTTAGCTGCACCAGAAAATACTTCAGCTAAACCAGCGCAATTCACATCATTTTCAATCTCGCAAGGGAGTAAGTATTTCGCTTCTAGTACTTCTTTATATTTAGTCCCTGCATAATCGGGGATTGCTGGACCAGAATAAAAGATTTCACCTTTTTCTGGATCAACCATACCCGCTGATGACAGACAAATTCCTGCTAATGAGTATTTCATTTGGTAAGAATCAATGATTGAACAAACCTTTGCCATAATCCCTCTACCACCAAGCTCTGCTTCCGTTGTCCGTTTGGCTTTTTCAAGTAGATTTCCTGCTTCATCAACGAGACCGTATTTAATCATGGTCCCACCGATATCAATCACTACATATTTTTTCATTCTTCTACCTCGATTTTAGTGGCAAAATTTTTGTTTCGTTGCTTGAATCAACTCCGCAGCTTTTTGAACAGTTTCACGATCATCATCATTAATCGAAGCCAGTGGTGAACGTGCATCCCCGATTGAAAACCCTTCATTTATGCGTAAAATTTCTTTGACTACTGAATACATGTTTCCATGTCCAGATACCATCAAAGTGATGATTTCATTAATCGTATTTTGTAGTTCTTTAGCTACTGTCAGCTTTTTGGTTTCGATCAGCCGATTTAATTGTAAGAATAATTCTGGCATCACACCATACGTGCCGCCAATCCCAGCTCTTGCGCCCATCACACGACCGCCTAAAAATTGCTCATCCGGTCCATTAAAGACAATATGTTCTTCTCCTCCAAGTACTGCAAAAGTTTGAATATCTTGGACAGAAACAGAGGAATTTTTTACGCCAATCACATTTGGATTCTTTAACATTTCAGCATAAAGACTTGGCGTTAACGCTACTCCAGCCAATTGCGGAATATTATAAATAATAAAATCTGTATTGGGAGCAGCTGCGCTGATTGAATTCCAATATTCTGCAATTGAATATTCAGGCAAGTGGAAATAAATCGGTGGAATTGCAGCAATACTGTCTACTCCTAAATCTTCAGCGTGTTTAGCTAAAATCATACTATCCTTTACACTATTGCAAGCAACATGTGCAATAACGGTCAATTTATCCTTAGCGACTTCCATCACGTTTTCTAAAACAATTTTACGGTCTTCGATACTTTGGTAGATACATTCACCTGAAGAACCATTGACATATACACCCTTAACACCTTTATCAATAAAATATTGTGTTAGTTTTTGAACTCTTTCAGGACTGATTTCCCCTTGCTCATCATAACAAGCATAAAATGCTGGGATAACGCCTTCATATTTAGTTAAATCTCTCATATTCTTCCCCCTACTTTTCATTAATTTTTTCAGCAAAACGTTTGGTAATTACTTGTGGTCTAGTAATAATTGAACCAACGACAACACTAAAGCAGCCTAATTCTAGAACACGTTTTGCTTTTTCCGGAGTATCGATGTTTCCTTCTGCAATCACGGGATGTTTCACCTGTGCTAAAATAGCTCTAATGATCTCAAAATCATTCGCATCTACTTCGAGCGATTGACTTTGTTCTGTATAACCGATTAATGTCGTTCCGATAAAATCAAATCCTAACTGATCGGCAAATAACGCTTCTTCTAATGTAGAACAGTCTGCCATTAATAACTGATTTGGATATTTTTCTTTGATTTCATGGAAGAAACTCTCTAAATTTTTTCCTCCTGGTCGCTCATCCATTGTTGCATCTAAAGCAATGATTTCTGATTTAGCTTCAACTAATTCATCAATTTCTTTGATTGTCGGAGTAATATATACTTTCGAATCCACATAATCACGTTTTACAATCCCAATAACCGGTAGATCAACTTTTTTCTTAATCTCAATAATATCTTCTTTAGTATTTGCACGAATGCCAACTGCCCCACCAATTTCTGCGGCAACCGCCATTCTACCCATAACAAAAGATGAATGTAACGGTTCATCTGGCAAAGCTTGACATGAAACAATCAATTTTCCTTTTAATTTGGCAATTTTCTTATCCAAGTAACTTCCTCCGATCATTTTTTTAACTCTCATTCTTATATTTATTATTCTGCTCTATCAGCAACACATGAAAATACGTTACCCATGAAAATCCAATAACTAAAAAGAACGAAAATAAAGCCATTGTTACCAATACACTTATATTAAATAATATTGAAAGAACAAAGGCCCCCGCTAGCAAAATAAAAGATGGTACAAGATTAAGACTCGCTGCGATAAAACTTTCTTTTATTAGATGTTTTAAGGATTTTTTGTAACCCAAACTCATTGGTATCGCATGAAAAAGAGTTACTAATAATAAAATACCGATACCAAAATATAGGACTTTTAGGTTATAAGAAAAATTTTTATGACTTAAATTAATAATTAGCCAGTCGAGGTAAAAGACACCTATACCAAATAATTCAATCAGACCTAAGGAAAAGCTTTTTTTTCCATATTTTTTGACGGCACCACAATAAATCACAAAGGGAGCCTGAGTATTTCCATTTTTTATTTCTAGAATACTGGCATAAAGACTACATTGGGCAATCCCAATTGTTACGACAGGAAGGCAGCAAATAATAAATAGGACATTCAAAATAAATAAACTGTAAAGCCCAGAAAGGCTTTTGGTCAATCTACTATCCATATCAAAAATACTTACTATTTCTTCCTTCCCTCTCGTCCTCATGGGAATACCTCCTTAGTCTTAATACAATTTATCTGCAACAGCTTTTGCGCCTTTTTGTTGATTGGTCAAACTACTTGCTCGATTGCGTTCATAATAAGTATGGTACAAGATATCTAACAAATAGAGCTGACTCATCTGTACCGTCATTGCTCCTCCTGCTAATGGTGATTCTTGACTACTACATAGCAAAACTGCATCTGTATAAGCTGTCAGCGGGGATTTTTGATAACGTGTGATACCTACTACTGTGGCCCCTACGCTCTTAGCAATTTCAGCAATATCGACAACATCTTTGGATGCTCCTGAATAAGAAACTAAAAAAATTAAATCTTTTTCAGTCATCATAGACGTTGTTATCGCCTGCATATGCGAATCTGTTATCAGCCTTACTTTAGGAGAAATACGAAGAAACTTACTCCACATAACTTGTGCCATTTGTAGGCTCCCCCCAACACCAAAGAAATAAATTGATTCAGCTTTTTCCATAAATTGGACAATATCAATCACATTTTTTTGATCTAATAGTTGTTGCGTTTCTCTAAGAACTGCTAGATGATACTCTAGTCGTTCCTTTTCAAAATCTACATCATATGTTACATCCTTTTTTTCAGCTGTGTTTTCATTAGATGCAAGATATAAAGACAACTGCATCTTAAACTCCTGATAGCCACCAAAATCTAGTGTTCGACAAAATCTAAAAATACTTGTCTCCCCGACATCGCAAACATTCGCTAATTCTGTAATCGACATATAAATCACTTTTTGTTTGTTTTGAAGAATATAATCAGCAATCTTCTTTTCTGCTTTTGTCAGCTCGTTATATCTAGTTTGTATTTCTAAGACTAAATTCATCTCTTTTGGCATTTTTCTCCCCCCTTTATCCCTGATTAATCTATCATTAAATTAAAATTTTCACTACTTGTTTTTTTACAAGATTCCCTCCCACTGAAATTTTTCCCGGTTGATGTGCTTCATTCGGAAAAAAAAGTAAGAAATAACCTGGTTTTAAATCAAAACTAACTTGCTCACTGCATGAGACCAAACCAAAATCGTTGGTTTCATCAAACTCCTTGATACTATTTATTCTTCCACTTCCATAGCTAATTCGTTCTGCTCCTTCTGTGACGATATGCAGATCAGCATAACATTGATGGTATTCAAAAGCTGACGATGCTTTACTAGTTAACTCATTCATTTGCTTCATCAAAAAAACTTGATTTTCTAAAATAGGATTCTTCCCAGAAATTAGAGTGGACTCCTCTGCTACTCCAGTTAGAAATTGACTAGCTATCGCTAAATTCGGATGAAGCGCCGTATAGGTATTTAAATTCTCTAACTTATCATAAATCATAGATTCTTTCCTTTCAGTACCTGTTTCTTTTAAACTTGTAATTATTTTCTAGTCATCGTTGAGCGCCTTTGAACGTCGCAGGCCGGTATCAATTGCTTTATTTCCAGATTTTACAAAAGAATCTAGTGCTTCTTTAGAAGATTTCTCTCCAGTCAAGGTCGCTTGGATTTCTGGAAATAATGCATTTCTGATTTCCGAATAGCCAGGTGTATTATTTGAAAAGTTAATCACATATTGATCATTGTTAACGTATGCTGGAAGTAGCGGTAAAGTATCTGCTTCCTCTGCGATAACACTTTCTCTTACCGGTAAAAAGTTCATGCTCGCTTTTACCAATTCTTGGTTTTCAGAATAGAATTTAACGAAGTCTTGTGCTAACTCCATTCGCTCTTCCCCATTCGTATTAAAAACTGCAGAACCCAGAACATACGTAAAGGATTGCGGTCCATCCATACTTGGAATATTAGCTAAACGAATATCAAATTTATCTAAAGAACCGCCTTTCATATTGTCTAGCATGCCCTCATAAAGTACCGCATTAGCAAAACTAATACCTACCTGTTGATTTTGGAACATGGCATTCACGTCATTACTCGAAAGTGATTCAGCACCCGATGGAATCAACCCTTTTGTATTTAATTCTTTGATAAAATCAAGTGCAGCGATTCCTTTTTTATCATTGACATTCAATTGACCACTTTCATCATAAAAACTACTACCAAACATTCTGAGATACATCATATTCCAAGTATCCCCCTGATTATTCTTAGCGTAAAAGCCAAATGGAGAGACTTTATCATTATTTTTCTTGAGCGCAGTTAGCACTGTTTTGAAATCTTCCATTGTCCAATTTGCAATAGCATCTTTCCCAGCTATATATTTTTCTAACCCGGCTTGTTTAAACATGTCCGCATTATAGACGAGCATGCCAGGATTTTGCGCAAAAGGATAAAAATATGTTTTGTCATTGATATTTACGTTATCCCAAATTGCCTCAGAAATATCTGCTTTATTCTTTTTATCAATAATTGAATTAAATGGTTCCAGTAGCCCTTGATGAGCATAGTTAGTCATAGCAAAACTTGATTCAAAGAAAACATCCGGTAATGTATTTGTTTGTGTAGCAACGCTAAGTTTGCTATCACGTTCATCCCCTGGGATCACCTGAATATCAATTTTTGTTCCTGGATGCTCTTTTTCATACATTTTAACTGCTGTTTTAAAGAAGCTATCATAGTCAGCACCTTTTTCATCAGCACTATAAGTTCCTTGCCATTGTGGTGTCAGCCATACTTCAATTTCATTACTTGCTTTTTCTTCAGAAGCACAACTTGAAAGACTAACCAACGCTAAACAAAACGTTACTACAGCAATGATTACTTTTTTCATGGATTTCTCTCCTTTCATTATTCTTTAACTGCTCCAGCTGTTGCGCCTTTTGTAAAGAAACGCTGAAACAAGAAGAAAATCAGAATCATAGGTAATGCTGCGATGGCGGCTCCGGCAACTCGCAGACCAATATTAGGATTCACATCTTGTTGCAAACTAGCAACTCCAATCGTCAAAGTCTTCATCTCTTTACTTCGTGCCATCAATAACTGCCATAAGTAATCATTCCAAGCTGTTACAAAATTTAAAATAAATAGTGCTCCTAAACCTGGTTTAACGATAGGGAGCATCAATTTATAAAAAACAGTCCACTCATTTGCCCCATCAATTTTAGCTGATTCACGAATCGATTCAGGAATCGCTTTAAAATAAGAATAAAGCATAAACGTACCAAAACCTGTTGCTAAATTAGGAACAATCATTGCTTGGTAAGTATCTATCCAATTTAGTCTAACGACAACATCAAACAATGGTACAATAAATGTTTCTTTTGGCACCATAATAGAAGCAATCACGACTAAAAATAGAACTGTCTGCCCTTTAAAATGTAATTTTGCAAACCCATAAGCTGCTAAAGCAGAGATCAAAACACTTAAGAGACCAGTAAAAAATGAAACAATGAAGCTATTGACAATCCATTGGAAAGCAGGTTGTCCTCGAAATAATTCTTCTAAATTACCTAAAAACCAGTGTTTTGGTAAAATATCTGGTGGCATTTGGTAAATTTCAGTTGATGTTTTAAACGTATTTGTCAGTAGCCAAAATAATGGAAGTAAAAACAAAAGAGCGATGACAAGTACGACTATGTTGGTAACTAAATCAAACTTTTCCATTCGTGCTAATTTTCTTAACATTTCTCTCCTCCTAATTACTTCGTTCTTATGAATGACTTGAGCTGCGGCACACTTAATAATAGAGCAATAATAAACATTAAGACCCCAATAGCAGAGGCAATACCCGTATTGTTATAAATAAAAGCATTTTGATACAAATAGTACATCATTGTAACAGAAGCATTATTTGGACCTCCACCTGTCAATAATTGAATGACCACGAATATTTTTAGAACAGCAATAATATTAATAACGACTAAATAGGCAGTTGTTGGTTTCATTAATGGAATTAAAATATATCGAATCCTCTGCCATCTCGTTGCACCATCTAATTGTGCTGCTTCAAAATAATCTTCAGGTAATCCAATCATCGTAGCTAAATAGAGAATAATTGCTTGTCCAACATTTCCCACAAAGGTGACAAAAATGATGACTGGCATAACTGTTTTGGTATTTCCTAAAAGATTAACTCCTTCAATTCCTATATTATCTAGAGCATAACTAATCAAACCATTTGATGGATTCAATAAGAAATTCCAAATAATACTCATAACTACCATTGAAACCATAACGGGTAAATAATAGCTTCCACGAATAAATGAAACGTATCTTGAATTTTTATCATAAACAGCTGTTGCTACGAATAAAGCAAAAATAATCGTTAAAATGACTATCGCTGTAACAAATAAAACCGTATTAAAAATAGATCGAATAAAAATAGGATCATTGAATAAGTTAGTAAAGTTAGCTAAACCAATAAAATATGAATCCATTCCATAGAATTCATAAAAGCTCATTTTGAATCCTTTAACAACTGGATAGATAATAAATACAATCATCAATAAAACTTGAGGGGCAATAAATAAATAGCCTGAATAAGGATTTTCAATGCCTAAGACCTTCTTCTTTTTGTTCACGTCAATAACTCCTCCTTAATTTTCTTAATTTGATTCCACATATTTTATTTAACTTCCTCCCCGCTCTAAAGAAAACGCTTTCTGTATTCGTTTGCAAAATGAGTATACTACATATCTCAAAAAAAGGAAATATCTTTTTTTATTTTACAAATTAAGGAAATATCTTCTTTTTTATCGCGTAATCACCTATAATAGTATAAGAAACCCCTTACAAAACGACTTATTAAAGATTATTATTAAAATGAGAGGAAAGATGGCAATCATGAAAATAAACTACCAAGATATTAAAGCTTTGTATCCTTCTGCATCTATGCAAAGAATGAATACTGGCAATCAAAATAATATTTATCTTCCAACAAATGAAGGAATTATCACCTTACCTAAAAATAGTTTAACTGAGCGCGAAGAAAAGTTATTTTCACTTTTTATCAAACACCATTCTCTCAATCTTGATATAGAAAAGCATCCTTGGTATTCCTATTTGTTTGAGGGGAGAAAAATAGATAAGTCAGGAAATTTTAGAATTCTTCAAGTGAAGCTTAACTATACACAATTTCCTTTAAAACAACTCTGGCAAGACGAAATACAAACAATTTTTTTACATATGGTAGATTTCTTCTTTCTAAATGAAAATTTTGTAATTATTGTAGAAAAAGAATCTGATATTTATTTAGACAAAACGGAACTTGAAGGTGTATTTTTGGCACTTGATACAGATTTTGATGTTACTACTCAACTTTTTGTAGGTTCCTTTCAGATTGCCAACGAAGAGTTCAAAAATTTTTTTCTAGAAGAACAAAAAATTTTCTCAAGCTGCTCTTTGAATCAAAAATGTCAGGATATTACGACTGCTATTATAGATGTTTATTCAGATATCCCGATTAAAAAAAGTCGTTTACTTTCAAATCTATTCCACAAATGGATTAAGGAAAGTGAGCTACGTAAGATTATTCCTATTTTGTGGAGAAATTTAGGAAATATTAGTTTAACTTCTAAGGACTTATTTATGCATAGAAACACACTTCTGTATAAAATTGAAAAATTCTATACAGAAACAGGGATTAATTTAAAAGAAGCAGATAGTTTATTTCTTTGTCATTTACTTATCAGAAATTTTGACAACACTTAGCAAGATTCGGCATTTTATACAAAAATCGCCCATTTTCTTGTATAAGATTATGTTGAGCAAAAATAAACAAATCATGTATAGTTTGGTTGTAAACTTAAGGAGGAGAAACAATGGTTGAAATCGCTTTAAAAAATATCTATAAAAAATACGAGAATAATGAAAACTATTCTGTTACTGATTTTAATTTGAATATCAAAGATCACGAATTTATTGTTTTTGTGGGACCGTCTGGTTGTGGAAAATCAACAACCCTAAGAATGATTGCCGGTTTAGAGGACATATCAGAAGGAGAATTTTCGATTAATGGAAAGCTAATGAATGATGTTGCTCCTAAAGATCGAGATATCGCAATGGTATTCCAAAATTATGCACTTTATCCTCACATGACAGTCTTTGATAATATGGCTTTTGGACTTAAACTACGAAAATTTGATAAAAATGAAATTAAATCGAGAGTTGAAAACGCTGCTGATATACTAGGACTTACCGAATATTTGGGTAGAAAACCAGCAGCTCTATCTGGTGGTCAGAGACAGCGAGTTGCTTTGGGAAGAGCAATTGTTAGAGATGCTCAAGTATTCTTAATGGATGAACCCCTTTCAAATCTTGATGCAAAATTAAGAGTTGCAATGCGAGCCGAGATTGCAAAACTTCATCAACAGCTAAATACTACAACGATATATGTAACGCACGATCAAACAGAAGCTATGACAATGGCTGATCGGATTGTCATCATGAAAGATGGCTTCATACAGCAAATTGGTTCTCCACAAGAAGTCTACAATTCACCAGAAAATGTGTTTGTTGCAGGATTTATCGGCTCTCCAGCCATGAACTTTTTTAAGGTAACATTGTCTAATGGTACTATCACAAACGATCATGGTTTAAACTTAACCATTCCTGAGGGAAAAAATAAGGTTCTAGTGGAACGAGGATACGAAGGAAAAGAAGTCATTTTTGGTATCCGTCCTGAAGATATCCATACAGAGCAAATTGCGATAGATACCGCCCCTGAGTCTACTGTCAAAGCCGAAATCATTGTTTCTGAGCTACTCGGTGCGGAAACAATGCTCTATTCAAAAATAGGAAATACTGAGTTTATTTCTCGAGTAGATGCTAGAGACTTCCATAATCCGGGGGAAATCATTGAATTAGCTTTTGATATTAGTAATAGTCATTTCTTTGATTTAGAATCAGAAGAAGTCATTTCTTTAGCAAATAACTAGTAAAAGTAAATTTAAAAATGATAAAAGAAAGCTCTTTTTATTTATAACAGGTTAGAACAAATTTGATTAGTTACTGTGTTACCTGACAAAGTTAATCACAGTAACTTTTTTATTTGCAAATTTCAGTGAATTTATTAAGTATTAAAAAATTTGTCAGTAAAAAAAGCTGATTCACTTGTAAAACGTGAGCACAATTGACTGTTTCAAAATTTTCAATTAATTGAAAATTAGATATATCTCAATAATAATTGTTGTTGATTGTTTTAGTATTGAGAAAGAATAATAGCATAAAATAATCGACTGGATTAATCCAGTCGATTATTTTAATATTTTCCATTAGAACAAGAAATAGATGAAATTTTCAATATTTTATTCTCACAATTCCTTAAATGAATAAGGCTACTGTTCGCTCCTGTTTATATCAAACCTAGTTTAGCTTTCCAAGTTAATAACCGTTTGACTGATTGATCCAATTGTTTTTCACTGTATTCTCCATTTTTGATTGCCGTTAAAATATAAGGAATCTGTGTGCTGTAACTTGATGACAAGATCATATCATTTCCAGCTTGCAGAGCTTGCAACCCTGCTTCGTCTTGTGAAATAAAATCTGCTAATCCTGCCATATCCATATCATCTGTCATAATCACACCTGTAAAGCCTAGTTCATTACGAATCACGTCATGAATTGGTTTTGAAATTGAAGCCGGATAATTGCTATCAATCGCTGAGACAATATTGTGAGAGACCATGATACTGTCAGCGCCTGCTTTAATCCCTGCTTCAAAAGGCAAGAAATCATTTTTTCGTAATTCATCAAGCGAGCGATTATCTGTTACTATTTCCACATGAGAATCGCGATTATTGCCATACCCTGGGAAATGTTTCAATGTAGAGCCAAGTTTTTGCTTCTTCATTTCTTCAACACTAAGTTTAACGTATTGACTAGTTCCTGCTGCATCCATCCCAATTGTTCGATCATAGATAAAGGATTGTGGATCTGTTGATACATCTGCATCAGGGAACATTCCCAGTTGAATTCCCAATTCACCAAAAACTTGAGCCTTGCGCTCGATTTCTTGTATGATACTATCCCAGCCATTTTCTTGATACAAGGCTTGAGGACTTTTGAATGCTGGGGAGACGATTTGATTACGGCTCAATCGACTAACTGTTCCGCCTTCTTCATCAGATCCAATAAACATAGGTGTTTTACTAGCTGCTTGATAACTGGCAATCGCTTGTTTTACTTCTGCTTGACCTTTTCCTTCCATGTCACGATCAAAAAGTAAATAGCCGCCTAAATGATACTTTTGAATGTCTGCTATTTGGTTTTGTTCTGGGACACGGGCCATAAACAGTTGTCCGACTTTTTCTTCCAATGTCATTTTTTCCAATGTTTTATTGACCTTTTCTGTCACCGTTATATCTTTTTTTGGAGGTTTTGAAACTTTTTTTATTGAATCAGCTGATTGGCTTGATTCACTAGTCTCCGTTGTTTTTGAACCTGAATTTCCACAAGCAGCTAAAAATGTTACTGCAGATAAGATTATCAGACTCATCAAAATATTTTTTTTCACTTTTCTTGCTCCTTAAAAAATTGATTTTTCAACTTTTTATCCTTCCTTTACTAATGAATCCACCGATAAAACGATAGAATTGAGTAGGATACGATTTATTTTAGCATAGCTTATGGAGAGAAAGCATTGTTTTGCGTTTTTCAATAAAAAAGCGTTGAGAAAATTAATCTTTCTCAACACTAAGCATATTTATTAGAAATAGCGACATCTTTCCGAACACGATACCCTTTGCCCCAAATTGTTTGGATTGCCTCTTGATCGACTTCAAGAATCTCTAATTTAAGTTTGATATTTTTTATCAAAGAAGAAAGCTGAGCTAAACGAGATTGGGAGACATTCCCCCATAGGAGCAGACACAATTCATCACGAGAAACGATTTCTCCACATTGACTACGCAATTTTTCTAAAACTTGCAATTCAAGTGATGATAGATTGATCAATGTCAACGCTGAAAGACCTTGATTCTCCACAATTTCAGAATTTTTTTCTGATATAACCGGCGTGAATTTTCTGCCTTGATATTGTGCAGCTACTTCAGCCAATTGTTCGCGCAATGACTCTACCGAATCGCTATTTTGAATAGCCCCGCATAGTCCTTGTTCTTTTAGCATTGTCTGTTCATTTTCACTAAGAGAATGATCGACTTCTCGTAAAATACTTTGACCACGATTTCTTAGCTTTGGCAACATCCATTCCATTTCATAACTTGAGATCGTTTCACCAATGATAATGATTGGAAAGTAATCGACCATATCTGATATCCGGCCATCCATCTGTATCTCATTTAAAATACTCGTGGAACAAAAAACTTCATAATTCAAATATTGTAATTTATTAGTTATAATTTCTTCCGCTAAAATATTTTTTGTTAAAATTAAAATTCTAATCATCTATCCACCCTCATTTTCTATTTAATAATGATTATGAATAGAATATAACTTATTTTCCGGTAAATAAAAGGTCTTTTTTTAAATGATGTTAAATAAAATTATGAACATTCCAAACTTTTTCGTTTTTCTTAATTTAAAATAAAGAAAAACCGTGATTATTATCACGGTCTAGATGATTACTTTTTTTAATTTCTTTTGCTTCATCGCTTTATTAAAAATCGGCAAATGGAATTGCTTGTACAGAGCTCCTGCTACAAAATAAGCGATATTGAAATCAATCAAACTGTGAATCAATCCGCCAATTCCCATCAAGAGAAAAATCGTGTATAGATAACCTTGTGAATAGAAGGTCTCTGGCATATTTCCCATAAAATAAAAAGCTGAGACTACTAACATTTCAATCGCGGCATGAATGATTCCAATCACAAAATTGAAAACTTGGAACCGTCCATTTGCTAGAGTAAATTTCCCATTTTTTAAAACCAGTTCAGGATGTTTCTCTAAATATTTTGCCCCGATTACTGCAAAAATCAAATGTGAAAAAGCGCGTAAAGCAATGATCGGCGTCGTTGAGATAAAAAAGCCAAACGTTGTTCCTAAAACGACTGCGATTGCTACTAGCGGTGAGAAGAACATAGCAATGAATACAGGTACATGACTTGCTAAAGTAAATGAAGCTGGACCGATCACGATTTTTGGCATAACCATTGGAATCAAGATTCCCAAACCGATTAACAATGCCGAGATCGTCAAATTTCTAACAGAAGTATTTTTCATGTTATCCTCCTTTATATGTCAAGACACTTAACTCGTTCCTTAGTTTAGTTTAAAAAACGCTATGTGTCAAGACAGATAAAAAGAAGTTTTTGAACATTTACTTAGTTAAAGAATCTAATTGCCGTTTCCATTCGTTTGCAGTCAATTGCTGTTTCTTTACGTAACGATTGTTTGGATGTTTTGCACAAACAAGTGAACACGCACCTAAATATTTTTTCTCATTTTCTACAGAAACAAGGATTTGTCGATTGCATTCTGGATTGCTGCAATTGATGTATCGTTCGCAAGGCGTGCCATCAAACCACTCTTTTCCGACTGTGTGCTTATCTACTTGATTGATCTCTACGCCGATACGTTCATCAAAAACATACATTTTTCCATCCCAAAACTCGCCACGTGTTTTCTCATCTTTGCCGTATGCTGCGATGCCGCCATGCAGTTGTGCGACATCTTCAAATCCTTCACGTAACAACCAACCAGAGAATTTTTCACAACGAATCCCGCCAGTACAATAGGTCACAATCTTTTTATCCATAAACTGTTCCTTATTTTTACGAATCCAATCAGGCAATTCCCGAAAATTATGAATCTCAGGACGAACCGCCCCGCGAAAATGGCCCAGATCATATTCATAATCATTTCGAGCATCAATGACAATCGTATCTTCTGCTAATAAAGCTTCGCGAAATGCCTGTGGTTCCAAATATTTCCCGGTTATTTGTTGTGGGTCAATATCTTCTGCTAAATGCAGCGCAACTAATTCTGCGCGTGGACGGACAAATAATTTTTTAAACGCATGACCGTCACTGTAGTCTATTTTAAAGTAAGTATCTTTGAAACGTTCGTCAGACAGCATCTGCTCCATATAACAATCCGTTGCTGCCTTTGTCCCTGAAAGAGTCCCATTGATGCCTTCTGAAGCAACCAATATACGTCCTTTGATTCCTAGATTGTGACAAAAAGTCCAGTGTTCTTTAGCAAATGCTTCTGGATCTTCCACTTGAGTATAGTTATAGTAAAGCAATACACGATAATCCATCATCTTTCTCCTCCAACTTCTATCGTTCTTATCTACTATAGGAGATGGGAACCTTTTTTTCGAACTTGATGCTTGTGGATTTTTTTACAAGAAAATCGTGAGATAAATATTCTTACTGCCTTTTTGTTCAATGAATAGATTCTCATTGAATTAAGAGAAACTGTTCTTCGTTCTATTTTGGATAAGAGTTTAGATTAAAAATTCAAAGAAGCACAAAAAAGCTCAGACCAGTTGATTAGGTCTGAGCTTTTTTTATTGAACAGATTGATTTGTTGTTTGTTGTGGATGAGTCGCAAAATATTGCGCTTCTCGGTTTTCTGCATTTTGTTGTAGATTGTAATAATAGAAGCTAATGTCATTATTTAAGTATGAACCAGCTGGATAAAGTTTTCGAGTACTTTCAGGCATTTCATACTTGGCTTGATCCACTGTTGATGCGACGACTAGTCCTCTTGTACCATCAACTGTCGCATCAGCTAGATTCATGACTTTTGTGTAGTCGCCGGCTTCACTTCGGACATAAGAACCTAAGTTTTCTTCAGCTGTTGCTGGTGTACCATCAGTTTTCCAATTGATCGGATTGATAGCCAACGCTCCTTCATCCCAAGTTGGCAATTCGCCGGTAAAATCAGGCGCCACTGTGTTATAGGATACTACGACTCCGGTATCATCTGGTCCAGTTGCAAATGTCACTTGCGGATTATCGTTCATTTCTTGTTGTGTGACTGATTGACCTAGCACATAGGCTGCGATCATTCGATCACTGACACCAGGATTATTTTTGAAATAATCATACATGATTGCCTTGATCATGCGAGCACCTTGCGAGTGACCAACTAAGATGAAAGGTCGATTGTTGTTTTCATGTTTGATGTAATAATCAAAAGCCGCATAGACATCTGCCTTTGGTACCCCATCAACATATTCATTTTGTTCAGCCTTTGATTTGGAATACAACCAGTTTGCATCTAATTGTCGATAATACGGGGCAAAGATATTACCGCTTGTTTCAAAAGCAGAACCTTGACTAGCTAAAAATACTTGTGCGCCAGCACGCATTGAGGCATCATCGATCTTAGCAACAGGCGATGACTGTTTGTTCTTTTGTGCGTAAGCCGTAGGATACAACATAAAGACATCCGCTTGACTTGTTAGCTCAGTTGGCTTTGCGAGCCAATTGTCGCTATCACTGTAATCGCTCGCCTTGATAGCTTCACCGGCTTTTTCTGGTTCTTTTGCTTGTTTAATCGTCGTTTTACGCGTTTCTTGTTTCGGCGTCTCTTCTTTAGTCATCGTTGTGTAAGCGTAATAACCACCAACACCCAGTACGATCACTAGCAATAATCCAATGATAAATTTTTTCATTGTGTCCTCCAAAAAACAAATTTATGTACTCTATTATAGGTGAGTTATGTTTCTTTTGACAACTTTCGTGTGGATTTAATGAAAAAATAAAAAGAGCTGTTACTCTTTTTATTTTAGCTATTTTTATGAATGATGCACCAATAAATATATGCTTTTTGCTCTTGTTTACTGTTTATTGGCTTCCAATGCATTTGACAAGCGAGCGAATTCTTCCAATGAGAGAGTCTCTCCGCGACGTTTAGGATCGATCTCAGCTTGTTGTAAACTGTTCTCTAACCAAAGTTTTGTCGCTTCATCTTTGCCATAACTATTTAACAGATTATTCCACAGTGTCTTGCGTCGTAAAATAAACGCCGCTTTCGTCAATTTGAAAAATTCTGTTTCATTTGTTACTTCAACTGCAGGGATTTTACGCCGAACCAAACGTAAGATTGCAGAGTCCACATTGGGCTGCGGGATAAATACTGTTTTAGGTACGATAAAAGCCGTCGTTGCTTCCATATAATATTGGACAGCAATCGATAGTGAGCCGTAAGCCTTTGTCCCTGGTTTGGCAGAGATTCGATCTGCCACTTCTCGTTGCATCATAACCACCAGTTCATCGACAATCAAATCTGATGCTAAAATATGCATCATGATTGGTGTCGTAATGTAATAAGGCAAATTAGCGACGACTTTGATTGGACCGGACTGATCAAAATACTCGGTCTCTTTTTTCAAGTCAACTTGTAAAATATCTTTATGCACGACTTTAATATTGTCATACGGACTCAATGTGTCGGCTAAAACAGGAATCAACCGATCATCAATTTCAAAAGCCAAAACTTGATGAGCCGCACGAGCCAGGTGTTCTGTCAATGCACCGATCCCTGGTCCGACTTCAATCACATTCGTTTGTTCATCGATTTCAGCAGTAGCGACAATTTTTTTTAAAATATTGGGTTCTGTCAAAAAATTCTGACCCAGACTCTTTTTAAAGGAGAAGCCATGTTTTTGTAAAATCTCACGAGTTCTCGAAGGTGTTGCTATGTCTTTGTTCACAAGGTTTCCTCTACTTTCCTCATTGCCTCATGCAATTGTGTTTCAGTGATGCGAAACATCGCTAATCGTTTTTCTAACTGTTTAGCATTAGTATAACCAATCTTCAATTCTTCCCCTAAGCGTTCGCGGCGCTCACGGGCCTGAGCTCCCGCTATTAAACCATAATCCAACAATGTTTGTCTAGCTATTCTTGCGTCACTGCTAACAGCTGGCGTCACGACTTTGTGTAATGCATCTATGATGGCTTCATCACTAGCATGTTCCACGCCAAGACTTGCACCGCGTTTTTGCGGTGCGGCCATTCTTCTAGCTAAAAAGGCATGTTGCGCGTCAGGAATAGCTTCCATAATTGTTTTTCGGATTTTTTCTCCAGAAAAATCGGGATCTGTAAAGACGATCACTCCACGCGTTTCTTGTGCATGCTCGATTTGTTCTAAAATATTTTCATTGATCGCTGAACCACGAGTTTCGATCGTATCGACATCAAAGACTTCTTTTAACCGTTTCGTATCGTCTTTGCCTTCAACGACAATGATTTCTTCAATCTTTTCTTTAGGCATGAGCAGCAATCCTAAACAAACAGTGGGCATTTTTAGTTGTCTGTTCTGCGACCTCTTCTAGTGATAACCCTCGCAATTCCGCAATTTTTTCAACAACATAACGCGTATATCCTGGCTCATTTCGTTTGCCACGATAAGGTGTCGGCGCTAAATACGGTGCATCAGTCTCGACTAATAATTTGTCTAGTGGAACAATCGTTGCGGCTTCTTGAACATCTAGTGCTTTTTTAAACGTTACTACTCCAGAAAAAGAGACATGCATACCTAAGTCCAAAAAGCGTTTTGCCCATTCACCACTGCCGCTGAAACTGTGCATAATCCCGCCAATATCACGGATATCTTCTTCTCGCAAAATTTGATACGTATCCTCCAATGCCTCGCGTGTATGGATACTGATCGGCAGATTCAGTTCTTTAGCGATTGCAATCTGGCGTCTAAAAACATTAGCCTGAACTTCTTTAGGATCTTTCATCCAATGATAATCTAGACCAATCTCGCCTAATGCCACCACTTTAGGCAAGGTCAACTTCTTGATCAATCCTTCTTCAATTTCTTTTGTGTAATTTCCTGCTTCAGTTGGATGCCAACCAATGATTGAATAAATTCCTTCATATTGTTGATTTAACTCCAGGCTTTTTTCGATCGTCGGGGTATCAAACCCGACAACTGCCATCTCTGTTACGCCTAATTCACGGGCTCGTTCGACAGTTTCTGGTATCTCATTTTCAAACTGCTCCACGTTTAAATGCGTATGTGAATCAAAAATCATTTAAAAGCCTCCTAATTTTTTCTATCTCATTTTCGTCTAAAGGACTTTTCTCCAAAATCAATTTATTTTAACACAATCTGATAAAACTAACGAAACATCTAGTCATTTTCAATTGAAATCTTACAGGAACATCCGCCTCAAGACGGATGTTTCTACTAGTTGTTCTCTTTATACTAATTATCAAAGGAGGGATCCTATGCTTAATTTCCAACAAGGATTTCCAAACACCGCTCGTTACTTAAAACAGAAATATCCCCGTAAAGAACCAGTCAAGAGCTGCTGGCATTGGGGGACGCTAGGATTATTTAGTCTATTGTGTATCGCAACGATCAAACAGCAATTACTACTGATAGGGATCTTGATTCTAGTTGCAGCCTTAATCAAAGGGCCAGGAGTATTATTTTTTGGCGCCCTCTATTCATTTTTAATCAGTCTATTTCCGCCGATTGGGA
The DNA here is from genome assembly GCF_005405225.1 of Enterococcus dongliensis. GTDB lineage: Bacteria > Bacillota > Bacilli > Lactobacillales > Enterococcaceae > Enterococcus_A > Enterococcus_A dongliensis. The sequence continues at coordinate 34,485 of NZ_BJDQ01000008.1, forward strand.
TTGTCCTTTCAGCACTTTTTTTCTTATTAAATATCCGCTTATTAACTAAAAGTTGGCGCGTGAATCTAGTTGCTTCACTGTTTTACCTCTACCCGCTAGGAATGAGTGTCTTGCGCTACTTAACCCAGTGGGATGCTCCTTGGCAAATCGGACTTGAATTACTGCCCGGATTATTCTTCTTGCATTTTGTATTGATTCAAGTATATTATTTCCATCCAAATGCTCGTCAAGTCGCTTGGACTGTTTTTGCAATCCCGTTTGAGCTATTAGCACTTATTTTACCAAAACGCTTCAAAAAATTCTTTCGAGCTATGCCGCAAACAACGAAGCATTAAAAACGTCTCAAGCTTAACAGTCAGCACTTCTTTTACTGAGCCATACACACTCAGTAAAAGAAGTGCTTTTTTGAAACTTTCACTAGAATCAGTAAAACAAGCAAAATCATTCAATTTTTTGAACGATTATAAATCAAATTAATTGAATTACCGCTGAAAATCCCTTAGGCTAAAATTAACAACTAGGAAAGGAAGACATTCAATGACTAAAAAAATTGCTGTTCTTGTAACAAACTTTGTGGAGGATATCGAACTGACTTCTCCAAAAGAAACGCTTGAAAAAGATGGAAACGAAGTCGTCTTGATTAGTTTTGAAGCCCAGCAAGAATTCACTGGGAAAAAAGGCACCAAATTTATCAGTGATAAAGGCATCGACGAGGTACAACCAGAAGAATTTGACGCTTTATTGATTCCTGGCGGATTTTCACCTGATCAGTTGCGTAGTGATCCCCGCTTTGTTTCATTTGTGGCCTATTTCTTAAAAAATGAGCAACCACTTTTCGCGATTTGTCATGGACCACAATTATTTATCCAGACGGGTTTGACTAAAGGACGGACAATGACTGCTTATACAACCGTTCGACCGGATATCAGCTACGCAGGTGCGATAGTCAAAGATGAGCCGGTCGTAGTCGATAAAAAATTAGTGACTAGTCGGACACCTGATGATCTTCCCGACTTCAATAAAACAATACTAGACATTTTGCACGCCTGATTTTTTTGCTTCGTGAACTTTCGTCCAAAATGAACGATAGCCCACTCATCTTTGAGTGGGCTATCTGACTAATCAATATTTATTATTTTAAAGTTGAGGGTGTTGACTATTACTAAAATTAACTATTTCTCGTTTAAACGATGTATTCCCAATTCCTTCTAATACATCCTTGTAACCCTATAGTTACGCCAGTTTGATTAAATTTCATCAAAATGAGTTAAAATATCGCATAACAATTATCTTTCGTGTACCTACAGTATAACATATTTCATAGCCTCTAAAACTTTTTAGGTCCGATATTATCAATTCTTTAATTCTATTTGTCCATGTATTGTTTTACAGACAAAAAAGCTGCGACACAATGTCGCAGCTTTTTCTTAACCTACGATTGCCCCATTTGGCATCTCTTTAGGTGCTTCTACTACTTTTAACGTTCCGTCTGGTGCTTCTGCTGATAAGATCATCCCTTGACTGATCTCGCCTCGCATCTTCCGTGGTTTCAAGTTCGCCACGATTACCAATTTTTTCCCAACCAATGCTTCTGGATCTGGATAGAATTGCGCAATCCCTGAAAGAATCTGACGATCTTGATCATCTCCTGCATCTAAGCGAAATTGCAGTAATTTATCTGCTCCTTCAACTGGTTTGCATTCCATGACTTCTGCAACTTTTAATTCGACTTTGTCAAAAACATCGAATTTGATTTGTTTGTCTTTTACTGAGACTAATTCAGTCTCTTCTGGGTCCCATTTGATTTTTTCGTCTTCTGGTTGGCTGCCTTCAGTCATTTTATCTTTGATGTAGGCTACTTCTTCATCCATATCTAAACGAGGGAAAATCGGTTGTCCTTTTGGTGTCACTTTTGTATTTTCCGGAAATTCCCCAAAATGGATTGTTGCAAGGTTCATCATTTCTGGGTTCAGGCCTAATTGATCAAAAATCCGTTTTGGTGCTTGTGTCATAACAGGTTGTAAGAGAATCGCCACAATCCGCAAACTTTCTGCTAAGTGAACCATCACACTATCCAATTCAGCTTTACGCGCTTCATCTTTAGCCAAAACCCACGGCTCTGTCTCATCAATATATTTATTTGCCCGAGAAACCAATACCCAGATTTCTGCCAAGGCATTGTTGAATTCCATTTTATCCATCGCTTCACGGTAACGACTAACTACATTTGCTGCAGTAGTTGATAATTCACTGTCAAAATCAGTTACTAATGATTTATATGCTGGAACGGTTCCTTCGCAATATTTATTGATCATCGCAATTGTACGATTCAATAAATTCCCTAAATCATTGGCTAGATCGTAATTGACACGAGAAACAAAATCTTCCGGCGTAAAGACACCGTCTGAACCAAATGGTACCGCACGCAATAAATAATAACGTAACGCATCAAGACCATAACGTTCGACTAACATTTCGGGATACACTACATTGCCTTTTGATTTAGACATTTTGCCGTCTTTCATCATCAACCAGCCATGTCCATAGATTTTTTTCGGTAATGGCAAATCTAGTGCCATCAACATGATTGGCCAATAAATTGTATGGAAACGAACGATTTCTTTTCCTACCATGTGGACATCAGCAGGCCAATATTTTTGGAACAAGCTGTCATCATCTGAACCATAACCTAAAGCTGTAATATAATTTGACAACGCATCAATCCAAACATAGACTACGTGTTCTGGGTTGGCATTGACAGGGATACCCCATTTAAAAGTCGTCCGTGAAACAGCCAAATCTTCTAGGCCCGGTTTGATAAAGTTATTGATCATTTCATTTTTACGAGATTCCGGCTGGATAAATTCAGGATGTTCATCGTAATATTCTAATAAACGATCAGCATATTTACTCATACGGAAAAAGTATGATTCTTCACGAACCAACTCAACTTCGTGACCGCTTGGTGCTTTTCCGCCGATTACATTGCCTTCTTCATCGCGGTACACTTCAGCTAGCTGTGTTTCTGTAAAATATTCTTCATCAGATACAGAGTACCAGCCCTCGTATTCCCCAAGATAGATATCTCCTTGTTCCAATAATTGATCAAAAATCTGTTTGACGGCAGCTTGATGATAATCATCAGTCGTCCGAATAAACTTATCATAGCTGATGTCTAACGTCTTCCATAATTTCTTGATGTCGGCTGCCATCTTATCTACATATTCTTGCGGTTCTACGCCAAGTTCATCGGCTTTCTTCTCAATCTTTTGTCCATGTTCATCGACGCCAGTCAAATAAAATACGTCAAAGCCCATCATACGTTTATAGCGAGCAATCGCGTCACAGGCAATCGTTGTATAAGAATTCCCAATGTGCAGTTTGCCACTTGGATAATAAATTGGCGTTGTGATATAAAACGTTTCTTTCTCTGCCATAAGGCTCCTCCTTTAAAAATAGATTCTTACGTAGTATACCACAAAACAACCCGTGATTTTGGGAAAAATACCTGTCATTTGGAATCTATTCATCACTTTTCACAGCTAACTACCCAACCGTAAAAGATTGTGATTTGAAATCTAAGATACTTCCGCTGTCTGTCACTGACGACAAAAACAGCGAACCGAATAAGGCTCGCTGTTTTTATTATTCCCGGAGAATCTTCTCCATCTTTTTTCCTTTAGCTAATTCATCGACTAACTTGTCTAAGTAGCGAATCTTTTGCATCAAAGGATCCTCGATTTCTTCAACACGATATCCGCAGATCATCCCTTTGATCAATGATACCTTCTCATTCATCTGAGGAGCATTTGCAAAGAATGTCTCCATGTCCGCCTCTTGTTCAATCTGATCTTGCAAAGAAGAATCATCATAGCCAGTCAACCAAAAAATAATTTGATCTACCTCCGCTTTGGTTCGCCCTTTGCGTTCGGCTTTTTGAAGATACATTTGATAAATACTGCTAAAACTCATTTTAAAAACTTTACTCATTTTTATGTCTCCTTTTTTAAATAAAAAATGAACTCTTATCATCTCAATTTTCTATTAATCAACGAGTTACGCCATCTTTTCGAGCTGCTTCAGCGACTTTTAGTGTGATCAAATCAACCACATTTTCATCGAAAGCTGAAGGAATAACGTAACCAGAATTTAGCTCAGAATAAGGGATAGTATCAGCGATAGCATGTGCGCAAGCTAACTGCATCCCAGGAGTAATCTTCTTAGCTTCCGCCGCAAAAGCACCACGAAAAAGACCAGGAAAGGCTAGAACATTGTTGATCTGGTTAGGATAATCAGAACGGCCTGTCCCAACAACTGCCGCCCCGCCAGCCAATGCTTCATGATACGTAATTTCTGGTTCTGGATTGGCCATTGGAAAAACGATACTGCCTTCATTCATAGTAGCGACCATTTCTTTAGTCACTAGATTAGGTGCCGAGACCCCTATAAAAACATCTGCTCCAACAAAAGCCTCTGCCATCGTTCCAGTAAAATCTTTGGGCGTGATCACTTCTAAGATCTCTTTTTCCACAAAAGTCGCATTTTCCATCGTTTGATGCAACGCACCCTCTTTATTGAACGCAATAATCTTTTTAACACCTAGATCGATTAACATTTTGATGATCGCACTGCCAGCAGCCCCTGTTCCAGAAACAACGACCTTCAAATTTTGGGGGATTTTTTTTACCAATTTTAATGCATTGATCAAAGCTGCTGTCACAACAACTGCTGTACCATGCTGGTCATCGTGGAAAACGGGGATGTCTAACGCTTCGATCAATGCTCGCTCAATCTCAACACAACGCGGAGCACTAATATCTTCCAAGTTGATTCCACCAAATGTCGGTGCCAACGCTTTAACAATTTGAATAATCTCTTGGGGATCTGTTGTATCCAAACAAATCGGGACAGCGTCGATTCCCGCAAATTCTTTGAACAATAATGCTTTTCCTTCCATTACCGGCAAAGCAGCTGCTGGACCGATATCTCCTAGACCTAATACAGCGGTGCCATCCGTTACAACTGCGACACTGTTGCCTTTCCAAGTATAATCATAAGCCAGTTCATTATTTTCGGCGATTTTGCGGCAAGGTTCTGCCACTCCTGGTGTATATGCCAATGACAAATCCTCTTTACTAAGAACATTTATTTTACTCATCACTTCAATTTTCCCACGCCAATTTCTATGTGCCGTCAACGCTTCTTCATAAATTGTCATTTCATCTCTCCCCGATCATTTTTTCTGGTCTGACCCACGCTTCATATTCTGCTTCAGTAACATATCCTAATGCCAGTGCTGCTTCTTTTAAGGTCGTTCCTTCATCATAGGCTTTTTTAGCAATCTCAGCGCCTTTATCATAACCGATTTGTGTATTGAGTGCTGTCACTAACATCAACGATTGTTCCAATAATTCTTCCATACGTTTTTTATTAACGGTGAGACCCTTCAAACAATTTTCATTAAAAGAATGCAGTCCATCTGTCAATAAACGAATACTTTGCAATAAGTCATACGCCAGTAATGGCAGATAGACGTTTAATTCAAAATTCCCTTGTGAAGCTGCGATTCCAATCGCCGTATCATTTCCCATTACTTGAACAGCCACCATTGCCAATGCCTCACACTGAGTTGGATTAACTTTCCCCGGCATAATCGAACTACCTGGTTCGTTAGCTGGAATAGTAATCTCTCCTAATCCGCTGCGCGGACCACTAGCTAACCAGCGAATATCATTGGCCATTTTTAAACAATTAGCTGCCAATGCTTTTAACGCACCACTAACAAACACAATCGCATCACGATTGGCCAGCGCATGAAATTTATTGGCCTCACTACTGAAAGAAATACCTGTTTCCTCGTTTAATGCAGCAATAAAAGCCTCTTCATATGCTTTGGAGGCATTTAGTCCTGTTCCGACAGCCGTTCCACCAATCGCTAGTTGTCGCAATTCAGCTAAACTATCCAGTAACATCTTCTCGTTATGTTCCAATGCTGAACGCCAGCCGCTGACTTCTTGCGCAAAAGTCACCGGCGTGGCATCTTGCAAATGAGTCCGGCCAATCTTGAAAATCTCGCGATTGGCTTCTTCCAACCCTTTCAGCGTATAAATCATTTCACGAAGTACCGGCAACAGATTTTTTTCTAATGATAATGTTCCAGCAATATGGAGCGCTGTAGGGAAGACATCATTGGAGCTCTGGCTTTTATTCACATCATCATTAGGATGTACCTGTTCTTTACTTGCTAGATGGGCGATCACTTCATTTGTATTCATATTGCTTTGTGTGCCGCTACCAGTCTGCCAAACTACTAATGGAAATTCTTGCCAATTTTTGCCGGCCAATAACAAATCTGCTGCTGCTTGGATCGCTAACGCTTTTTCCATTTTCAGCTTTCCAGTTTGTTGGTTTGCGATTGCGGCCATCTTTTTGACTAAAACTAATGCGTGTAATAACTCTGTGGGCATTTTTTCGCCACCGATTTTAAAGTTCTGACGACTTCGCTCAGTCTGTGCACCCCACCACGCTTCTTTCGGAACTTCGATGTTCCCCATGGAATCGTGCTCAGTTCGTGTCTCCATAATTTCTCCTCTCACTTAACAATTTTATCTAATTATCTCTTATTTTTTATTAAAAAGGTAGCGCTATCTTATACTAAGTGATTTTCCTAAAAAAAATAAAGGCTGTGACACAATCATGCCACAGCCTTTATTATTTATCTCGAGTATCAAAAAGAATCGTGACCGGACCGTCATTAATCAACGCGACATCCATATCGCCACCAAATTTTCCAGTTTCTACGGTCAAACCAGTTTGACGCAACCCTTCGTTAAAATATTCATATAAAGGAATCGCGGTTTCCGGACGAGCCGCTTTCACAAAACTTGGACGGTTGCCTTTTTTTGTGTCTGCATACAAAGTAAATTGAGAAACACTCAAAATACTCCCATTGACATCTTGAAGCGATTGATTCATTTTCCCTTCTGCATCTTCAAACACACGCAATAAAGGAATCTTACGAATCAAATAATCCGCATCGGCCTTGGTATCTTCTTCATGAATTCCTAATAAGATCATAAAGCCGCGGTCAATTTTTCCGATGACTTCCTCATCGATGGTCACGCTCGCCTGACTTACTCGTTGTATGACTGCTCGCATAGCTCTTCCTCCAACTATTTATTATCCATTTGTCCGTTTTACACTATAAACATCTGGGATCGTCTTGATTTTATCAACGATTGAATAGAGATGATTCAAGTTTTGAATCTTGAAAGTTAAATTGATGACTGCTAAACGATCTTTTGTTGGTTTCGCTTCCACACTGACTAATTTTTTAGTCATTCCGCTAACGATGTTCAGCACATCGTTTAACAAACCATCACGATTAAACCCATAGATCTCTAAATCGGCATTGTAATCTTGAACCGAATTGGCGGTATCTTCCCATTCCACTTCGATTAAGCGTTCTTGGATGTCTTTTTGTTTAGTGATGTTGGGACAGTCGGCACGATGAATCGAAATCCCACGACCTTTTGTAATGTAGCCGACGATGTCATCGCCAGGAACAGGGTTGCAACAATGACTGATTCGAATCAACAGATTATCGATTCCTTGGATGACGATACCGCCTTCATGCCGTACTTTGATTTTTTCAGGTTCTTTGGGATTGCTGACCATCTCGTCAACTGCTTCCCGCTGTTTTTGTTTCATCTGCTCGCGGCGTTCTTTTTCCGTCAACCGATTAGCAAATGTCAACGCACTAATCTCACCAAATCCGATAGCCGCATAGAGATCTTCTTCGCTATGGAAATTAAACTTGTCCAATACTTCTGAGATCTTGTCTTTTGTCAACATTTCTTTGGGAACAAATCCTAAGTCATTGATACACTTGATTACAGCATCATGACCTTTTGTAACATTTTCATCGCGGTCTTGAGTCTTGAAGAAACGTTTGATTTTATTTTTTGCCTTACTTGTTTTTACTAGATTCAACCAATCGCGGCTTGGTCCAAAAGAATTAGCTGAAGTCATGATTTCGATAATGTCACCATTTTTCAGTTTATAATCCAACTGGACCATCTTTCCATTGACCTTTGCGCCAGTGGTTTTGTTTCCGATATCTGTATGGATACTGTAAGCAAAATCTAATGGTCCGGAGCCTTTTGGCAACTCGGTTACATCACCTTTTGGTGTAAATACATAAACTTTATCACTGAAAATATCGCCTTTTACACTCTCCATAAATTCAGAAGCATCGTAGCTTTCGTCTTGCAATTCAATAATCTCTCGGAACCAATCCAATTGCTTATTGTCTTGTGTCGCATCTTGTTTTTCTGTCTTGCCTTCTTTATATGCCCAGTGAGCTGCGACCCCGAATTCGGCGATTTGATGCATCTCATGAGTTCGAATTTGGACTTCCACCGGATTGCCGCTCGGTCCAATGATTGTTGTGTGCAACGACTGATACATATTCGTTTTAGGCATTGCAATATAATCTTTGAAGCGGCCAGGCATCGGTTTCCATTTTGTATGGATTGCACCTAAGACTGCGTAACAATCTTTGATGGAATCTACGATTACGCGAATAGCCAATAAATCATAGATTTCATCAAATTGTTTTTTTTGATCCCGCATTTTACGATAAATAGAATAAATATGTTTTGGTCGACCATAAATATCGCCTTCGATACCTAATTCTTTCGTTGCGGATTTGATTTCATTGACTGCTTCTTCGATAAAACCTTCACGTTCATCTCGTTTGCTACGCATTAAATGAACGATTCGATAATATTGTTTTGGATTCAAATAGCGCAAGGCAGTATCTTCCAATTCCCATTTGATACGGCTCATCCCTAAACGATCCGCTAAAGGTGCATAGATTTCCAATGTCTCACGAGCAATACGGCGTTGTTTATCATCACGTAAATATTTTAATGTCCGCATATTGTGCAAGCGGTCAGCTAACTTGACCATAATTACTCGCAAATCTTGCGCCATCGCCAATAACATTTTCCGATGATTTTCTGCTAATTGTTCTTCATGAGACTTATATTTGATTTTCCCTAATTTGGTCACGCCATCGACTAATGAAGCGACATCTTCACCAAATTCAACTTTTAAGTCTGCTAATGTTACCGGCGTATCTTCTACAACATCATGTAAAAAACCAGTCGCAACCGTATGTGGATCCATATGCAAATCAGCTAAGATCCCAGCAACTTGGATTGGATGGATGATATAAGGTTCTCCGGATTTACGAATCTGCGGCTTATGCGCTTCATACGCAAAGTCATAGGCTTTTTGTACAAACGCCACGTGCTCTTTTCCCATGTAAGTACTAACCATCCTGATGACGTCTGGTCCGGTTAATTCGACTTCTTTTGCCATGTGACGTTCCCCCTTTATTTTCTGAAAATGATTGTTCTTATTATACAAACTCTAGTAGGCTTTTTCAATCAAATCAGTGTTGTAGTTCATAATAGAAACTTGCAGCACTCAACAGATAAAAAGGGGCCGTCTCTGTTCGTAAAATCCGCGGACCTAATCCGCAGAGTTTTCCGCCTGCCAATTGGAATTTTTCGATCTCATTTGGCGTCAAACCGCCTTCTGGTCCAAAAACAACTAATAATTTTTGGCTGGTAGTCAATTGTTGCAACGTTTGAACCAGCTGTGCCTGCTCACCTTGTTTAGCTGATTCTTCATAAGCAATCAAGACAGCATCATATTCTGTAAATGATGCAATCAGTTCTTTTTCCGAAATAAAACGAACTTTCGGCAACACTTGACGATGCGATTGTTCAGCTGCTTCTTGTGCGATTTTATTTAAACGTTGTTGTTTTTTCAGTTGTTTTTTCGCATCCCACTTTGCTACTGAGCTTTCGCCAGGAAAGGCAAGAAAATGACAAGCTCCTAACTCTGTTCCCTTTTGGATGATCAATTCTAATTTTTCTCCCTTAGGAAAACCACTGGCAATTGTGATAGAGATTGGAAGCTCTCGTTGTAGTTGTTCTTTTTCAACCTCTTCCAAGGTTACTTTATCATTATCTATCCCACGGATGATCGCTTTGATCGCTACTTGATCATTAAAAACCAGAAAAACTTGATCTCCTACAGTCATACGCATAACTCGAGACATATGATGATGCGGCTCCCCGCTGATTTCTACAGTTGGTTGATAGGCCTGATTTAAAAAATAGCGTTGCATTCTAGTCTTCCTCTGGTTTCTTCAAAATAATTGCGAACCAATCTTTTTGTTGGAAAACGCGATCTACTTCAAAACCTTGCGTGTACATTTCTTCCAACACCATATCTTTTTTATCTTCAATGATGCCGGAGACGATCAATGTCCCATCTGGTTTTAATAAGCGCCAAGCATCTTCAATCATCAAGACAATAATATCAGCTAAAATATTCGCCACAATCACGTCGGCTTCCTGCTCTACACCAACTAATAGATTATTCGCTGATACATGGATATTTTCCGTATTGGCATTTAAATCAACATTTTCTTGCGCTGAACGAACTGCGACTTCATCCAAATCGTAAGCATAGATTTCTTTTGCTCCATAAAGTGAACTAGCGATACTTAATACACCTGAACCAGTACCGACATCCAAAACTGTTTCACCACCGCGCAAGACTGTCTCCAATGCTTGCAAAGTTAAATTTGTCGTCGGATGTGTGCCGGTACCAAAAGCCATCCCGGGATCTAAAGTGATGATTTTTTCATCTGCAAATTGTGCGTCATATTTTTCCCAACTAGGTGTGATTGTTAAATAGCGGGTCACACGAACAGGATGGTAATATTTTTTCCAAGCAGTTGCCCAATCGCTTTCCTCTACTTCACTGACTTCCACGCTGTTTTCACCGATATTCAAACCAAATTCGGGTAATTTCCCAATATTATCTTCAATGAAAGGCAAAATCTCCGGTAAAAAGATCGTTTCAGGAAAATAGGCTTTTACAATGGCTCCTTCAGTTAAACTAGAAAAAGTCTCTCGGTCTAACAGTTCTCCATACTGATCTTCTTGGTAATTTATAAAATCTAACGCATCTTCAATCGCAACACCAGATGCGCCAGCCTCCATTAAAATATTTGAGACTGCTTCAACCGCTTCACTTTCTGTTGTAACTTTTACTTCATTCCACTTCATCTTTTTACGCTCCTTTACCTATTTAATAGCTTGGATATGGTAAATAGCTGTCATCGCTTGGCTTGATTAATGCCTTGTATGCTGCTTCATCCCACTTCATTTCAAAAACTGCGTCTTCACTATCATCTGCTAAGAAATCCAACAGATCACTTTGCCCTTCTTCGATTACATCTTTCAGGTAATCTACGACAGCAGTCAATTCATTTTTCTTCATTCCTTTTTTTCCTTCATACAAAATCACTGCTAAAAAATCAGCCGCGTTATACGCTGTTTTTTCAGGGTCTGCCAATAAGATTGCATCTTCAAATTCAATGATTTCTTCTTCAGAAGCTACACCATTCACATCATCAATCTCGACCTGTCCTTTGTTCTCACCATAGATCCGAAAAGCAATCTCAAAACTATGATTGCGAGTATCCCAGTCTAATGCTAGTTCATACTCAGGAATTTTCTTGTTCAAATAATTATCCAAATAAGTGACCATTGTCTCTTTCGCCATCATTCTTTCCTCCAACCATTGTCTTCTTTTATTAAAGCTTTACGTTGTTTTGTTATGTAGGGATTGCCATGAACGACGTAGCGTAAAGGCTGCTGTGTCCAGATCCCTTTATTGGGAATACCGATACGGGGAAGTGCATCGATTTTTTGAGGTATCCGTCTTTTTTCTGGAACTAGATGTAGTGAACTTGAAAAAATTGATGCCCCGTATAATTCGCGAGAAATCCCTAATGCTTCCACCAACTTCCCTGGCCCATCTGAAATTGCAGCATCCGTTTTCCCATGACGATTACGAATCATTTGATCAATTCCTTCAACCGGTTCAAAACCGCGAATCATCACTCCTTGCGGCATCCCTTCCGGCTGTGTGATCATATTCAATATAAGATGTGTATGCATCGTATACAAATAGATCGTACCAGGTTTTTCATACATTGCACGGACACGTGGAGTATGGCGCATCCCGTAACTATGTGCCGCCTGATCATCTGGACCTAGATAGGCTTCACAATCAACGATATAGCCGCCTAATTTCCCTTCTGGTGTCTCGTGTTCTAAATACATTCCTAATAAATATCTCGCAATGTTCTCCGTTGTTTCTGTATTAAAATATTCTATTACTTGTTCCATTTTTATCACCTTCTCCATGATACACAATAATCTTGCTGCATGCCACGCCTAGTGATCAAAACTCAGCAAGCATAAGAGAAAAATGCTATAATAAGAACATATATTTGCCATTTTTTTACAATTCACTGATTTAAAAAAAATCATATCGTTTTACCATCATATGTGTAGCAAAATTTTATTTTAGCGTTATTAGGAGGGTTATTTATGCAGCAGCCATTAGCTTATCGCATGCGTCCTCGCAATTTGGATGAAGTGGTAGGACAGCAATCTCTGGTCGGCCCAGGAAAAATCATTCGCCGCATGGTTGATGCTAGAATGCTTTCTTCAATGATTTTATATGGACCACCTGGAACAGGAAAAACTAGTATCGCCAGTGCCATCGCTGGATCAACCAATTATGCTTTTCGGACATTGAATGCCGCAACTGATACCAAAAAAGATCTCCAGATTGTCGCTGAAGAAGCGAAAATGAGTGGGACTGTCATCTTGTTATTGGATGAAGTCCATCGCTTAGATAAAACCAAACAGGATTTTTTATTGCCGCATTTAGAAAGCGGTCGAATCATCATGATTGGTGCGACAACGGAAAATCCTTATATCACAATCAATCCGGCGATCCGCAGCCGAACACAAATTTTTGAGGTGAAGCCTCTAGATGAAGAGGATATTATTACAGCAGTCAAATCGGCATTGGAAGATAAAGAGCGAGGATTAGGAGAATATCCAGTTGTACTAGATGAAGAAGCCTTGAATCATTTAGCTCGTGCAACAAACGGAGATTTAAGAAGTGCATTGAATGGCTTAGAACTAGCTGTAAAATCTACTCCTAAAAAACAGGACGAACAAATTCATTTGACCCTTGCAACTATTGAAGAGTGCGTTCAACGTAAAGCTTTGACACACGATAAAGATGGAGATGCACATTATGATGTGATTTCTGCGTTGCAAAAATCTATCCGCGGCAGCGATGTTGATGCTGCCCTGCATTATCTTGGACGCTTGATCGAAGCAGGTGATCTGCCAATTATTTGTCGTCGTTTGATGGTCATTGGTTATGAAGACATCGGTCTAGCCAATCCTGCGGCAGCTGCTCGTACAGTTCAGGCGGTTCAAGCAGCAGAAAAATTAGGACTGCCTGAAGCACGGATTCCACTGGCAGACACGGTGGTCGATCTCTGTCTTTCACCTAAATCAAATTCAGCCTACTTAGCTTTAGATGCGGCGATTGCAGACATTCGCGCAGGAAATGCTGGGGAAGTCCCTGATCATTTGCGAGATAGTCATTATCAAGGGGCTAAATCATTGAATCGTGGCATCGGTTATCAATACCCGCATAATTTCGAAAATGCCTGGGTCGACCAGCAATATTTACCTGACAAAATTAAACATGCCCATTATTATGAACCAAAATTTACTGGCAAGTATGAACAAGCCCTTGCCCAGCAATACCAACGAATCAAAAAATGGAAAAAAACAACATAATGGTATCGTAATTCAAAACTACATAAATAGCCGAACTACTAATGGAAAGCTGCTGTTTATCACAGCGGCGATACATTATCGTTCGGCTATTTTTTATCATGAAAAATCATTCAACTTCTGTAGTCAGAGTCCAATAAAAGGTCAACGAGTAGGTGCCGGCTTTTTGTTGTTCAATTGGGACAGTCAAAACGAGCTCTTTAGACCAATTATCAAAATCTGTTATAAACGAACCCTTTTGAGTAAAAAGCGGAACCGCCTCTTCTAGCGAGACGAATCGCCCTGCAGTTTGTAAATACACGCTCCCAATCTCCGGTGTCTCAGCCTGTAAAGTTACTTGCCACGGTTCAGAATCCGTTCGCGTATCCTGTACTTCTAATTGTCCTGAGATCTTGGGATAAAACATTGTTTGTGTGCCTATGGCTCGTTGACCAAAATCAATCCAATCTGGAACGGTCAATAATCTCAATAATTCTGTTTTTTGTTGGAACTTCGCATAGATTTCATAATAGTAATGTTTAGGGGCACTCCAAGTTGATTTTGTATAAATTAGTTTTTCCCCATTACTGATTATTTCAGCTTGCAAAAAGGAAAATCGATCGGTTTCAAGAAAGCTCAACTTAGGGGTAACTTCATTTTCACCTGGGATAATTAGTTCACCTTGTCTACTGTCAGCTGTTCCCCAACACGCTAAAGGTAATGGAGTATTACTAGGCTCTAAAGTAAGATTATGCGCAATTTCACCTAACGAGCTGGTTACTTGATAGTTTATTATCGTAGCAGCCACTGCGAGTCCGCTCTGTCCATCCATATCCCCTGTATACGCACGGCCCTCTTCATCAAAACCAATAAAATTTTCTGGCGATAGCGAACCATCATTTCCTGCAAAAGTCATTATTGGATATCCTTTTTGCTGGGCAAAGTAGTTTCCTACAATACTTTCAGTTCGTTTTGGTTCCAGTAAGCGCCAAATCAGTTTTTTCTCAGGGATCAATTGTCTTAAAAAAATCGTGTGTGCACCAGCTGGTGAATGGATTTCTGCCCTTTCATTCGCTAGCAAGCTTCCTACTTTTAGTTCCTTTACTGCCAAGCTCGCTCCTTCTGCCAAAATAAGCTCACCGAACCGATGATAACGTTGATCAAAATTTTCATTGTTTGCCTCGCTGCCATTTAAAATAGTCCTTGCAGTTAACTGTTGATCGATAGTTAGTTGGGTAAAATTATGGATTGTTTCGACAAAATTTTCTTTGGAAAGTGCCCCAAAGTTTATCACGACCTTTGCGGTGCTATTTTCAATCAAAGGATTCGTAAAAGACGTTTGATCACTGCCAATGAGTGTCTTAATCGTTTGAACAGATTGAATATCGAGCATGATCTCATGTGTCAATCGCCCCGCATAACTATTTTTAATCATGCCTTGAATCAATGAGAAATTTCCCCTTGGTGTATCGATAATCATTTGAATTTTCGGCGCAATCAATGAACGCGCATCTGTTCCACCATCTCCTATTAGCTCAAGCTCAGAGCAAGTTTTATTTGTCACAAATTTAAATTGAACTGGCTTATCGACCGTACCCAAAAGATTAGTCCTACCAGCATTTTTAGGCCGAGCAGCGGCAATACTTATGCCTGGCATCAATTCAATCGAATCAGTCAGTGTCAAAGAAACAGCTCCGCTAATCATACCTTCTTTAGCTATCCCGCCCATAATTTGTGTTGCGTTGCCTTTTTTCTGAAAGACGCCTCCTACAACGATTGTTTCAATATTTCCATCAATCATATGATTTGATCGTACACCATAAGAACCTGCTAATAATCCGAAAAATTCGCCAGCCAAGATTTTTGTATAGCCGTTGCCGATCATTCGTCGATCTGAATCACTTCCTGCTGTAATAACATTTTCTATTTGTCCTCCAGTCATTTCAAGATAACTATCGCCATAAAGTCGATAACACCCGCCCCCTGATCCAAACAAACGATTAACTTGACCTCCTTGCATTCGAACGTGCCGATTTCCTTCGATCGTTCCGCTAAAACTGCCTCCGTAACCATAATTTAACAAGGCCTGTTCAATGATCAATTCAGTCGTACCATTAATAAACAGTGTATTTTCCCATACATTTCGATTGTCACCGCCGCCTGCTGCTGCATTAAAACCGTAATTAGAGGCTAGATTTGTAGTAGTTGGTAAATAATTTGGATCAATCCCTGTTTGTTGTGCGTGATTGCCCCAAAGTTTACTATAAACCAGCCGCTCTTTCCCTAATATCAAACGAACTTTTCCATTGATTACACCAGCAAATCCAGCACCCCGTATATTTTGACTAACACCAAGTCCGCCACTGACACAACCGCCTAACAAATGTGTGGTCACATTTCCTTCAACTAAAAAAGCCGTACGATTTTTAGCGAATGATTTTCGGTCTTCTGCAGATAACTGATCGTACCACAGTTCTTCTGATGTTCGTTTTTGTGGATCGGTTTGATTGATTTCTGGTACAAAACTTTCAGTATTTGATAAACTCTTTTTCTGCAGATCCATACCTCCCGCACCATCAATTCGGATAAATGAACCTTTGTTTACTCTTCCTGCATTGATTTGATTTTCAATATCGCCGATGATCTTGCCGTTATATTGATTACCACCGACAAAACTTCGTTCGCCTTTTTGAAAATGATGCGTATCGATAGTCGTTGAAATCGCGCGGTCGCCTCCATTAATCTCCCCTGATTGAGAACCGCCGATCAAGATTCCTTCAGCCGAAAAACTGCCACTACCTGTAATCAAATTTGTAATTGCTCCTGTTTTGCCATAAGCTGCACCCCCAACAAATTCGCCTAATAGAAACTCTTCAGAACGAGAAGTTAAAGTATTTATTGTCTCACCCGTCACTTCAACGGGTGTTTCTTCAGTACCGATTCCGCTCCCGTAATAGCGTGCAAGTGTGCCATTAAGTTCTTTGATTTCTGTAGCGACATTTCCATGGATTGTTCCAGTTAACGAGCCGCCACAAAGCTGAGTGATTTCACCAGTCAGCGTTAAAATTTGTGTGATTGGATTTCCTCTCAATATTCCTGCTTCATTTCCGCCATAGATTTCCCAAGTGCCACCCGTGACTTGCTGAAAAATAATTTCAGGATTACCCACCAGATCGCGATCACTGCCGCCAAACAATTGCGTGTGCTGACTATGCTGGATATTTTTGAAGAGCAGTTTTTGACCATTGCCGTAGATTTTTTTTGCTTGCAGTGTCACTTTTTCTAACTGTGTCTCTTGACCGAAAAAACACGTATCTGGCAGGGTCAGTGTTGCTTCAGCCGATGTCCCTATGAATTTTATTTTTTTGAAGATACTAACAAAATTGATTGTCTCAAGTGTCGGATCAGAATAGACGACATTTTCACCAATAGCTGTTTGACTTAAATCAAGAGGTGCAGAGATGCGGATCTCATATTGATCGGCTCCACCAAATCGATAGAGGTCCAATAATAATTGTTGGCATCCTTTGACACTTGAAGGATACTCCGTCTGCTGATTGATTGGAGGAAAAATATTTATTGTTTCGGCTTCTGCCTGCAGAACAAACGGACCAAATAATAAGATAAAAATATACAATAGAAAATAAGCGATTTTTTTTGACATATTCGTCTCCTTTTTTATACAATATACGTATAGAAGACAGGGTTGCTTTTAAGTTTATAAATGTAAGCCACTTCATTGCGTCTCTATAAACACTGTGCTATGATTGAGATGGAAATTCTGTGATGTACGCGTTGCCTATTTCAGTGTTGACCGAACATTTTTATTGATATCTTGGGATCCGTCTTGTGTCAAAGTTGGTAACACGCCTTTTCATTTGGTAGTTCAATACTTAGACCATGGAACCCACCTGCTAGATTTTGCGGGATCAATACTATCGGGTGAATAACGGCATCGACGGAATTTTCCATTTTTATGGAATGAAAGCAATTTGCGTACTGCAAATTGCTTTTTCTTGTATTGGAGGAAGAAAATGGTTCGTATTTTATTATTTTTACTAGCACTTATTTTATTGATTTGCAGCTATTACTTAATTAAAAAACCTCAAGGACTTTTAGTCCTCTTCAGCAAAGAATCACAAAATGAATCGCGAAGTTTTTTACGACAATTTGGTTATCTTTATGCTCTACTTGGAATCGTTGGTATCATTATGGGAATCATTAACCAACGAACTTACTCCATGATATATCTGATCGTGCTCTTGGTCGCAGCCGCTATCTTTGCGTTAGTGATGGGTGCCAAAACCAAAAAAGGTTAACAGTACCATTTTTAAGCATTTTGTTTTAAAATAAAGAGGTGAAAAGGAGTTGGTAATGATGGATCAAGAATATAGTAAAATCATGGTGGCTGTTGATGGTTCAAACGAAGCAGAATTAGCCTTCAAAAAAGCAGTGAATGTTGCAAAACGAAATCAAGCGGAATTATTATTGGCGCATGTCATTGATACGCGCGCGTTCCAAACAGTTTCTTCTTTCGATAATGTTTTAGCAGAGCAAGCAACTGATATGGCAAAACAAACATTGTCCGATTATGAAGCAGACGCAAAAGAAGCAGGAGTTGAACACATCAGTACGGTCATCGAATATGGTGCACCAAAAGTAATGATCGCTAATCAAATTCCTGAAAGTAACCAAATCGACTTGATTATGCTTGGAGCGACTGGTTTGAACGCCGTTGAACGTTTATTTATCGGTTCAGTCTCTGAATATGTTATTCGTAATGCAAGCTGTGATGTATTGATTGTTCGGACGGACCTAGATAACAAGGTTCCTGAAGAAGAAAAATAACCCAAAGTAAATGTTTAATCGATCGAAACTTTTTAAGCTACGATCCATTTAAAAGAGAGCCGCAAGATTTTGCGGTTCTCTTTTTTTTACTCACTCCTAATTAAATCCGACACTTCTTCCTCGATTAGGCATTTGTTTTTCCTCCATTTTTTTTGAAACGTGCTAAACTATGAGTATCTTGGTAAAAAGTGAGGTTATTTATGAAAGGCATTATTTTTGATTTCAATGGGACGATGTTCATGGATTCTGATCTTCATGAAGCTGCTTGGCTATATGTGATCCAGAAATACACAGAGAAAAAAATGACTGAAGAAGATATTTTGAAACATATTCATGGCAAAACAAATGATGTGATTTTACGCCATTTCATTTCATCGGAGTTGACTGATGAGCAAGTTGAACAATTATCTGATGAAAAAGAAGCGTATTATCGAAAACTTGTGTTAGCCAGTCCCAACCATCAAGGATTTACTAAGGGGCTGAAGGAAGTTCTCGCTTACTCAAAAGAAAAAAAGATTCCAATGACGATTGCTTCAGCATCACCCAAAGTGAATATCGATTTCTACTTTGATTATTTAAATTTAGGTGATTGGTTTGAGTATGATCAAATTGTGTATCACACTGGAACATTTCCTGGGAAACCTGCGCCAGATATCTTCTTGATTGCCGCTCAAAAAATTGCGGTCGAACCTGAAAATTGTTTGGTGGTGGAAGATTCTTATTCAGGATTGCAAGCTGCTAGAAATGCTCAGATTGGGACGATTGTAGCCATTGATCCAATCGGCAAGAATCGAGAAATCTTTGCAGCAGAAGGTTTAGCACAAGATGGGATCATCGAAGATTTTACACGCTTCATTCCAACTTATTTGCAATAAAAAAGACGCGGACAATTCACTTGTCTGCGTCTAAATATTTTTCAATAACTCTTCTGTCTAACTGATTTTGGCACCTAGTGTATTTTCAAAATGATTCAGTGCCCAAGTATGTCCTATTGCATCAAAACTTGCGACCGCTTTTTCAGGAATGATTAATTGATAGCCCAGATTATACGCATCTACTGCTGTATGCAACACGCAAATATCCGTACATACACCGGTCAAACACAGCTCAGTGATTCCTCGTTCCCGTAATCGAATATCTAAATCTGTTCCGCTAAAAGCTGAATAGTGTCGCTTATCGATCCAAAGAACATTGTCTTTTTTTTGATGCTCTTGA
Organism: Enterococcus dongliensis; assembly: GCF_005405225.1. Taxonomy (GTDB): domain Bacteria; phylum Bacillota; class Bacilli; order Lactobacillales; family Enterococcaceae; genus Enterococcus_A; species Enterococcus_A dongliensis. Next base: position 54,287 of record NZ_BJDQ01000008.1, read on the forward strand.
TAAAAATCAGCCAGTGAACCATAAAGGTTTCGACCGCTAGTACCGATTACATTGTGTGCGGGAAAAAGATTATTCTCTGGATGATAGTGATCGCTTGGGTCATGTCCATCAATCGCAAAAACGACCAAATCCCCTTGTTGAAAATACTCTTTTGTTACAGCCACTAACGCTTCTTCAATTGCTTGACCTGCTTTGCCTGTTGTTAAATTCCCGTCTGTTGCCACAAAATCATTCGTATAATCGATTGAAAGTAACGCCCGCATGCAAAAATCCCTCCTAGTTTTTTTATTTCAGATGGTTCACAAATTCTATTACCAGTTGTGCAGATAATGTTCCCGTACGCTGTACAAATTCTTCATGTGTTTCTGTCGCTTCATTGTCAGCTGTGTCACTGATTGCCCGCACGATTAAAAATGGGATACCAAATTGTGCAGCAGTATGACCAATTGCAGCACCTTCCATTTCAACAGCCAACGCCTCAGGAAATGCAGCTTTGATTTCATAAATTTTTGAAGGACTGCTGACAAAAGTATCTCCTGAGACAACTAACCCAACATGTGTCGTTTGATTTAATTTTTTACTAGCTTCTAACATCTCGCCTTTTAGATACGTAGATCCTTCATAATAAAGCGGCATTCCAGGAACTTGTCCTAATTTGTAACCGAATGTTGTTGCATCTACATCAAAATAAGCCACTTTATCAGCGATAACTAGATCCCCGATTGCTAGACCTGTTCCAATTCCGCCGGCAGTCCCTGTATTGATCACCATATTGACTTTATATTGTTGAATCAACACAGACGTAGTGATAGAAGCCAAAACTTTTCCGATTCCAGATTGTACGACGATCACTTCATGATTGCCTAAACTGCCTGAAATAAACAACGCCCCGGATTGTTCCCAAGATAATGGGTGTTCAAGACTTTCTCGTAACGCTTTTACTTCTGGCTCCATTGCACCGATAATACCGATTTTCATAATCATTCTCCTATTTCACATAAATTAAATTATTTTTACTCATTTTTAGATGCAGCTAAATGAAAAAGACCGCGAGCATAACGACAATCAAAAGCAATAAGACTAAGATTATCGCTTTATTTAAAAAACTGCCTCGCTCTTTTTGTTTCGCACGTTCACTGCTGCGAGATTTCGTGACTGGTTTATTTTTCTTTAGTTCTTTCCGATAGACTGAGCTGATTTCTTTTTCTCTTTTTTCATAAGCCCGTTCAGCAGCTTCTCGCTGTTCCTGTGCCAAACGTTCTTGCTCTTCTTTTCGTTTTCTCAATTCGCTGCGCGTCACCAGAGGTGATTGGCTCATGCGTAATCCTCTCCTTGTTCATATGAATTTATTTCTCTTGACAGCGGGTTAATTCCCAATAATTGACCGCAAAAATAGTCTTGGCATCACAAATCAAACCTGTTTGGATCGCTTGTTTCGCCTCTTCCAGGCTTAATTCATACAGTTCTAAGACTTCATCGTCATCTTGCGGGCGCGGATTTTCGACTTTTACTAAGTCCGCTGCGTGATAAATGTATAATTTTTCATTGGAAAATCCTGGTGATAAATACATTTCGTTTATGTAAGTTAATTTATCCGTACGATAACCGGTCTCTTCTTCTAATTCCCGCAGTGCTGTTTTTTCCGGATGCTGTCCTTCGCCAGGATCGATTTTTCCGGCAGGAATCTCCAAGACTACCTTTTCCAATGGTTTACGAAATTGTTTGACCATGATGAGCTTGTTTTCCTTAGTGATTGGAATGATTCCCACGCCGCCATGATGGAAGACCAACTCTCGTTTTGCCTTTCCTCCCATCGGTAAGGCAACATCGTCTAAATAAACATCAATGATTTTTCCTTTAAATATTTCTTTACGCTCAATCGTCTTTTCTTCAAAATCTTTATACTCTAACATTGTAGTATCTCCTTTTTACCTTAAGGATCGGCTCGTTTCATCCATAGTCTATTTTCCTACTTCTACCTGTAGCTGATTGTCCATCATCTTGGATCATTATGATCAAGACATGGATACTTCCAATAATGAGGATGTGTCGGTTCTGCCCTATTGTATCACAGAAATTTCTTATGTTTTTTCTAAATATGAAAAATCCATCTTTAGACTGATACTCTTTCTATAGATTTTCATGCTATGATGAGCGTGTAAAGAAATCAAGAATTTTAACTATTAATGTGAAGGGTTATTACTAGACTAGGAGGATTATTATGCGAAGGAAAATACTCCCTATCATCATCGTAGTGATCGGCATTCTTTCTTTTTTTGAAGGAGACTTCGGTGACTATATCGTCTTCTTGATGTTGGTCGTTGGGTTTTGGTTGATCTATCGTGGAATTAAAGGCCGAAAAGTCCGTCCACAAAAAGAAGAACTACCCTCTTTAAGCAGGGAAAAAGAAACGTATTATAAAACTGTAGGAATGAGCGAACGTGAAATTGACGTGTTTCGTGAAACAATGAATCTTTCGAAACAGCAAATCTTGCGGCTCCAACAAAATATCCAAAAGAATGCTAAATTAAAAGCCATTGATCTGCGCCACGATACTTTAAAGGCTGCTAAAGCGTTGTTTAAAGAATTAGTAAAAGATCCAAAACGGCTACCTGAAGCCAGTCAATTTCTTTATACTCACTTACCGAATATCGTTGATCTGACAGACAATTATGTCGAAATCAATGGACATGAAGTTAAGACTAAAGAAGTTTATGGTAAACTAGAAGAAAGCGCACAAATCATTGATCAAATGGCTGATTTGATCGTGAAAGATTATCAACAATTCGTCGCTGATGATTTGGAAGACATGGATGTTGAAATCTCGATTGCCAAAAAAAATCTCAACCATGATCCTGATTTATCTACAAAATAATAACAGACAATGAATGAAACAAAAAAATCTAGCTGAAGCTAGATTTTTTTCGAACAGGAGGAACCACAGTGGAACCAGAAAACAAACAACCAGTCAAACCGGTCGATAATACATTAGATGATTTACTCAGCAACCCTTTTGGTACCGATTCTTTGACCCCGGTTCAGCAACAGGAGATCTCTCAGCTGCATTCGCAAGAACAAGCTGACCGCTTAGTAGACAAACTACCTGAAGAACGACAAGCACAAGCACGGGAATTGGCTAAAAAAATCGATATAAATGATTCTCAAGCCGTTATTGGTTACGGAGCTACCGCTCAAACCAAATTAAGCGAATTTTCACAGTCTATGCTAAACACTGTTTCAGCACAAGACATTGGACCAATCGGTGATTCATTAAACCAATTGATGTATCGTCTAAACGAGGCCAATCCTGATGAATTACGCGTCGGTGAAGGCAATATTTTCCAAAAAATGTTTGGCAAAGTGAAACAATCAATCTATGAAATCACAACAAAATATCAAAAAATCGGTGCACAAATCGATAAAATCGCAACAAAGTTAAATGTTGAAAAAGATGGTCTATTACGCGACAATCAAATGTTAGAAACGCTTTACAACAAAAACAAAGATTACTTCGATGCATTAAATATCTATATTGCAGCTGCTGAATTAAAAATTGAAGAATTAAAACTCACTACAATCCCTGAAGCAACCGAAAAAGCACAAGCTTCTGGTGATCAAATGGACGTTCAGATTGTCAACGACTACACTCAATTTTTGGATCGTCTAGACAAACGAACCTATGATTTGAAGCTTGCGCGTCAAATTACAATCCAGCAAGCACCGCAAATTCGCTTGATTCAAAATACAAACCAAGCATTGGCGGAAAAAATCCAAGCTTCAATCAATACTGCGATTCCTTTATGGAAAAATCAAGTAGCGATCGCCTTGACTCTGTTACGCCAAAAAGATGCAGCTACTGCACAACGCCAAGTTTCAGAGACAACGAATGATCTATTGAAGAAAAATTCAGAGATGTTGAAAATCTCAACTATTGAAACAGCAAAAGAAAATGAACGTGGAATCGTTGATCTAGATACCTTGCAACAAACCCAAAATGATTTAGTTGAAACACTAGAAGAAACCTTACGAATCCAAAAAGAAGGCCGCGAACGTCGACAAGCCGCAGAAATCGAGATTGGTCATATGGAAAACGACTTGAAACAAAAACTAATGGAATTAAATTCCGGTCAATAGTTACATCTTCTTTTCGATAAAAAATAAGCATGCCAGTTGGCATGCTTATTTTTTATGCTTTCATATATCCTAAGACGACTCCGCCGATGATGATCAACAGACAGCCGATAATGACATAGTACATTTCTTTTTTGGTTTTGTGTTCACCTAGCAGGAAGATTCCTCCTATGGTCGAAATAATGATCCCCATTTGTGACAATGAGAACCCAATCGCTAAACCAATGTTTTGGACAGATAATAACATACAGATATTCCCAATGCCCCATAATAGACCTGAGATCGTGTTGCGCCAAACATAACGATCAACTTTCGCTTTACGAAAGGCAAAGAAACTAGCACCGGCTAACATTCCGACACTTTGCGGTAAAATGATCGCTAATGGATCAAGTCCTGCCCACGTGATGATGATGGTATACACACCATAACCAAGGGTCGAAAAAATCAGTGCGCGAAATCCTTTCCCGAAGTTCAACATGCCGTTATCTGTTTCAACACCGCTTTCGTCATCTTTACGTGCAGTCAAGTATGCACCTAAGACAAGCAAGGCTAATGCGATAAAGCCAAAGACAAAATCTTTTGTCTTTGTCCATTCATGGAAGAACACTGCGCCGGCGACGGTATTCAAAATTAATTGAAAGCCGGTTGAAATCGGCAAACCAACCGATACCCCCATGAATTTCATCCCGTGAAACTGACCATTTTGACCAATCGACCAAAAAAATCCTGACAAGAAGCCAATCAATGCAATCCAACTACTCATTGCTGGCTGAACGATGAAAAATGTCGCTAATGCAAAAACAAAAGCCCCCATCGTCATTCCTAAGGTTTGCTGGTTGGCGTCTCCGCCTAATTTACCACTTACCAAACCAATGCTTCCCCATGCTACCATCGGTATTAGGGCAATCAAAATACTCATAAACTTACTCCCTTCAATTCACAACTGAAATAGTTTAGCGAAAAAAAGGAAATTTGGCAACAAAAAAATCTAAATTTATCGTTCTTCATGATAATAATCTAATCGTGGGAAAAACAAAGTCATCGTTGTCCCTTTATTCATCGTTGATTTTACATACAATTCGACACCCAATTTCCCAGCTAATGTCTTGGCTAAATATAAACCAAGTCCGGTAGAATGCTGTTGTGCTGTCCGGCCATTTTCACCAGTGAATCCTTTGTCAAAGATTCTTCCTATATCTTCTGGCGGGATTCCGATGCCATTATCTTGCAAACTCAGCTCGACACCGCCGGCTTTAGTAGTGATATGAATCTTAATCTGTCCATGATCTGGCGTATATTTGATTGCATTGCTTAATAATTGACGGAAGATAAATTCAATCCATTTGGCATCTGTTAACACCTTGGCATCTTCTTCGCCTAGTGTCAGCTGCAGATTTTTTTGAATAAAGTAGTTTGCTTGACTGCGAATGATTGGCTGAATAACTTTTTTTAGGGAGTATTCTTGGATCAAATAATCATTTACGAATTCATCTGAGCGGGAATAATACAAAATCTGTTCAACATACTCATCAATTTGCTGAAGTTCATTTTGCAGCAAAAAAAACTTATCATCTGGGATATCAAATTCAATCGAATTTAAAATCAAATCTACTGCGGCAAGCGGGACCTTAATCTCATGAATCCATGAATCTAAATAATCCTTCTGGTCTTTTTGGCTGCTTAGCAATTGTTCAATCATTAGATGATGCTGCCGCACTTGTTGGTTCACGTATTCTTGGACTAAGTATTCTTCATTTGCAGCTGCTGATTCTACAAAGTGTTGGAGCAGCGAATCATCTGGATCAAATGATTGGTACCAGTTTTTTCGACGATGATAATCGATTGTAAAAAAAAGAAAAATCAAAAATAACTGTAGAATCAATAAATAACTAAGATTGTCCCAAAAATTATGCACATCAGGTGTTAACCAGATCATCCCAATCAATAATACACTCAAAACAGCCCAAGCCAATAAGATCCACAGACGGTCTTTTAAGTATTTGCTAAATGTCATACAGACTCCTCACTTACGGGACGATGTATCCTTGTCCAACTTTTGTTTGAATGTACTCTTCAATTCCTGCTTGTTCGATCTTGCGTCGCAGACGATTGATATTCACTGTCAAAGTATTGTCGTCTACAAAGCGTTCATCATCCCATAAAGCTCTCAATAATTTGTCTCTGCTTAAGATCTTGCCGTGTTGTTTCATTAAAATGAACAATAAGCGGTATTCATTCTTGCTAAGATCAACGACTTCTTGATTGATCGTCATACTGCTGTTATCGATATTCAATGTAATCCCATTATGTTCTAGTGCTTCGCCGCTTTCTGCATAATTGTATGATCGTCGCAACAATGCGTTGATCTTTGCGACTAAAATATCTACTTGGAATGGTTTGGTGATATAATCATCTGCTCCCATGTTCATCGCCATAATTTGATCCATATTGGTATTTCGAGAAGAAATAAAAATAATCGGAACTTTGGAGACCTCACGGATTTTTTGACACCAGTAATACCCATCGTAAACTGGCAGGTTAATATCTAATAAAACAAGTTGTGGTGCGATCTGTTCAAATTCTTCGAAAACTTGGTTGAAGTCGGTGGCTTGATAGACATCAAAGCGCCATTTTGTCAGCTCTTCACCAATCAATTGGCGAATTACCGCCTCATCTTCAACAATCATGATTTTTGCCATTTGATCACCTTCTCTAAACTAGTTTTATAAATCGATTTTATTTAATTGGCGCTCTTATCATATCAAAGAACTAGAAAAATTTGAAAGATGATCCTTTACAATTTAATTTTTAGTAAAATTGATGTTCTTTGCATTCGCGTTGTTCTGCCGCTATGTAAAAATAGCCTCCTTATCTGATAGGATAAAGAGGCTATTTTTTCAAATCATTTTACTTAGCCAATTGTTGGTCAAGTTTCTTTAAATCAATGTTAGATTCTTGCGCTAAAAGCTCTCGGAAAATCGGTAATTGTTTTTGGATCTGTCCGGCCTGATCGTTTTCCACTTGCATGACTAACAACGGTTCATGCAAACTTAAACGCAGCAACATCCAACCTTTTCCGTAAGGATCTTTTACTGAAAAACGTACACCTTCTTGATTTTCTGGATTCTCCACAAAACCCGCTTGTTTTGGCAGTTCTCCTCGGAATTTTTCAATCATTTGCTGACCAATTTCTTTGTAGTTCTCGCCTTTGATCGTGTAACGAATCTCTAATGTCTCAACTGGTTGTTCCAATTCAGCCATCAGATCAGTCAGGTCACGATTTTCTTTTTGTAATTTCGGCAACAACATCAAAACCTTTGCGATCACATATGCACCATCATCTAAAAAGTAATTTTCTTTAAAGGCTGCATGTGAGCTCGTCTCAATCGCTAATTGACAATCGATTCCTTCATGATTAAGTTCAATCGCTTTGTTGATGACATTGCGGTAACCAGAAATATAGCGATATTGTTTGCCGCCTTTTTCTTCAATGAAACGTTTCAGATGATCTGACGTTGGTGAATTAGTGACGATTGTACTGCCTGGATGCTCTTGTAAAACAATCGCTGACAATACTGCGATCAAGTTGTTTCGATTAATCATTTGTCCGTCTGTTGAAACGATTGCCGAACGATCGACATCAGTATCGAAAATTACGCCCAAATCAGCTTGATTATCCAACACAGCTTGTTTGATACTATTCATTGCTTCTTTATTGTCTGGATTTGGGATATGATTAGGAAAATTCCCATCAGGTTCTAAAAACTGTGAACCCGTCGTATCTGCTCCTAAAACAGCCAAAACTTTATCAGCAAAATAACCTCCTGCACCATTTCCCGCGTCTACAACGATTTTTAATCCTTTCAACGGCTGTTGACTGCCGCTGCCTCGTTGAATTTTTTCAACTAAATCTGCAGCATAGCGTGACAATAAATCCGCTTGTTGTACTGTTCCTTCTGCAGATTCACTTGCTTCAGTATGAGTCAAAATGTAGGCGATATCATTTTTTTCTGCACCGCTGACTTGACTGAAGATTTTGATACCATTGAAATAAAATGGCAGATGGCTCGCCGTCAACATGATTCCCGCATCACAAGCAAATTCTTCAAACTGTGTTGCCATAAACAAAGCCGGTGTCGTCGCTAAACCAAAATCCAAGACTTTACAACCTGCAGCTTTGAACACTTCAATCATTGCTGTTTTCAATTCTGGACCGGTTAATCGACTATCATGTCCGATTCCGATTTTAAACGGCCGTTCCACGCCTTTATTTGCTAACCAATTGAGAATCCCTTGTGCAATCAGACGGGCTTCCTCAGCTCCTAAATTTTTTACATTATCTTCTGTATTGATAGCGATTCCACGAATATCTGAACCATTTTGTAATTTCGTTAACTCCATTGATGAACCTCCTTTGATTTTATTTATAGTTTATTATACCAAAAATCCCGAAAAAGAAAGCCTTTTCCGGGATTTTTTATTGTTTCATCTTTAATTATTAAAGAACTCGTGACTGAGGATTCTTTTTAGCCTGACGTCTCTTTTGCCAACGAATACGCCAAGAAACCAGTCGTTCCATGACAAACGTCAATCCTTTGAACAGCCAATAGCTGCCAAACGTTAATGGAATGACAAAAAATAAATTGCGGTTCCAAAGTTTGTCAAAATCAAAAAATTCTCTAAAGAATAGATAACAGCTCACGTAAGCAACACTCAAAATAGTGATCAAAGCAATCTTTTTCTTATCTAATGGAAAAGATACTTTATATAAAACGAGCAGCCCTACACAGCCTGTTAAAAAAACGGACATCGTTGACGTTGCCTGATAATCCAGTCTAAATAAGCCGCTTGCTAGCTGAACGAGCATCACAGCACTGATTACTGTCAAAGCTCCTGGCAATGATACTCGCAAGATATTATTTAAAAAATCGCCTTTGATACGTTCATAACTTGGTTTCAATGCCAAGAAAAAGGAAGGAATTCCTACTGTTAACGCATTGATGGGGGTTAATTGAACAGGTTCAAAAGGATAGGGATTGGTGATGAACATAAAAATCACCGCTAATAACAACGAATAGATTGTTTTGACCAAATACATCGAGGCCACTCGTTCGATGTTATTGATGACCCGCCGACCTTCATTTAAAACATTTTGCATACGAGCAAAATCAGAATCCAATAAGATAACATCAGATGCTGCACGAGCTGCACCACTTCCGTTGGCCATCGCCACACCGATGTCCGCTTCCCGTAAAGCTAAAACATCATTGACCCCGTCACCAGTCATACAAACTGTATGATTTACTTTTAACGCTCGGATCAAAAATTGTTTTTGTTTAGGAGTGACTCGGCCAAAAACTGTTGTTTGTGCCACTAACGCATCATAATCGATTGGTTCGCTCAAAGTAGACATATCGATAAACATTTCTGCATTTTCAATCCCAGCATTTTGAGCAATTTTTGAAACCGTCAATGGATGATCCCCTGAAATAACTTTTAATTGCACATCTTGTTTAGCAAAGTAGCCAAATGTTTCCCGGGCATTTTCTCTTAAATTATCTGAGATAATTAGTGTTGCTAGCAATTGCGGCTCATATACAAACTCCTCTGTTAATGTTTCAGGAGATTCGACTAAAACTAATACTCGTTGACCGTCTTCTAGATAAGGTTGGATTTTGTCCCGCATTTTTGATGGTAAAGTTTTGAAGATAAACTCTGGTGCACCAATTACAAAACTGCCCTGTTCTTTAAACGTCACACCGCTCCATTTTCGTGCAGAAGAAAATGGCACGACTTTTTCTGCTTGCCAATCACCACTAGCTGGAAATGCTTTTCTCAGTGCTTGTGCCGTTGCATTTTGATCATTTAAATGCTGCATCAATGCACCCATAATCGCATCGAAACGACTATCCGAAATATTTTCCATCAGTGCTGTTTCAAATTTCAATGTGCCGTCAGTGATCGTTCCAGTCTTATCTAAACAAATCACATCCACACGAGCCAACGTTTCGATTGAAGGCAACGCTTGAACAAGGACTTTTTTCCGGGCCAAATTTGCTGCTCCGACTGCAAACGCAACGCTAGTCAATAGCATCAATCCTTCTGGAATCATGCTGACTAATGCCGCAACTGTTCCTAATACTGCTTGACGCATAGAATCAGACGCTTGATATTGACTATAAAACAATCCCAAGCCCACTGGAATGATGATAACTGTTAAAACTGCAATCATACGACTCAATACTTTTGTTAGTTCTGAACTGCCGGTTTTTTTCTTTTTTGCCTCACTAGTTAATTGTTCCGCAAAATTATCTTTGCCTACAGCAGTTCCTTGATAAAAACATTCTCCAGCTGTTATGAAACTGCCGCTAAATAATTTATCTTTTACTTTTTTTTGTACACGGTCGGCTTCACCAGTCAGCAGTGATTCATCTGCTTCTATCCCTGTACCAGCTACTAGCTGACCATCTACTGGTACTTGATCGCCGCTACGCAGATACACGATATCGCCTAAAACAATCGCCGCTTGATCGATCTGTTGTAGCCGATTTTCTCTTAATACAGTCGCTTTAGCCTTTGCTAGAACAGATAACTGATCAATTGTATGTTTGGCGCGTAATTCTTGGATAATCCCGATTAACGTATTGATGATCACCACACCAAAAAATAAAGTGTTCTTCGGTGAGCCTACTAACAATACTAATAATGCCAGAACAAGATTGAGCAGATTAAAGATATTGATCGTATTTTCTTTGATAATCTCTTTATCTGTTTTCAATAAATTATCTTCCACTTGATTGGTCTGACCTTGTTCTATTTTTTTCTGAACCTCAGCAGCTGTTAAGCCTTTTAAATCTGCTGGAATCTCTACATTATCAAAAGTTTCTGCTACCGTTTGAACTTCTTTCTTTTTCTTCATCCGGTTTCACCTCATCTCATTTGTACCTAATACTGTATTCTCACAACAAAAATTTGCTCAATTCCCTATGTTCATCTTACCACGACTCACATTTTAAGTCGGATTTGAGCACTGTCTGATTTTGATTTCTTGACTTTTGAAAGCTTTGTTGGAATTTATTGTAAGAAAAAAGCCGCAGCAAGCTGCGACTTTGTAGAAATATATTCCGTTCTTTACTTATTAGTAAAAGATGATTAATTATCTTTTGGAACATAAAAACTACGATTATCCATTCCAAAAATCCGCTCCGTATACGTTCCTGGCTCAGCATTTTTTACCGCACTGGAAATCATTTGCATCGAAGCATCGATATTATCAATCTGATGTAAAATTTCTGCTTCCATAATTCGTGGGCGAACGGGCGATCCGTATTCCAACAGGCCATGATGAGATAAAACCATATGACGTAAAATCACAATATCTTCATCCGCATCGTTGATTTTTAGTTCAGTACAAGCTTTTGTAATTTCTTCATCTACTAAAACCAGATGACCAACTAGATTCCCAACTACCGTATATTCAGTGGAAGAAGGGCCTGTCAATTCAATCACTTTGCCTAGATCGTGAATGATGATCCCTGCATAGAGCAAAGAGCTATTCAGCTGCGGATACTCTTTCGCAATCGCCTTACCTAAGCGCAACATCGTTAATGTGTGAAATGCTAAGCCGCCTGCAAACGCGTGGTGATTGCGTTTAGCGGCTGGAAATTCAAAAAATTCTTTTTGATATTTATTTAGTAAAAATCGGACGACACGATTCCAATGGGCATTGGTAATCTCAAATAAAGTTTGATTGATTTCTTCTTCCATTTCTTCCCGTTTGATCGGTGCTCGTTCCATATACAGTGCAGGATCATTTGGTTCTTCCGGTTTTGTCGTACGCAAATGCATGATTTTGACTTGTGGGTTGCCTTGATACATCTCCCGCTTTCCCGTCAATAAAACAACTTGACCGGCTTTATAACGTTTGATTTCCTCTTCTGAGGCATCCCAGAATTTGCCATCTACTGTTCCTGAAGTATCTTGGAAAGTAAAAGCAATAAATTTTTTCCCATTCTTAGCCAAACGGACATCGGCATTTTTGATCAATACATACATCTCAAATTGCTCATCGACCGTTAATTCTTTGATTTTTTTCATCATTGGACTCCCTTCAATTCCCAGACAGGCTGGTGAAGCTCTTGATAATAGCTTACCATTTCTTGATCAGATGACAAACAAATGATTTGATAATTTTGACTAAAACGTTGCAATAATTTAGCAAATTGCTGTTTCCGCTGATGATCATAATGGAGCCAACCATCATCAATGATTACTGGGCAGAGTGGATGATTTTGCTGCAACGTAAGATACGCAAAGCGAAACGCCATCATAACCTGATCTTTGGTCCCTGTTGAAAGATTGTATAGACTTAATTGATCAATCATCAACAAACCATCAATGAAATCCAAGCGACTATGAGCGTTGTTGGTCAACAATTGGAAATACTCCGTCGCTTGTTTTAATAATTCTGGTAACTGCTGTTCGGATAATTCAGTTGCGATATCTTGCAATAACTGATTTTCCAACTTTGCCACGGCGTAATCTGTCGTTAATTTTTCAATCAACGCTCGCTGTTGGCTCGCTTGCTGGTACAAGCTATCTAACGTTCCATCGGCTTGCATCTGTTGAATCTGCAAACGAGATCGTTGTTCATGTTCTTGTGATTGCAACAGTTGCGTCTCGCTAGTTTGGATTTCTCGTGTTAAATTACGCAAAGACTCTTCAATTTCTGCTAGTGTTGTCTCATAAGGAAATAGCGGCGCAACACGTTCTGTTAATTCTTGTAGACGCGTTTGTTTTTGGAGAATCTTGGTTTCTTGTTGTAAAAAGGCTGGAATTTCTGACGGATACCCCAGTCCGATTTTTTCTAGCAACGGCTGATACTGATCCAATAGTTGTTGCTGCTGCTTTTGTATTTCATGGATACGTTGTTGCAGCACCGTGTTTTCTTGATACGTTTGAGCAAAGCGGATCTGCTCCATTTCTTTCGCAAATTGTTCCAAGGTGGAAAGTTTTTCTAGCAGTGTTTTGTCATGCAAAGGCAGCCATTCAGTCAAAAAGACAAAGCGTTGTTCATGTTGCAACAACTTTTGATGCAACATAGTCTGACGTTGCTGCAGTTCAGTATTTGCTTGTTGTTGTGCTAAATAATGCTGCGCTTGCTGATTTTCTTGAATCACAGCAAATTCGTTTTCAGCCTCGGATAAATTTCTTTGCTGAAGTTCATGTTGAATCTGTTGGAACAACTGTTGCATGTTTAATTGATTTTTTTTAATTTTTTCTGTCATTTCTGCCAGCTGACCTTCATAAACATCTAACTGACCCAATTTTTCTTGCCAAGTATCTTTATCGATTGGCCGGTTATGTTTCGCCATGCCGCCTACCCCGCAAGCAATTGCTGCAATCAACAGCAGGTAACGAAAAGGCGTCGGCACAAAGAAGGCAGCAATCACACCTATAATTGCTGCAACCAACAACCATGGTGGATTTTTCTTGTTATTAAAAAGTTCGGGATGTTTTTGTTCATACAGATTCAAACTGGTCTCTGCTTGATCTCGTTGTTCTTTCACTAAATGCAGGCGCAGCTGTTGTTCTTCCAATACTTTTTGTTGTGCTTGAAGCGGTGTAAACAGCGCTTGGATTGCTCGTTCATCGGCAAAAGGACGCGGCGGATGTTGCTGCCAGCGGCCTTGCCCATTCGTCTCAGCCAACTTAACGGCAATGCGCTGTTCCTCATCCAGCATTCGAGTAATAGAGACTTTCTCATCCAATAATTGCTGGATTCGCTGTTCATTTTCTAAATAAAAATAATACCGTGCCGATTCTTGATTCCCGCTATGTTTTTGTAAGACTGCATGGAGTTTTTCTTGTTCCTTCATCAACTGTTGGTAGTCTTGATAAAACGTTTGAAGTTCTCCACGTTCTTTTTCGCTGCTGGATAAATCCAGCGCCATTTTTTGTAAATCTAAAAATTCTGCATAGCCAGACCAATTCATTCGCTGCTGTTCCAAAGTCAATTGTTGTTCTTGAAGTTTTCGTTTTCGAGCAGCTTGCTGGGATACTTGCAGTTTTTCTTCCTCTGCTTGGCGAACCAATTGCTGAAAGCTTGCTTCTTGCTGTTCTTTTTCATTAATCTTTTGTTGCAAACGTTGATAGTTTTGCAACGCTTGGTTCAATGGTTGTTTGCGTCCTCGTGGCCGATAGATACTTTCATACTTATTTTTCAATTGGATTCGCTGTTCAAACAATTCACTGCTGCCAGATAATCCCAATGAGATCAGTGCCTCATGTAGGTTTTCTTCCGTCAATGTTTCTAACTGCTGCAATTGTTCTTGTTGGAAGGTAAAGACTTGGCGAAAAAGCGGCAAATTTAATGGGTAAAGAATTTTTTCCAGTAATTCTTCGTCTCCTTGCTGACCATCTTCTAACCAAACTTTGGCCTTTCCTTTATTTTTTGCCTTATACCGTTCAATCGTCACCGTTCCATAAGTCTCATGTATAATCAACAGGCGTCCGCCAAAACCACTGCCGTCATTAGGTGTGTAATCTTGTCCTTTTTTTCGTTTGGTGGGAAAACCAAATAGCATTGCTTGGATAAATTGATACAAGGTAGATTTTCCTGCTTCATTTAATCCATAGACCAATTGATTTTTTGCTTCAAATAAAAATGTCTGCTGACGCCACTTGCCAAAACTTGTGACCTCTGCTTTTTTAATCCACATCAGCATCCCTCCTAAAACGATAACTTTGCGCCATTTTTTCTTTTACTAAGCTCACAATATCTGTCCTGAATTCTTGATCCAATAAATAATGCAGTTGTGGATTCTGATTTAGTTCACTCAATAAATCACTAAAAACAGCAGGTGTTTGATATGTAGTCACTAACTGATCCACTAATTCTTTGTTTACTGCAAGGTATGGTCGTGAAACAGGCGATTGAGCTAACGAAAGTTTCCACAAAAAAATAGTTGCTGGAATCTCTGCTTGTAAAGCCTCCAACAATTCTCCTGAAGCTATTTGATAGACAAGCTCCTCGCCTAATTGTTCTGTATCGCTAAATTCAATTTGTAATAACGTCGGCAAATCGACTGTTAACTTCCGCAGCATTGGAAAAAGCTCTCGCGGCTGTTTTACTTCTTTTAAAGAAATCGTACGTTTTTCCCAGCGAACTGCCTCAACAGGAATCGTTTTAGCGATCAATTGATTGCCTTGACTTTCCACCAATTTGACACCTGCTAAATCGGTCTCTTTTTGTGTGTGACCTTGCGGTGTTCCCGGATAAACGACTAACGGTTGCTGAGCCAAAATTTGCGGCACATGGATATGTCCCAATGCCCAATAATCATATCCTTTTGTCAATAATTCTGACAATAAGAACGGTGCATACGGCAATTGACCGCCATGATACATCCCTAAATGAAAATCAGCAGTACTTTTATGGGGAAAATTTAGCGCCATTTGTGTTTCAATAGTCGGATGTTGGTAACTAAAACTCGTGATAGCAACTGTTTCACCAGCTTTTGTCACAAAATTTTTCGTCTCGACTCGTTCATCGGTAAACAGTTTGATATTCTCTGGAAAGGCAAACCAATATCGCTCCGCTTGATAAAAATCATGATTACCAAAATTCATGAAAACAGAAATACCCGCTGCTGCTAATCGTGCCATTTCTTGGAAAAAATACCGTTGTGTTCGTAAGGTAGGACGATTCTGGTGAAAGGTATCTCCAGCCAACAAAATGAAATCTACCGATTGAGTAAGCGCTGTGTTGACGATGTTTTCCAACATTTTTTGGTTGGCCGTCAGCAATTGTTCTTGAAACTGTTCCGGCACACGAGTCAGTCCTTCAAACGAGCGATCCAAATGGAGATCCGCTGCATGTAAAAATTTCATTTTTCTCCTCCTATCATCATATGGAAAAGATCCTTCTCTTAATCAGCGTTTTTTAACGACAATGATTGAGAAAAATCGTGTGTTGTTCTACTCTATAATCTTGTATATTTTACCACAAAAAAGCGAAAACTTGTTCGTATTTTATAAAACCAGTCTCTTCATTAAAAAACACTATGAGCTAATATCTTGGATTTAACCATCCCTGTTTTCAAGCATAAATGTTCAGCAAACTCACGGTTATGTTATAAGCTAGTATAAAAGGAGGCGTTTGTAGATGAATCGCGAGGAACTGATCAAAAAAGCCAAAGAATTATTGAATGACGGTCAGCTTGAAAAAGCTAAAATCTTTATTGAGGAGCACAAAGATGAGCTAGGTGATTACTATGATAAAGCCAAAACATTCCTAAATGCTGATAAGATCGATGAATTGAAAGATCAATTCAAAAAATTCTTCAAATAAAAACGTTGGAGACCCTACTCATTTGAGTCGGAGTTTCCAACGTTTTTTATTTTTTGATCGCCTAATTTTTCCAATAACCTAGACTTTATAAAAAAAGTTGCGATGCTGTTTTGCATCGCAACTTCCTTCTCTAATTAACCTTCGTATAATTCACGAATTGGTGTCATGATGATTCGGTTCAAGTCGTTAATGATCACGCTGAAAGCTTGTTCTTTCACCATTAGTTCATTGATCAATTCTTCTTGTTGAACTTTTTCAGCTAAAGCTTGTGCTTGTGCAGCATCATCGTCGCTGAAATCTTCTCCACGCATTTGTTTTTCTTGCAAGCTTTGTTGGAATGCTTGGAAGTCTTTGAACGCCGCATAGGCTGTTTCATTTTTCTTTAATTCCGCAAAAGCCGCTTCTAAAGATTTAAATTCTGGTAGTTCGCGGATTTCACGTTCTAATCCATTTGCTGAATCATAGATGTTTGCCATTTTTTTCCCTCATTTTCTATAAAAGTTACTTTTCTATTGTAACATGAATGGAAACGGGTTCACACCCTAATTTCCTTGCTGATATTGCTGCCATAATTCTTGCCCTTTTTCCATCAATTTATCAGCGCCTGCTTTTGCCTTTTCAAAGAAGCTTGCGGCGCCTTCACTGGCTTTGCCGCCTATTTCTTTCAGCTCTTCTCGCCACTGACCGTTGTTTGCATTTTGACCTTCCTGATTTACTTGATCCGCTGCAACGACTTGACCGCCAGTAACATATGCATCAGCAACATCAAAAGAATATTGGCCGGCATATGGCAAGATTGATTCTGCTTCTGCTCTAAAAACTTGACCAACTTCTGAACCGCTCGTACCACTTAAATAATGAGTTGCACTTACTTTTTCAAATCCCAACCACGTAGAGATTACGATATTGGGCGTGTAACCGATGATCCATTGATCATTGACCTTATTTGCATCAAAGTTGGTCTCAGTCGTCCCCGTTTTACCAGCAACAGTAAATCCAGCTGGTGCAGCTTGAGCGGCTGTTCCATTTGAAAAAGTTCCTAATAACATACTAGTCATTTCATTTGCTACTTCTTTTGAGATTACTTGCTCGTATTTAGGTGAACTATTGTCTTCGATCACTGCACCAGTTGAATCAATGATTTTTGTAACTAGATGCGGTTCATAAACTTTGCCTTCATTAGCAAAAGCACCGTAAGCTGCGGCCATTTGCATCGGTGAAGTTCCTTTTTCTAATCCGCCTAAGGCCAGTCCGTAATATTTATCTGATTTACTTAATGGGATACCAAATTCTTCAACTTTGTTATAGCCTTTGTTTAAGCCCAATTCATGCAATAACCAAACTGCAGGCAAGTTCAAACTTTGAGCGACCGCTTGATACATCGGCACTTCTCCTTGATTGGTCCCATCATAATTTTTTGCAGTGTAATACGATTGCGGCTCATCTTTCAAGATGCTGTCTGGTTTATACCCAGCTTCT
The DNA here is from genome assembly GCF_005405225.1 of Enterococcus dongliensis. Taxonomy (GTDB): domain Bacteria; phylum Bacillota; class Bacilli; order Lactobacillales; family Enterococcaceae; genus Enterococcus_A; species Enterococcus_A dongliensis. The sequence continues at coordinate 72,249 of NZ_BJDQ01000008.1, forward strand.
AAAGCAGGAGAATACACACTCAGCGGTTTGATTGTCGAACCCGGCGAACGCCGCATTTGCGTCGCAAAGTTATAACTCCGGAAAATGTGTTCTCCGCGCCGACCAACTAATGCTTGAACGCCGCCGGTTTTCGGATCCAACGCTACAGAAGCCGACTGCGGCATCGCACCATCTTCGGCATCGGCTGGAAAATTGGCATTGTTATCATAAACAGCTTCCATTTGTTTTTGATAATCCTGGTCCAAAGAAGTATAGATTTTATACCCTTTGTTCAACAAATCTTTTTCAGACATCCCATAACGTTCTACTGCTTCATCAATGACCGCATCAAAGTAAGAAGGATAACGATACCCAGCATCAGCAGATGAATATGTGTCATTTAATTCTGCGCCAAGATCCACAGCTTTTTCTTGTGATTCTTGTTCTTTAGATATCTTTCCTGTTTCTGCCATAACCGAAAGTACAGTGTCTCGCCGATTTACTGCATTTTCTAAATTATCGATTGGATTATAAATATTCGGGCCTTTTAACATACCGATGATTGTTGCCGCTTCTCCAAGAGTCAATTGATTGGCATCTACCCCAAAATATTTTCTTGAGGCATCTTGAACACCCCAAACACCGTTACCAAAATAGGCATTATTCAAGTACATCGTCAAGATTTGTTCTTTGTCGTATTTCTTTTCAATCTCAATCGCCATAAAAACTTCTTTGGCTTTTCGCTCCAATGTTTGATCCAAACTCAAATAGGCATTTTTAGCCAGCTGCTGGGTCAATGTACTCCCACCGCCTACGATATGACCAGAAGTGACCAAACCGACTGCTGCTCGGGCAATCCCTTTGATGTCAAAACCATGATGTTTATAAAAATTGCGATCTTCTGTTGAAACCACCGCATCTTTTAAATAAGAAGAAATCTGATCACTTTCTACATAAGTTCCTTTTTGTCCGTAGAGCGACCCTGCCTGTTCATTTTTTTTATCATAGATGACTGTCGATTGTTTCAAACTAGATTGTAAAGTCTCCACATTGACCGATTTTGCTAAGAAAAATAAATAGACACTCATTACCAAAACACCTACGAGTGTCAATAAGAGCAAGATTTTATTAACATGATATTTTTTCCAGATTCGTTTGCGCCAATGATGAAATTGAATCAAGTACGGCTTGATCCATTGCCAAAAAATTTTCGTTCCACTACGAAATTTCTGCCAAAATACGTTTGCGCCTTGTTTGCATTTACGCCAAATTTCCTGAAAATCCATTTTTTGATCTCCATTCTGTTAAAATTCAGACACAGTGTACCATAAAACACTCCCTTGCCGCTTGGGACTTGAGACTGAGGCACACTTGCAAATATTCTAGCACGGCTTCTCAAGGAAAAACTGTTTTTTTTCTTAAATATCCGTTAAAAGTGATACAATAAGCCAGAAAATAAATTTCAGCTACGTTTAAATGAAGAATAAAACAAGGAGCGATCTGATGAAATTTACGATGACGTTGCCCAAACAATTTAATGATATGACGGTCAAAGATTTATTAGAAAAAGAATGGCTCGTACCGCGAAAAGTACGTCATTTTATTCGTACACGTAAAGGACTCTTGATCAACGGAAAAACTTGCCATTTTCAAGATTTGGTCCATTCAGGTGATCAGATTACCGTCTTTGTTGAAGCTGAGGATTATCCCAAACGTACGATTTTATTCGGCGATTCTACTTTGATTGATCCTCTTTACGAAGACGAACACTTGATTATCGTTAATAAACCTTCTGGGATGAAAACACATCCAAATCAACCCGAAGAACAAGACACATTGTTGAATCATTTAGCAGCCTATCTAGCTCCTGATTGTCAACCACACGTGGTCCACCGTTTGGATAAAGAAACCAGCGGTGCGATTTTATTTGCTAAAAATCCGTTTGTCCTACCAATCTTAGGACGTCTGTTAGAACAAAAAAAAATCTTTCGCCGCTATCAGGCACTTGTTTACGGAAAAATCACTCAAGATCTCACTATTGATAAAAAAATCGGTCGCGATCGGCATGACCGCAGAAAACGTCGGATTGATCCTAAAGGCGGCAAAACAGCCGTAACACATGTTCAAGTCGCGCAGATTTTTCCTACTCAGACTGCAATTTTTTGTCAATTGGAAACAGGGCGCACACATCAAATCCGTGTTCACTTGGCTAGTATCGGCCATCCACTCGTCGGCGATCCATTATATAGTAAAAAAGCACAAAAACGATTGATGCTTCATGCCTATGAATTGCATCTGACCCATCCTTTTACTAGCCGCTTAATTTCTGTTCAAGCATTGCCTGGTTTGTGGAAATAAACATATTATGACAAAAAAATATCCGAACTAGATAGATCTTGCTTCTGTTTCAAACAGTCGCTTACAGTCTATCTAGTTCGGATATCTCTTTTTTAATGCATCGTCATACCGCCCGTAACGTTGAGTGCTTGACCGGTCATATAACTGGCCAATGGACTTGCTAGAAATAATACTACATTGGCAACATCTTGCGGCGTTCCTGTTCGACCTAACGGCACTTGGCTGATATCTTCTTGACGAATTTCTTCAGCGCTTAGTCCGCGTAATGCGCCACCTTCTACTCTTTCTCGTTGTTTCATTTCTGTTTCGATGATTCCTGGACAAACAGCATTCACTAAAATTTGATTGGCCGCTGTCTCAATGGCTAATGTTTTTACCAATCCTAACACGGCATGTTTAGAAGCAACATAGGCGGCCATTCCACGGTAACCATTTTTTCCTGCTTGAGAAGCAATCATGATTAAACGTCCTTTTTTTCCATGAGCAATCATGGCATTCGTAAAATATTTAGCAGCTAGATACGCACCGCGGGTATTGACCTGATACGTTTTGTCAAAATCACTGGTCTTACTCTCAACAAGAAAATCCATCGTTGAGATTCCTGCGACATCGACGACGATATCTGGAACCAAATTCGTATTAATCAACTGCTGACTCAATGCCAAAACTTCCGCTTCTTGGCTGATGTCTAAATGAGTCTGGAAATATTTTGGGCTAACTGCATGCAGTTCGATAAAATCATAAGCAATATCTGCAGCAATCACTTTTGCTTGGTTATCTAAAAACGTTTCGACAACTGCTTTACCAATCCCCTGACTACTGCCAATCACTAATACAATCTTATCTTTTAATTCTGGAAACATCTTCTTACCTATACCAAATGACGTTCAAACGGGTCGTCACTGATTCCTTCAGCAACTATTTTTTTCGACCATTCTTTTGCGGAAAATAATGAATGATCGCGGTAATTCCCGCAGCTGACGATATCCGTACCTTGAACATCTTCCCATTGTGTTTTTTCTGCGATTTCTTCCAATGATTCTTTTAACGCCACTGCAACTTCATGAGCAGTTGGTTCGCCCCAAACAATCAAATGGAACCCAGTCCGACAGCCAAATGGTGAGCAATCAATCACACCGGTCAACCGATCACGCAATAGGTCAGCTAGCAAATGTTCGATTGTATGCAACCCAGCTGTTGGGATTGCATTTTCATTTGGTTGTACAAATCGTAAATCAAAATTCGTGATTACATCACCTTTTGCCCCATCTTCTTTAGCGATTAAGCGGACATATGGTGCCTTTACCTTTGTATGATCTAATGTAAAACTTTCTACTTCTGCCATAATTAAAACACTCCTTTTATTTTTCTAAATAACTTAATGATTTGACCACTTCAATTTTTGTTCCGTTATACTCTTTTTCGATATAATCTTGAATCGTTTTATTATGATATAACTTCACTAGTTTTTTGAAGTTGCCATTTTTTTCATTGCTTTTAGCTGTTGCTAAGATATTGATATTATTTTTAGTGCTTTGATCCACTTTTTCATGGAACAAGGAATCATCTAACACATTCAAGCCGCCGTCTAGAGCAACGGTATTAGAAATCAATACTGCATCAACTGATTTCAACACTCGTGGACCAGTCGTATCGTCGATTTGTTTGAAAACGAGATGCTTAGGATTTTCCGCAACTTCTTCAACACCGCTTAACGGACCAAAATCGTCACTTAGTTTAATCAAGCCGGCCTCTTGTAAAAGCAACAATCCACGTGCTGTATTGGCTGGATTATTTGCAATAGCGACTGTCGCTTGGTCAGGAAGTTCTTCCAATGATTGAACTTTTTCAGAATAGATTCCTAATGGTTCTAAATACGTTGTTCCAAGATTGACCAATTGATTTTTCTTGTTCTCTTGATTGAATGCTTTGAAATAAGAATACGATTGAAAAGCATTCACATCAACACTTCCATCTGCGGTCGCTTTATTTAACTGTACCCCATCGGTGATTTCCTTAACTTGAATCTTCAAGCCGGCTTTTTTGGCTTCTGGACTGCTGGCAATGTGTTGCCAAATTTGAAAGTCAGAACCTTGTGAACCGACGATGATTGTTTTAGATTCTTTTTTTTGTGATTGACTGCTTACTTGATGGATTCCAAATCCAGCAGCGATCAAAACCACTACTACGCCCAAAAGAGCGAATAATTTTTTCATACTTTTTCTCTCCTACCCCGAAATGTTAAAACTTAGTAAATCGGCTCGCCAGCCGATCACCGATAAATTGAACCGCAAATACCATTACTAATAAGATAATCATACAAACAAACGTCACATCATTTTGAAAACGGGCGTAACCGATACTGATTGCTACATTGCCCAAGCCACCAGCGCCAACAGCTCCTGCCATCGTCGTCAATCCAATCAAACTGATGATTGTCAAGGTAGAAACACGAATGATGTCTGCCAACCCTTCCCGCAAATATACGCGGAAAATAATTTCCCGATTGCTCAATCCCATCGACTGAGCAGCTTCCACCACTCCTTGACCAACTTCTTGTAACGCATTTTGGATCTGCCGTGCATAAAAAGGAAAGATTCCCATCACTAATGGTACCAAAGCCGCCGTTGTCCCAACGGTTGTTCCAACAAGAAAGCTGGTTAAAGGTGAAATGACTGCTAGCAAAATAATAAACGGGACGCTTCGCAATAAATTGACTACTTTATCCAACACACTATAAAAACTACGATCTTGAACGATTCCGCCAGGCTGTGTCACGACCAGTAATAAACCAGTCAAAAGACCGATCACGCCAGCAATCACCGCGGAGGCAACAGTCATATAAAACGTCTCCAATGTAGCTTGCCAAATTGTTTCTTGCATCGTTATCACGTGGGGAAACAAACTACTCATGGCTGTGCACCTCCTTTTTGATCACTTCAACTTCAACACCTTGTTGTCGCAAATACTCCACACTCGCAGACACTTCAGAGCCGCTCAAATTTAAGATCATAATCCCTACTGTCAAATGATCCACTTGATCCACATTAGCAAAAAGAATATTCGCAGCTACTTGAAATTTTTGGGCCATTTCTGTTACTACGGCTTGATTAGTCGTCTCTCCAATAAATTTCAATAAGTAAAGATCTTGCAGATTGCTTTGCCGGATTCGATTCAATGCCTCTTGGACATTGATAGAAGTATCGATGAATTCTCTAGTCAGCTGTTTTTTCGGGCGCATAAAAACTTCTGCTACTTTTCCTTGTTCAATAATCTGACCAGCTTCCATAACAGCCACGCGATGACAAATCGTCTGAATCACTTGAATCTCATGGGTGATCAGAACGATTGTCAAACCTAATTGTTGATTCAAACTCTGAAGTAATTTCAAGATTGATAATGTTGTCTTAGGATCTAGCGCACTGGTAGCTTCATCACTGACTAAAATATCAGGATTGTTCGCTAAAGCTCGGGCGATTGCTACTCGCTGTTTTTGACCGCCGGATAGTTGATCGGGAAATGCTTCTGCAAGCTCCTCAAGTTCCACTAATTTTAACAAAGCCAACGCTTTTTCCCGCCGTTCTGTTTTACTAAGTTTTTCACCTAATAACGGGAACTCCACGTTGTTTAAAACCGTCCGTGAATTCATTAAATTAAAATGTTGGAAAATCATCCCGATTTTTTTTCGAGCTTTTTGAAACTGCCGCTGATCCAGATCATCTAACGCTTGCCCATTCACAATGACTTTTCCAGAAGTTGGTACTTGTAAATGATTGATTACTCGAATCAATGTACTTTTCCCCGCTCCTGAATAGCCGATGATTCCATAGATTTCACCTGGTTCGATTGCTAGAGAAACATGATCTAAGGCAGTAATCGTTCCTTGATTACGTTTGAAAGTCACCACGGTATCTTGTAATTCAATTACTGGTCGTTTTTTTGCTTCCATTTTTATCCCTACTTTTCTGGCCAAACCTCTTCTGCGATGCTTTTGATTAAGGCTATTTTGTTCCATTGTTGTTCTTCTGTTAAGATATTGCCTTCTTCAGTTGAGGCAAATCCACATTGTGGGCTTAATGATAAACGATCTAACGGTACGTATTGAGCTGCTTCACGAATCCGAGCGATTACTTGTTGACGATCTTCTAATGTCCCATCTTTTGAAGTAATCAAACCTAAGACGACTTTTTTATCTCCGCTGACTTTCGCTAACGGTTCAAAACCGCCAGAACGTTCAGTGTCATACTCTAAATAATAAGCATGGACATTTTCAGCAGTGAATAATGGATCAGCAACATCGTCATAACCGCCGGCTGCTGCCCAAGTAGAATGATAGTTTCCTCGGCAAACATGTGTGTTTAAAATCAAGTCTGCTGGTTGATCCGCTAAAACTGCATTGTTGATTGATAAATACAATTGTGCCAATTCTTTTCGAACTTCTTTTTCATCCTTGCCTTCTTCTGCGATAAATCCTTCTGGTAACGGTGCGACCAACACGCCCCAAGTACAATCATCTAGTTGGATCGTCCGTGCGCCAGCAGCATATAAATCGGCGATCACTTGACGGTATGCTTTGACGATGTCTTCGATTAAGCGTTCATTCGTTGGATAAATTTCACGAACTTTTTCAACGACATCTGGTCGTAATAATTCTACTAAGATCTGTGCTGGCGCTGGAATCGTTTGTTTTACTTCGATTCCTTCACTCGTATGCGCACGTGTGAATTTAAAATGTTCTACAAAAGGATGATGGTCACCAGAGATTTTTCCAGTCACGATTACTGTGCCTGGCCGTGTTTCTTCTCCATGGAAGAAGTAGCCGTGTTCTGGAATAGTAAATTCTACTCCTTGCAATCCCCAGAAGAAATCTAAATGCCACCAACTGCGACGGAATTCTCCATCTGTTACAGCTTTCAAACCAGCTGCTTCTTGTTTATTAATCAAATCAATGATGGCTTCATCTTCAACTTTCGTCAATTCTGCTTGGGTAATCTCGTCAGCTTCAAAGGCTGTCCGTGCTGCTTTTAATTTATCTGGTCGTAAGAAGCTCCCTACGATGTCATAGCTAAATGGTGATGTTGTACGTTTTGTCATAATAAAATTCCTCCATTTTTTGCTTTTAAGAAAAGATGATGAAACGAAAAAAAACATCCATCCCTTTACCTACTGTTTTTACAATAGATAAAGGGACGAATGTTTTCGCGTTACCACCCTCATTTGCATCCTCCTCACGGACAATGCCTCAACGGTACCTGTTGATACCCGGTGATATATCGGTCACTTCCCGTTTAGTTTGCGTGAACAAACCAAATTGCTCAGAGCTCATCTTCACTGACTTTTACAATCCCCTTTTTCACCGACCGGGTTCTCTGTACTTGTTACTTATCAGCTACTCTTCTCTTCAAAGCTTCATTATTTGTTCACTATAATCACATTTAATATTGGTTTTGTCAATACATTTTTCATTTATTTTTAAAAATAATTGTTGAAATCACGAATTTCACTACAAAAAAAGCTAAGATCTTTATGATCTTAGCTTGGAAATAATCGTAAGTTTAGTACCAACCGTTAGCTTGCCAGAAAGCTTGAGCGCCTTCCCATGAACCGTAACGTGAAGTTACATATTGATCAGCAACACGTTCTTGGTTAGCTGCAGAATAGTCACCGTTTAAGTATGATGCAGATAATTGGTAACGTCCGATGTATTGACCGTTTGTTGCAGTGTACGAACCGCTTGATTCACGTTGTGCAATCCATTCTTTAGCTGAATTTGTGCTTGTTGGTGTTGTTGCTTGTGCAGCTGGTTGTTCAGCAACTGGTTGTGCAGGAGCGGCTTGTGTTGTTTCTTGAACTGGTGTTTCCACAGCTGCTGCTTGTGTCGTTTCTTGAACTGCTGCTTTTTCAGCTTTAGCTTCGCCGTCAATCGTTAATTTTTGACCTGCAAAAATCATGTTTACGTTAGAAATTTTATTTGCTTTTGCGATTTTGCTTACTAGACTATCGTTACCAGCAAACTTATGAGAAATTTTTGATAAAGTATCGCCTGCTTCAACAGTGTATGTTTCTGCAGCGTGTGCATCTGTAGCTCCCATTGCTAATCCTGCGCCTGCGGCTAATACTGTACTAAAAAGAACTGTTTTCCCTAATTTCATTATGTAATTTCCCCCGTATTTTCTTATCTCTTTTTCTTTTGTCTTTATGACTACGAGAGATACTTTACCATCCTTTTGTATTTCATGGGTAATAATCATGTAACAGTACATTACAATACGATAAAACTATGTAACAAAACACTGCTTAGTGTGTCACTTTGAAATATATCAATTTTTCTATTATCAAATGAAAACCGCTGTTTATAGCTATTTTTATAAATGTAACTGTTTTATTTCTGTGTTACAAAAAAAGACGCTAGCAATATTGAAATCTTTTTGTAAAAAAACTCATAATGAAATTTTTGCATTTTTATCTGATTTTTTACAATAATTGGCTCACAAAAAAATACTTCCACCCTTTTATTGAGTGAAAGTATCTTTATTTTATTTTCAGTCGTTTGCGCCATGTTCTTGCTTGAGGACCGACTAATTTGTCTGCCAATCGTAGTTTCAAGCTCAAATAAAAATAAAACAACCCACTGATTCCAGCTGTTAATAAACAAATGATCAGTGCAGAAAAACGTGAGGCTGGATCAAAAGATAGATAACTTAATTGTCGCACGATTACAGCCACAATCAGCATCAAAACTGTTAAGATACTAATCAAAAGACAGCGGCGAAAAACTAACCGATAGTTTGCGTGAATGACTCTACGCAATTTCCAAAGACACAAAGCACAAGTTAAACTCAACCCAATAAAGGTTGCAGCTAATGGGCCATAAACTTCCAACAATTCAATCAGCGGAATCTGAATGACTGCTTTTAAAAATAGACCGGCTAGCCAATACCTCACTGCGATACGACTATGGGAGATTCCTTGCAATGTAGTAGACAGCATCATAAATAATGCTGAGATTCCCCCTGCTAAACAAGCTGCGATCAACACCCGGCTTCCTAACACATCAGCGGAATAAAAAATTGTATTCAACGGATATGCCAGTAACATCATACCCGCAACTGCCGGCAGCATGATAAAAACAAAAAGTTGGATGTTCGTATTTACTAATTTGGCCAGTTCAGGTTTGCGTTTTTGGGTAAAAAGTTCTGTTAACATCGGTAAACTTGTCAAAGCAAGGGATGTACCTAATGCCACTACGACCATCGTTAGTTTATCCGGATTGGCACTAAACAGGGCATATAGATCCACTAATTGTTCGTGACTATAAGTAGTATGTCTTTCCATGGTGTGAATAAACGTTGCTTGATCGATCAATTTGTAAAAAGTGATTCCCCCGCCGAGCAAAATAAAAGGGATCGCTTGTCGAATTGTTTCAATGAATAATTTTTTCGTGTCAATCTTCACATTGTTTAAGCTCTGCTCTAATTGCAGATCACTGAATTTACGTTCTTTGAACCAATAAAAAAGCAACACACCATAAGAGCCGATCATCCCGAAGGAAGCCGCAAAAGTTGATTGGATTACGGCACTCAAATAATCCCCCTTCATGACTTTCATAATAATAAAGACACTTAACAGCATATATAACACGCGAAGTGCTTGCTCAACTAATTGAGAGATAGCTGACGGCCGCATATCTTGTTGCCCCTGAAAATAACCGCGTAAAACACTCATACATGGAAAAGCAACGACTGCCACACTCAATGCTTGGATTACTGGAATCAACGCAGATCCTCCACCAGATAAACGCGCCAGCAAAGGAGCAGCGACAAACATCACGCCACCGAAAACTATTCCTAAAATCGCTGTAATTTGCAAGGCTTTAGTAAATAACCGCCGACTTGTTCGGTATTCGCCAAGTGAGTTGTACCGAGCGATCTGCTTAGCGATGGCTCCAGGCAGACCAGCGGTAGAAATCATCATGAACAACGCATAAAACGTGTAGCCCATGTTGAATAATCCATTGGCAGCTCGGGCATTTTCGCCCATCCAGGCATACCAAGGAATAATGTAGATGGCTCCTAACAGACGTGAAAAAATATTGCCTACGGATAACCAAACAGAACCCTGAATCATCTTTTCTTGATAGGACAGCTCATTGATTTTATTCATGGTCTCCTCCTTTGAAATCGCTACCTCTTTATAGTAAAACGAAAACACACTTCTGACAATCACTCTTTACTTTTTCTCTTACTGAGCTATGCTATAATAGCCTAGACTATATATTGGAGGTCTCAACATGCTGACACTTACCCAAATCCAACAGATCCTTGAAAAAGAAAAACTCTTACGGGAATTTATCACGCCAACGCGTTGGACGTTGACGGCTCCTTTTGACAAAACTTTCCACAATATCACTTATGATTCACGTGAAGTTGATGCCGACACCCTGTTTTTCTGTAAAGGCAATAACTTTCAACAACGTTATTTAGAACAAGCTCTTTCAGAAGGATTGACTTGTTATCTTGCCGAACAACCTTATGATGTTTCTGCTGAGTTGGCGATTATTGTGACAGATGTCCGCAAAGCTTTAGCTGTTTTGAGTATGGCTTTTTACGACTATCCACAAGAAAAATTAAAAATAATCGGAATCACTGGAACAAAAGGCAAAACAACCGTTGCTTATTTTACTAAACAAATTTTAGATAGGACGACGAGTAAAAAAACAGCCCTGTTATCTACATTAAATACTACGTTAGATGGTGTGACCTTTTTCAAATCAAAACTTACAACCCCAGAATCACTGGACTTGTATCGAATGATGGCTGAAGCTGTTGAAAATAAGATGACTCATCTAGTGATGGAAGTTTCTTCTCAAGCTTACAAAGTCGCACGTGTTTACGGCTTGATTTTTGATGTAGGTATTTTTTTAAATATCTCCCCAGATCACATCGGACCAATCGAACATCCGACATTTGAGGATTACTTCTACTGCAAACGACAATTAGTAACTCATTCACGCCAAGTCATCTTGCATCACGAGATCGACCATTTCGAGCTTTTGTTAGAATTAACAAAGAAAAAAAATATTCCTGTCATCACCTATGGGAATAAGCAAGCAGATTACTGTATACAGCCGCTAGAGCATCCGCTAGCTTTTTCTTTAACAGGTGCGCCGGATCCTTTTCATTTAAACGGGTCGTATGAGATTTTATTGGCGGGCGATTTCAACAAAGAAAATGCGGCTGCTGCTTTACTAGCCAGCGCCCTTGTTGGAGCAGACCAAAAAGCTGGTCACCAAGGCTTAGCTGAGGCGTTGGTTCCAGGACGCATGAATCTACTTTTAAAATCAAACGGTGCCCATATTTATGTAGACTATGCCCATAATTATTTAAGTATGAAATCCTTGCTGGCTTTTGCAAAAGAGCAGCATCCTGCTGGTCGTTTAGTAGTCATTACCGGATCAACCGGGAACAAAGCAGAATCTCGCCGCGAAGGCTTAGGACAAGCAATCGGAGAATATGCCGATCTCGCTGTACTGACTAGTGACGATCCTAACTTCGAAGATCCTAAAAAGATTGCTGATGAGATTCAGCAAGGAATCAAAAATAATCATGTCCAAGTACATTTCGAGATTGATCGTAAAAAAGCAATTAAAGAAGCGATTCAAACCGCTGGTCCTAACGATGCGATTATCTTAGCCGGAAAAGGAACCGATAAATATATGACAGTCAATGGAGAAAGTCTTCCTTACGAGGGCGATTATCATTTAGCTGAAAAATTTATCCAATGATAGTTTGACTCGTTCAGCTAATATCAATTGATTTGATTGTCTTTTGATAATCTTCATCTCTTTTTCTGATTATCAATCAATACAAAAAAAGCTCCGTAGATTTCTACGGAGCTTTTACTTTAGTTCGCTACGATATTGACCAATTTATTTGGCACAATAATCACTTTACGGACTGTTTTACCTTCGATATTGCGTTGGATAAATTCATCTTCCAGCGCAATTTTTTCTAATTCTTCTTTTGCTAAGTCAATTGCAACCATAACTTTTGAACGAACTTTCCCATTTACTTGTAAGATCACTTCAATCTCATTTTCAACTAAGGCTTCTTCATCATAAATTGGCCAAGACACATGAGAGATTCCTTCTTCATGGCCTAAGATCGCCCAAAGTTCTTCAGCGATATGTGGTGCAATCGGTGCTAATAATTGCACGAATCCTTCCACGTATTCATACGTCAAAGCTTCTGCCTTATAAGCATCGTTAACAAAGACCATCAATTGAGAAATAGCGGTATTGAAATGCAGCTGTTCCATATCTTCTGTCACTTTTTTGACTGTTTGATGGTAAACTTTGGTCAATGACCCATCATTGAAAGTAGTGATATGGTCACGCATCTTGCCTTCCTCGTCAACAATCAGACGCCATACTCGATCTAAGAATTTACGAGAACCTTCAAGTCCGTTTTCACTCCAAGCAATTGAAGCATCTAATGGTCCCATGAACATTTCATACATCCGCAAGGTATCAGCACCATATTGTTCGATAACATCGTCAGGATTTACGACATTTTTCAATGATTTGCTCATCTTAGCTGGAGCTTCTTCCAATTCTTCGCCAGTATCAAGACTGAACCATTTGCCATCGCGTTTTTCTACTCGATTGGTTGGAACCAATGCTCCTCGACTGTCTCGGAAACTTTGACCTAAAATCATGCCTTGATTGTATAATTTTTGGAAAGGTTCATTCGTTGGAACGACACCGATATCATATAAAAATTTATGCCAGAAACGTACATACAATAAATGTAATACTGCGTGTTCTGCTCCACCGATATATAAATCTACTGGCAGCCAGCGTTCTAATTTATCATAATCAGCCAATGATTCTTTATTATGCGGATCAATAAAGCGTAGATAATACCATGAACTGCCGGCCCATTGTGGCATCGTATTCGTTTCGCGACGACCTTTTTTACCTGTAATTGGATCAATCACGTTGACCCAATCATCGATGTTAGCTAATGGTGATTCTCCTGTCCCACTTGGTTTGATATCCGTTGTTTTTGGTAATTCTAATGGTAATTCATAATCAGGAACTAAGCCCGTCGTCCCATCTTCCCAGTGGATGACTGGGATTGGTTCACCCCAATAACGTTGACGTGAGAACAACCAGTCACGCAAACGATAACTGATTTCTTTTTTGCCGCAGCCATGTTCTTCTAACCAAGCCACCATTTTATCAATCGCATCTTGTTTGTTCAATCCATCTAAAAATTCAGAATTGATGTGGGCACTATCGCCAGTGAAGGCTTCTTTTTCTATGTCGCCGCCTTCAAGTACCGGGATGATCGGCAAACCAAAGGTTGTAGCAAATTCATAGTCACGTTCATCGTGTGCTGGAACAGCCATAATCGCTCCAGTTCCATAAGAAGCTAAGACGTAATCTCCGATCCAGATAGGCATTTTTTCCCCATTAGCAGGATTGATTGCATAAGCTCCGGTAAAGACGCCAGTCTTTTCTTTTGCCAAATCTGTTCGGTTCAATTCAGATTTTTTCGATGCTGCTTCGATATACGCATCTACAGCCGTCTTTTGCTCAGGCGTAGTGATTTTTTGAACTAAGTCTAATTCTGGTGCTAAAACTGCATAAGTTGCACCAAATAAGGTATCTGGCCGTGTTGTAAATACGGTGAAGGTTTCCTCGCTGTCTTCTACTTTAAAGCTGACATTTGCTCCTACTGAACGTCCGATCCAATTCCGTTGCATCTCTTTGATGCTTTCTGGCCAGTCAACGGTATCTAAGTCATCTAATAAACGATCCGCATAAGCAGTGATTTTTAGCATCCATTGACGCATTGGTTTCCGAATCACATCGTAGCCGCCCCGTTCACTTTTTCCGTCGATTACTTCTTCATTTGAAATGACTGTCCCAAGTTCAGGAACCCAATTAACCGGCACTTCAGCTTCATAGGCCAATCCTTTTTCATACATCCGTTCAAAGATCCATTGTGTCCATTTGTAATACTCAGGATCGGTAGTATTTAATTCACGATTCCAATCATAGCTAAAACCCAATGAATTGATTTGACGTTTAAAAGTTTCAATATTTTTCTTTGTGAATTCTGCCGGATCATTTCCGGTATCTAAGGCATATTGCTCTGCAGGTAGACCGAAAGCATCCCAGCCCATTGGATGCAGCACATTGTATCCTTGGGCACGTTTCATCCGTGAAATCGCATCAGTTGCGGTATAACCTTCTGGATGTCCTACGTGCAGTCCTTGACCAGACGGATAAGGAAACATATCTAATGCATAAAATTTTGGTTTTTCAGGATCGTCTTGGGTATTGAAAACATTATGTTTTGCCCAATATTTTTGCCATTTTTTTTCAATCGCTTTGTGATCGTAACTCATGTTGCTCCTCCTACTTAGATAAACTTATTTTTGATAACATTACATACAATTAATAGCTAATCCAGGTTCCAAAAATCATTTTCCAAACTAGGAAAAACGGTCTTGATTCCATCACACACCCAACTTTACTACTTAAAAAGTTCGCGTGGAACGGACCTAGCAAAAAAAGTCCTACGAAAGCTCAAAGAAACTTCCATAGGACGTAATAAACGTGGTACCACCTATTTTTATCTGTCAGAAAACAGACCTCAAAAGAAATAACGGTCCCTAACCGGATCTAATCGATCATGCTCCAAGGTAAGTTCGAATGTCTTGCATACACACTCTCAGCACCGTGCGCTCTCTAAAATGCGTTCGTTTCTACTACTCCTCTTCCAAGCAACAATATTCAAAGTAGTTTTATCTTAGCAGATTCTAAAATAATATTCAATTGAATTCCCTTTAAGAAATCTTGGAAAAAATTGTCCCCTCGTTGAAACATGATATAATACTTTTGTTTAGAAAGGATGAATCAGACAAAACCATGAAAAATAAAGCACTCTATCAATTGATCGGCAGTTTCACTTTGCTCTTTTTTGCAGCATTGTGTTATATTGTCCGTTTTTATCCCGAAACATTGACCGGTTTCGATCGTGGAATTATTCAGGCAGTCCATCGCCTCTATCCGCAAATGAATGGTTATTTTTTATGGGTGACGAAATTTGCCAATCCAACGACGATCACCCTTTTATCGGTAGTCTTTATCGGCTTGTTCTATTTTAATAAGCAAAAAATCACTGCCTTATGGTTAGCCATCACGATGGCTTTGATCAGCGGCATCGGTAATCACTTATTAAAATTATTCTTTCAACGAGCACGGCCGACTCATTTGCCTCATATGGTGACTGAACACAGTTTTAGTTTTCCTAGCGGCCATGCGACAGCCAGCACTTTATTATACGGCACTTTGATTTGTGTGATGGCATTGTTCTTTAAAGAAAGAACACCTCGTTGGATCGCTCAATGTATCGCAGGACTATTGATTTTTAGCATTATCGTCAGCCGAATCTATCTCGGTGTCCATTATCCAAGTGACGTTCTTGGCGGAGCACTTTTGGGCAGCAGCTGGCTGTTGTTCACTTATCCTTATTACAAACAGAAAAAATTAGCTTATGATCTAAAAGCGATTAGGAGAAAACGATGACCTTTCAATATAGTGATGATAGTACCAAGCGCTACCATTCATGGAATTACGCGCTGCGTCAACAATTTGGCGGAAAAATTTTTAAAGTGCCTATCGATGGCGGTTTTGATTGTCCCAATCGAGATGGTACCGTCGCTCACGGTGGCTGTACCTTTTGCAGTGTCTCGGGTTCTGGTGATATGATCGTCGCCCCAAGTGATCCACTGCCTCAGCAATTTCACAAAGAGATAGATATGATGCATCAAAAATGGCCTCATGTAGAACAATACATTGTCTATTTTCAAAATTTCACCAATACTCATGCACCGATAGAAATCATCCGCGAGCGGTTTGAACAAGTTGTCAATCTGCCGGGAGTAGTAGGTCTATCCATTGGTACCCGACCAGATTGTTTGCCACCCGAAGTCGTAGCGTATCTAGCTGAACTTAATCAGCGGTTGTATCTTTGGGTAGAATTGGGATTACAAACGACATACGAAACTACGAGCGATCGAATCAATCGTGCCCACGATTATCCGACATATGTTGATGCCGTCGCACGATTACGTAAACACAATATCCAAGTTTGTACACATTTAATTAATGGGTTGCCTGGCGAGTCTTTGGAGATGATGCGAGAAAACGTACGCCGAACAATCCTAGATTCTGATATCCAAGGAATCAAATTGCATTTACTCCATTTGATGCGAAACACAAAAATGTTGCGTGATTACGCCGAAGGAAGTCTGCAATTAATGAGTCAGAAAGATTATGTCACCGTCATCTGTGATCAATTAGAAATGATCCCACAAGACATCATCATCCATCGACTAACAGGAGATGCCCCGCGAGACTCATTAATTGGACCTATGTGGAGCTTGAAAAAATGGGAAGTCTTGAATGCGATCGATCAAGAATTACTCCACCGGGATTCTTATCAAGGAAAATTCGCTTTGAGAAAGGATTTTAACCATGTTGCTGACAGCCTTACACTTTAGCCACCAATTATTAAACGAAGTAGTGACTAGCGGAGATCACGTCATCGACGCTACGATGGGCAACGGCAATGACACTTTATTTTTGGCTGAACTAGTTGGATCAACCGGTCATGTTTATGCTTTCGATATCCAAGAACAAGCACTTACAAAAACACGCCAAAAATTAGGAAATCTCATTGATCGTACCTCCTTATACCTTGCAGGTCATGAAACAATCGACGAAAATATTTCGAAACATCAGTCTATTCAAGCAGCGATTTTTAATCTAGGCTATTTACCAAATAGTGACAAGCAAATCATTACCTTGCCTGAAACAACTAAACAAGCCATGCAAGCTATCTTAAAACGTTTGACTGTCGGCGGACGAATGATTGTCGTGATCTATTATGGACATGCTGGTGGTGAGACCGAGAAAAATGAAGTCTTACATTTTTGTCAAAGCCTGCCGCAGGAACAATTTACGGTCTTAACCTACCAATTCATCAACCAAAAAAACAATCCACCTATTTTATTATGCGTAGAAAAAAAGCACGACTGATTAATCAGTCGTGCTTTTCATTGAACCATTCCAGCACACGTTTTATCCAAGTATCCCAGAATACCCAATCATGTTTCCCCGGTCCGTCTTCAAACGTCACAGCCAAATTCTTTTGTTCTAACTGATGTGCCATGTACTGACTAGCCGGATACAGATCATCTTCTGTTCCACAAGCTAAGAAAAAACGTGGCGCAATTTTTTTACTATCCACTAATTTTTCTAATAAGTACAATGGATCATTTTTTGAACCTTGAACGCGGTCCAACGGGCCAAATATTCCTTGCCAGTATGCTTCATTACGTATCGACAGCAAACTTTCCACATCTGTCAGAACAACAGCTCCAGATAAGGAAGCCACAGCCGCAAAGTTTTCAGGTTTTGCCAGACCTAGTTTCAGCGCACCATAACCGCCCATTGATAAGCCAGCCGCAAACGTCTTTTCACGTTTATAAGTAATCTGAGGAAAAAGTTCATGAACAATCGTAGGGAGTTCTTCAGATACGAAGGTCCAATAATTCATATCATATGTCGTATCTGTGTAAAAGCCAAGATCGGTTGACGGCATTACTACCGCCATCTGATACTCTGCAACATAACGTTCAATCGACGTTCGCCGCTCCCAAACACTATGATTTCCTCCCATGCCATGCAATAAATACAACACAGTCACGTCTTCAGTCACGCCTGTTGATTCGGTTCCGATTTTTTTATGCGTCGTTTGTGGCAAGATTACATTTACCATTACTTCCATTTGTAACACATTTGAATAGACATTTACCTGTAAAAAAGCCATTCAGTTAAAGCCTCCAGTTTATTTATTCTTCATTTAGTTTACCATGTTTAGTCGATTTCCCAACCATAAAACTAAAAATCAATGCAACAATAATTAACATTAGTCCCGCTAGATACACCCAGTGCAGGCTATTAAAGAGAATCTTATGTAATTTCATCCGCAATCCTACCTCTATCTGCAAAGCGGTGTGAGGATTGATCAAACGATTCATACTATCTAGATCAGTGATCTTTGCCTTTACTAATTGATGATTATTTGCAACATTTAAAATAATTCCGAAAAGTGCAACCATCACTGTCTGACCGATCGTCCGTGACAACGTATTGAAAGATGTTGCCACTCCGATTTCTTCTTTTGGTACACTAGCTTGTGCTTCAACAGTTGTCGTTGTGACCGATAAGCCATAACCGACACCTAAAACACCTGTAATGATGAAGAACAGCCAAAATGGACTTTGCTGCGGCAACGCCAATAAAGTCCCTCCACCAAATAAAATAATCGTCAGCCCCATAATAAGAATCGATCGAACTGAATATTTACGTAATAATTTGCCTGATAAAAATGACCCATACATCCAAATGATCGACATAGGCGCTAATACCAAACCACCTAATCCAGCCGGTTTGCCAAGAACACCTTGCATCCACATTGGGATGTAGACATCTAATCCCATCAAAAAACCACTAATCAATGCCGCTACGATATTCACACTAGCAAAAGTCTGATTACTGAACAATTGCAAATTGATTACTGGATCTTCTGCTTTCTTTTCTGCTTGAATAAAAAAGAGTAATGCAAGAATACTTGCAACAAATAAAGCCACTACTGCTAGTGAAATCCCTTCATCACCTAGTAACTGAAAACCTAACAAGAGACTCAGCAATGTCAGCATTAGAAATAAACTACCTAGCATATCCATCTTTTTAGCCTGATGTTGCTTTTTCTCTTCTATAAAAAAATATTGCAATAGAGCAATCAACCCTATGCCGATTGGGACATTGATAAAGAAGATCCAATGCCAACCTACTGTATCTACAATCAATCCACCAGCCAAAGGACCAAAAACACTGGCGATTCCCCATGCGGCACTTGTTAGTCCTAAAACTTTCGCTCGTTTTTCAAGATCATACAAATCAGCAATGATTGTTAATGATACTGGCATGATTGCTCCAGCACCGATTCCTTGGATCGCACGTGCGATGATCAAAGTCAGCATCTCATTTGACATCCCACACAATGCAGAACCTAATACAAACAGCAAGATTCCCACGATAAAGATTGGTTTTCTTCCGATTTTATCAGCTAATTTTCCGTAAATTGGTGTAATCATAGCATTTGTCAATAAATAGATCGAGAAGACCCAATTCATGATTTCTATTCCATGTAAACTACCAACAATCGTTGGCATCGCAGTTGTCACGATAGTCCCTTCAATTGCAGACATAAATGTTGCAATAAAAATTCCTACAGTCACAATCTTCACATTTGTTTTTCTTTTCATTTTTCCCTCCAAATTCATTTCTTAATCTATAAACAAAAAAAGAGACAGTTCCATTGATCAACAGTCAATGGAAACCGCCTCGTGAACTCCATAAATAATTTATGTCTGTACGATTTATCCTAAATTCAAACTTGCTTTCAATGCAGCGACTTTATCTGTATGTTCCCAAGGTAAGTCCACATCCGTTCGACCAAAATGGCCATAAGCAGCTGTATCACTGTAAATTGGACGTAACAAGTCAAGCATCTCAATAATACCGGCTGGACGCAGATCAAAGTTTTCACGAATAGCACCAATTAATGCTTCTTCAGAAACTTTTGCTGTACCAAACGTATTGACCGAAATAGAAACTGGTTGAGCCACACCAATTGCATAAGCTAATTGAACTTCCACTTTTTCGGCTAAGCCTGCAGCAACGATATTTTTAGCGATGTATCGAGCAGCATAAGAAGCTGAACGGTCAACTTTTGTCGCATCTTTACCAGAAAAAGCACCACCGCCGTGACGAGAATAACCTCCGTAAGTATCAACGATGATTTTCCGTCCAGTCAAACCAGCATCCCCTTGAGGTCCGCCAATCACAAAGCGTCCCGTTGGATTGATAAAGTATTTTGTCTTCTCATCTAATAATTCAGCAGGAATTTCGTGTCTGATCACTTTTTCCATAACATCTTTTTGAATCGTTTCATTTTCAACTTGATCACTATGCTGAGTACTGATAACAACTGTATCCACGCGTAATGGTTTGCCATTTTCATCGTATTCAACAGTGACTTGAGATTTTGCATCTGGTCCTAAGTAAGCAACTTCTCCTGATTTACGTAAATCAGCTAAACGTTTAACTAAATGATGACTTAAAGAAATAGGTAACGGCATCAATTCAGGTGTTTCATTTACTGCAAAACCAAACATAAGACCTTGGTCTCCAGCACCAATATCATCAAATGAGTCTTCATTGCCTCGCGTTTCTAAGGCATCATCCACTCCTTGAGCAATATCAGGTGATTGTTCATCGATTGCGACTAAAACAGCCACGTTATCGCCATCAAAACCAAATTTTGATTCTGTATAGCCAATCCGTTTGATTGTTTTGCGCACAACTTTTTGGATATCTACATATGCTGAAGTAGAGATCTCGCCAAAAACTAAAACAAGTCCAGTCGTAACAGATGTCTCACATGCAACTCTGGCTTTTGGATCCTTTTCTAAAATTGCATCCAAAATCGCATCACTGATTTGATCAGCGACCTTATCTGGATGTCCTTCCGAAACAGATTCAGATGTAAATAAACGACGTTCTTCCATTATAAATATTCCCCCTAATTTTTATTCGGTTACAAGGAATCTCTGGGCCTTTCCAGAGCCTATCGGGAACTTGCAACGACTCGATTATAACAGAAAAATAGCACCTGTCACTAATAAATTTCCCTACAAAATCAGAAATTTGTAAAAAATCAGTTTAAAAACAAAAAAAGAGACGTTAAAAACGTCTCAGGATGACCCGTACGGGACTCGAACCCGTGTTACCGCCGTGAAAGGGCGGTGTCTTAACCGCTTGACCAACGGGCCTAAACAATAAAAACGGAGAAGGAGGGATTTGAACCCTCGCGCCGGTTTCCCGACCTACACCCTTAGCAGGGGCGCCTCTTCAGCCACTTGAGTACTTCCCCAAAAACCAAAAAGATTTTTAATGGGCCTAAATGGACTCGAACCATCGACCTCACGCTTATCAGGCGTGCGCTCTAACCAGCTGAGCTATAGGCCCTTCATAAAAACTAAAGCGGGTGACGAGAATCGAACTCGCGACAACAGCTTGGAAGGCTGTGGTTTTACCACTAAACTACACCCGCAAATCTGATGGCGCGGGACAGAATCGAACTGCCGACACATGGAGCTTCAATCCATTGCTCTACCAACTGAGCTACCGAGCCAGAAACGGTCCCGACGGGATTTGAACCCGCGATCTCCTGCGTGACAGGCAGGCATGTTAACCCCTACACCACGGAACCGTATTTTTAGTTTTTAATTGCGGGAGCAGGATTTGAACCTACGACCTTCGGGTTATGAGCCCGACGAGCTACCAGACTGCTCCATCCCGCGATAATAGTATTAAAAAGGAGGATAAGGGATTCGAACCCTTGCACGGTTTTACCCGCCTGACGGTTTTCAAGACCGTTCCCTTCAGCCGGACTTGGGTAATCCTCCAAATAAAAATTAATGACCCGTACGGGACTCGAACCCGTGTTACCGCCGTGAAAGGGCGGTGTCTTAACCGCTTGACCAACGGGCCATAATTTTAATGGGCCTAAATGGACTCGAACCATCGACCTCACGCTTATCAGGCGTGCGCTCTAACCAGCTGAGCTATAGGCCCTTCATAAAAACTAAAGCGGGTGACGAGAATCGAACTCGCGACAACAGCTTGGAAGGCTGTGGTTTTACCACTAAACTACACCCGCATGGCGGTCCCGACGGGATTTGAACCCGCGATCTCCTGCGTGACAGGCAGGCATGTTAACCCCTACACCACGGAACCGTATTTTTAGTTTTTAATTGCGGGAGCAGGATTTGAACCTACGACCTTCGGGTTATGAGCCCGACGAGCTACCAGACTGCTCCATCCCGCGATAATAGTATTAAAAAGGAGGATAAGGGATTCGAACCCTTGCACGGTTTTACCCGCCTGACGGTTTTCAAGACCGTTCCCTTCAGCCGGACTTGGGTAATCCTCCACAAAAGAGTCACTATGGACCTTGTAGGACTCGAACCTACGACCGGACGGTTATGAGCCGTCTGCTCTAACCAACTGAGCTAAAGGTCCTGGCTCGAATAAAATCGCGGCGGAGGGGATCGAACCCCCGACCTCCCGGGTATGAACCGGACGCTCTAGCCAGCTGAGCTACACCGCGTTATTAACAAAAATGGAGCCTAGCGGGATCGAACCGCTGACCTCCTGCGTGCAAAGCAGGCGCTCTCCCAGCTGAGCTAAGGCCCCATAATTTGTTACTATCGGGAAGACAGGATTCGAACCTGCGACACCTTGGTCCCAAACCAAGTACTCTACCAAGCTGAGCTACTTCCCGAAATGCACCCGAGAGGACTCGAACCTCTAACCCCTTGATTCGTAGTCAAGTACTCTATCCAATTGAGCTACGGGTGCGTTTATTCTATTAATGCCGAGGACCGGAATCGAACCGGTACGGTGATCACTCACCGCAGGATTTTAAGTCCTGTGCGTCTGCCAGTTCCGCCACCCCGGCGTTTTCCCCTGGTCTTCAGGAAAGCGGAAAACGGGGTTCGAACCCGCGACCCCCACCTTGGCAAGGTGGTGCTCTACCACTGAGCTATTTCCGCATGATGCCGGCTAAAGGATTTGAACCCTCGACCCTCTGATTACAAATCAGATGCTCTACCAACTGAGCTAAGCCGGCAACTACAAAAAAATAAAATGCGGGTGAAGGGACTTGAACCCCCACGCCGTTAGGCGCTAGATCCTAAATCTAGTGCGTCTGCCAATTCCGCCACACCCGCATATGCTTATGAGCCGTACTGGGCTCGAACCAGTGACCCTCTGATTAAAAGTCAGATGCTCTACCAACTGAGCTAACGGCTCAAATGGAGGTTAACGGGATCGAACCGCTGACCCTCTGCTTGTAAGGCAGATGCTCTCCCAGCTGAGCTAAACCTCCAT